>CBIHQV010000019.1:0-67169 GCA_966212275.1 uncultured Devosia sp.
TCGGGCCTGCCCACCAACAAGGTGATCGGCATGGCCGGCGTGCTCGACAGCTCGCGCTTCATCCACTTCATCGCCGAAGAGCTTGGCGTTTCGACCGAAGACGTGACGGCCTTCGTGCTGGGCGGCCATGGCGACACCATGGTGCCGCTGACCCGCTACTCGACGGTTGCCGGCATTCCGCTGACGGACGTCGTCAAGATGGGCTGGATGAGCAAGGAAAAGCTCGACGCCATCGTGCAGCGCACCCGTGACGGCGGCGCCGAGATCGTCGGCCTGCTCAAGACCGGTTCGGCTTTCTACGCCCCGGCGGCTTCCGCCATCGCCATGGCCGAGAGCTACCTCAAGGACAAGAAGCGCGTGCTGCCATCGGCCGCCTATCTCGATGGCCAGTATGGCGTCAAAGGCACCTATGTCGGCGTGCCCGTGGTCATCGGCGCCGGTGGCGCCGAGAAGGTCGTCGAAATCTCGCTGAACTCGGCTGAGCAGAAGGCCTTCGACAAGTCGGTCGGCGCCGTCGAAGGGCTGATCGAGGCCTGCAAGAAGATCGCGCCGAAGCTCGCCTGATGGTGCTCTGAAAGCCCCCGCCGGTCGCCTGGCGGGGCCTTCTGCGCTTCCGGTGCTCACGTATCCAAAGATACGCTCCGCTCCGGTTCTCGAAATCCACGCCATCCGCCGCGGCGGATGGCTCCCAGAGCACCACCAGGTGCCTCACCAAGGGTCAAGACAATGAACATCCATGAACATCAGGCCAAAGAGCTGCTGAAGTCGTATGGCGCGCCGGTTGCGGCGGGCGTGGCGATCTTCTCGGCCGACGAAGCCGAAGCCGCGGCCAAGTCGCTGCCGGGTCCGCTCTATGTGGTCAAGAGCCAGATCCATGCCGGTGGGCGTGGCAAGGGCAAGTTCAAGGAACTCGGCCCCGACGCCAAGGGCGGCGTGCGCCTCGCCAAGACCATTGCCGATGTGGTGACCAACGCCAAGGAAATGCTCGGCAATACGCTGGTGACCAAGCAGACCGGCGATGCCGGCAAGCAGGTCAACCGCCTCTATATCGAAGACGGCGCCGACATCGCCCGCGAACTCTATACCTCGCTGCTGGTCGATCGCTCGACGGGCCGCGTCTCGTTCGTGATCTCGACCGAAGGCGGCATGGACATCGAGGCCGTGGCGCATGACACGCCCGAGAAGATCATCGCTGTCGACATCGACCCGACGACCGGCGTTACCGCCGCGAACATCGACGAGATCGTGACGGCCCTCAAGCTCGATGGCGACGCCAAGGCCGACGCGGCCAAGCTGTTCCCGATCCTCTACAAGGCGTTCACCGAAACCGACATGAGCCTGTTGGAAGTGAACCCGCTGATCGTGATGACCGACGGGCACCTGCGCGTGCTCGACGCCAAGGTCAGCTTCGACAATAACGCTTCGTTCCGCCACGAAGAGCTGAAGCCGCTGCGCGACCTCAGCGAAGAAGACGCCAAGGAAATCGAAGCGTCCAAGTTCGACCTCGCCTATGTGGCGCTCGACGGCAACATCGGCTGCATGGTCAACGGCGCGGGCCTGGCCATGTCGACCATGGACATCATCAAGCTCTACGGCGCCGAGCCGGCGAACTTCCTCGACGTTGGTGGCGGTGCCTCCAAGGAGAAGGTGACGGCAGCGTTCAAGATCATCACGGCCGATCCGGCAGTGAAGGGGATCCTGGTCAACATCTTCGGCGGCATCATGCGCTGCGACGTCATCGCCGAGGGCGTGATCGCCGCGGTCAAGGAAGTCGGCCTCGAAGTGCCGCTGGTGGTTCGCCTCGAAGGCACCAATGTCAAGGAAGGCAAGGCCATCCTCGACCAGTCCGGCCTCAACGTCATCTCGGCGGACGACCTCGACGACGCCGCCCAGAAGATCGTCAAGGCGGTGCAGGGCTAGCGCCATGCGCGCCGGTCTCGCCCTTATCGCTGCACTTGCCCTTTGCGCGACGCCCGTCGTTGCGCAGGGCAAGACCAAGGCGCCGACCGTGCCGCAGGGCGTGCAGGCGCTCGAAATGTGCGAGGGCTTCGCTACCGGCGACGTGCTGGCGGTGGAAGGGGCGATCGAAAAGGGCTGGGACGCTTATGAGGACAGTTCCGAAAGCCCCTTTGTGAAGTCCTATTCGGGCAGCAAGGAACTGGCTGGCATCGGCTACGCCACCATGTTCGCGCTGGTCGAAAGCTATCCGCAGGGCACGTTCGGCTATTGCCGGGTGGATGTTCTCGAAGTGACCGGCAATGCCGACAATGAAATCCAGGCGATCCAGAATCTCGATCGCTACGAAGGCCAGTCGATCGTGAATGGCGATGGCAGCTTTGCGAGCCTTGCCGGCACGGAAGACCCGAACCGGACGCTGCTGACCCATGTCACGCCGAACACCTTCGTGATCCAGCTCTCCGTGACGACCCCCAAGGCCGAGGCGGATCAGTAGCATGACCGTTCCGCACAAGATCAACCTCGTCAGCGCTGCCGAAAGCCAGATCAACGGCGTCTGGCAGCCGCACATTGCCGGCGACATCAACGACAGCCAGGTCAAGATCGCCAAGTTCGGCGAGGTCTTCGACTGGCACGCACATGAGGCCGAGGACGAGGGCTTCCTCGTACTCAAGGGTCGCATCGCCATCGATTTCCGCGACGGCAGCGTCGAACTGGGCGAGGGCGATTTCCTCGTCGTGCCGCGCGGCGTCGAACATCGTCCGCGCTCGATCACTCCGGAGCCCATCGTGCTCATGGTGGAACCATCCACCACTCTCAACACCGGCAATGCGCAGAGCGCCTTGACCGTTACCCAACTCAATCGACTTCAATAGGAAGAGCCATGTCCATCCTCGTCAACAAAGACACAAGGGTTCTCGTACAGGGCCTGACCGGCAAGACCGGCACGTTCCATACCGAGCAGGCGCTGGCCTATTACGGCACCAAGATGGTGGGCGGCACCCACCCCAAGAAGGGTGGCGAGACCTGGTCGTCGGGCGTCGACGGCACCGAATTGCCGATCTTCACCTCGGTGGCCGAAGGCAAGGAACGCACCGGCGCCAATGCCTCGGTGATCTATGTGCCGCCTCCGGGCGCCGCTGCTGCCATCGAAGAAGCGATCGACGCGGAAATCCCGCTCATCGTATGCATTACCGAAGGCGTGCCTGTGCTGGACATGGTCCGCGTCAAGGCCAAGCTCGACAAGTCCAAGTCGCGGCTGATCGGGCCGAACTGCCCGGGCGTGCTGACGCCGGAAGAATGCAAGATCGGCATCATGCCGGGTTCGATCTTCTCGAAGGGCTCGGTGGGCATTGTTTCTCGAAGCGGCACGCTTACCTATGAAGCAGTGTTCCAGACCACCAATGAAGGCCTCGGCCAGACCACCGCAGTCGGTATCGGCGGCGACCCGGTCAAGGGCACCGAGTTCATCGACATGCTCGAAATGTTCCTCGCCGACGAAGCCACCAAGTCGATCATCATGATCGGCGAAATCGGCGGTTCGGCCGAGGAAGACGCAGCGCAGTTCCTGATCGACGAAGCCAAGCGCGGCCGCAAGAAGCCGATGGCTGGTTTCATCGCCGGTCGTACGGCTCCGGCCGGTCGCACCATGGGCCATGCCGGCGCCGTGATTTCGGGCGGCAAGGGCGGCGCGGAAGAAAAGATCGCGGCAATGGAAGCGGCGGGCATCCGCGTTTCCTCGTCGCCGGCCCGTATCGGCCGGACCCTGGCCGAAGTGCTGAAGGGCTGAGAGACGACCCCATCCCCGTCGCGGGGAAGGGATCAAGGTTGGGTCGGGAGGCCGCGTTTGTGGCTCCCGATATCCCGGCAGACCTCTCCGACGATGGGGAGGCGCCGCCTGCTCTGGCGGGCACAATGCGACCAATGTCGGTCGCGCTTCGGACACAGAACGGTGCTAACCGTTTTGCCGTCTGCAGCGAATAGTATGACAAAATGAGCCGCGGCCCTGCTCAGGGGCCGTATCACTTAACAGGATACTAAGGATAAGCGGTCAGTATCCGCACAAAATCAGGGACCGCATGAAATCGGCCCACCGGCCGGTTCGTTGAGAAGGATGGCGGGGCGTGGGCCTCGCATGAAAAAGCGATGACACGACAGGAAAAGAACGACACGTTCTTGCTGACTTCGTTCCTCTATGGTGGGAACGCCGACTACATCGAACAGCTCTATTCCCGCTACAAGACCGATCCGCAGAGTGTCGATGACACCTGGAAGATCTTCTTTTCCAAGCTAGACGACGGCGAGGGTGTCGCCCAGCAGAATGCCGAGGGCCCGAGCTGGGGCCGCAAGGACTGGCCGCAGAGCGCCAATGGCGAACTGGTCAGTGCCCTGGACGGCAACTGGGGTGATATCGCCATCAAGACCGAAAAGGCCGTAGCCAAGAAGGCGGAGGCCCTTGGCGTTGCCAAGTCGAGCGTCGCCGACGTGCTGCAGGCGACGCGCGACTCCATCCGCGCCATCATGATGATCCGTGCCTATCGCATGCGCGGGCACCTGCATGCCGATCTCGATCCGCTGAAGATGAAGGCGGACGAACCGGCGCCCGAGCTCGATCCCAAGAGCTATGGCTTCACCGAAGCCGATTTCAGCCGCAAGATCTTCATCGACAACTATCTGGGTCTCGAATACGCGACGATTCCAGAGATGCTGGCGATCCTGCAGCGCACCTATTGCGGTACGCTGGGCATCGAGTTCATGCATATCTCCGATCCCGAAGCCAAGCAGTGGATCCAGGAACGCATCGAAGGTCCGGACAAGGAAATCACCTTCACTGCCGAGGGCAAGAAGGCGATCCTCAGCAAGCTTATCGAGGCCGAGGGCTTCGAGAAGTTCATCGACGTCAAGTATACCGGCACCAAGCGCTTTGGCCTGGATGGCGGTGAGTCCACCATTCCGGCGCTCGAGCAGATCATCAAGCGCGGCGGTGCCCTTGGCATCAAGGACATCGTGCTGGGCATGGCCCACCGTGGTCGCCTGAACGTGCTCACGCAGGTGATGCAGAAGCCGCATCGCGCGCTGTTCCACGAATTCAAGGGCGGCGCCTTCTACCCCGACGATGTCGAGGGTTCGGGCGACGTGAAGTACCATCTGGGTGCTTCGAGCGACCGTGATTTCGATGGCAACAAGGTTCACCTGTCGCTGACGGCGAACCCGTCGCACCTCGAAATCGTCGATCCGGTGGTGCTGGGCAAGGCCCGCGCCAAGCAGGACCAGCATATTTCGCCCGACGGCAAGCTGATCAACATCGCGGTCGACGGCAAGCCCGATCGTTCCATGGTGCTGCCGCTGCTGATCCACGGCGATGCGGCCTTTGCCGGGCAGGGCGTGATCGCCGAGTGCCTGGGCCTTTCGGGCCTCAAGGGGCACCGGACGGGTGGTTCGATCCACTTCGTCATCAACAACCAGATCGGCTTCACCACGAGCCCGATGTATTCGCGCTCGTCTCCGTACCCGACCGACGTCGCCAAGATGATCGAGGCGCCGGTGTTCCATGTGAACGGGGACGATCCGGAAGCCGTGGTGTTTGCGGCCAAGGTGGCGGTCGAGTATCGCCAGAAGTTCGGCAAGCCTGTCGTCATCGACATGTTCTGCTATCGCCGCTTCGGCCATAACGAGGGCGACGAACCAAGCTTCACCCAGCCGCTGATGTATTCCAAGATCCGCGCGCACAAGTCGACGCTGGAGCTCTATTCGACCAAGCTGGTGGCCGAGGGTCATCTGACGGCCGACGAGGTCGACAAGATGAAGGCCGATTGGCGCGCCCGGCTCGAAGGCGAGTTCGAGGCCGGCCAGGACTATCGCCCGAACAAGGCCGATTGGCTCGACGGCGCCTGGAAGGACTTCAAGCCGGCCGAACAGGAAGGCCCGCGCCGCGGTGAAACCGGCGTCGAGATCGATCGCCTGGCCAAGATCGGCACGGCGCTGACGCGCATCCCCGAAGACTTCAACGTCCACAAGACGGTCAAGCGCTTCATGGACAACCGCCTGGCCGCGATCGAGTCCGGCGAGGGCATCGATTGGGCGACCGCCGAGGCACTGGCCTTTGGCACGCTGGTGACCGACGGTCATCCGGTGCGCCTGTCGGGTCAGGACGTCGAGCGAGGCACGTTCAGCCAGCGCCATTCGGTGCTCAATGACCAGCTTGTCGACAACAAGAGCTATACGCCGCTCAACAATCTCGACCAGGATCAGAGCCGCTACGAGGTCATCAACTCGATGCTCTCGGAAGAAGCCGTGCTTGGCTTCGAATACGGGTATTCGCTTGCGGAACCCAAGGCCCTGACCATCTGGGAAGCTCAGTTCGGCGACTTCGTCAACGGCGCGCAGGTGGTGATCGACCAGTTCATCTCCTCGGGCGAGCGCAAGTGGTTCCGCATGTCGGGCCTCGTGATGCTGTTGCCGCATGGCTATGAAGGGCAGGGCCCGGAGCACTCCTCCGCGCGTCCCGAGCGGTTCCTCCAGCTTTGCGCCGAAGACAACATGCAGGTCGCCAACTGCACGACGCCGGCCAACTACTTCCATGCCCTACGCCGCCAGGTGACCCGCGACTTCCGCAAGCCGCTGATCCTGATGACGCCCAAGAGCCTGCTGCGCCACAAGCGCGCCGTCTCGGGCCTGGCCGAAATGGGGCCGGATTCGTGCTTCCATCGTCTCCTCTGGGACGATGCCGAGGCTCCGGGCGCACCCAAGACTACGATCAAGCTGGCGGCCGACGACAAGATCCGTCGCGTCGTGCTGTGCACGGGCAAGGTCTATTACGATCTGCTCGAAGATCGCGAGAAGCGCGGCATCAACGATGTGTACCTGTTGCGCATCGAGCAGCTCTATCCGTTCCCGGCCAAGGCGCTGCTGGACGAATTGAGCCGCTTCAAGAATGCCGAGATCATCTGGTGCCAGGAAGAGCCCAAGAATATGGGTGCCTGGGCCTTCATTCAGCCTTATGTTGAATGGGTATTCGACCAGATGGGCCGGACCGGACAGCGCGTGCGCTATACGGGCCGCCCGGCCTCCGCTTCCACTGCCACGGGTCTGATGCGGACCCATCTTGCCCAACTGCAGGCTTTCCTCGACGAAGCCCTCGGCAACTAGGAGCTCGCTATCGAGGTGACGCCCGCCTGCAAATAAAGGTCTTCTGCGCTTCCGGTGCTCATGTACAAAATGTACATTCCGCTCCGGTTCTCGAAGACCTTCATTTTCGGCAGGGCCTGACCTCGCTAGCTTCGCTCCCACAAGAAAATAGGGATAGAAAATATGTCGACTGAAATCCGCGTGCCGACGCTGGGCGAAAGCGTCACCGAGGCCACTATCGGCCAGTGGTTCAAGAAGGTGGGTGACACCGTCAACGCCGATGAGCCCATCGTCGAGCTCGAAACCGACAAGGTGACCATCGAAGTGCCGGCGCCTGCCGCTGGTGTGCTCGAGGCCATCGCTGCCGAAGCTGGCGCCACCGTCGATGTGGGCGCTCTGCTGGGCGCGATCGGCGGCGCCGGTGCTGGCGCTGCCACGGCGGCTCCCGCTGCCGCGCCTGCTCCGGCCAAGACCGAAGTGCCTGCTGGCAATGCCGCCGGCCCCGAGCCGATCAAGCCGGCCGGCACGACGATGGCTCCCGCCCCGTCCGCGCAGAAGCTGATCAACGAGAACGGCCTCAGCGGCTCCGCCATTGACGGTTCGGGCAAGCGCGGCCAGGTGCTCAAGGAAGACGTGCTCGCCACGCTGGCCAAGCCGGCCGCTCCGGCCGTTGCCGAAGCCCCCGCCGTGGCTCAGGCAGCCCCGGCCGCTGCCCCCGCCGCCAAGCCGGCTGAAGCACCGAAGGCTCCGGCAGCGCCGCGCGCTCCGGTTTCGGCCGACGATGCCGGCCGCGAAGAGCGGGTCAAGATGACCCGCCTGCGCCAGACCATCGCCCGCCGCCTCAAGGATGCGCAGAACACTGCTGCCATGCTGACCACCTTCAACGAGGTCGACATGGCGCCGGTGATGAACCTGCGCAACCAGTACAAGGAGCTGTTCGAGAAGAAGCATGGCGTGAAGCTTGGCTTCATGGGCTTCTTCACCAAGGCCGTGGTCCACGCGCTCAAGGAAATCCCGGCCGTCAATGCCGAGATCGACGGCGATGACCTGGTCTACAAGCAGTACGCCCATATTGGCGTGGCCGTGGGCACCGACAAGGGCCTGGTGGTTCCGGTTGTCCGCAATGCCGACCAGATGTCGATTGCCGATATCGAGAAGTCGATCAACACCCTGGGCAAGAAGGCGCGCGACGGTCAGTTGTCGATGGCCGATATGCAGGGCGGCACCTTCACCATCTCCAATGGTGGTGTGTATGGCTCGCTGATGTCGACGCCGATCCTCAACGCGCCGCAGTCCGGTATTCTGGGCATGCACAAGATCCAGGAACGCCCGGTCGCCGTTGGCGGCCAGGTGGTGATCCGCCCGATGATGTATCTGGCGCTGAGCTACGATCACCGTATCGTCGACGGCAAGGAAGCCGTGACCTTCCTCGTTCGCGTCAAGGAAAGCCTCGAGGCGCCGGAACGGCTGGTTCTGGACCTCTAGGGTCCGACGCTCTAGTTTGAGAAGGGCCGGAGCAATGCTCCGGCCCTTTTTGTTTTCGAGGGCAGGGCGATGGACAAGGGCGTGCTGATCGTCACGGGCGGGTCGCGCGGCATCGGCGCGGCCACGGCCAGGCTTGCCGCGGCGCGCGGCTATGGGGTGGTGGTCAACTACGCGGCCAGTGCGGATGCGGCGCAGGCCGTGTGCGCCGATATCCATGCAAAGGGTGGCACTGCTTCTGCGGTGCGCGGCGACGTTTCGGTGGAAGCCGATATCGACCACATCTTTGCCGCGGCGGATCGGCTGGGGCGGCTGACCGGGTTGGTCAACAATGCCGGCGTCATCGATCGCGTGACGCGAGTGGATGAACTCGGCATGGCGAGGCTCACCCGCATGTTCGCCGTCAATACGCTGGGCACCATCCTCTGCTCGGGACGCGCCGTGCGGCGGATGTCGACGCGGCATGGCGGCAAGGGTGGCGCCATCGTCAACATCACCTCGGCGGCGGCCAAGCTGGGGGCGCCCGGGACCTATGTCGATTATGCCGCGGCCAAGGGCGCGGTGGACACTTTCACCGTGGGGCTGGCGCTCGAAGTGGCCGGCGAAGGCATCAGGGTCAACGGCGTGCGGCCGGGGATCATCGATACCGAGCTGCACGCTGCGGGTGGCGATCCGGACCGGGCGGCGCGCTTGGCGCCCAGCCTGCCGATGCCGCGGGTGGGGACCGCCGATGAAGTGGCGCAGGCGATCCTGTGGCTGCTCTCGGACGAGGCGAGTTACACCACGGGCACGGTGATCGACGTTACAGGTGGACGCGGCATTCGACCCTAGAATGTGCCGCAGAGGGGTGTGAAGACCGGGCACAAGGCGGCGTATCACCTGCTCGTTACGCCACGCGGCCGGCAATGCTAATAGTCTGTTAACGTCATTGGTCCAGATGCGGTGGGCTGCCATGCGATGTTTCGGAGTAGAAGGCCTGTTGCGACCCCTGATTTTTCCGGCCGTCATCTGGCTTCTCGCCCTTGCCCCCGCCGCCGCGCAGGACGCTGGCGATGCCGAGCTGATCGGTGAGTTGATGGCGTTCCACGGTTCGCAGGCCATCGTTTCGGCGATGACCACCCATTGCTACGAAACCACCGGGCTCGACGCGGCTTATCAATCCGCCAACGACAACTGGTATCTGCGCAATATCGGCTTTCTCGACCTGGCCGACCGGGTGATCGCCCGGCTGGGCGGCGGTGCCGATGGGCAGCAGCAGGCGGCCGAGACCTATGGTGGCAGCCAGATCATGAGCGCCTATAACCAGGCCGGGGACAAGGACGCGTTCTGCCGGGCATTCCTCGAGCAGGTCGATGGCGGCGCGCTCGATATCGACAAGCAATTGCCCGATGCGCTGGCCAAGGCGCAGGATATCGCCGCGCAATAGACACCCCTGCCTGTGGGTTGGTCCTCTTTTCGTCGAGGCTATTGTAGCCTTGGGAACCGGCGGGGGGACACGTGATGCTGCGACTGACACTTCTGGCCATGATGCTGCTGGGCGGCGGCGCCCAGGCGGCTGAATGCACGATCAGCAATGCCCGCTATGAACATGACGAGGCGGCCTGGTATCTGAGCTTCAAGCCGGTGCCCAAGTTCAGCGCACCCAACCGGACGACGGCGTTCATCATCGAGATGCCCAACTCCAACGTGACGCTGGAGGGCGCCGTCCACCGGCCCAACGGTTTTGGCTCGCCGCTCTGGTCGATCAGCGGCCCTTGTTCGGAAGACAGCGCGGAGAGCTGCACCTTCGTCGAGGGCAATCCGGCCGCCTATGGCAATTATGACGGCAAGGTTGGCTGGTTCGACGATGCGCTCGGCGCCAAGGCGCCCGACCAGCTCATCCTGCCGCAACTGGCGGTGAGCCTCTGGTATTCGATGTATCGCGGAACCGAATTCGTGCAGGACAACAATGAAGGCGACGTGTTCACGCTGGTGGGCTGCGACTGATCCTGCAAATGCCCGGTTTCGCCCGTGGCGTAACTTCGCTAAACAGGGATTCCCGATCCCCTTGGCGTGGCGCGCAAAGCGACGCGAGGTGCGGGAATGACCCTGTGGGTGGTGTGAAAACATGGAATTTCCCTGGCTTGAATTCGCCGCGCTGATGCTGGCCTTCGGCATCAATGCCGTCATCCCCGGCGCCGATTTCGCCATGGTGCTGCGCCAGGCGATCGCGCATGACCGCCGCGCGGCCCTGTTCACCTCGGCAGGCATTGCCACTTCGATCCTGGTCCATGGCAGCTACACGCTGCTGGGCATCGGCGTCATCGTCGGGCAGTCGCTGCTGGTGTTCAACATCATCAAGTGGGTTGGCGCTGCGTATCTGGTCTGGCTGGCCATCTCGGCCCTGCGCAGCCCGGCACCAAAGCCGCCGGCCGAGGGTGACCTCGGCGCTGCAAAGCGTGGCGATTTCGCCGCCTTTGCCCTGGGTTTCCTGACCAACCTGCTCAACCCCAAGGCCGTGCTGTTCTTCCTCGCGCTCTTTACGACGCTGGTCTCCGCCCATACCGGCGGCGACATCAAGGTGATCTACGTGCTGTGCATGAGCATCATGCTTTTTGCCTGGTTCGCTTTGGTCTCGGTTTTCTTTACGACAGCCTCGGTACGGCAAGGCTTTTTCCGTTTCGGTCGGTGGTTTAATCGGGTCACCGGCATTACATTCATCTTGCTGGCGGTGCGTGTCGCACTCGCCCAGCAGCACTAACCAGAATCTTCGGGGCACCAAATGGCAGACGCGTTCGATCTCACCATCATCGGCTCGGGTCCGGGCGGCTATGTCGCCGCGATCCGCGCGGCGCAGCTGGGGATGAAGGTTGCGGTGGTCGAGAAGTGGGCGACGCTGGGCGGCACCTGCCTCAATATCGGATGCATTCCGTCCAAGGCGCTGCTGCACGCCTCCGAATTGTTTGAAGAGGCCGGGCATGGCTTCAAGGCGCTGGGCATCGATATTCCCGCGCCGGTGCTGAACCTGCCCATGATGATGAACCACAAGACCGAAACGGTCGCGGCCAATGTCGGCGGCGTGGATTACCTGTTCAAGAAGAACAAGATCACCACGCTGCGCGGCATCGGCACCATCGTGTCGCCGGGCAAGGTGCTGATCACGCCCCAAGCGGGCGATGCCACCGAAATCGAGACCAAGAATATCGTCATCGCCACCGGTTCGGTTTCGGCCGGACTGCCGGGCATCGAGATCGACGAGAAGCGCATCGTGACCTCGACCGGCGCGCTGACGCTGGACAAGGTGCCAGGCAAGCTGCTGGTCATTGGCGCCGGCGTGATCGGGCTCGAGCTCGGCTCGGTCTGGGCACGGCTAGGCGCGCAGGTGACCGTGGTGGAATATCTCGACCGCATCCTGCCCGGGATGGACAGCGAAGTGGCGCGGCAGTTCCAGCGCATGCTGCAAAAGCAGGGCATGGAATTCAAGCTTTCGAGCAAGGTCGCCGGCATCGACAAGCAGGATGACGGTTCGCTCAAGGTGCGGGTCGAGCCGGCCAAGGGCGGGGATATGGAAATCCTCGATGCCGACGTGGCGCTGGTGGCGATCGGTCGCAAGCCGTTCACCGAAGGCCTGGGCCTCGACATTGTCGGCGTGGCGCTGGATGAGCGCGGTCGGGTGCGCGTCGATGCGCATTACAAGACCTCGGTCGATGGCATCTATGCCATTGGCGACGTGATTGCTGGTCCGATGCTGGCGCACAAGGCCGAGGACGAGGGCATTGCGGTGGCCGAAATCCTCAACGGCCAGGCCGGGCATGTGAACTACGCGGCCATTCCGGCGGTGGTCTATACCAATCCGGAGATCGCTTCAGTCGGCAAGACAGAAGACGAACTCAAGGCTGAAGGCACCGACTACAAGATCGGCAAGTTCCCCTTCACCGCCAATGGCCGCGCCAAGGCGATGCTGGCGACGCAGGGCTTCGTCAAGATCCTGGCCGATGTCGAGACCGACCGGGTGCTGGGCGCGCACATTGTGGGCAAGAATGCCGGCGAGATGATCCATGAGCTGGTGGTGCTGATGGAATTCTCGGGCTCGGCGGAAGACCTGGCGCGCTCGACGCATGCCCATCCGACGCTGTCGGAAGCGGTGCGCGAGGCGGCTCTGTCGCTCGGGGATGGCGCGATCCATATCTGAGGGTTTCGGGTTTGCACATTACAGGGCTCCAGCGTTGGCTGGGGCCCTTTTTGTTTTGGGCAACGAGCACTGACGGCCGTTGCGTGATGTCATCCGGCGGTAGGCCGGGATCCATGCGATGGGCTATTCGCGAGCTGGAGGTCGCGGCGAACCACGGACATGGATTCCGGCCTTCGCCGGAATGACCCGGTGGGGGATGTGGCTCACCCCAACACTTCAGTCCGCGCAAAGTCATCATACAACATGAGGAGTTTTGTATGTTGACTTACCTATTCCGCTTCCATACCAGTTTCAGCACCAAGCTTTCCGAGAGTCCAGAGGGGCGATTGGGGTTTGAGCGGCTGGCAAAGACCTGGTCGCAGAGCAACGGCATTGGGCAAACGGCGCGGAGGACGGGCCGGACCAGTGCACTTTGGGAGGACATCCATGTTTCATCTGCCTAAACTGGCAGCGACGGCGCTCGTCGCTGCAGCCTTGATGGTTTCGACCGCCAGCGCCCAGACAGCGCTGCGCTCGTCCGATACCCATCCGGACGGCTATCCGACCGTCGAAGCGGTCAAGCATTTCGGCGAACTGCTGAGTGAAAAGACCGAGGGTCGCTATACGGTGGAAGTGTTCCACTCGGCCCAGCTCGGCCAGGAAGCCGACACGATCGAACAGACGCAGTTTGGCGTGATCGATCTCAACCGTATTTCGATCGGCGCCTTTGGTACGCAGGTGCCGGAAGCCACCGTAACCCAGCTCCCCTATATCTTCCGCTCGGCAGATCACTTCCATGCCGTGCTGGACGGTCCGATTGGCGAGGAAATCCTGGCTGCCTTCGACAAGGTGGACGTGGTGGCCCTGGCCTTCTACGACGGCGGCGCGCGCTCGTTCTACAATAGCGAAAAGCCGATCAACTCCCCGGCCGATCTCGCCGGCATGAAGCTGCGCGTGATGCAGTCGGACATCTTCGTGGACATGGTTGGCGCCCTGGGCGGCAATGCCACGCCGATGCCCTATGGCGAAGTCTACTCGGCCATCGAAACCGGCGTTATCGAAGGCGCCGAAAACAACTATCCGAGCTATGACACTGCCGGCCACGCCGAAGTCGCCAAGTTCTACTCGCTCGACGAACACCTGATGGTTCCTGAAGTGCTGGTTATCTCCAAGCTTGTCTGGGACAAGCTGACCCCCGAGGACCAGGCCCTGTTCCGCGAGGCGGCCAAGGAATCGGTCGCCAAGCAGCGCGAGCTGTGGACCGCCAAGGAGGCTGAATCCAAGGCCGCCGTGGAAGCCCTGGGCGCCACCATCAACACCGTCGACAAGCAGCCCTTCATCGACGCCATGGGCCCGGTCTATGAGAAGTACGTGACCGATCCGGCCCTGATCGACCTGGTCGAGCGCATCCGCGCCACAGAAGGCTGATACAAGCTGATACCGGGCCGGCCTCGCGCCGGTCCGGTTCCTTGTTGGAGACATGTCGATGAAGAACGGGTTGCTAAGCGCCAGTCGGGTGCTGAACAGGCTCTCCACCGCCGCCTTGTGGATCGCGGGAACGGGCCTGGTGGCCATGACGGTTATCGTCGCCTACCAGGTATTCACGCGCTATGTGCTCAACGCGTCGCCGCCCTGGACCGAGGCGGCTTCGATCATGATCATGAGCTGGTTCGTGTTTCTCGGCGCTGCCGTGGGTGTGCGCGAGAATTTCCACATGGGCTTCGACGTGCTGCTCTATGTGCTGCCCGAAAGCGCCAAGCCCTGGCTGCGCGCTGTCACCGACATCGCCATTTTCGCCTTTGCGTTCGGCATGGCGTTTTATGGCGGGGAGCTCGCCCTCCGCTACTGGTCGACCCGCATCCCCGTGCTGGGCCTGCCCACGACATTCACCTACCTGCCGATCGTGATCTCCGGTGTGCTGATGTGCCTGTTCTCGCTGGAGCGCATTCTGCTGCGCGCCGCGGGTGAGAACGTGTACGAGCCGGCGACCGACGAAGTCGTCACGGCGGATTGAGGACAAGATGGAATACTGGATTCTCTTTGGCGTCTTCACCGGCCTGATGCTGGTCGGCACGCCGATCGCCTTCTGCCTGGGCATCGCGAGCTTTGCCACCATCGTCTATATCGGCCGTCCGGCCATCGTGGTGTTCCAGCAGCTCAATTCCGGCGTCTCGGTCTTTACCCTGATGGCCGTGCCGTTCTTCATCTTTGCCGGCGACCTGATGGTGCGCGGCGGCATAGCGGCGCGCATCATCCAGTTTGCAGGGGCCCTGATCGGCCATGTTCGCGGCGGGCTGGGCCAGGTCAACGTTGCGGCCTCGACACTGTTCGGCGGCATTTCCGGCTCGGCCGTGGCGGAAGCGGCTGCGGTGGGCGGCATCATGATCCCGCAGATGAAGGCGCGCGGTTATGGCGCCGACTATGCGGTGAACCTGACCTCGATGGCGGCGCTGATCGCGCTGCTGCTGCCGCCCAGCCACAATATGATCATCTATTCGCTGTCGGGCGGCGGGCGCATTTCGATCGCTGACCTGTTCACGGCCGGTATCATTCCGGGTCTGCTGCTGGCGGTGTCGCTGTCGATCACCGCCTATATCGTGGCAGTGCGGCGCGGCTATCCGACCGAGAAATTCCCCGGCTTCCGCAAGGCGTTTGAATATTTCATCATCTCGGTGCCGGGCCTCCTGCTCATCGGCATCATCTTCGGCGGCGTGCGCTCGGGCGTGTTCACTGCCACCGAAAGCTCGTGCATCGCTGTCATCTATGCGCTGCTGGTGACGCTGGTGATCTATCGCACCATGAGCTGGAGCGCGTTCTGGCATTGCGTCACCGGCGCGGTGCGTACGACGGCCATGGTGCTGTTCATCATCGGCGCGGCCGCCTCGTTCGGCTGGCTGATGGCGTATCTGCGCGTGGCGCCGATCCTCACCGAAGCGATCAGCCAGCTCACGCAGGACCCGCTGATGGTGCTGCTGCTGATCAACGTGCTGTTGCTGGTGCTGGGCACGTTCATGGATATGGGCCCACTGATCGTCATCACCACGCCGATCTTCCTGCCGATGGTGCAGACCTTCGGCGTCGACCCGGTGCATTTCGGCGTGATCATGATCCTCAACCTCGGCATCGGGCTCAATACGCCGCCGCTGGGGCCGGTGCAGTTCGTGGCCGCGGCGGTGGGCAAGATCACCGTCATGGAAGCGATGAAATCGGTCTGGCCGTTCTACCTGGCAGGGATCATCGTGCTGGGTCTGGTGACCTATATTCCGGCGCTGTCGCTGTGGCTGCCCGCCGTGTTCCGGGGGTAAGTCATGAGTATCAGCGAAATGACTGTTCCCGGGCGCAAGCCCAAGCTGGCCGACTTGGTCATCGGCACCCTGCGCAAGCGCATCAGTGCCGGCGAGTATCGCGCCGGCGCCAAGCTGCCGACCGAGAGCCAGATGACGACCATATTCGGCGTCAGCCGCACCGTGGTTCGCGAGGCCATCGCGGCTTTGTCGGCCGATGGGCTGGTGCAGTCGCGCCAGGGGGCGGGTGTGTTCGTCGTCGGCAATGCGGCGAGCCCGTTCACCGCCATCGGGGCGGATTCGTCCAACAAGATATCGGTAGCGCTCAACGTGCTCGAAGTGCGCATGGGCATCGAGATCGAGTCGGCGGGCCTCGCCGCGATGCGGCGCAGCGCCAGCCAGGATGCGGCGATCCAGGAAGCGTGGAACGAGTTCGAACGGCTGCTCAAGCTCGGCACGCCGACCGGCAAGACCGACTTCGCTTTTCACCGCGCCATCGCGGCGGCGACCAACAATCCGTTCTATATCGAAGTGCTCGATGGGCTGGGGAGCCGCACCATTCCTTGCGACGTGGCTTCGCCCTGGGGCACCGAAAGCGTGCTGACCTATGAATACCAGGCCGGACTGCAGCGGGAGCACCTGGCTATATTGAAGGCCATTTCGGCGCAGGACGCCGCGGCGGCGCGCGAGGCCATGCGCCAGCATCTTTCACTCAGCCAGCAACGCTATCGCGACCGTCTGCGCGAACAATCGACTGCCAAACAGGAATAGACCATGACCACCGATTTCGACATCCGCTTCGCCATCGATCCGGTGAGCGCCTCGACCATGAATACCGAGGAACTGCGCGATCATTTCCTGGTCAATGACCTGTTCGTGGAGGGGGCGGTCAACTGGACCTACACCCATTACGACCGCATGGCGGTGGGCAGTGCGGCGCCGGGCGCCAAGGCATTGGTGCTCGAGACCATCGCGCCCACCGGCACGGCCAATTTCCTCGACCGGCGCGAGCTGATCGCCGCCAATATCGGCGAAGCCGGCACGATCACGGTTGATGGCAAGGAGTATGCCGTGGGCTCGCGCGACATGCTCTATGTCGGCATGGGGGCCAAGGACGTGAGCTTTGCCGGAGCCGGCGCCAAGTTCTACCTCTTGAGCGCGCCGGCGCATGCGAGCTATCCCACCACGCTGATCAAGCAGAGTGACGCCAAGCGGCTGGATCTGGGCAGCCAGGAGACGGCCAACGAGCGCTCGATCTTCCAGTTCGTCAATGCCGACAGCGTCAAGACCTGCCAGCTCGTGGTCGGGCTCACAAGCTTCGCGCCCGGCTCGGTGTGGAACACCATGCCGGCGCATATCCATGATCGCCGCATGGAGGCCTATCTCTATTTCGATCTCAAGCCGGATGCCTTCGTGGTCCACCTGATGGGTGAGCCGGACGAGACACGGCATCTGATCGTGCGCAACGAAGAGGCGGTGATTTCGCCGCCCTGGTCGATCCATTCAGGCGCGGGCACTGGCGCCTATACGTTCATCTGGGCCATGGCCGGCGACAATGTCGACTATACCGATGTCGAAAAGATCGGCATGGACGAACTGCTGTGACCGATCTTTCGGCGTTCAGCCTGACGGGCAAGACGGTTCTGGTCACCGGCGCCAATACCGGCATCGGGCAGGGCATTGCACTCGGCATCGGCCGGGCCGGCGGCAAGGTGATCGGCGTGGGCCGTTCGTCGATGGAGGTGACCGCTTCGCTGATGGCGGGGCAGGGCGCCGACTTCGTCGAGGTCAATGCCGATCTCGGCTCGACCGCCGCGGCGCAGGCCATGTTCGACGCGGCCTGGGACCAGCACGGCCCGATCGACGGGCTGGTCAACAATGCCGGCATCATCAAGCGGGTCGATGCGGTCGATTTCACCGAGGCCGATTGGGACCAGGTGATGGATATCAACCTCAAGACGATGTTCTTCCTCTGCCAGTCGCTGGGCAAGAAGGCGCTGGCGGCAGGCCTGAAGGGCAAGATCGTCAACATCTCCTCGATGCTGAGCTTCCAGGGCGGCATTCGCGTGGCGAGCTACACGGCGTCCAAGAGCGGCGTGCTGGGGATCACGCGGCTATTGGCCAACGAGTGGGCGGCCAAGGGCATCAACGTCAATTCGATCGCCCCAGGCTATATCGAGACCAACAATACCGAGGCCTTGCGGGCCGATCCCGATCGCTCGGCGTCCATTCTCGGGCGCATTCCGGCCGGGCGCTGGGGCGAGCCGTCAGACATTGGTGATGCGGCGGTGTTCCTGCTGTCGCAGGCCTCCAACTACATGCATGGCGCCGTCATCCCCGTGGATGGCGGGTGGCTGGCGAGGTAATCGAAATGACTGAGCAGAAACTGTTCGCGCAGGCGGATGAGGGTGACGTGACCGTACTGGCGCCGGGTAATACGCGGCGAGTGCTGATCCATACGCCTGAACTGATGCAGGTGGAGTTCGGCTTCGACAAGGGTGCGGTGGGTGCGCTGCATAGCCACCCGCATATCCAGGTGAGCTATGTCGCAGAGGGCTCGTTCGAGGTGACCATCGACGGGGTGACGCAGGTTGTCGGCACCGGTGGAAGTTTCATCGTGCCATCAGGCCTGGTGCACGGCGTGCTGGCCCTCGAAAAGGGCCGGCTGGTCGATGTGTTCACGCCGATGCGGCAGGACTTCGTCTAGCCGATCTCATCCAGCATCGCCGCATAGGCTTCGTCATGTCGTCCCGCCCAATTCGCTTTGCCAGGTTCGGTCAACCTGCCGCGGCGGGGCGGGATGAAGCTGTAGATGCCGCGGATCGGCTGTTCGCGCCATTGCAGGTTGAAGGCGGCGAGTTTGGGGAAGAATTCCATGTCGGAATAGGGCAGGTGGTCGTGGACCCACCAGGCGATGGCTTCCCAGTCGCCGGTGCGCTCGTAATAGGGAACGAAGCGGTTGACGACGATGCAGGCGGTGGCCCCCATGCGGCCCTGGGCGTCGCGGCGGTCCCAGATGTGGCCGGCATAGTTGGTTTCGTTGCGTCCGCAATTGAGCTTGTTGACGTTGCCGAAGTGGTTGACCTCGGGGGAGCGGTAGGCCGAGCGGATAGAAATCTTGCCGAAGCGGGCCTGTAGGGGTTCGAGCAGGGTTTCGCAGAGCACCTTGCCGGCTGCGATAGCCAGATCGGGATCGTCGGGGATGTTCTGGAAGCCATGGATGACGGCGATCTCGGAATAGAGGAAATCGCGCAGGAAGAAGTTCTCGCTGAGGCGCACGCGGCCGAGATCTTCGAGGGCTTTGACGGATTTGGGCTGGCGCATGCTGGCTCTCACTGGACGCGACAATCTCTTGCGGTAACGTGGTGCCGCACAACCCGGTTTCGACAGGACGCCTGATGCTCGAGGTCATTTTCTACATCGCCATCACCGCCGAGGCGATGACCGCGGCACTGGCCGCCGGGCGACGCAAGATGGACTGGTTCGGCGTCTGCCTTTTGGCCTGCGTCACGGCGCTGGGGGGCGGCACGATCCGCGATATCTTCCTCGACCATTACCCGCTGTTCTGGGTCAAAAATCCCTATGTGCTGCTGCTGGTCTGCGGGGCAGCGCTGCTGACCATCGCCATGGCGCGGGTAGTGCACCGGCTGCGCTGGCCCTTCCTCGTCCTCGATGCGCTGGGGCTGGTGGTGTTCACGATCATTGGCTGCAACATCGCCATGGAGATGGGTTCGCACCCGCTGATCGTGCTGATTGCCGGCATGGTGACCGGCATTTTCGGCGGCATCCTGCGCGACGTGTTGTGCAACGACGTGCCGCTGGTGTTCCGGGGCGAGCTCTATGCCACGGTGTCGATCGTCACGGGGGTGATCTACTTCTTCGGTCTCGCAGCCAACATCTATCCGGATGTGGTGATCCTGGTCGCAATCGCGGTGGGCTTTCCGCTGCGCCTCCTGGCCATCGTCAAGAAGTGGGAAATGCCCAAATTCGTCTATGACAAGGAGCTGTGATGAAGCCGGTTCGCATCGTGCTGTCGCGCCGCGCCGGGTTTGACCTGCAGGCCATTTCGCAGGCGCTGAACGGGCTGCCGGCGCAATCGGTGGCGCGGCCGGGACCGTGGGGCAACCCCTTCACGATTGCGGATGTCGCCGAAGAACTGGGCCTCGACAAGGATGCGGCGCAGGCCGAGGCGGTGGCGCGCTACGGGCGCTGGGTGCGCGGCGAGATCGAGGGGCCGAAGCCCGCTCCCAGCCGGGAGAAGGTCAGAGCGGAATTGGCGGGCAAGAACCTCGCCTGCTGGTGTCGCGAGGGCTCGCCCTGCCATGTCGATACGCTGCTCAAGTTGGCCAATGACTGACGTAGCAAGGCCCGCTCTCCCGGATTGCTGCGCAATCCGAAGGGAGAGGTAAGGAAGGGCTTTTCGTGCCTGCCACCTTGTGGCAAGGACTACCATACAAGAAGCGGAGTGCGTGATTTGCGACAGACCTGGCGATGGTTCGGACCCAAAGACCTGTGCAGCATCGACGACATTACCCAGGTGGGTGCTGTGGGTGTGGTCAGCGCCCTGCATCATGTGCCCAACGGCGCGGTGTGGACGCCCGAGGAGATCGCCAGGCGCCATGCCGAGATCGGGACGCGCAAGGATGGCACGCCGTCGGGCCTCACCTGGGACGTGGTGGAAAGCCTGCCGGTTTCGGAAGACATCAAGAAGCAGAAGAATGCCTGGCACGAGCATATCGAGAACTACAAAATCTCGATGAAGCACCTCGCCGATAGCGGCATCGAGGTCATCTGCTACAATTTCATGCCGGTGCTCGACTGGACGCGGACCGACCTGCGCTGGGCGGTGCCCAATGGCGGCTCGTGCATGCGGTTCGACATCAACGACTTCGCGGCATTCGATATCCATGTGCTGCGCCGCCGGGGCGCTGCCGCCGACTATACCAATGCCATTGCCGACGAGGCGGAGCGGCGCTTTACCGGCATGGACGATGCCGCGCGCAAGCAACTGGCGCGCAATGTCACCATGGGCCTGCCGGGCTCGACCGAGTCCATGTCGCTCGAAGATGTGCAGGCGCATCTGGACGAGTATGGCTCGATCACCCGCGAGCGATTGCGCGCCAATTTCGTCGATTTCCTCGACGAGGTGGTGCCCACGGCAGAAGACCTCGGGATGCGGCTCTGCTGCCACCCGGATGATCCCCCGTTTGCGCTGCTGGGCCTACCGCGTGTGATGTCGACCGCCGAGGACTACCAGTACATTCTCGATGCGGTGGACAGCCCGGCCAATGGCATGACCTTCTGCACCGGTTCGCTGGGTGCGCGGCCCGACAATGACCTGCCCGCCATGTTCGAACGCTTTGCCGACAAGGTGCATTTCCTGCACCTGCGCAACGTCAAGCGCGACACGGACGACGTCGTGGGCTCGTTCTACGAGGCCGAGCACCTGGCCGGCGATACCGACATGGTGGCGGTGATCGCCGCGGTCGTGCGCGAGGAGCGGCGGCGCAAGGCGGCGGGACGCAAGGACGCAATCATCCCGATGCGTCCCGACCACGGGCAGGACATTCTCGACGACCTGGGGCGGCGATCGCAGCCGGGTTACCCGACGATCGGGCGGATGAAGGGCCTCGCGGAACTGCGCGGGGTAATGACCGCACTGGAGCATGCCGAAGTCGGGCTCTAGGGCCCGATTACCTTCACGGTCGGAACAATAGTTTACGACTTATCAAAATGTTGGGGCCAGAGTCACACTGAGTTTTCGCGTGAGGCGACCCCCGTGGCTTTTCTGACCTTTCTGCAGCGGGTGATGAACTGGTTCGTCCCCGAGCACCTGAGCGGCGACCTGCATACGCGCAAGCGCGTGCAGATGTTCATCATCAGTCATGTGTTTGGGCCGATCATCGCTACGCCCATACCGTTGTTCCTGTGGTTCGCCGATCCGCAGCCGTCGCCGCAGGTGCCGATCCTGGCGGCGTCCATCTATGGCTTCTGGCCGTTTCTGGCGCTGGTGAAGCTGTTCCCGCGGGCCTATACGCCCCTGGCCATGGCCTCGGTGCTGAACCTCACATTCTGTATCATGTGGGGCACGTTCAACTATGGCGGCACCAGTTCGCCATTCCTGGTCTGGTTCGTGCTGACGCCGCTATTGGCCTTCATGTATCTGGGCTCGACCTGGTCGGCTCGCATTTTCGTCTTCGGCCAGATCACGCTGGGCATTGCCGCGCTTTACGGCGTCTACCTCTATAGCGACTTCCCGGTGCATATCCCGGTGGAGAACATGGTGGTGGCGGGCGTGCTGTCGGCGCTGGGCTCGAACATCTACGTGTTCATGATGGCGGCCTACTACTCGAGCGTGGTGGACAGCCAGTCCGAGCTGATCAAGGAAATCGATCGCCATCAGGCGACGCTCAAGGCGCTGACACGGGCCAAGGACGATGCCGAGCGCGCCAATGGCGCCAAGTCGGAATTCCTCGCCAAGATGAGCCACGAGCTGCGAACGCCGCTCAACGCGGTGCTGGGCTATTCGGAGCTTTTGCTCGAAGATGCCGAGCTCGATGGGCGCGGCGAGCAGATCGCCGACCTGCAGAAGATCAGCGCCGCCGGCAAGCACCTGCTGGCCATGGTCAACGACATCCTCGACATCTCCAAGATCGAGGCGGGCAAGATGGTCCTGCATGTGGAGAATGTCGACCTCGATGCGCTGATCGACGATGTCGAGTCGACGGCGCGCCCGCTGGTGGCAAAGAACACAAACACCTTCACAGTCGAGCGCGGCGCCAATCTGGGGACCATGCGGGCGGACGTCACCAAGCTGCGCCAGGCGATCTACAACCTGCTCTCGAACGCCGCTAAGTTTACGCAGAACGGGCAGATTACCCTGATCGTCAAGCGCAACGGGGACTGGATGGAGATCGCGGTTGCCGATACCGGCATCGGCATCTCGCTCGAACAGCAGAAGGCGCTGTTCTCCAACTTCACCCAGGCCAGTTCCAAGATCGCCGCCGTCTATGGCGGCACGGGGCTGGGCCTGTCGCTGAGCCAGAATTTGTGCCGGCTGATGGGCGGGCGCATCGAGATCGAAAGCGAACTGGGCAAGGGCAGCCGCTTCACCATTCGCCTGCCGGCGCATGCCGAGCAAGTTCCCGAGCCTGTCGCCGTGCCGCTGACGCTGCCGCAGCGCGCGAGGCAGACAGGCGATTTTTCGGCCGAAGACGAAGCCCATGCGAGCGAGCACCATACCGGGCGCGCCGGCGCGGGCCAGCATGTGGCCGGGCCCGATCCGCGGCCGCGGCTATTGGTGGTGGATGACGATCGCAATTTCCTCGAACTGGCCGAACGCCTGTTCGCTCGGGAGGGCTATACGCCCATCTGTACCGACGCGCCGCAGTCGGCTTTGCAGATTGCCCGCACCACCAAGCCAACGGCGATCTTTCTTGATATATTGATGCCCGGCTTCGATGGCTGGGATATACTGGCGGCGCTCAAGGCCGACCCGATCACTGCGGACATTCCGGTGTTCATGATCTCCATCCTCAGTGAACGCGCCAAAGCGCTAGCGGCCGGGGCGGACGGGATCGTGATGAAGCCGTTTGACGGCAGCAAGGTCAAGGCGGCTCTGGCGGGGATCAAGGCCACGCGCGGGCAGCTGCGCGCCAAGGCCGCCAACGAATAAGACGGAGTTATCGACATGGCCCTGGTTCTGATCGTCGAGGACAATCCGATCAATCGCGACGTGCTTGGCCGGCGCCTGGAACGACGCGGCTTTTCCATCCGCTTTGCCGAGGACGGGCCGAGCGGCATCGCCGCGGCCAAGGCGCTGATGCCCGATGTGATTCTGATGGATATCGGGCTGGGCGAAATGGACGGATGCGAAGCGACCCGCCGCATCCATGCTGACCCCAATATGGCGACGATGCCGATCATCGCGCTGACGGCCAGCGCCTTTGAAAGCGACCGGGCCAATGCCCTGGCGGCCGGCTGCATCGACTTCGAGACCAAGCCGGTCGACCTGCCGCGCCTGTTGGGCAAGATGCAGGCCGTGCTGGGGCCCAAGACGCCCGCAGCAGCGATGAACTTCGGCTAGGCTAGCCTCAGCAGCTCAATACCCTCAGGCGACGGCGCCCGCGACGCGGGTGCGGCCCGCATCCGGCTGACCTTCGTGGCCGAGGCGGTATTCGAGGTCGGCTTCGCGCATGGCCTTGGCCAGGATGGCGACCACCTGATCGACATCTTCGCTGGTATGGCTGGCCATCACCTGGAAGCGGAAGCGCGCGCCGCCCTGGGGCACAGCAGGGTATTCGACGAGGTTGGCGATGCCGCCCATGGCCATCAGGTGGCGGCTGGCAAAGCGCCCGACGCCCTCGAGGCCGAGGCTGACCGGCACGATCGGGGAGGGGTCACCCAGGACTTCGAGCCCGGCGCGGGTCATTTCGGCGCGCAGATAGAGAATGTTGTCCATCAGCTTGCGACGGAGCTGGCGGCCTTCATCGGAGCGCACGATATCGAGGGCGCAGAGCACCGTGGCGGCCTGCACCGGGGAGAGCGCGTTGGAGAAGGTATGGGTGGCGCTGTAGTAGCGCAGGTATTCGGCGGTGGCCCGGCTCTTGACGGCGATGAAGCCGCCATTGGACGCAAAGGTTTTGGAAAAGCTGCCAATGATGATGTCGGCCGCGCCGAGGGCATGCTGCAGGCCGAGATGGCCGAGGCCGTCCTCGCCGATCGAGCCCAGATCGTGGGCGCAGTCGACCAGCAGGGTCGCGTTGTAGGTGTCGCAGAGCGCCCGCAGGGCCAACAGGTCCGGAGTGTCCGAATGCATCGAGAACAGGCTCTCGGTGACCACCAGGATGCCGTTATCCTTGTCGGTGGCGCGGATACGCTGGAGCTTGCGGGCGATCGCGTCCATGTTGAGGTGGCCGTGATAATGGATATTGGGCGTGGCGGCCTTGGCGCCTTCCTGCAGGCAGGAGTGGGCGAGGATATCCATGACCACATGGTCGTTGGCGCGCACAAAGCCCTGCACCGAGCCATAGCCCGCGGCCCAGCCCGTCGGGTAGAGCACGATTTCCCGGCCGCCGAGGAACTGGGAAAGGCCCTGTTCGAGCAGAAGCGAATTGGTGGTGTTGCCCAGCAGCGCGGCGGAGCCGGCGCTGTGGACGCCATATTCCTCGATGGCCTTGATCGCGGTGGCCTTGATGGCGGGATGCGAGGAAAGGCTCAGATAGTCCTGGCTGGCGAAGTTGATGCCCGAAAAGGCGGCGCCGGTGTCGCTCTTGGCCTCGCAGCGGGCCTGCGGCGCGGTGGAGGTGGAGCGGGCATAGGGCCACAGATCGTGCTCGCGACGCAGGTTCTGCCATTCGTAGAAACCGGAGACTCGATCGATCAGATCGGCGCCATGGGGGGACCGGTAGTCACGCAAACTACCCGTCAGCGCACTCTCGGGAACCGAGTTGGTCTTGATGGTCATGGTCTTCTCCGCAAAGGGACCTGCCGTGTGTCAGTTGGCAAGCGAGAGGGTGGCGCTCATAGCCTGCCTAGTGCCGCAGTTTATTATGAATTGCCCCGCCAAGGTGCATTCGAAATTAAGAAAAGGTTAATTGTAGCATTTTGGGCCCGTTGGCACCCCCACGCTCACACGCAAAATTAAGTGCTGCGGCGACATTCTGCGGTCATGACTGTCATTCCAGGTTTGGGCCTGATTTCCCTGATCGATGGCTGGGTTGACCGCGGCATCGGCGCGGACGACCTGACGCCGCATGTCCGGGACAAGCTGCTGCGCCAGCAACTTGGCTCGGTGGCGCGAATGACCCCGGCCATGCTGGCTGCCTCGCTGGTCGTTTCGCTGGTTTTCCTGACCCTCACATGGGGCTCGACAGGGTTCTGGCCGATGCTGGCAGCGACCTGCGCGATCGTCGCACTTGGGGTGCACGGCAGCTACCTTGCCTATATCCGCAGGCCGCGCCGGATGGCGGGATCGCCGCGCGCGTCGGTCATCCGCACCATCGGCTATGCGGCGATGCTGGGATGCCTGTGGGGCGTGGTGCTGAACCTGTTGCCGGCGGATGGGGGCGACGGGATACGGGCCGTGGCGATCATCGGGGCCACCGGACTCTCCTGCGTCGCGATGATGGCGCTGGTACATTACCCCCAGGCGCTGGCGGCGTTTTCGGTGCCGCTCGTGGTCGGAGTGGTCAGTAGCCTGTTCCGCTTCGACGGCCTGCCTGACATCTGGCTGCATGGCGCGCTGCTCGCGGGGCTGGCGCTGATCATGCTGGTCGTCACCCTCAGCCATGCGACTGCCTTTGTCGCTCACAGCGCCTCCGAAACGCTGGTGATGGAGAAGGACGAGATCGTCGGCCTGCTGCTGCGCGAGTTCGAGCAGAGCGCTTCAGACTGGATCTGGGGCTTTGACGGCGACGGCGCCATCAACCGCATGTCGGCGGGCTTCACCACGGCGACTGGCGTGGCCGAGGACGCCCTAGTGGGCGCCGATTTCGTGCATTTCATGCGCTGCATCACCCCGCCCGATGATCCGCTGATGGCGCATGTGGAACGCGACATGCAGAAGCGACGGCCGTTCAAGAATATCGAATTGCGGGTTACCGCCGATGGGCGTGAATGCTGGTGGGGCCTTACCGGCAAGCCGGTTTTCGACGAGGCCGGCAATTATCTGGGCTATATCGGCACCGGCTCAGACGTGACCGAGCGTAAGGCCGCGGAGCGCCGCATCACCATGCTGGCGCACCACGATCCGCTGACGGGGTTGCTCAACCGCACCAAGTTCACCGAACAGCTCAATAGCTGCGTGGCGCGGCTGGAGCGCTATGGCACGCCGTTCTCGGTGATGTTTCTCGATCTCGATCAGTTCAAGGCGGTCAATGACAGCCGCGGTCACCAGGCGGGCGATAAGGTGCTGACGCAGGTGGCCCACCGCATCCAGGCGCTGGTGCATGAGACCGATCTCACCGCGCGGCTGGGCGGGGACGAATTCGCCATCATCCTGCCCAATGACAGCAGCGCCGACAGCCTGGGCCGGCTGGCCATGCGCCTGATCGAGGACATCAAGCGACCCATCCCGATTGAGGACGATCAGGTGAGCATCGGGGTCAGCGTGGGCATTGCCATGGCGCCGATGAATGGCACGCGGGCCGATGAAATCCTGCGCAATGCCGACCTGGCGCTTTATCGCGCCAAGGGCGACGGGCGCTCGGTGTTCCGCTTCTTCGAGACGCTGATGGATGCAGAAGCCCGCGATCGCCGGCAGCTCGAAGTGGAATTGCGCGACGCCATGCACAAAGACGAGCTGGTGCTCTACTACCAGCCGCAGGTATCGGCGGACGATGCCACGCCGACGGGCTTCGAGGCCCTAATCCGCTGGAACCATCCGGTGCGCGGGCTCGTGATGCCGGCCGAGTTCATTCCAGTTGCCGAGCATTCCAACCTCATCGTCGATATCGGCGACTGGACGATCATGCAGGCCTGCCTGACGGCCGCCGGCTGGCCGGAGCATCTGACCGTCGCTGTGAACCTGTCGGCCAAGCACTTCCGCCGCTCCGATATCGCGACGGTAGTGAAACGGGCGCTGGCCCTGTCCGGGCTCGCGGCTCAACGGCTCGAGATCGAAATCACCGAAGGGTTGCTGCTGGAGAATCCGGACGAGGTGATCGAGAAGCTCACCGAAATTCGATCGCTGGGCGTGACCATTGCCATGGACGATTTCGGCACTGGCTATTCCAGCCTCAGCCACCTGCTGAAGTTCCCCTTCGACAAGATCAAGATCGACCGCTCCTTCATCAGCGCCTCGGGCGATGACGAGGTGGCGCGCGATACGCTCAAGGCCATCGCGGCGCTGGGCAAGATCCTCAAGCTCAAGATCACCGCCGAGGGCGTCGAGACGCGGGCGCAGGCCGAGTTCCTGGCCGAGATTGCCTGCCACCAGTTGCAGGGTTTCTTCTTTTCGGAGCCGCTCGACCATGTCGCGCTGGCGGATTACCTGCTGACGCATGTGGCGCCGCAGGCGCCGGCGCTCAAGGCGGAGGCCGAGGCCAGGCTGACCGCGCTGGCTGGGTAGCGGCGAAGGGAGACCTTGTTGGTACCCCGATGCCTCAATCTTCCAGCAGATAAGCGCCGGCCCGCGTCGGCAAGATCTCGGTCCCCACGATCTTGGCGATACTGGCGCCGCGGGTGACATACTTGCCCATGACGCGCGACAGCACGAAGCCGTCGGTGCCTGCCAGGATCGGCTGGCGGGCCATGAAGGCTTCGGGGCCATCCATGGCGATGAGGTCGGCAATGGGCTGGCCGTTTTGCACGTGATCACCCAGTTCGACGCGATAGGCCAGAAGGCCCGGCGCTTCGGCGAGCAGGACTTCGGTGGCTTCGAACGGGGTGGGGCCAGGCACCGGGGCGGGGCGCGGACCGGGATCGGCTTCGATGAGGCCCCGGGTGGCGAAGAAGCCGAAGAGGCCGGCGGCATCCTGGCGGCCGATGGCGTCGAAGCTGTCGGCGCGGCCGCGATATTCGAGCGTGGCGGTTTCGGCGCCGACGGGGATCGGATGATCGAGATGGGCCAGGCGCGCCTTGCGGTAGAGCGTGGGCAGCACTTCGTCGAACGAACCGCCGCCGCTATCCTCGGCGGTGAGTGTCGCGGCCACACCCATCCAGTCGGCGAGATCCTGCAGCCCGGGCATCAGTTCGGGCGAGGTGAAGATGTGCTTGAGGCTGTCGTCGTCGCAGTGCAGATCGAGCACGATGTCCGCGGCGGCAGCAGATTTGAGGACGAGCAGGCGCAACTGCTGTATCGCGGTGCGGGGGCGCTGCGCATCGATCCAGGCGCCGACGGCGGCGCGGATGGTGGCGAGATTGGCCCTAGCGTCGCCGGTCAGCTTGCCGTCGATTGCGTCTGCTATCAGCGGGTATAGATCGGGCCAGCGGCGGTTGTAGTTGACGCCGGTCTCGATGTCGTAACGGCCGATATGGTGGCGCAGCGAGAAGTTGGCGAGGCCCAGCGGGTTTACCGACGGGAAAATGGTGAAATGCGCGCGAAGCTGGCGGGCGGCATCGGCGTCGCGCAGCCGGGGCAGCAGATGGTGCAGGGCCATGGTGCCGGGCTGCTCGTCGGCGTGCAAAGCTGCCTGCAGGTGAATGCGGGTTTCGGCGCCGTCGGGCCCGACGGTGTACCAATAGAGCTTGGTCGTGGCGCCGGGCGTATCGCCGGTGATGACGGTGTGGTGCAGTTGAAAGGTCATGGTGTCCTCAGGCGAGGCTGGCCAGTTTGTCGGCCATGGTCTGGGCCTTGTCGTTGCGGGTGGAGAACGACATGGTGCAGAAGATGCGTTCGACGCCCATTTCGTGCAAGCGGTCGCAGCAGGCTTCGATGCAGGCGCTGACGGCGGCCATTTCGCCTTCGATATTGGTGCCGTTGGCGTGCATCTCGTGGCTCAGCCCCGAGGCGTCGATAATATCCCTGATGTCGCGGATGTAGCGGGATACGGATGGGCCTACGCCCATCGGGACGATGCAGAGATCGGCGATGATCTTCATGATGTTCCTCAGCGCAGCCATTTGGGGGCGAAGCGGATGCCGGGCGCTGCCGGCATGTGACGCATCAACCGTCGATAGACCAGACCGAACAGGAAGAAAATCACCAGCGAGACGGCAAGGAACCACAAAGCCGCGACGGAGAAGTGCAGGAAGGCGTTGAAATCGCGCTCGAAGAGGTCTTTGGCCGTGATCATCAGGTCGCGCTGCTGACCGATCACCGGCAGGGCGAAATAGACGATGCAGGTGGCGTGGAACAGGAACACGACCTCATTGGTATAAGCCGGCCAGGCCAGGCGGATGAGGTTGGGCCAGATGACCTGGCGGAACTGCTGGTTGCGGCTCATGCCATAGGCCCGGGCGGCCTCGATTTCGCCGCGCGGCACGGCGCGGAGGGCACCATAGAAGATTTCGGCGGTATAGGCGGCGGTGTTGAGCGTCAGCACCAGGGGGCCGATGAACAGCGGATGCAGCACGAACCAGGAAACGCCCCACGGCTTCCACAGGGCCACGTTGAACGATAGAGCCAGCGAGTAGAGCATGAAGAACTGGATGAAGAGTGGCGAGCCGCGGAAGGCGTAGATGTAGCCGCGGCTAAGGCGGGAGATCAGGGTGTTGGGCGATGCCTTGCCCAGCGCCAGAACGACGGCAAAGACGAAGCCGAGCGGAATGGAGGCCGCGGCGAAGTAGATGTTGAACACTACGGCCGGGGCGAAGAGGGCGATTTCCTGAAGCAGCCGATCCATCAGTGGCGCACCTCGCTGAGGATGCCGCGGCCGGCGCGACGCATGATGGCCTCGAAGGCGCGTTCGGAAATCAGGGTCACGAGGATGTAGAAGACGAAGAGCACGAGGTAATAGCGCCAGCGCCAGTCATCATGCACGAGGCCCACGGTGGGCAGGAAATTGGGGGCGCCGAGGCGATCGGCCCAGAGCACGATATCGGCGATCTGCAGCAGCGACAGCAGCGATGTCGCCTTGATGATCAGCATCCAGACGTTGGAAAGGCCGGGCAGGGCATAGACCCACATCTGGCGGATATGGACGCGCCAGAGCAACTGGCTCGCCGACATGCCATAGGCGCGCGCGGCCTCAAGCTGCCCCTTGGGCACCGAGCGCAGGGCGCCGTGAATGACATTGGTGGCGAAGGCGCCATAGACCAAGCCCAGCGAGACCGAAGCGAGGATGAGATATTCGGGCGTGCCGAGGAACCAGTTGGCTTCCTTGCAGGGCGGCCAGGCGGCGGACTGCGCGGCCAGCATATCGGCGGTGCAGACCTGGCCGGCGATGAACCACTCCACGGCTTGCTCGAAGGCCAGCGGGAAGAACAGGAAGAACAACACGTCCGGTACGCCGCGCACGATCGAGGAATAGATCGTGCCGATGAGGCGCAGCGGCATGAAGCGCGAATTCTTGAGGGTGGCGCCGATCAGTCCGAAGATGACGGCAAGCGTGCCGCCGGCAAGGGCGGCAAAGATGGTGAACTGGAAGCTGGCATACCAGGTGAGATGCTTGCCATTGGTGATGTAGCTCAGCCAGAAGGCGAGGTCTTCGCTCATGGGCTGGTCGTCCGGGGCAAGGTCATCGTTTATCCTGGATGCGGCTCCCTCCCCCTTGTGGGGAGGGCTGGGGTGGGGGTGTCGCGACCTCCACTCCCGTGGTGAGAACCCCCACCCTTGATCCCTCCCCACAAGGGGGAGGGAGAGGCAAGAGCGGGGAGATCGTTACTCGGCGAAATAGGGGCCGCGGCCTTCGAACCACTGGGCGATCAGCTTGTCGACGGTGCCGTCCTTCTTGAGGGCGGTCAGGGCGTCGTCGAACTTGGCCTTGAGCTCGGCTTCGTCCTTGCGGAGGCCGGCGCCGACGCCGTTGCCGATCATGACGTCTTCGCCAACGAATTCGAGGGCACCGCTGGAGGCGGCGACGACGGGCTCGAGATAGGCGCCATCGGCGAGGATGGTGTCGAGGTTGCCACCGGCCAGGTCAGCCATGGCCTGATCGGCCGTACCGAAGGAGACCACGGTGTTGGTCGCGCCGAGGTTTTCCTCGGCATAGGCGGCCTGGATGGTGCCGCCCTGGACGCCAACGCGCTTGCCTTCGAGGGCGGTCGGATCAATGCCGCCGCCGGCAGCGGCAACGAACTTGGACGGATCGGGCGGGAAGTAGTTCTGGGTGAAGTCGATGGTCTCGAGGCGTTCGTCGGTGATCGACATGCCGGCCATGATCACGTCGTAGTTGCCCGCGAGCAGATTCGGGATGATCGAATCCCAGTCATTGATGATGAACTCGCAGGTGATGGCCGCCTTGGCGCAGATGGCATTGCCCAGGTCGATTTCGAAGCCTGCGGGTTCGCCGGCATCGTTGAGGAAATTCCAGGGTGCATAGGCGCCTTCGGTCGCGATGCGCACGGTTTCCTGCGCCTGCGTCGCGCCGCCAAGGGCCAGGGTGGCCACTGCCGCGAGAATGAGCTTCTTCATCTGCTTCTCCGTTGGTTGTTCTTGTCGTTGTTCCCGTTTTCGGGATTTGCCGTCAACGCCGCTGGCCTATTGGTGGCTGGCGGCGTTGAGGAATTGCTTGAGGCGGGTGGATCTGGTGGCGCCGAACACCTGCTCGGGCGTGCCCTCTTCCTCGATCATACCCTGATGGAGAAAAATGACACGGTCACTTACCGAGCGGGCAAATTCCATGTCGTGGGTCACCAGCACCATGGTGCGGCCTTCGTCGGCGAGAATCTTGATGACGCGCAACACCTCGACTTCGAGCTCGGGATCGAGCGCGGAGGTCGGCTCGTCGAACAGCATGACGCGCGGATTGATGCAGAGGGCGCGGGCGATGGCGGCGCGCTGCTGCTGGCCGCCGGAGAGCTGTGCCGGATAGGCATCGGCCTTTTCGCGGATGCCGACCTTGGCCAGCATGGCGAGCGCTTCTTCCTGCACCTCGCCGCGATTGCGCTTCTGCACGATCAGCGGCGCTTCCATGACGTTTTCGAGGATGGTCAGGTGGGCCCAGAGGTTGAAGCTCTGGAACACCATGCCCAGTTCCGAGCGGATGCGGCGGATCTGGTTTTCGTCGCTGATCTGGCGATGGGGGGCGGCGCCGCGCAGCTTGATTTCCTCGCCATCGATGGCGACCGTGCCGCTATCGGGCACTTCGAGCATGTTGATGCAGCGCAGCAGGGTCGATTTGCCCGAGCCCGAAGACCCGATCAGCGACACGACCTCACCCTCGCGGGCGGAAAAGGAAATGCCCTTGAGCACTTCCAGCTTGCCGAAAGACTTGTGCAAGTCGCGGATCGCCACGACAGGCCACTTCTCCGCGCTGGCGGCAGCAGCTTGCGCCATATTCACCCTTTACCCGCCGAAGCGGGCGCCTTCCTGACCGGTGATTGCCTTTTTTTGAGGCTGGCAATCCTTACCGCCGCCAAGAAAAGCAAAAGCACGGCATATGGCAAGGGAAATGATGGATCGGCTGCCGTTGGCTGGGGAAGCGTGGCTCGCCTGAGGGCAGTCCGTGCCCTATGGTGCGCTCGCAAATCGACGGGGCGCTTGCATGTTTTTCGTGGTTTCGAAGGTGTTCTGGGCGCTGGCGCAGCCGGTGAGCCTGATTTTCCTACTGGTGCTTATCGGCTGGCTGTTGACGCTGTGGGGGCGCCGCCGGCTGGGGCTCACGAGCGGTGCGCTGGGTCTGCTGCTGTTTGCCTTGGGCAGCTTCACCACGCTGGGCGTATCGCTGATCGGCCCGCTCGAAGACAGGTTCGTGCGGCCGCCGGCCATGCCGCCTGTGGTCAACACCATCGTTATGCTGGGTGGCGCTACATCGGGGCGGGTTAGTACGGCGCGCGGCATTTCCGAGCTCAGCGAGGCGGGCGATCGGCTGACCGAGACGCTGCGGCTGGCCCAGCACTACCCTGAAGCGCGCATTGTGCTCAGCGGTGGCTCGGGCCTCCTGGTGGTTGATGGCGAGCCCGAGGCGGAGACGGCGGCTCGGTTCTTCGAGGCGCTCGGCATTGCCCGCGAGCGGCTGGTGCTGGAATCGGCCTCGCGCAATACCGACGAAAATGCGGAATTGACCAAGGCCATGTTGGGCGATGCCCCGGGTGTCGTGGCGCTGGTCACCTCGGCATTCCACATGCCGCGGTCGGTGGGCCTGTTCCGCAAGGTCGGCATCGAGGTGGTGCCGTGGCCGACGGATTATCGCAGCGCCGGCGACGAGGGGATCGGGCTCGATATCGTCAATCCGATCCTCAACCTCACCACCACGGGCGTGGCGATGAAGGAATGGATCGGGCTGGCGGTCTATCACTGGACCGGCCGGATCGATGAAATGTTGCCGGCTCAGCTTTCGAACTGATCGGCGGGCACGGTGAGCTTGTAGCGAACGCTATCGGGCTCGATGCGGAAATCGGCGGTGCCGCCCACCGAGAGCGGCACGATGCGCTCGAGCACGAGCGTACCGAAATGCGGTTCGCTCCGGACGCGGTCGATGTCGATACCGGTTTCCTGCCACTCGATGACGAGGTGAACCGGCTCATCGGGCTGATGCACCACGCGCGCGTCAATCCATACCTGGCCGGGCCGGCCATCGGCCACCGCGCCATGCAAGACAGCATTGGCGCCAAGCTCGTGGATGGCGAGGCCAATATGAAGGGATGCATTAGGCCCGAGCAGCGGATTTTCGCCCGTGACGCGCACATTGGCGAGAATGGCCTGACCGACGCGGGTAAGTTGCGAGGCGATCAGCGACTGCAGATAGGTGCCGCGCCAGTTGCTCTCGGTCACCAGATCCTGGGTGCTGGAAAGCGCATGCAGGCGGCCGCGGAAGCGGTCGAGGAAATCCTTGATGTTGCCGCTGTGGTGCGCGGTCTGCATGGCGACCGACTGCACTATTGCCAACAGGTTCTTTGAGCGGTGACTGACTTCGCGCAGCAATGACGCCACGGCAAAGTTGCGGGCCCGCTCGTCGGTTATGTCGCTGACGATAGTGGTGACCCCGGTGTCGTCGGGCAGCAGGCGCGCCTGGTAGTAGCGCCGCCGAAGACCTTCCCCGGTATCGAACTCGATGGTCTGGTCTTCCTGCGTGCTCCGCACCCGATCGAAGGTTTCGGCAAACGCTGTGGCGATTTCGGCGGGCAGGACGTCGGACTCGATCCGGCCGATCAGATCCTGAACCAGCCAGGTCGCGGGTGGGTTTTCGGCAAGGTCGAAGCTGTGGTCCGGCCGCTGGTGCAGTACGCACAGGCCCTGCGCGCGCAGGCCTGCCGAGAGCGCCCCCAACCTCAACTGTGTCTGTGTATCAAGGGGAGGGGAGGACATGGTGGTGCTCTGGAAGGCGCGGAGCAAAAAGGCCCCGCCGCGAGGGCGAGGCCTTCAAATGCCTGGCCGGGCCGTAACGATAGGGTCAAGCACGCCGGAAGAAGCCGATGACCAGCGAGATGACCAGGAAGGCCAGGAACAGGAAGAACAGAATTTGCGCGATGCCAGCCGAAGCACCGGCGATGCCGCCGAAGCCGAGAACGCCAGCAATAAGCGCGATGACCAGGAAGACCAGTGCGTAGTAGAGCATCTCACTCTCCTATTCGAAGTTATTGGTCTAACAACGTTTCTCCCGATGGCCGGTTCCTGATGGCAATAAAAAAGGCCGGGAGGTCCCGGCCTTTGTGATTCAAACGAAGGATCGATCAGGCCGCAGCGCGCGAGCCTTCGTCAAAGAACAGTGCCTGGCTGATCAGCGCCTTGACCATGTCCGGATTGAACGGCTTGGTGACAAGGAAAGTCGGCTCGGGGCGTTCGCCGGTCAACAGGCGCTCGGGAAAGGCGGTGATGAAGATCACCGGCACCGAGTGGCTGTTGAGAATGTCATTGACCGCATCGATGCCCGAGCTGCCATCGGCAAGCTGGATATCGGCCAGGATCATGCGCGGCTGGGTCTGCGCGAAGAGGTTGACCGCTTCCTTATGGGTGCGGGCGACGCTCACCACCTTGTGGCCGAGGCTCTCGACGAGCTGCTCGATATCCATGGCGATCAGCGGCTCATCCTCGATGATCATGATCTCGGTCGCGACCTGGCGGGAAATCTCGATCGAGGCTTCCTCGAGGAGGGACGCGAATTCACTATCCGACACGGAAAGGATTTCAGCGGCCTGGCCGTGGGTGAAGCCTTCCACCGCGACCAGCAGGAAAGCCTGCCGTGGGCGGGGGGCCAGATTGGCGAGGTTTGCGGCGGCGCGCTTCTCCCAGGCGTAGGACGAGATGGGCTGCGGCACCTTTACCGCCGAGGACGAGAACAGCGCCGAAAAGAGCTTATAGAGCGCGATGCGATCGTTGGATGCCTCGGGGAACAGCGAGATATCGGCGATAAGCGCTTCGAGGGTAGCGGCGACATAGGCGTCGCCCGAGGTTTGCGACCCGGTTACTGCGCGAGAAAACCGCCGTAGATACGGCAGATGCGGAGCAATCCGCGTGGACAAAGTCATTAAGTGAACTCCCAGTGACGCTTAAGGCTCGTGGCTGACACGAAATCAGAAAACGTGACTTCCTGAACAAAGTTCCCAGCTATCTCGGAACTTTTTTTAACATCGTGCATTGTTGGCCAAACGCGGGCAATTTCAACCATATCTAATGGTCTAGACACGGCATGATGAAGGAACGACTGGTGACCCAGCAACGTATGCGAACGCAGGCGGGGCGGGCAGAAGATGGGCTGGGTCCCAATACGGACATCGGTGCACGGCTGCGCGCCCTTTATGGAGCAGTGCAGGACGAGGGGGTTCCCGACCAACTGCTCGACCTGCTCGAACGGCTTGATAGCGCCGAACAGGCGCACAAAGCGAAGAACACCGCTCGTGACGGGGAGTAAAGCGGTGACCCCCGAACCGACCTCATTCAAGCGCGAAATGCTGGCAACCCTGCCCAGCCTGCGCGCCTTTGCCGTTTCGTTGACCGGCAAGCACGACAAAGCCGACGACCTCGTGCAGGACACGGTGATGAAAGCCTGGGCCAAGCAGGCCAGCTTCGAGATGGGCACCAATATCAAGGCCTGGCTCTTCACCATTCTGCGCAACGAGTTCTATAGCCAGATGCGCAAGCGTGGCCGCGAGGTGCAGGACAGCGATGGCGCCTTTACCGAACGCCTTTCCGTGCACCCGGCCCAGTATGGCTCGATGGACATGCAGGATTTCAAGAAGGCCCTGGCGCAACTGCCGGATGACCAGCGCGAAGCTGTGATCCTGATCGGCGCTTCGGGCTTCTCTTACGAGGAAGCAGCCGAAATCTGCGACTGCGCCGTCGGTACCATGAAAAGCCGCGTCAGCCGTGCCCGCACGAGGCTGCAGGATATTCTCAAGATCAGCGGCGAAGCCGATTACGGCCCCGATGCCGTCTCGGCCCAAGTCACCACGAGCAACCACTCATTCTAGAGACGAGCGGCGAGCGCCTGTTGAACGGCGCTCGTCATCGCGTCCTCGGGAATTGGCTTGGGGAGCATGGTGAGTTCCGGAAAGGCGCCTGAACCGCGGCCAATGCCCAAGTCGGAGGTGGTGAGAACGGTGGGAATGCCGGCGCTCCGCAGACCCTCGATCAGGCCATGAGCGGCGTCGTCGCGATGGCGAATTTCGACGACGGCGATGCCGATTTCGGGCCAGCGGGCGCGGAAATTTTCGGCCTCGGCAGCCGTGCCGGCAAACAGCGTCTGCCCCACGCCCAAGAGTTCGAGCATGCGCTGAATGTCCAGTGCGATCAGGAATTCTTCCTCGACCACCAGGGCCGTTTGGCCGTTGAGCATGCCAGGTTCCGCTTGTTTGGACCACCTCAGTGGGCTTGAGCGGGGCAACTGTCATTTAACTTTGACATATTGGGGAACGGCGAAGGGTGCGGCTGCGTTGGATGCCCACATCCATCCAGCGTCAATGGTGCCATTTGAGTCTCGTTCTCCCCAGTTCCGGACGCAGGGTGCCCTGCGAACAATGCCCGCTCCGGGTCATGCCCAGCTTTCGCGAATTCGAACCGCAGGAATTGAGGTTCGTTTCCTCGTTTAAGACCGGTGAATTGGTGGCGGAGGTCGGCACGACGCTGCTCGCGGAGGGAAGCCACAGCGCCCACCTCTACACGCTGCTGTCGGGTTGGGCGTTTCGCTACAAGACGCTGCAGGACGGTCGGCGCCAGATACTGAACTACATGCTGCCCGGAGATCTCGTGGGCTTGCAGGGTTCGGTGATCGGGGAAATGCAGCATTCGGTGGAGGCGCTGTCGCCGCTGGTGCTGTGCGTTTTCCAGCGTAACCGGCTCGCCGAACTGTTCCGCAATCATCCAGGGCTTGGCTTCGACATTACCTGGCTCGCCGCGCAGGAAGAGCGCATGCTCGACGATCATCTGTTGAGCCTGGGCCGGCGCACCGCGGTCGAGCGCGCCGCCTACCTGATCGCGTTCCTCTATCAGCGGGCGGCTTCGGTGGGCCTGGCGGCGTCGCGCAATCTCTACGTGCCGATCACCCAAACGCATGTTGCCGATACGCTGGGACTTTCCATCGTCCATACCAACAAGACGCTGCGCAAGCTGGCCGATCAGAAGCTGATCCGATGGCTCGATCGATCCTGCGAAGTGCTCGACCCGGAAGGGCTGATGGAAGTGGCGGGGTGGGAAGGATTGCCGGAACGCCGACGGCCTTTAATATGAAGGCTGTTCCAGCCTCAAATCCGCCACTGCCTTGGGTCATGGGGGTTCAACAGACGATCGACCCCGCGCCCCTGGCAGCAGACCAATGAGCACGATGAGCATCGCAAGCGGATTGACCAGCGGGGAGCAGCGAACGGCAGTGGGCAAGCACGTTGGCCAGCGGCTGGTGGTTTTCGTCTCGCTGGCGCTGGTGATGCTGGCCGCGGTGGCGGCGCTGGTGCTGGTGCGCGGCATCGACCGGCAGATCGGCGATGTGATCCGCACCTACGAGGTGCGCAACCAGGCCCGCGAACTCACCATATCGCTGAGCGAAGCCGAGAGCGCCCAGCGCGGCTACCTGCTGACGCGCGATGAAAGCTATCTCGAGCCCTATCATGGCGCGGCAGCATCGATCGACATGCGCCTGCTGTCGCTGACCGCGCTCACCAATGACGATGCGGAACAGGCGGCGCGGGTGCGCGGCATTGCCGGCGAGATCGTCGCCAAGACGACGCAAATGGCGCAGGCCGTGGCGCTGGTGCAGGACCGTCGCGGCGCCGAGGCGCGGACGCTGATCGAGACCGGCATGGGTGAAGGGCTGATGGACAGCCTGCGGCTCGCGCTGGAGCGGTTCATTGGCGAAGAGAACCAGCGGCTGCTCGACCGCAACCGCGACATCGATCAGTCGCGGCGCCTGCTGGTCGGGGCGATCATCACGGCTTTGGCGAGCGCGGTGCTGCTTGCCTACATGCTGTTCTCGCGTACACAGCGGCAGGTCAGCGCCCTGGCCAAGAGCAAGGACCTGCTCCTGACGGAGAATGAGGTTCTCGAAGCGCATGTGCTGGATCGCACGCATGCTCTGGAAGAAGCGCGCGAGCATGCCGAGCGCGAACGGCAGCGCGTCGAGGCGCTGCTGCAGGATGCCAACCATCGCATCGGCAATTCGCTGGCCACGGTGTCCTCGCTGCTCGGCCTGCAATTGCTGCGGAGTCGATCGGAGGAGGTGCGCGCGGCGCTGGAGGCCGCCCGGTCGCGCGTGCATGCCATTGCCTCGGCGCATCGCCGGTTGCGGCTGGGTGGCGATTTCGAAACCGCCAGCGCCGACGAGTTTCTCGACGCGGTGCTGGAAGACATTGCGACCACGGCCAGCGACGCCAAGAATGTCCGGCTGGCGGGCGAGTTCGACCCCATCGTGGTGGGCGCGCGTGACGCGACCACGCTCGGGATCCTCGTGGCGGAACTGGTGACCAATGCGGTCAAGCACGCCTTTCCCGACGGGCGCAGCGGCACCATCACGGTGACGCTCAAGCGCGATGAGGCGGGCGTGCCGACGCTGTGCGTCCTCGACGATGGCGTGGGCATGTCGGATGAACATTTGCCGGGGGATGGCGGGCTCGGCTCGGTGATCGTCAGACAATTGGCGACCCAGTTTGGCGGCCAGCCGCATTATGAACGGCGATCTGGTGGCGGGCTCAGCGTCAGCGTTTCTCTGCCGGGCATCGAGGGCGCTGCGTCGCCCGAAGCCCCCTGACCAGGAGCCGGTTCTTGCATTTCATTGCTGTACTCAACCGCGATGGCGGGACGCTGCGAACCATGGATCTGGAGGCGTTCAGCGCCACGGCCATGGCGATTTTTGCCAAGCATGGGCATGAACTCGAATGCCAGGTCGTGGCCGGTCGCGATGTCGACAGGGCGCTTCGCAAGGCCGCAACCCGGAGAGGCGTCGATGCGGTCCTGGCCGGAGGCGGGGATGGCACCATCTCGACGGCGGCGGGCATTGCCTACGAGACGGGGATGCCGCTGGCGGTGTTGCCGGTGGGGACGATGAACCTCTTCGCGCGGGCTCTCAAAGTGCCACTGGTGCTGGAGGAGGCGCTCGAGGCTATTGCGGCGGGCGAGATCGGCACCGTGGACATCGCAACGGCCAATGATCGGCCCTTCGTGCACCAGTTCGGCGTGGGCGTGCATGCCCGCCTGGTGCGTATCCGCGAGAATATGAGCTATGGCAGCCGGATCGGGAAGATGGTGGCGAGCCTGCGGGCCATTGGCGCCGCGGCGATCAATCCGCCGCAGTTCGAGGCGGAATTGCATACCGGGAACGACATCGAGAAACGCCGGGTATCGGGCATAGCGGTGTCCAACAATCCACTCGGCGAGGGGCAAATCCATGCCGATCGGGTCGATGGTGGCCTCCTGGGTGTCTATGTGGCGGCGCCGCTTTCGACCTCGGGCTTGCTCAAGCTCGTGGCTGACGTGTTCATGGGGACCTGGCGGACCAGCCCCGTCGTGTCCGAGAAAGAGGTCGACGAGGTGACGCTGCACTTCCCCAAGCGCAAGCGGGGCGCCCATGCGGTGATCGATGGTGAGCTGATCAAGCTCGATCGGTCGGTAACGCTCAAGGTCCATCCGGGGGCGCTCAAGGTGGTAATGCCCAGGCCGGTGGTGCTCGCGCCAACTGCGTAAAAATCTCTGGAACCAATGAGCACTTACTGCGTTTGCGATTAGCCGGGGAGCTTTGGGTGTTGCAGGACACATTGCGTTAGCGTCAGGACGGAAATTGACAGACAAAGGGGCCCGTCTTCCGGACGATGTTCGGAGGGTCGTGGATGATCCAGCGCGCTTGCAGGCGCTGAAGGCGCTGGAGGTGCTCGATAGCCATCCAGACGTTGATTTCGAGCGGTTGAGCCGAACCGCAGCTTTTGCATTCAAGGCTGAAATTGCGCTGGTGACGCTCATCGACAAGGAGCGGCAATGGTTTCGCGCATGCATTGGCGTCGACCATGTGACCGAGGCGCTGACAGAGACGTCATTCTGCGCGCATGCCATTGCCCTGCCGCAGGATGACGACACGCTGATCGTGCTCGACGCGACCAGGGACGACCGCTTCAAGGACAATCCGCTGGTGACCGGCTGGCCCGGCATTCGCTTCTATGCCGGCGCGGCTATCGTGGTTGCGGGGCAGAAGGTGGGCTCGCTCTGCGTCATCGGTACGCAACCGCGGACGGAGCTAGAGCCGGGGTTGGTCGAACAGCTCGTCAACCTCGCGGGCCTGACCTCGGCGCTGTTTTCGCTCAAGGACGAGGCGCGGGTGCGGGCGCGCACTGCGGCGGCACTTGTGCGCGAGGAGTGGCGCCATGCGCTGACCCTCGAAGCCGGCAAGGTCGGGAGCTGGGTCTGGGACGTGCGGAGCGGCGAAGTCTCCTGCAATGACATGTTCCGGCGCATGTATGGGTTGGCCGAGGGCCAGACCGTGCGCGTCGGCGATGTGCTGGATGCGACCCATCCGCTGGACCGGCCGCAGGTGGAATCGAGCATTGATGCCAGTTTCCAGGACGGCATGGACTATAGCGCCGAGGCCCGCATTGCGGCGACCGGGCGCTGGCTCACTATGCGCGGCCGCGTCTATCAACGCGATGCCGAGGGCCGGCCGCTGGTGATGATGGGCGTCAGCATCGACATCACCGAAAGCAAGCAGAGCGCCGATCATACGCGCCTGCTGCTGCGCGAGCTCAATCACCGCGTGAAGAACACGCTGGCCATGATCCAGTCCGTGGCGCGGCAGACCATTCGGCAGAATCCGGACCCCAAGGATTTCATCGAGGCCTTTTCGGGCCGGCTGCGGACGATTTCGGATGCGCATGTGCTCTTGGCCGATCGCGACTGGTCGGGCGTGCAGCTCTATGAGGTCATCGCCTCCCAGCTTGGCCCCAAGTTCCAGACCGCTCCCGACCGAGCCGAGGTGCGCGGCGAGGATGTGACGCTGCCGGCCGATCATGCGCTGGGGCTGGGTCTCATTCTCCATGAACTGACCACCAATGCGCATCATCACGGCGCCTGGTCGGGCGAGGCGGGCACGGTCAGCATTGACTGGGAGGTGAAGCCGGAGCCCAACCGCGGTCTATCGCTGACCTGGCGGGAAAGCGGCGGGCCCAAAGTGTCGAGCCCGGCCGAGTATGGCTTGGGCGCCAAGTTAATCGAGCGAAGCCTCGCCAAGGTGCTCGACAGCGAAGTGGCGCTGAACTTCGAGCCCTCGGGCGTGGTCGCCCATGTCTGGATGCCGCTGCCGGAAGAGGACGCCTAGGGGCGTCACTCGTCCTTTGGATCGCCGCTATTGCGCACCATGAAGTAGGCGGCGATAGCGGCGGCGGGCAGGGCAAGGGCGCGGCCCATAGGCGACTTGAGCACCATCGGCAGGGCGGTCAAGGCGGCGGTCGTGACGAAGGCGCTGGTTTCGGTGGACCGGCGCTTGGTCGCGACCTCGCGGCGATGGCGGCCTTCGCCGATGCGGGCGCCGAGATAGACGGCGAGCGCCAGCACCAGGAACACGGCCGCCATGATCAGCGCCGCGTAAATCGCGCCATAGAGTTCGGCGAGAGCGAGAAATCCGGCGACCACGAGAAAGACCGCACCCACCAGAGCCAGACCAATCATCACCGCGTTGATGATGATGGTGTTGCGGATCTTGTGGGTGATCGCTTCGACCTCGATGCCGAACAGGGCGGCAAGCGGAACGAGCAGATGCATGACTAGTGCCGCGACAGCAGCGCGAGAATGAAGCCGATGCCGACCGCGCTCGCCACGGCCGTCAGTGGCTTTTCGCGGATGGTGTCCTTGAGCTGCTTTTCCAAGGCGCTGGCCTGGTCCTGCACGTCTTCGATCACATGCTCGGCCTGGCGCTGCAGGTGATGGGCTTCGCTCTTGGCGACGGCGCGGGCCTCGTTGACCTTGTCATTGCTGAGCCGGGCGAGGGTGGCGGCGATCGCCTTGATGTCGTCCTGGAGCTGCGAGACCTGGTCTTCGAGCTGGGCTTCGCGGACCTTGGCACTGGCGCGGCTGGCGCGTGCCGCCGGCGAGCGGGTGGCAGCGGGACGGTTGGCGGCACCGGTTGCATTGGTACGGCCGGGGGCGAGATCGGTTGTGGTAGCCATTGGACGCTCCTGTCATTGTTGAAAAGTCAACGTACGGAAAACCGTGCGGTTCCAGCGGTCTATAAAGAAGACACCCCGCTGCACGCGGAGTGCATCGGGGTGGCAAGGGGCGGGTGAAAGGGGGGCAGCTTTCAACCCGCGGGCGCTTCCCAACATGTGGGAACCAGTATCCTGGCTGCGCCTGTTATGGTTTCTGGGTGGCTAGATGCGTCCCATCAAGACAAGGATGAGGACGACGACCAGCACGACACCCAGGATGCCGGACGGGAAGTAGCCGAAGCCGCGCGAATAGCCCCAACTGGGCAGCGCGCCGATCAGCAGCAGGATAAGGACGATGATGAGGATTGTTCCCAGACCCATGGTCGGTCTCCTTGGTTATTGTTCTTGGACGCTTTGGTGCCGGCCTAGAGTATTGCCAACATCAGGGCGGCGGCGGTGGTCAGGATGAACAGTGCCGGAGCCAGGGCCTTGAAGACGTCGGCATAATGGGTTTGCCCATCATAGCCTTCGGTCCACACCGTTGTGGTGCGTCCGGCATTTTCAAGCGCCTTGATTTCCATGTGGGTCATGCCGGCCTCCGCTGATCTGTCGCACTGTTGCGCGTGCCCAATGAACGGGGCGGGATCGGCTTTGGTTCCGTGGCGATAATTGAAACAATTGAACGGGCTATTCGACCCGCAGGACGTCCACCGATTGCCTGGTCTCGTGCGAGCCATGGGTCTTGAGCACGCCCACAATCGGCGAGATATCGGCATAGTCGCGGCCATGGCCGATGGAGATATGGTCGGGTCCTGCGATCATGGCATTGGTGGGGTCGAACTCGACCCAGCCGACATGGCTCCCGCACCAGGCGCGCACCCAGGCATGCATGGCGTCGGCACCCTCGAGACGCGGTTTGCCCTTGGGCGGATTGGTGCGCAGGAAGCCCGAGACATAGCCGGCCGGGATGCCGATGCCGCGCAGGCCGGCAATCATGACATGGGCGAAGTCCTGGCAGACACCCTTGCGCAAAGCGAAGGCCTCGGCCGGCTTGGTTTCGACGTCGGTGGCACGGGGGTCGTAGGCGAAGTTGCGGTGGATCGCCATGCACAGCGCCAGCGCCGAGGTCATCACCGAGGGCATTTCAGCGGTGACGCGCTCGGCATATTCGGTGATGGCGGGAACAAGCTGCACCCGCGGCGAGGCGGCCAGGAAATGGTGCGGGCTATCGGGTTCGACTGACCAGTAGCGGGCGATTTCCGCCTTGAGGCCATCGCGCGACGGGGAGAGGTCAGCCGGTGGGTGGAGGTCTTCCACCTGCACCCGGGCGGTGAGGCGGATGGCGAGATGGTCGTGCGGCGTGAGGTAGGTCAGGGTCGTGACCGAGTTGCCGAAGAAGTCGGTGAAGGTGCTCTCGCGCTGCGGACGCGGTTCGAAGGAGAGCCCGGCAGCCACGACGCGTTGTACGCCCGGAATGGTCATCGGCGCGACGCGGATCAGGTGGCGGCCACCATGCACGGTGGCGTCGTAGTCGTAGTTCAGTTCGAGGCGCACATCATATAGCATGGCGGCTACACGAAGTAGGCTGCGGCCACGAGGCTCGCCAGCATGCCGATATCGGTGGCGAGCTTGTCGAGTGCCTCTGGCGTCATGTCGGCGGCGACGGCAATGCGCAGGTCGGTTTCGATCTGCAGCGCCGCCTTGGCGACAGGCGACATGATGCCGTCGTCGATACCGCCCGGTAGCATTTCGATCTGGGTGCGCAGTTCAGTGACCTGGAACTGCACCGAGCGGGGGTTGAGCGGGTCGAGCACCAGTAGGTCCGTCGCGCTCTGTGTGCCGGCGCTCACCGAATACCGCCGACGATGCGACATGACGCTGTCGCCGATCTCCAAGAGCATTTCGAGCGAGCCGTCCGGTGCACCCTTGTCGGTGAGCCAACCGGTGATGCGGGCGATCTGGATGGCGCGCTCCAGGCGGCGGCCCAGTTCGAGGAAGCGCCAGCCGGCGAAGCGATACATGTTTTCGTGCACGAGGCCGGAAAAGCCGGCCAGCTTGCGCAGCAGCACCGTCATGGCGCGCGTGGCGTCGTCGCCGGCCTTGATGCGGGTGGCGAAGCGCTGGGCGGTCTTCTGCAGGTCGTTGAGCGCCAGCCAGCCATCAGGCGAGAAGCGATCGCGGATCTGCCCGGCGCTGTGCACGGCGCTGTCGATGGAGGCGAGCAGGCCCTGCGGCATGGCCTCGCTGGCATCGACATCGATGCTGTCGAGGAATTCGGCGCAGTGGGTCAGAATGGGCAGGTCGGCCTTGCTCAGTTCGGCCAGGCGCGCATTGTAGGCGCGCAGGATGCGGACCGTGGCCTCGCAGCGCTCGGCATAGCGGCCCAGCCAGATGAGGTTGTCGGCGGCGCGACTGGGCAGGCTGCCGGGCGAGTTGCGCACCAGCTTCTGACCATCCTGCGGCAGCAGCGATACGCGCTCCACCGGCTTGGATGAGAGCACCCAGACGTCTGCCGCCTGGCCGCCGCGCTGCATGGCGATGGCCGACGTATCGAGGGTCGACCCGACGCGGGCGAAGCCACCCGGCATGATGGTCCAGCCCTGCTCGGTGCGGGCCGCATAGACGCGCAGGGTGATTGGCCGCGGCTGCAGCTTGCCATCGACATAGACGGGGGCGGTCGAGAGCCGCACGGGCTCCTGGCCGACATAATCGGCGCCGCCGGCCCGGATGCGCTCGATCAGGGCGGCCTTCTGCTCGGCGGGAATGGTCGAGCCGAGCGCGGTGCCGCGCAGATCGTCGAAGGGCAGGGTGGTGGCGAAGGCGGGGCCGATCAGCAGGCTGTCGAAATTGTCGATGACATGCTGCTGCTCGCGCGACTGGCCGCACCACCAGGTAGCGATTTCGGGCAGCAGCAGGTCTTCGCCCAGCAGCTTTTGCGACAGGCGGGGCATAAAGGCAGCCAAGGCGCGGGTTTCGAGGAGGCCGGTGCCCAGCGCGTTGATCATCGAGATCGAGCCATGGCGCAGGGCCTCGACCATGCCGGGCGTGCCGATGCGGCTGTCGTAGCGGAGTTCGAGTGGATCGACAAAGCTGGCATCGACGCGGCGCCAGAGCACGCTGACCGGCTTGAGACCGGCGACGGTACGCACCATAACATTGCCGTCCTCGACGATGAGGTCTTCGCCCTCGAGCAGCATCAGCCCGAGATAACGGGCGATATAGGCGTGCTCGAAATAGGTCTCGTTGAGCTGGCCGGGCGTCAGGATACCGACGCGGCCGCCATCACGCTTGGCGCCGGCAAACAGGGTATCGCGGAAGCTGCGGAAGAAGCCTGCCAGGCGATGGACGTTCATGTCCGAATAGATGTCGCTGAGCGCGCGCGTGGTGGCGACGCGATTTTCGAGCGCAAAGCCGGCGCCAGACGGGGCCTGGGTGCGATCGCCCAGCACCCACCAAGCGCCATCGGGCCCGCGGCCAAGCTCGAAGGCGCAGAAATGCAGATGGTGGCCACTGACGGGTTTGACCCCGACCAGCGGGCGGAGAAACTCGCCGTTGCGCGCGACGAGTTCGGGCGGCAGCAGGCCCTGCTGGACCAGCCTATTGTCGCCATAGATATCGGCGACGACGGTTTCGAGCAGCTCGGCGCGCTGGACGAGGCCGGCGCTGATGCGCGACCAGTCGGCCTCGCCGATCAACAGCGGCACATGGGCCAGCGGCCAGTCGCGCTCCTTGCCTTCGGCGCCATCATACTTGCGATAGAAGACGCCGGCGTCGCGCAGATACTGGTCGGCGCGCTCGAAGCGGGCGGCGAGTTCGGTGGGGCCCAGAGCATCGAACGCGGACATGAGCTCGGCCCAACCCGGACGGACATTGCCATCCGGGTCGATCATCTCGTCGGGCACGCCGGGCTGCAGGCGGTAGTCAGCGATAATGCTGGGTCCCGCAGGCGGCTTGCCCTTCGACTTTTGATTCCGCGTATTCATGCGGCTACCAGAAGCGTGGCGGCCGGCGCAGGTCAAGCGTCAGCGGGAATTCGTCCGCAGGCTTTTCCGGACGCAGGGCATAGCCGCCGGCCGTATAGTTCTGCGGGACAAAACGCGCGAGGCGCCGGGCTTCGGCCTCGTTGCCATTGACCGGGAAGGTGTCGTAGCTGCGGCCGCCGGGATGGGCGACGTGGTAGACGCAGCCGCCGACCGGGCGCTGGGTCCAGGTGTCGTAGATGTCGAAGACCAGCGGGGTGTTGACCGGCAGGACTGGATGGAGACCTGAGGCGGGTTGCCAGGCTTTGTAGCGGACGCCGGCGACGGAAATTCCCATGGTTTCAGTGGGCCTTAGCGGCACGGGCCGCTGGTTGCAGGTGACGACGTAGCGATCGGGGTTGAGGCCTTCGAGCTTGACCTGGAGGCGTTCGACGGAACTATCGACGAAGCGGACGGTGCCGCCGATGGCGCCCTGTTCGCCCATGACGTGCCAGGGCTCAAGTGCCTGGCGCAGCTCGAGTTTTACGCCCTCGTATTCGACTTCGCCGCAGAAGGGGAAGCGGAATTCGAGCTGAGCGGCGAACCAGGCGGGGTCGAGTTTGAAGCCGTGGCGATCGAGATCGGCGAGCACATCGAGGAAGTCCTGCCACACAAAGGCCGGCAACATGAACCGATCATGAAGGGTGGTTCCCCACCGTGTGAACGGGCCATCGGCCGGGTCGGCCCAGTAGCGGGCGATGAGGGCGCGGATCAGCACCTGCTGGGCCAGCGACATGCGCGCATTGGGCGGCATTTCGAAGCCACGGAATTCGACGAGGCCGAGACGACCAGTGGGGCCATCGGGCGAATAGAGCTTGTCGATGCAGATTTCGGAGCGGTGGGTATTGCCGGTGACGTCGACCAGCAGGTTGCGGAACAGACGATCGACCAGCCAGGGCAAAGGCGCTGGCTCGCCCGAGGCGGGATTCGGCACCTGCGCCATGGCGATTTCGAGTTCGTAGAGGCTGTCGTGGCGCGCCTCATCGAAGCGCGGCGCCTGGCTCGTCGGGCCGATGAAGAGGCCCGAGAACAGGTAGCTCATGGACGGATGGCGCTGCCAGTGCAGCACCAGCGACTTGAGCAGGTCGGGTCGGCGCAGGAAGGGGCTGTCATGCGGAGTGGCGCCGCCGACCACGACATGGTTGCCGCCGCCGGTGCCGGTATGGCGGCCATCGATCATGAACTTGTCGGCGCCGAGGCGCGACTGGCGGGCCTCTTCATAGATGGCCGAGGTGGTGGCGACGCAATCGTCCCAGCTTGCAGCGGGGTGGATATTGACCTCGATCACACCCGGATCGGGCGCGACGCGGATGACGTTGAGGCGCGGATCGTGCGGCGGGGCGTAGCCTTCGAGATGGACTGGCTGACCGATCTCCTTGGCGGCGGCCTCGGTGGCGGCGACGAGTTCGAGATAGTCCTCGAGCTTTTCGACCGGCGGCAGGAAAACGCAGAGGCGGTGGTCGCGGATTTCGGCGGTGACGGCGGTGCGCACCTGGCCCTCAATCTCGCTGATCTCCTGCTCGATCCGGTCCTGCTGTTCGGTGGCGGCGGTGAAATCGGTGGTGGCCTGGGCACGTGGATCGGCTTCGAGGCCGGTCTTCTGGCGAGCAAGGATTTCGACCGGGTCGGGCAGGGCACCGCGCGGCGCGCCGGGGTCCTGGGCGACGACATGGGGGTAGGATGTGGCGGACAGGTGCTTGAGCGAGCTCAGCGGCAGGCGATAGCCGGCCGGGCTGTCGCCGGGCGCGAGGAAGAGCTTGCCGCGGCGGGTCTTCCACTTTTCGGTGAGCCACGGGCTCGATGCGGCGGCGTTCCAGCGCTGCACGGGCAGGACAAAGCCCGTGGGATTGGTCAGGCCGCGCTCGAACACCTTGGCGATGCGCGAACGGGCTTCGGGGTCGGCCAGTTCGGAATTGGCCGGATCGACATTGGCGGGGAGGTTGGCCTCCTTGAGCAGCCATTCGCCTGGGTCTTCATAGGCCTCGGCGATGGTCTCGCCGGTGAGGCCGAGATTGCGCGCGAAAGCCGCAAGAAATCTTGCAGCATGCTCGTGCGTTGCCGTGGTCTTGATGCCTTCGCGGGCGATGAGTTTCTCGTCGGTCCAGACCGGCTTGCCGTCGAGACGCCAATAGAGCGAAAAGGTCCAGCGTGGCAGGGTTTCGCCGGGATACCACTTGCCCTGGCCATAATGCAGCATGCCATTGGGCGCAAAACGCTCCCGCAAACGGCGGATCAGGTCATCGGCCAGATTGCGCTTGGTGGGGCCGACGGCGCCAGTATTCCATTCGTCGGCTTCGAAATCGTCGATGGACACGAAGGTGGGCTCGCCGCCCATGGTGAGGCGAACATCGTTATCCGCCAATACCTTATCGACCTGATGGCCAAGGGCATCGAGCTCGTCCCAGCTTGCATCCGAGAAGGGCTTGGTGATGCGGGGATGCTCGGCGACACGGGTGACGCGCATGTCGAAGGCGAAATCGACCTCGGCATAGGAGGCAAAGCCCGAGATCGGGGCGGCATTGCGATAGTGCGGCGTGGCGGCGAGCGGGACGTGGCTTTCGCCGGTCAGCAGGCCCGACGTCGGGTCGAGCCCGACCCAGCCGGCGCCGGGGAGATAGACTTCGCACCAGGCATGCAGGTCGGTGAAATCGTGGTCGGTGCCGGCCGGGCCATCGAGCGAGACGAGATCGGGCTTGAGCTGGATCAGATAGCCGGAGACGAAGCGGGCGGCGAAGCCGAGATTGCGCAGGGTCTGGACCAGGAGCCAGCTTGAATCGCGGCAACTGCCCTTGGCATTGCCGAGGGTCTCTTCCGGCGTCCAGACGCCGGTTTCCATGCGGACGATATAGGCGATGTGCTGCTGGATGGAGGCATTGATGGCGGTGACGAAGTTCACCGTGTTCATGGGCGACTTGTCGATGCCGTCGAGGAAGCGCTGCAGCAGCGGCCCAACGGGCTCGGGCTGCATATAGATGGAGAGATCGGCGCGGATATCTTCGGGATACTGGAAGGGCCAGGTCTCGGCGCTCTCTTCGACGAAGAAGTCGAAGGGATTGTAGACCGTCATGTCGGCGACGAGATCGACCTCGATCTTGAGCTCGGTGACCGGCTCGGGGAAGACGAAGCGGGTGAGGAAATTGCCGTAGGGATCCTGCTGCACATTGACGAAGTGCAGCGAGGGCGAAACCTTGAGCGAATAGCTCAGCACCTTGGTCTTGGAATGCGGTGCCGGTTGCAGCCGGATGATCTGGGGCTGGAGGACAACCGGACGATCATACTTGTAGTGCGTCAGATGATAGACGGCGGCTTTGATCGACATGCGTTCAGGTCGCTCGCTTCAGGCCACGAATTTGACTTCCCGATAAAGAGCTTAGCGGGGATTGCCTGGCAGGGCTAGGCGCATGGTGGTGGGGTGGGTTGCAATGGAGCCATTGTGCCACGCCCTCGTGGTTCTGTTCTCGTGAGGAACTCGCACCCTCCATGAGGCTACTGCAGCACTGAAGTAAAAGTAGCCCTCATGGTGAGGCGGGAGCGCAGCGACCCTCGAACCACGAGGGCGTGGCGCCTCAGACCATCGCGTCGATGGCCTGACGCTGCCGCAGCATTTCGAGGAAGATGCGGTAGTCGTTGTCGAAGTGGTGCCGGGCGGCGGCGTCGGGGGCGCGTTCGCGACCGCCTTGCTGCATGGCGATGCAGGCGGCGTCGAGGCTGGGATAGAGGCCGGCGGCGGTGGCAGCGACCATGGCCATGCCCAGAAGTGTGGCGTCGCGGGCCGAGGATTCGACCACGGTGCAGCCGGTGGCGTCCGCATAGAGCTCCATCAGCACGGCATTCTTGGTGTGGCCGCCGGTGACATGCAGCGTATCGATGGCATAGCCGCGCGTGTTGAGCGTTTCGAGAATATGGCGGACGCCCAGCGCGATCGAGACGGCGGTGCGCCAATAGAGGCGGCAGAGCGAGTCGAAGTCGCTGTCGAGCGTCAGGCCGGAAATGACGCCGAGGGCGAAGGGATCCCCCAGGGGCGAGCGATTGCCATGGAAATCGGGCAGCACATGCAAGCGTTCGGCCAGCGTAAGGCCCTCACGCATGCGCAATTCGGCTATGCGGTGGGCGATGCGATGGTGCATTTCGGGTGACGGATCACCGCCCGCGCCATGCCAGCGGATGACGTGGTCGAGCAGGGCGCCGGTGGCGGACTGGCCGCCTTCGTTGAGCCAGACTCCGGGCAGGACGGCGCCGAAATAGGGGCCCCAGACGCCCGATGTCGGGCGCGCTTCGGCCGAGAGCGCCATGACGCAGCTCGACGTGCCGGCGATGAGGGCGAGATGCCGGTCGATGGTATCGACATCGTGGGTGAAGGCGCCGAGCACGCCAAGCGCGCCGGCATGGGCATCGATGAGGCCGGCGCCGACGCGGCAGGTGGTGGTGAGCCCGAGTGCGGTGGCCGCGGCTTCGGTCAGCGGGCCAAGGTCGCTGCCAACGGGGCTGGCCTCGGCGGGCAGGCCGGCCTTGTCGAGCAGGTCTTCAAGACCGACGCTGGCGAGAAAATCGAGCTGCCAACCGGCCTCGGTATGGGCGAGATAGGTCCACTTGCAGGTGAGCGTCGACTGGCTGCGGGCGAGGGAGCCGGTGGCTTTCCACGAGAGGAAATCGGCTAGGTCGAACATCATGCCTGATCGGGCCCAGGTGCCCGGCATATGGCGCTTGAGCCACATCAGCTTGGGCACTTCCATTTCCGGGGACATGACGCCGCCGGCATAATCGAGGACGAGATGGCCGGTGGCCGTGCATTCCTCGGCCTCGGCCAAGGCGCGGTGATCGAGCCAGACCACGGTGTCCCAATTGTCCTCGCCATTGGTCGACACGGTGACGGGCGCGCCATTGGCATCGCGGATGACGAGGGAGCAGGTGGCATCGAAACTGAGGCCGACGACATGGGTGGGGTCGGCTCCGGCGGTGGTCATCGCCTCGCGGACCGCGGCACAGACGGCGTGCCAGATCTGTTCGCTATCATGCTCGGCATGATTGGCGTCGGTGCGGTTCATGACGATGGCATGTTCGGCCCGGCCGACCAACGCGCCCTGCGCGGTCAGGACGCCCGCCCGTGCACTCCCCGTGCCCACATCCACAGCCACCAGGAGGCTTTGCATAACGATCGAGCGCCTTCTTCTCGGTTCGGGCGCGAAGGTAGCCGAAGGCAGGGACGCGGGCTAGGGGGGGAGGGGCGGGGCAATGTCTGCAGTTGGCCTTCCCTGACACCCGAGGGGCCCCCACCCTCATTCCCTACCCTCAAGGGGGAGGGCGCGCACTTGAGGATCGCGGCGCTAAAGCTGATCCGCCAGGTATCGTTCCAGCGTGGCCTTGGTGCCGATGTCCCAGAGCGTGTTCAGCGCGTGGCTGAAGGCGGCGATGAAAGTGGGGTGGCGGGCGAGGTCGCCGTAGATGTCGACCATGGAGAGCCAGGCTTTCGGGTCGGCCTTGGCCAGTTGGGCCTGGGCGGTGAGGCGGTCCCAGCTTGGGTCGTTGGCTTCGATGACGGCGCCTGAATCTGTGGTGCCGTAGCAGTAGCGGCACCAGAGGGCGGAGACGAGGGCGAGGCCATTGACGGACTGGCCCGCGGTGACGCGGTCGAGGGCGGAGGGGATGATGAATTTGGGCTGACGATTGGATCCGTCGAGCGCGAGCCGACGGATGGTGTCGCCGATTTTGGGATTGGCGAAGCGGCGCTGGCAGAGGGCGAAATAGTCGTCGAGATTGGTATCGGGCACCGGAGGCACGACGGGGATGATCTCGTCGTTTTCCACCTTGGCGAGGAAGTCGGAGACGAGCGCGTTCTCCATGGCTTCGTGGACGAAGTGAATGTCCAGCAGGCCCGCCGGATAGGCGATGGTGGCGTGGCCGCCGTTGAGGATGCGGATCTTCATGTGTTCGTAGGGAGCGACATCCTTGACGAACTGGACACCGACCTTTTCCAGCGCCGGGCGGCCGGCGGGGAAATTGTCCTCGAGCACCCATTGGCGGAAGCTCTCGCAGAAGACCGGCCAGGCATCGTCGATGCCGAAGCTGTCCGCGAGGAGAGTGATCTCACGCGGCGAGGTAGCCGGCGTTATGCGGTCGACCATGCCATTGGGGAAGGCGACATTGGCCTTGACCCATTGGGCGAGGGCCGGGTCGATGAGGTGGGCGAGGCCGACGACTGCGTTTTCGGTGACGTGACCGTTGCCGGGAATGTTGTCGCAGCTCATGACGGTGAAGGGCGCGATGCCCGCGTCGCGGCGGCGGAGCAGGCCGGCGAGGATGAGGCCGAAGGCGGTTTTCGGATCGGCCATGTTGGCGGCGTCGAAGGCGATATCGGGATGGTTGGGATCGAACTTCTGGCTGGCCGGATCGATGTAGTAGCCGCCCTCGGTGATGGTCAGCGAGACGATGCGGGTGGCGGGATCGGCGAGGCGGGCGATGACGCCGGCGCTGTCGCCCGGGCGGAGATAGTCGATCATGGCGCCGGTGATGCGGGCGCTGCTGGTATCGGCTTCCTGCTCGACGACCGTGGTCAACCAATCCTGCGACTTGAGCTTCTGCCGCATGGCCTCGTCGGCTTCGCGTACACCGGCGCCGACCAGAGCCCAATCGTGGTCGACGCCGGTCGCGAAGAGGTCGTCGAGATAGACGGCCTGATGGGCGCGATGGAAGTTGCCGACGCCGAAATGGACGATGCCGGCCTTGAGGGAGCCTCGGTCATAGGCGGGGATGGCGGCGGTGGTGATCGAGCCGAGAGCCTGGGCCGAGAGCTTGGTGGTCATGGGGTAGTCCTTAGAGAGCCTTGCCCGCGGGATCGAAGCGGTAGATGCGGGTGGGGTCGGGGGTAAGGTAGACGTCGTCACCGTGGCTGAAGGTCTGGTCGCCGTCGGTGCGGATGGTCATCAGGCCAAGGCCCTCGACATGAACGTGGAGGAAGGTGTCGCTGCCGAGCTGCTCGGCGACGCCGACCTTGCCCTTCCAGGTGCCGGGGGTGGGTGTCGTTGTGAGCTTGAAGTGCTCGGGGCGGACGCCGATGGAATGGGCGTTGTGCTTGGCGGCTTCGGGCCCATCGACGAAGTTCATCTTTGGCGAGCCGATAAAGCCGGCGACGAAGCGGTTGGCGGGCTTCTTGTAGAGATCGAGCGGCGAGCCGAACTGTTCTACATTGCCGGCATTGAGCACCACGATGCGGTCGGCCATGGTCATGGCTTCGACCTGGTCATGGGTCACGTAGATCATGGTGGTCTTGAGCTGCTGGTGCAGTTCGGTGATTTCGAGGCGCATGTTGACGCGGAGGGCGGCGTCGAGGTTGGACAAGGGCTCGTCGAAGAGGAAGGCCTTGGGCTCACGGACGATGGCGCGGCCGATGGCGACGCGCTGGCGCTGGCCGCCGGACAAAGCGCGCGGGCGGCGATCTAGGTAGGAGCTGAGGTTCAGGGTGCGGGCGGCGTATTCGACCTTCTGGTCGATGACCTCCTTGGGCGCCTTGGCCATCTTGAGCGGGAAGGCGATGTTGTCGCGCACGCTCATATGCGGATAGAGCGCATAGGACTGGAACACCATGGCGAGGCCGCGACGGGCGGGCGGGGCCTTGGTCATGTCTTCGCCATCGAGCAGGATCTGGCCCGATGTGGTGTCCTCGAGGCCGGCGATGAGGCGCAGCAGGGTGGACTTGCCGCAGCCCGAGGGGCCGACGAAGACGACGAACTCGCCGTCTTTGATATCGAGGGAGATGTCCGGGATGATCTGGACTTCGCCGAAGGACTTCTTGACGTGTTGCAGGGAGATAGAGCCCATCTGGGGAAGTCCTTTACTTAACAGCGCCGAAGGTGAGGCCGCGGACGAGTTGTTTCTGGCTGAACCAGCCCATGAGCAGGATCGGCGCGATGGCGAGCAGGGATGCCGCCGAGAGCTTGGCGAGGAAGAGACCCTGCGGGCTCGAGAAGCTGGAGATGAAGGCGGTCAGCGTGCCGGCGCGGCCCGAGGTCAGCGTGATGGTCCAGAAGGCTTCGTTCCAGGCGAGGATCACGTTGAGCAACAGGGTCGAGGCGATGCCGGGGACGGCCATGGGGACGAGCACGTGGACGATCTCGTTGTAGAGCTCGGCGCCGTCCATGCGGGCGGCCTCGAGGATATCGACCGGGATTTCCTTGAAGTAGGTGTAGAGCATCCAGATGATGATGGGCAGGTTGATCAGGGTCATGATCAGCGTCAGACCATGCACGGTATCGAGCAGGCGCAGGTCGCGGAAGATCAGGTAGATCGGGATCAGGACGCCGACGGCGGGCATCATCTTGGTGGAGAGCATCCACATCAGGATGTCCTTGGTCTTCTTGCCGGGGGCGAAGGCCATGGACCAGGCGGCAGGGATGCCGATGATGAGGCCGAGCAGGGTCGAGCCGACCGAGACCAGGATCGAATTGGTGGCGTGCTTGAAATAGTCCGAGCGGTCCTGCACGGCCCCGAAATTTTCGAGGGTGAAGTTCTGCGGGAAGAAGGTGGGCGTCGCGGCGATGGCCTCGGCCTCGGTCTTGAAGGCGGTCAGCAGTACCCAGAGGATGGGCGAGAAGAGGATGAGCGCGACGGCCCAGGCGGCGATGGTGAAGCCGATGCGGGTGGAGGTAGCGACGTTGCGTGCCATGGTCGTTCTCCCTACGCGTCCAGGTTCTTGCCGACGGCGCGCATCAGGAAGAAGGCGACGATGTTGGCGATGACGACGGCGACGACACCGCCGGCCGAGCCGGCGCCGATGTCATTGGACAAGATGCCGGTGCGGAAGACGAGGAAGGCGATGTTGGTCGAGGCATAGCCGGGGCCGCCGCCTGTGGTGACGCGGATTTCAGCGAAGATGCCGAGGAGGAAGATGGTCTGGATCAGGATCACGATGGTGATCGAGCGGGCCATGTGCGGCAGGATGATATAGTAGAAGCGGTTCACGGCGTTGGCGCCGTCCATCTCGGCCGCCTCGCGCTGCTCTTCGGAGAGCGACTGCAAAGCGGTGAGCAGGATCAGCGTCGCGAAGGGCAGCCACTGCCAGGCGACGATGACGACGACCGAGAACAGCGGATACTGATTGAACCAATCGACCGGCTGGAGGCCCATGGCCTTCCACAGATGGCCGAGCATGCCGTAGCCGGGATGCATGAAGCCGTTCTTCCAGATCAGGGCCGCAACGGGTGGCATGACGAAGAAGGGCGAGATGACAATGATGCGGAGAATGCCCTGGCCCCAGATGGGCTGATCGAGCAGCAGCGCCAGGAAGGTGCCGCCGATGACGGTGATGAGCAGCACGCCGCCGACCAGGATCAAGGTATTGACCAGCGACTGCGTGAAGCTGGGATCGCCGATGACGTAGAGATAGTTGGCCCAGCCGGCAAAGCCGGTCATCATCGGGTTGATCAGGCTGTAGTTCTGGAACGAGAACCACAGGGTCATGACCAGCGGCACGATCATCCATATCAGCAGCACGATCACTGCGGGCGCCATCATGACGCGGGCGAGGGTGCGAGTTTGTGCGGTGGCCATCGAATACCCCGGTATGCGTGAGGAAGACCCTCACAATCGATCAGTGCTTCGCGTTCGTCGTCTCTCCCTGCCCACGGCGGGGAGGGAGCAAGGGGGTGGGGGTGCGGTGCATCCCCACCCTGCGAGTTTGGAGGAAGAACCGCCCGGTCTCCAGAGGGGACCTTTGACCGGGCGGAGTCGTCGTCGGGGGGAGACTACTTGATATAGCCGGCGCGGGTCATGTCGCGGACGGTGGCGTCCTGGGCCTGGGCCAGGGCGTCGTCAGCCGACATCTGGCCGGCGAGGGCGGCCGAGAAGAGCTGGCCGACATTGGTGGCAATGCCCGCGAACTCCGGGATGGCGACGAACTGCACGCCGACATAGGGCACTGGCTTCACCGACGGCTGGGTCGGGTCGGCGGCATAGATGGAGCCCATGGTCATCTCGGCGAAGGGGGCAGCGGCCTTGTATTCCGCGTTCTCATAGAGCGAGATGCGGGTGCCCGGGGGAACGTTGGCCCAGCCCTTGGCGGCGGCTACGGTCGCCAGGTATTCCTTGTTGGTCGCCCAGTTGATGAACTGCTCGGCCGCTTCCTTGTTCTGGCTGGAGTTCGGGATGGCCAGCGACCATGCCCACAGCCAGTTGCCGCGCTTGCCAAGACCGGTATCGGGCGCTAGGGCGAAGCCGACCTGATCGGCAACGGTGGAGTCGGGGCCGGTCACGAAGGATGCAGCGACGGTGGCGTCGATCCACATGCCGCACTTGCCCTGTTGGAACAAGGTGAGGTTTTCGTTGAAGCCGTTGGACGAGGCACCGGCCGGCCCGGCATCAGCCATCAGCGAGAGATAGGTGTCGAGGGTCGACTTCCACTCGGGAGTGTCGAACTGGGGTGTCCAGGCTTCGTCGAACCAGCGTGCGCCGAAGGAGTTGGACATGGCGGTGAGGAAGGCCATGTTCTCGCCCCAGCCGGCCTTGCCACGCAGGCAGATGCCGTTGATGTCGTTGGCGCGATCGGTCATGGCGCGGGCGGCTTCGCCGATGAATTCCCAGGTCGGGGCTTCCGGCATGGTGAGGCCGGCCTTTTCCATGAGGTCCTTGCGGTACATCACGAAGGAGCTCTCGCCGTAGAAGGGCGCTGCATAGAGCTTGCCATCGACCGACAGGCCGCCGCGGATCGGCGGGAGCAGGTCATCGATATCGTATTCAGCGTCGGCCGCGAGGCCGTCGAGCGGCACCAGCCAGCCCTGCTTGGCCCAGATCGGGGCTTCGTAGGTGCCGATGGTCATCACGTCATACTGGCCGCCATTGGTGGCGATATCGGTGGTGACGTTCTGGCGCAGCGTGTTCTCCTCGAGCACCACCCAGTTGAGGGCAATGCCGGTCTCTTCGGTGAACGCGGTGGACAGCTCCTGCATGAGGATCATGTCGCCATTGTTGACGGTGGCGATGGTGAGCGTCTGCGCCGAGGCGGATGCCGCCAGCGCAAGGGTGAACGCGCCCACGAGAATGGGTGTCAGCTTCATATATTCCTCCCAGTAACCGAAACGGGCATTTGTTCCGGCAATGGGCAAATACTCACAACTCATGCGACAGAGTCAAGCGTGCTATGCGCCCATCACGGGGCGCATAGCACGCAGAAAACGATTTCGGTCTGGTATTTATGTAATCAAATCAAATGATTACGAAACTTGCAGCAGGCCTTCTGCGGTACGTTCGTCAGTGATGAGGCCATTGACCAGCCGACGGTTGAGTGTGGCGCGAATGCCGGGCAATTTCTTCCTGCCCATGGCGATTGCCACGACCAGCGAGCTTTCTCGCGAGGGAATCGGCGCCGAGGCGACGCGGTCATTGGTGAGGCCCTCGATCATCTTGCCGTCTGCATCGAAGCTCCAGCCGCAGATTTCGCCGACAGCGCCGGCCTTCTGCAGGGCCTTGAGCTCGGCATCGGTGATGAAGCCATCGAGATAAAGCGGCGCGTCGGGGCCGATATCGCCGACACCGACAAAGGTGACGTCTGCCTGGGCGGTGAGGGCGAGGGTTTCCCGGATCATCGGCTGGGCGTGGAGCAGTTCGCGCTCGCGGGCCGAGGAGGCGATAACCGGCAGCGGCATGGGAAAGCTGCGCGCCTTGACCGTATCAGCGACGTTGAAGATGACGTTGTAGTAAGCGGCCGAGCCGTCGGGCGCGATATTGCCGGTGAGCGATACGACCTTGTGGTGGGGGCAGGCCATGGGCGTCAACTGCTCCACGGCGGCCTTGAGCGTACGCCCGGTGCCGATGGCCATGACGATGGGGTCGGTGCGCTTGAGCCAGCGCTCGATTTCGGCGGCGGTGGCTTCGGCGACGCCGATGGTGGTCGATTCGCTGGCGGGATCGGAGGGGACGACCTCGACGAGGTCGAGACCGAAGCGCGAGCGCAGGCGGCTGGCCAAGTCCATGCAGCGGCCGATGGGATGATCGAGCCGGACCTTAATCAGACCCTCGCTGACCGAAAGCGAGACCAGCCGCTGCGCCGACTGGCGGGAGATACCCAGCTTGGTGGCGATCTCTTCCTGGGTATTGCCGGCGACATAATAGAGCCAGCCGGCGCGGGCGGCATCGTCCAACCTGTTCATCGAGCTATCAATTCTCTGCGCCATGGCCCGTCCCGCGACTTGCGCGGATTATTCCGCCATGAACGGCCGGGTCGCAAGGCGTTTCTCCAAGGGGCGCCTGAAACGCCGCTCGGGTGGGTCATGGGGCGGTGTGGCGCCGGCCCTCAGCCCTCGGAGGCCGGGTTGCGCGCGAGCTGGCTCAGGGCAACGCGGATGTCGCGCTCGGTATCCTTGAGGTGGACGCGCATGGCCTCGGCGGCGGCGCGCCCATTGCCGGCCTTGATGCAATCGACGATGCGCTGATGCGCCTCGATGGTGTCGTGGAGGGTATGGCCGCGTTGCTCGTGGCCGCGGCGGCTGATGAAAAAGCCCTCGCGCAATGGCTGGGCCATAGCCTCGAACAAGAAGCCGAGCACCCGGTTGCCGCTGGCAAGGGCCACGGCCTCATGGAAGCCTACATCGTGGGTGTGGAAGCCCAGTTCCTGCTCGTGGCTCATGACCTGACCACGGGCGCCGACGGTGTCGCGCATGCCCTGGAGTTCGCTTTCGATGGCGGCAATGCCGGCGCGGGTGGCGCGCTTGGCCGCCAGGGTTGCCGACTGGACTTCGAGCGAGAGGCGGACCTCGACCAGATCGAACAGGCCCTTGGGGTCGTATCGGATGATCGAGGTGAGGAAATCGGCGAAGGCGGCTCCGTCGGGCTCGCGCACCACGGCCTTGCGGCCGCGGGCGATGGCTAGGAGGCCGCGACCCTCGAGGAGCTTGACCGCCTCGCGGATGGTGAGGCGGCTCACATCATAACGCGCGGCGAGATCGGCCTCGCTGGGCAGGGTGGAGCCGGGGGTGAGTTCGCTCAGAATAAGATGCGCCAACGCATCTGCCACGGTTTGGGCAGCCGTCGAATGATCCGGGCGATGACGCTCGTCCGATGTGGTCACAAGTCCTCCAAGGTATCAGATACCTTTGTCGTTCCGGTGACGCTTTGCGATCTATCCGGGCACGTACCTTAACAGGCAACGCCATCTTAACGGCGGGATCGGCGCGCCGCAATCGCCGTAAAACATGGGTTACCGTTAATATTCGGTGATCGAAAAAATTCGGGAGGCGCGGGAATCCCGCTTTACACTGGTATCTGATTATCCTAGTTTCCGGCGCGTGGGCTTGGGAGGGCCCCGGCGGTAAATCGCCGCCACGCAGGAGGACCTTCATGCACGATAGACTGGCAGCACGCCCACGGGTGTCCGCTCGGTTTTTCGGTCGCTCGCGATTCCCATCGCGATGTGACGCATGCATCGTCGCCCAGGCCTCTCCCCTGACGACCATCAAAAGCTTCTGAACTCGAAATACAAAAGGGAGTCGAGACGTGAAGATTATCAAGACGCTTGCCACCGTGCTGGCTGTCGGCGCAATGGCGCTGACCGCTTCCACCGCAGCCTTCGCCCAGGACAAGGGCCAGATCGGTATCGCGATGCCGACGCAGTCGTCGCTGCGCTGGATCTCGGACGGCAACGAACTCAAGGCCGCGCTCGAAGGCAAGGGCTACACCGTCGACCTGCAGTTCGCAGAAGACGACATCCCGAACCAGCTCGCCCAGATCGAAAACATGGTCACCAAGGGCGTGAAGGCTCTCGTGGTCGCTTCGATCGACGGCACCACGCTGTCGGCTGTACTGCAGCAGGCTGCTGACGCCGGCATCAAGGTCATCGCTTATGACCGCCTGATCCGCGACACCGCCAATGTTGACCTCTACACCACCTTCGACAACTTCCAGGTGGGCGTGCTCCAGGCCAATTCGCTCGTGAAGGGCCTCAAGGAACGCTTCCCCGACACCAAGCCGTGGAACGTTGAACTGTTCGGCGGTTCGCCGGACGATAACAACGCGTTCTTCTTCTATGATGGCGCAATGTCCGTTCTGCAGCCGCTGATCGACTCGGGCGACATCGTCGTCAAGTCGGGCCAGCAGGGCATGGAAACCGTCGGTACCCTTCGTTGGGACGGCGCCGTTGCCCAGGCTCGCATGGACAACATCCTGTCGGCCAACTACTCGGACGGCTCGACCGTCCAGGGCGTCCTGGCTCCCTATGATGGCCTGTCGCGCGGCATCATCTCGTCGCTCCGCGGCGTTGGCTACGGCTCGGCCGATCTGGCCTGGCCTGTGATCACCGGCCAGGATGCGGAAGCTCCGTCGGTCAAGGCGATCATCGCCGGCGAGCAGTACTCGACCGTCTACAAGGACACCCGTGAACTGGCCAAGGTCACCGCTGACCTGGTTGACACCGTTGTCTCCGGCGGCACGCCGGAAGGCCTCGACACCACCACCTATGACAATGGCGTCAAGGTTGTGCCGTCGATCCTGCTGACCCCGCATGACGTCGACCTGACCAACTACCAGGCTCTGGTCGTTGACTCGGGCTACATCAAGGCGGAAGACCTGCAGTAAGCGTCGGCTTCAAGCCAATGGGGCCCCGCGGCAACGCGGGGCCCTTTCCTGTCACCGGGCCCAGGCGCTAGAATGCGACGCCCGGCGTGCATACGAGAAAGCACTCAATGACCAATACCATTCTGGAGATGCGCAGCATCACCAAGACCTTCCCCGGCGTGAAGGCGCTGTCGGACGTCAATCTGGACGTCCGCGAGGCGGAGATCCACGCCATCGTCGGCGAGAACGGGGCCGGAAAATCCACCCTGATGAAGGTGCTGAGCGGGGTCTATCCCTCCGGCAGCTATGACGGGCAGATCGTCTACAAGGGCGAAGAACAGCACTTCAAGTCGATCCGCGACAGCGAGCACAAGGGCATCGTCATCATCCACCAGGAGCTGGCACTGGTGCCGCTGCTGTCGATTGCCGAGAACATTTTTCTCGGCAACGAGCAGGCCACTGGTGGCGTGATCGACTGGGACGAGACCCGTGACGGCGCGCGCAAGCTTCTGGGCATGGTCGGCCTCAACGAGGACCCCGATACGCTGATCACCAATATCGGCGTGGGCAAGCAGCAGCTGGTGGAAATCGCCAAGGCGCTCAGCAAGGAGGTCAAGCTCCTCATCCTCGACGAACCGACCGCGTCGCTCTCCGAAAAGGACAGCGCGGCACTGCTCGACCTGCTGATGGAATTCCGCAAGCAGGGCATCACCTCGATCCTGATCAGCCACAAGCTCAATGAAGTGAGCAAGGTTGCCGACCGTATCACCGTGATCCGCGACGGCCGCAGCATCGAGACGCTGAACAAGGAAGACATCACCGAAGACCGCATCATCACCCTGATGGTGGGCCGTTCGCTCGAAGACCGTTATCCCGCCCGGGTGCCCGTCATCGGCGAAGTGGTGTTCGAGGTGAAGAACTGGAGCGTCTATCACCAACTGCATCGCGAGCGGCAGGTGATCAAGAATATCGGCATCAATATCCGTAAGGGCGAAGTGGTGGGCATTGCCGGGCTGATGGGCTCGGGCCGCACCGAATTTGCCATGAGCCTCTTCGGCAAGTCTTATGGCCAGCGCATTTCGGGCGAGGTCTATCTGCATGGCCAGAAGATCGACACTTCGTCGGTCGGCAAGGCCGTGTCGCATGGCATCGCTTACGCCACCGAGGACCGCAAGACCTATGGCCTCAACCTGATCGATCACATCAAGCACAATACCACGATTGCCAACCTGAGCGGCATTTCGCGAGTGGGCGTGATCGACGACATGGCCGAGATGGACGTAGCCAACGAGTATCGCAAGAAGACCAATATCCGCTCCTCGAGCGTCTATCAGGTCACCGGCAATCTCTCGGGCGGCAATCAGCAGAAGGTGGTGCTCAGCAAGTGGCTGTTCTCCAACCCCGAAGTGCTGATCTTGGACGAGCCGACGCGTGGTATCGACGTCGGCGCCAAGTATGAAATCTACACCATCATCAATCAACTCGCGGCGCAGGGCAAAGCGATCCTGGTCATCTCCTCGGAGATGCCGGAACTGCTTGGCATCACCGACCGCGTCTATGTAATGAACGAAGGCCGCATCGTTGGCGAAATGCCGACCAGCGAAGCCAGCCAGGAAAAGATCATGCGCTCGATCGTACGCGCTGAAGGGAAGGCATCATGACCACCGAAACCGCCCAGCCGGGCATCACCGCGACCGGCGAACAGGTCAAGGTCCAGGAACTGACGGTCTGGGGCGCGCTCCAGGCCAATCTGCGCGATTACGGCCTGTTGCTGGCGCTGATCCTGATCATGCTGTTCTTCCAGTATTTCACCGCCGGCGTGCTGTTCAAGCCGGTCAACCTGACCAACATCATCCTGCAGAACAGCTACATCATCGTGATGGCGCTGGGCATGCTGCTGGTGATCGTGGCCGGTCACATCGACCTCAGCGTCGGCTCGATTTCGGGCTTCGTGGGCGCCCTGGCGGCCATGCTGATGATCGGCTGGCGGTTCCCGCCCGAGCTGGCTTTCCTCGCCAATCCCTTCGTCGCCGGTGCCATCTGCCTGGTCGTCGGGGCGGCTATCGGGGCGCTGCAGGGGTACCTGATCGCCTATCACAAGATTCCCAGCTTCATCGTGACGCTGGCCGGCATGCTGATCTTCAAGGGCCTGTCGCTGGCCATTCTCGCCGGCAAGTCGGTGGGTCCGTTCCCGGCTGAATTCCAGCTCCTATCGGCTGGCTTCATCCCCGACGTGATCGGGCCGACGACGCCGGTGGCTGCTGCCGAAGGTGTCCAGCCGGTCGTGCTCCACACCACCACCATGGTTATCGCCATCGTGGCGATCGTGGGCATGGTGTTCTTTGCCATCCGCGGCCGCGCCCGTCGCAAGGCGCGCGGCTATGAGAGCGAGCCGTTCGGCCTGTTCGTGGTCAAGAATATCGTGATCGCGGCGCTGGTGCTGTTCTTCGCCTATATGCTGGCCTCCTATCGCGGCCTGCCCAACGTGCTGGTGGTGATGGGCGTGCTGATCGCGCTCTTCGTGTTCATCACCAAGCGCATGACCTTCGGCCGCCGCATCTATGCACTGGGTGGCAACCTCAAGGCAGCGGCCCTGTCGGGCATCAAGACCGAACGGCTGACCTTCTACGTCTTCGCCATCATGGGTGCGCTGGCGGCTCTTGCCGGCATGATCTATGCGGCCCGCCTCAATTCGGCGACCCCGAAGGCCGGCCAGGGTCTCGAGCTCGACGTGATCGCGGCCGTGTTCATCGGCGGCGCCTCGGCGCTGGGCGGTGTCGGCCAGGTGGCCGGCGCGGTGATCGGCGCCTTCATCATGGGCGTGATGAACAACGGCATGTCGATCATGGGCGTCAACATCGACTGGCAGCAGATGATCAAGGGCGTAGTGCTGCTGGCAGCCGTGTTCTTCGACCTCTACAACAAGAACCGCTCGGCCTAACCGGCTGCAGACGGAAAATGACGAGGCCGTCGGGGCGACCCGGCGGCCTTTTTGTTTGCGGGGTGCGGCTTTGGACGGTTGGAAGCGGAAGCGGACCGCCCCGAAATAGAGCAAACGCAGCGCACCAAACTCCCCTTTTGAACGGTCCGCTCGGCCGACGACCAGGCGTGACGCCAGCGGTGTTTCAGCCCCTTGGGAAGGCCATTCGTGCGCGCATGGGCGCGGCGTTGGCTGACGCGTTGCCATTATTCGACCCGTTTTGGGGGTGATGGAGAAAACTCACCACGTGGGGCGACGTGATCAGTGACCTATCCAAACCACATCTTCGATGATGCGTGGGCGATCGCGCGGACCTCCTGGATCCTGACGTCCGCGGCCGCCCGCCGGGGTTCCTGGACAGCAGCGACAGGGCGGTTGAGCGCGAGCGGCGCTGTGATGCTTAGCGGAGCTTTAACACTCGCCAGCCACTCTGGTCCCGGTTTCTGAGGGGGCTTGCTGTGGTCTTGAGGAATGCTGATGCACTGCTGACGACGTTTGTGGCGGCTCTGATCGCGATGGCGCTGGCCTCGCCGGTCCAGGCGGCTTCAAGCGCTCCGCTGGGATTTCAGATGCTGTGTCTGCAGCATCCGGCGGAGTGCCGAGGGGGTGGCAGTTCGAGCGTGAGCTTGACGGAGTCCCTTCTCGGCGTGATCGAGCGCATCAATTCCCAGATCAACCGCGCCATCCGGCCCCGAAACGATAGCGGCGGCGACGTCTGGACGATCGGGGCATCCTCGGGCGATTGTGAGGATTATGTACTCAGCAAGCGGCGGGCGCTGATCAACGCGGGCCTGCCGCCAAGTTCGTTGCGCATTGCCTATGTGAAGGCGCAGGGGATCGACCACGCCGTCCTTGTCGTCAAGACCGACGTGTCGGACCTGGTGCTGGACAATCTGGCGTCCAGTATCATCCCGCTCCGCAGCACCGGATACAGGCTGATCGCGATGTCCAGCGCCGACCCCATGATCTGGCACTAGGTCAGTTCAGGCGAAACGCCAGGTTGTCGGCGGTAAACTGCCAATAGTGCTCCGTCCTGAATTCGATGCGGGTCACGTCGCGGAAATCGGCTGCAAGAAAGACAGGTCCGAGGGCCGAAAGGGCAAAGCTCTCGTGATAGACCTCCTTGTCATCGCGCCATGCGGTGATGATCAGCGTTTCCCCCTGGGCGCGCAGGGTGGAGACGCCGAAATAGCCGCCAACGAAGTCGAATGGCTGGTCCCGGCTGATCGCCGCCGGGTGGCCGGAGCCGTTATAGGCCAGAAATTCTCCCGACAGCACGCCGTTGCGATAGCCCTCGGGTTCGTAGAATTTCTGGTGGGTCATGACGAAGTTGCTCCAGCCAAGTCCCACATAGCCTGACGGTATCTTGAGGACGCCCTCGCTTTGCAGGTCGTCGAAACTTGCCTCGATGGTCGGAAATTCGCCAGACGGTTCGGGCTGTAGGAACCAGCTCTCCGTCAGTCGGATGGGCGTCGTGACGAGCGCGATCTGACGCGGTTGGGGCATGACCGGGGACGAGATTTCCCAATCGCCGGGCCGCGCGAGGAGGGTGAAGTTACCCGCTTCGTCCGACATTGCCTCCTGCGCCTCACCGCCGGATGTGGCGGTCAGCGTCAAAGGGGTTGTCGCGTGACCTTCGATCCAGAGGTCGGGCGTGAGGCCGACAAGAGCCGGAGCGGGCTGGGCCACAAGGTCGGCGGGACTGCCGGGAAACAGTTCAAAGTGGGTGGCCTGGCTGGCATTGCCCGTGGTCACCGACCAGTGCGGAGGAACCTGAACGTCGAACTGATATTCGCCTTCGAACTTTACGTCGACGCTCCGGTCCGTGCCGGACATGGTGAAGTTGGCGAAGCCGCTAGCGTTCGAAACTGCCGATGAGGGTTGCCCAACCCCGCTACTGTCGACCTGGATGCCCGACATCGGGCGGTCATCGAGATCATAGATCCCGTTGCGGTTGGCGTCCCGAAACACGAAGACCGAGATGTTGAGGTCGCTCTCGGTATATTGGTCCCAAACGGTTCGCACAGCGTAAGGGTCTGCTGCGTAAACCGGAGAATTGCCGCCGAGCGCGACCAGGGCAAGAAGCCAGAAGGCGAGCGCTTGACGACGCTGTGGGGGCAAATTGCCCCCACGCAAGGCTACGAGATTGCGGGTCATTGATCGTCTCTCCTATACGATCAAGGTTTGCCGCGACCGTTGCCACCGCCGTTGTTGCCATGACCGCCGCCGCCCTGACCCGGGTTGCTGTCATCGTCGTGGTCGTCGTCGTTGCCGTGGCCATTGTCGTGGTCGTCGTCGCCACCGTTGTGGCTCCAGCCGCCGTTGCCACCGTTATGGCCACCGTTGCCACCCCAGCCGCCATTGCCCCAACCGCCATTGCCACCGTTGTCGCCGCCGTTGTGGCCCCAGCCGCCGTTGCCGCCGTTATGGCCACCGTTGCCACCCCAGCCGCCATTGCCCCAACCGCCATTGCCACCGTTGTCGCCGCCGTTGTGGCCCCAGCCGCCGTTGCCGCCGTTATGGCCACCGTTGCCACCCCAGCC
>CBIHQV010000020.1:0-66504 GCA_966212275.1 uncultured Devosia sp.
ACACTCGACCCCCTGCTCCCGAAGCAGGTGCGCTACCAGGCTGCGCTATACTCCGTCAGGAAAGCGACACGGGATTTGTCGCGGCGGCACCGTTTCCGGCTGTCACCGCCTGTCGCGATGGGCCGGGTTATAGCCGCGCTTGCCCTCTCGTTCAAGCGCCTAGCGCAGGGTTTTTATGGGGGTCGCGGCCGTGTTGCGAAGCCATGCCAAACCGTGTAGGAACCGCGCCACGTTGGGGTGTCGCCAAGTGGTAAGGCACCGGTTTTTGGTACCGGCATTCCTAGGTTCGAATCCTAGCACCCCAGCCACCTTCGCAAGAGAACAGCTTTCGCAACCCGATCAGCCGACACCTGCGAGCGATGGCCAGTGGCCGCGCCTTTGCCTATGGTCGGCGCTCTTCCAGCCTGACGTTTTTCCGTGATCCCCGCCGCTCGTCTCCAAGCCACACTAGATCTGCTGCATGAAATCGACAGTGTCGCGCGTCCCGCCGATGCCGTCGTTTCGGCATGGTTCCGGGCGCGACGCTATATCGGCGACAGCGATCGCGGGCAGATTCTCGAGCTTCTCTATGCGCTGCTCCGCCATCATGCTCGGCTGGGTTGGTGGCTGGCGCGGCATGAGCGGCAGGATACGCCGCGCACCCGGCTGCTGGCCTGGCTTGTGCTGGGCGAGGGCCGGACGCCCGAGCAGGTGCGCAGCCTGTTCAATGGCGAGAAATCCGCCCCTGCCGCGCTGAAGGATCACGAGCGCGCGCTGGTGGCCAAGCTCGCGGGCGCGGCGATCGATCATCGGGACATGCCCGAGGATGTGCGCCTCGAATGCCCGTCCTGGGCGGTCGAGCCGCTGCGGCGGCGTTTCGGGGATGCGTTCGGGGCCGAGATGGCGGCGACACTGGCGCCGGCCCCACTCGACCTGCGGGTCAATCCTATCAAGTCGACGCGCGACGCGATGCTCACCGCGCTGCGCGACCTGGGTCTCAAGCCGGAGCCGTCGCGCCTGGCGCCGCATGGCATCCGCCTCGATGAACGCCTGTCGCTGGCCAGCCTGCCAATGCTCAAAACCGGCGCGGTCGAGATACAGGACGAGGGCAGCCAGCTTGTCGCCGCGCTGGTCGATGCACGGCCGGGCGATCGCGTCGTCGATTTCTGCGCCGGCGCCGGCGGCAAGACGCTGGCGATCGCCGCGCAGATGGCCAACAAGGGCCACGTCATCGCCTGTGACGTCATGGAAGGCCGGCTGGAACGCGCCGCCGAACGGTTCCGGCGCGCCGGTCTGCACAATATTCAGACCAAGCTGCTGGCCAGCGAAACCGACAAATGGGTCAAGCGCCACAAGCTTGGCTTTGATCGCGTGCTGGTGGATGCGCCCTGTAGCGGCACCGGCACCTGGCGGCGCAATCCCGACGCGCGCTGGCGCCAACAGGATGAGCAGGGTGTCGGTCATCTCGTGGCGCTGCAGGCCAGGATTTTGGCGAGCGCGGCGCGGCTGGTGAAGCCCGGCGGGCGGTTTGTCTATGCGACCTGCTCGATGCTGCCGGAAGAGAACGAGGAGCAGGTGGCGGCATTCCTTGCGGCGCATCCTGGCTTCAAGCTGGTACCGCTAAGCGAATCTGCGCCGGGTCTGCCCTCGGCGCATGCTGACTATCTGTCGCTGACGCCGGCGCGCCATGGCACGGATGGCTTTTTTGCCGCGGTGATGCAGAGGGAGGCTGTGGTGGCCTCGCCGAAAGTAGGCGCCGGGGCTATCGAACCGTAGGTTTGGGCTGGTCACGCTTCACCTCTCCCCCGAAGGGAGAGGTGAAGACAACCCTGACGGCTTTGCTAGCGGCCCAACCTGACCACTACTTCTTGAACATCGGCACGCCCTTGGTGGTGAACTTCAGCGCCCGGCTGTTGGGGCGGATGGGGCGCTTGTTGCCGGCGGCCTTGCCTGTGCCGGGCGGCTGGTAGTTGGGAACGAGCTGGTCGGGGCGCTGACCGATCAGGTCGGCGCGGCCCATTTCCTTGAGCGCCTCGCGCAGGATCGGCCAGTTGTCGGGGTCGTGGTAGCGCAGGAACGCCTTGTGCAGGCGGCGCTGCTTGGTGCCACGGACGGTCCCGACTTCATCGCTGCCACCGCGCTTGACGCCTTTGAGCGTGTTGACGCCGGTATGGTACATGGCGGTCGCCGTGGCCATGGGGGAGGGCAGGAAGGTCTGCACCTGGTCGGCACGGTAGCGGTTTTTCTTCAGCCACAGCGCGAGGTTCATCATGTCCTCGTCGGTCGTACCGGGATGCGCCGCGATGAAATAGGGGATGAGGTAATACTTCTTGCCCGCCTCGGCCGCCGCCGCGTCGAACATCTCCTTGAACTTGTCATAGGTGCCGATGCCCGGCTTCATCATCTTGTCGAGCGGGCCGCGCTCGGTGTGCTCGGGCGCGATCTTGAGGTAACCGCCGACATGGTGGGTCACCAGTTCCTTGACATATTCGGGGCTGGTCACGGCCAGGTCATAGCGCACGCCGGAGGCGACCATCACCTTCTTGACGCCCTTGGTCTCGCGCACCTTGCGGTAGAGGCGGATGAGGTCGTCATGCGAGGTGTTGAGGTTGGGGCAGATATTGGGGAACACGCAGGACGGCAGGCGGCAGGCCGCCTCGATCTTGGGATCCTTGCAGGCCATGCGGTACATATTGGCGGTGGGGCCGCCGATGTCGGAGATCACGCCGGTAAAGCCCGGGGTCTTGTCCTGGATCTGCTCGATCTCGCGCAGGATCGACGCCTCGGAGCGGTTCTGGATGATGCGGCCTTCATGCTCGGTGATCGAGCAGAAGGTGCAGCCGCCGAAGCAGCCGCGCATGATGGTGACCGAGAATTTGATCATGTCCCAGGCAGGGATTTTGGCATCGCCATAGGACGGATGCGGCGCGCGGGCATAGGGCAGGTCGTAGACCGCGTCCATTTCGTCCGAGGTCAGCGGGATCGGCGGCGGATTGAGCCACAGGTCGCGGTCGCCATGGCGCTGCACCAGCGGGCGCGCATTGCCGGGATTGGCCTCGCGATGCAGCACGCGCGAGGCGCGGGCATAGGCTTCCTTGTCGTTCTCGACCTGCTCGAATGAGGGCAGCCGGATGACCGTATCGCCCTTGTGGCGGGCGGCCGCTTCATCGTCGGAATCGAGATCGTCGGCATGCAGTTCGGTGAAGCTCTCTGGCACGCGGCGGAACAGGGCCACGCCGCGGATGGAGTCCAGTTCGCGTGGCGTGTCGCCCTCGTCCATGCGCTTGGCCACTTCGACCACAGCGCGCTCGGCATTGCCATAGATGAGGATGTCGGCCTTGGCGTCGGCCAGGATGGAGCGGCGCACCTTGTCGGACCAGTAGTCGTAATGGGCGATGCGGCGCAAAGACGCCTCGATGCCGCCGAGCACGATCGGCACGTCCTTGTAGGCCTCGCGGCAGCGTTGGGTATAGACGATGGTGGATCGGTCGGGCCGCTTGCCGCCTTCGCCACCGGCCGTATAGGCGTCGTCGTGGCGCAGCTTGCGGTCGGACGTGTAGCGGTTGACCATCGAGTCGAGATTGCCGCCGGTCACGCCGAAGAACAGCCGGGGCTTGCCCAGCGCCTTGAACGGCTCCGCCGACTGCCAATCGGGCTGCGAGATGATGCCGACCTTGAAGCCCTGGGATTCGAGCAGCCGGCCGATAATGGCCATGCCGAAACTCGGGTGATCGACATAGGCGTCGCCCGTCACCAGCACGATATCGCACTCGTCCCAGCCCAGCTCGTCCATCTCGGCGCGGCTCATGGGCAGGAATGGCGCCGCCATCCGCGTGGGATGCGGCTGAAGGCGCGACAGTGACGTCACGGTTTGTTGGGCGCTGGCTATGGTATCCATGGCGTGGACCTATAAGCCGACAACGCCGAAAATTCAACCAAACCCCGATTTCGGTCGCTGAAAGGGCGAAGGGCTAGATCGCGCCCTGGATATAGGTGGCCCGCAGATAGAATTCCTTGGGGCGCTGGATATGGGTGCGGATGATGGCGCCCAGTTCCGCACCGGCGCCACGGGCAATGGCCTCGATCATGGCGAAGTGTTCGGTAATGGCGATTTCGCGCAGTTCTTCATTAGGGAAGGCGCGCGTGCGGATCGGGTGCGTGGCGAAAGTATAGTGGATGATGGCGTCGGCCAGTTGCTGGTTGCCGGCGGCGCGATAGAGCACTTCGTGGAACGCGTTGTTGAGCGAGAACACGTCGGCGAAATGCTGGTTGCGTGACGCATCGCGGTGCCGCGTGGCGATATCGGTGAGCTTGGCCACCAGTTCCGCATCGGCAGGGCGATCGAAGCGCGACGCGGCGCGCATTTCGAGGCATTCGCGGATTTCGTAGAGCTCTTCGATCTCGCCGATCGAATAGTCGCGCACCTGTACGCCCTTATTGGGCTGGCGCACCGCCAGCCCAAGCCGCTCCAGCTCGTCGAAGGCGCGGCGCACCGCGTGTCGAGTCGCTCCGGTACGGGCAATGATCTCGTCTTCCACAAGCCTTTCGCGCGGCCGGTACTGCCCGGAAATGATGCCGCGCTGCAGGTCACGATAGACCGTGTCCCAGGACTTTCCCTGCTCCGTCAATGGCTTGGCCGATCGCATGCGGCGAAGAATCTCCGTCCCCGATGCCAACGACCTTAGCCGAGCGGCAGGGCTCGCACAATCATCGTTGACATTATCGATAATCATAACGATGGTGTTGTCGATCAGGAGGATCAATCGTGTATCGCATTGGCTGCGGCGCCGGCTTTTCCGGCGACAGGATCGACGCACCGCAATCCGTCGTGGCTTCCATCGCCGCGGCGGGGCAGGGCGGCGCGATCATCTTTGAGACCCTGGGTGAGCGCACCCTGGCGCTCGGCCAGATTGCCAAGAAGCAGAATGCCGCCCAGGGCTACGAGCCACTGCTGGAGCAATTGCTGGCGCCGATCCTCGCCCAGGCCGCTGCCGCCGGTATCGTCATCGTCGGCAATTTCGGCGCCGCCAATCCGCCCGCCGCCGCGGCCGCCATCCAGACGCTGGCGACGCGGCTGGGGCTCGGCACATTGCGCATCGCAGTGGTCGCCGGCGACGACCTCGTCGGCCAGATCGACCTGGCCCAAACCGAGCGCTGGGACGGCGACGGGCGGTTGCCCGGCCTCGACGGCGACGTCATCGCCATCAATGCCTATCTCGGCGCCTCGGCCATTGCCGACGCCATCGCCGCCGGCGCACAAATCGTGGTGACCGGCCGCGTCGCCGATCCGGCGCTGGCGCTGGGGCCGCTGGTCGCTCATTTCGGCTGGTCCTGGGGCGATCTAGACCTTATCGCCGCCGGCACGCTGGTCGGGCACCTGCTCGAATGCGGCTCGCAGGTCTCGGGCGGCTTCTTCGCCGATCCGGGCATCAAGGACGTGCCCGACGCGGCCAATATCGGCTTCCCGATCGCCGAGGTCGAAGTCGATGGCAGCTTCGTGCTGACCAAGGCCGAAGGCACGGGCGGGCTGGTCGATCTGCGCACGGTCAAGGAGCAGTTGCTCTATGAAATTCACGATCCCGCCGCCTACCTCACGCCCGATGTGACGCTCGACCTGACCGAGGTCAGCCTCGAACAAGTTGGACCCAACCGCGTGCGTGTTGCCGGCGCAAGGGGCCATGCCGCGCCGCAAAAGCTCAAGGCCACGGTGAGCTATTACGGCGACTGGCTGGGCGAGGCCGAGATTTCCTATGCCGGCCCCAATGCGCTGGCCCGGGCCCGGCTGGCCATCGCCACCATCGCCGAGCGCCTCAAGCGGCGCGGCCTCGATCTGCGCCATCGCGCCGATATTGTCGGCACGGTCAGCGCCTTCGACTCCGATGCCGGCGACCTGCTGGCCGGCTTCGAACCATTCCCCGAGGGCGACTATCGCGTGCGCTTCGCCTTCGGCTCGCCCTCTCAGGCTGATGTCGCCAGCGCCGTGCAGGAGGTCAATGCCCTCTATTGCTGCGGCCCGGCCGGTGGCGGCGGCGTCCGCCAGAGTGTACGTCCGCGCGTCCGCACCCTGTCCCATCTGGTGCCGCGCCACCTGGTTTCCGCCCGCTTCCACTTTGCTGGAGAGGCGGCATGAGCGCGCGCCAGATCAAGCTCCACGCCATTGCCCATGGCCGCTCCGGCGACAAGGGCAACCGGCTCAACGTCAATGTCATCGCCTATGCGCCCGAACATTGGCCGGTGCTGCTGGCCGAGGTGACCGAGGCGCGGGTCGCGGCGCTCTTTGCCCATCGCGGCGCCACACGGGTGACGCGCTACGAACTGCCGCGTCTGGGCGCGCTCAATTTCGTCATCGATGACGCGCTCGAGGGCGGCGTCAATTCCAGCCTCGCCATCGATACCCATGGCAAGTGCCTGTCCTATCTCGTGCTTGGCATGGAGGTGCTCCTGCCGGCCGATCTGGCCGAGGACCTGGGGTCCGAGGCGGAACTGCAGACTGCAAAATAGAATTATCCAGGGAGGATAGAACAATGACGAAGTCAAATTCGATGGTGCGGCGGGCGCTGCTCGCGGGCGCATCGCTGGCGGTGATCGCCAGCCAACCGGCGCTGGCCCAGGAATTCGAGCGCGGTGGCGTGCTGCGCATCGGCATTTCGCAGATGGCGCCGTCGCCCGATCCCGTCGTCACCACCTTTGGCGTCAACTGGGCCACGGCCGGCGTGGTCTGCGAAGGCCTCTTCGCCGTCGACGAAGCCTGGACGCCCCAGCCCATGCTGGCCGACAGCTTCGCCTATAGCGAGGACGGCAAGACGCTGACGGTGACCCTGCGCGATGGCCTCAAGTTCCATTCCGGGGCGGCCCTGACTTCGGCCGATGTGGTGGCCTCGCTCGAACGCTTCCGTGAATCCGCCGGCATCGGCGCCGCCTTCAAGGGCGCCATCGCCTCCATCGCCGCCCCCGATGACAAGACTGTGGTGTTCGAACTGGTGAACCCGTCGCCGATCCTGCCGGGCCTCCTGGCCGGATCGCAGGCGGTGATCATGTCGACGGCTTCGCTCGAAGGCGCCTCGCCCACCGAAGCCACGCGTGGTCTCGATTGCACCGGGCCCTATACCCTCACCGAATACCAGCCCGACCAAGGCGTCACCATGACCCGCTGGGAAGACTATGCGGGCCGCAGCGAGCCATCCTCGGCCGCCGCCGGCATGAAGCATGGCTATGCCGACCAGATCGTGTTCCGCCTGATGCCGGAAGCCTCGGTGCGCCGGGACTCGCTGATCACCGGCGAGATCGACATTGCCGGCGAGCTACCGAGCGATTTCTACGACGCGCTGCAGAACGACGCCAATACCGAAGCGGTCGTAGTGCCCAACAACCAGTCGCTGACCGTGGTGTTCAACACCAAGGAAGGCGTGGCGGCCGACGTCAACTTGCGCCGGGCCATCTACTATGCGCTCGAAATGGATCCGATCATGCTGGCTTCGGTCGGCAACCCGGAATTCTACACGCTCGATCCGAGCTGGATCCCCGATCCCAACTCGTTCTGGTACACCACGGCGGGCGTACCCGAGGGCTTCGGCACCGCCAATGCGGACAAGGTCAAGGAATACCTGGCTGCATCGGGCTACAAGGGCGAGCCGATCCGCTGGCTGGTCGCCTCCGAGCAGTACCAGAAGCACTTCCTGACCGCGATCACCGCCTCCCAGCAGCTCGAAGAATTCGGCATCATGGTCGAAATCGTTGAATCGCCGATGGCCAACTACATCCAGGCCCGCGCCGACGCGGCGCAGATGGATGCCTTTTCGAGCTTCCTGCCGACCTATGTCGATCCGACCTCGATCGCCTATCTCAACGCCACCTATCCCGGCTTCTGGACCGATCCGGAAAAGATGGAGCTGATGACCGAGCTCGCCTCGACCATTGATCCCGATGCCCGCAAGGCCATCTTCGAGAAGATCCATACGCTGGCCTATGACCAGTTCCCCTGGATCAAGTTCGGCACCGAGGCGAACATGTATGGCATCCGCAAGGGCGTCGGTAACGCCGCCCGGGTTCCGGCCCGCGCCGGCGACTATTACAACGTCGCCCCGCCGCCCGCGAGCTGACCATGAGCGTGATCCAGGCGACAGCTCCCGAGCGCCTGCCTGGTGGTGACGAGGCGGCAACCTTCGTCACCACCAACCCGACGCTATGGCAGCGTCTGCTCGGCAACCGCACCGCGATGTTCTCCATCGCCGTGCTGGTCCTGCTGTCGCTCAGCGCAATCCTGGCGCCCTGGCTGGCGCCGGGAAATCCGATGAAGGTGAGCCCGGCCGATCGCTTCATCGGGCCGGGCGCCGAATACTTCTTCGGCACCGATAACCTCGGCCGCGACATGTTCCGCATGGTGCTGCATGGCGGCCGCACCTCTCTTCTGGTGGGGCTGGTCGTCACCGTCATCTCGATGGGCATTGCCGTCGTTCTGGGCGCCATTTCGGGCTTCTACCGCCAGGTCGATGTGGTGCTGATGCGCTTTGTCGACGGGCTCATGGCCTTTCCCGGCATCGTCTTGGCCACGGCCGCCGCGGCCATTCTCGGGCCGAGCATGCAAACCGTCATCACCTCGCTCTCCATCGTGCTGATCGCGCCATCTTTGCGCATCGTGCGCGGACAGGTGCTGGTGGTGCGCGAACTGCAGATGATCGAGGCCGCCCGTTCGGTCGGCGTGCCGACCCTGAGGCTCTTTACCCGCTACATCCTGCCGGCCGTCAGCTCGCCCATCCTGGTGCAGGCTTCCTTCGTCTTCTCGGCAGCCGTGCTGGGCGAGGCGGGGCTGAGCTTCATCGGCGTGGGCATCGGCCCCAAGGAATTGAGCTGGGGCAATGCCCTGACCGAGGCGCGCAACTACATCTCCCAGGCGCCCTGGATCGTTCTGTTTCCGGGCCTCGCGCTGATGCTCACCATTCTGGCCCTCAACCTTCTGGGCGATTCCCTGCGCGATATTCTCGATCCGCGCCTGGCACGGAGGCGCTGACATGCTGCGCTATATCGGCAAACGGTTCCTCTTGATCCTGCCCACTATTTTCGTGCCGCTGATCCTAGTCTTCCTGCTGCTGCGGCTGTCCCCAGGCGATCCGGCCGGCATGATGCTGGGCGATCAGGCGACGCCCGAACAGATCGCGGCTTTGCGCGCCCAGATGGGGCTCGACCAGCCGCTGCTGGTGCAGTTCCTGCTCTGGCTGAAAAACATCGTGACGCTCAACCTGGGGGACTCGCTGTTCTTCCGCGAGCCGGTGATGCAGATCATTCCGCGCTATGCCGGGGTGACGATCCTGCTGACCATGGTGGCGCTGACGCTGGCCGTCATCATCGGCGTCAGCATGGGGCTGATCTCGGCGATGAACCGCAACAGGCCCATCGACCGGGGCGTGGTGGCGACCGCGGTGCTCGGCATTTCGCTGCCCGAATTCTGGTTCGCGCTGCTGCTGATCTTCGTTTTCTCGGTAACGCTGCGCTGGTTCCCGGTGGCCGGCTACAATCCGCCGTCGGCTGGCATGATTGCCTTTGGCGCCACCATCTTCCTGCCGGCTCTGGCGCTGGGCGTACGCCAGTCGGCGCTGATGACGCGCATGATGCGCTCGTCCATGCTCGACGTGCTCAACGAGCCCTACATCACCACGGCTCGCGCCCAGGGCCTGCCCGAACGCACCGTCATCGGTCGCTATGCCATGCGCACGGCGGCAATGCCCGTGGTGACCGTCGTGGGTCTCTCGGCCGGCTATATGCTGGGTGGAGCGGTGGCGATCGAGCTGATTTTCGCCTTGCCGGGGCTGGGTCGCATGCTGGTCGAGGCAGTCGGCCGGCGCGACTATCCGCTGGTCGAAGGCGGCGTGCTCACCATCGCGCTGGTGCTGGCCTTCCTCAACCTGCTCATCGACGTCATCTACGCTCTCGTTGATCCAAGGATACGCTACCAATGACCTTCTCCCCGGCCATGGCGGCATCCATTCCCGTGGCGGCAGTCGTCCGCCCGACCGTGCTCGACGTCGAGGGGCTAAGCCTGTCCTTCCGCAATGCCGATCGGCTGCTGCCCATCATCACCGATGTGTCCTTTTCCATCCGCCAGGGCGAAGCCGTAGCTCTGGTGGGGGAGAGCGGTTGCGGCAAGTCGATCACCGCCGCCGCCGTCATGGGCTTGGCGCCAGACAATGCCGTCATCACGGGCGACATCACGCTCAATGGGCAACTCATTTCCGGCCTGTCGCCCAGGGAGCGGCGCAAGCTGTGCGGCCGGCATATGGGTTTCATTTTCCAGGAGCCGATGACGGCGCTGCATCCGACCCTGACCATCGGGCGGCAGATGACCGATACGCTCAAGCATAATCTCGGTCTCAGCCAGCGCGACGCCACCAATCGAGCCGCCGAGTTGCTCGACCGCGTCGGCATCCCGCGCGCGCGGGACATCCTGCGCGGCTATGTGCATGAACTGTCGGGCGGCATGCGCCAGCGCGTGATGATCGCGCTCGCCATTTCCTGCGGCCCCTCGCTGATCATCGCCGACGAGCCGACCACCGCGCTCGACGTCACCATCCAGGCGCAGGTGCTGGACCTGCTCGACGACATGCGCCGCGAACTCAACCTCGCCATGCTGTTCATCACCCACGATCTCGAAGTGGTGGGCGACTTCTGCGACAAGGCGGTGGTGATGTATGCCGGCGACGTGGTCGAGCGCGGCAGCAGCGCCGATGTCGTGGAGCATCCGGCCCATCCCTATGCGCGCGGCCTCATCGATGCCGTGCCGGCCCATGACGACAACCGCACGCGGCTGACGCCGATCCTGGGCACGGTGCCGCCCGTCGGCGCCTGGCCCGAAGGTTGTCGCTTTGCGCCGCGCTGCACCCGCGCCACCGAAATCTGCCAGACCCGCCCGCAGCTCGAGCAGCATGGCGCGACCGCCTTCCGCTGCTGGCATCCGCTGGAGAGAGCATCATGACCGAAGCCCCCATGCTCTCCGTTTCCGGGCTCTCCAAGAGCTTCCGCGCCGTCAAGGCGGTTCGCGATGTCAGCTTCACCATTCCGCGCGGCAAGACCTTTGGCCTTGTCGGGGAATCGGGCAGCGGCAAATCCACCACGGCGCGGCTGGTGCTGCGCCTGACCGATCCGACCAGCGGCTCGATCAGCTTTCGCGGACGCGACCTGGCCAAGCTCTCGTCGGGCGATCTGCGCCGCGAGCGGCGGCATATGCAGATGATTTTCCAGGACCCGTTCGGCTCGCTCAATCCGCGCATGAGCGTGCGCGAGACGCTGGTCGAACCGCAACTGGTGCATGGCCTGGGCACGACGACCGAGCAGCTCAAGGTCGCCGAGCAATTGCTGGCCGAAGTGGGCCTGCCGGTCGCCGCGCTCGACCGCTATCCGCACGAATTTTCCGGCGGCCAGCGCCAGCGCATCGCCATCGCCCGGGCGCTGGCCACCAATCCCGATCTCATCGTCGCCGACGAGCCGGTCAGCGCCCTCGACGTCTCGGTGCAGGCCCAGGTGCTCAACCTGATGCGCGACCTGCAGGATCGCCATGGCACCACCATGCTCTTCATCTCGCACGACCTGCGCGTGGTGCAGTTCATGTGCGACGAGATCGGCGTCATGTATCTCGGCGAGATCGTCGAGCAGGGGCCGCGCGACGCCATCTATGGCGCGCCGCGCCACCCCTATACGCAGGCGCTGCTCGCCTCGGCGCCCGGCAAGGGGCAGGGCAAGCGCGCACGGCTCGCCGGTGAAATCCCCAGTGCCCATGCCGTGCCGAGCGGCTGCGCCTTCCGCACCCGCTGCCCCCATGCCTTCGATCGCTGCGTCAGCGAAAAGCCGGCAATGCGCAAGCTTTCCGGCGGCCAGAAAGCCGCATGTCACCTGCTCGATACGGCCGTAGCAGCATGAGCCAGACCATCGACGTCGTGAGCGGGAAGGCGACCTATCGCGGCCTCGCCACCCCAGAGGGCCAGCGTTTCCTCGGCATCCGCTACGCCGAGGCACCAGTCGGTCCGCTGCGCTTCCGCCCCCCGGTGCGGCACGAAAATATCGGCCCGATCGACGCGACACGCTTCGGCCGCGCTGCCCCGCAGGTGCAACGCCCGGCTCCGGCCTGGATGCCGCGTGGCACTGGATTTACGACGGGTGAGGACTGCCTCAACCTCAATGTCTACACGCCTGCGGCCGACGACCGAAAGCGCCCGGTCATCGTCCACGCCTTTGGCGGCGGCTTCCAGACGGGGGCGGCGCAGGGTGGCTATCAGGACGAAGCCGGCTTTGCCGCCCGCGGCGATGTGGTGCTGGTGCGACCCAACATGCGCACGGGAGCCTTGGGTTTCATGCATCTGGGTCCGGCAATGGGCGCCGACTACGCCGCGGCCAATCGCGGCATGCTCGATTTCGTGGCTGCCCTCGAATGGGTGCGCGACAATATCGCGGCCTTTGGCGGCGATCCCGGGAACGTGACGCTGGTGGGCATGTCCTCTGGCTCCTTCACCATCGCGGCGCTGTTCGGCGTCGATGGCGTGGCCGATCTCTATCGCCGCGCCTGGTTGATGAGTGGCCCGGCCAGCCGCATCGTCATGCCCGAAACGGCGGCGGCAATCGCCACGGCATTTCTCGACCGGGTAGGGGTGGCGTCGGGTGACATGACGGCGCTGGCGGCTTTGCCCATCGAAACCATTCTCGCGGCGCAGGAGCAGGTGCTGGCGACCCATCTCGGCGAGCGCAATGCGCCGGGCGGGCGCACGCTGGGCATCGTGCTCGACGGCACGAGCCTGCGCCGCCACCCGCTTGAGGGACTGCGCAGCGGCCGGTTCAGGCAACACGAGATCGCGCTGGGCTGGGCCCGCGATGAGGCCCGGATGTGGTACGCATTCGGCATCATGCCTGAAGTCGTCGACCGCACTTCTCTGCTCGCCTCGATCGCGCGCTTCCGGCCGGACGATCCGCTGGGCGAACTGGCGCGGCTCGAAAATGAGCTGCCCGACCGGAGCTGGACGCAATATGAGGAAGTGTTTCTCTCCCGCGCCATCTATCGCGACCCGGCCATCGTCACGGCACTGACGCAGGACCAGGCAGGCGGCAGGGCCTATGCCTATGAATTCGCCTGGGTGCCACCATTCGAAGGCGGCCGGCTGGGCGCCGCGCATGGTTCGGACGAGCCGTTCGTTTTCGGCAATGTCGAACCCGACCGCATCCCGCTGACGGCGGGTGATGGTCGGGCCCCGGGTTTGGCGCAGGAGATGAGCGCCGCCCTCTATGCCTTCGCCCGCGATGGGCGGCCGACATGGGGGCAATATTCCGCACCCGACTACACGATCACGACGTTCGCCTGAGCCCTGTTGCTAGAGGCGCTCGACGCAGAGCGCCACGCCCATGCCGCCGCCGATGCACAGCGTGGCGAGGCCCTTGCGCCCGCCGCTGCGCGCCAGTTCGTGCAGCAGCGTCACCAGCACCCGCGCGCCCGATGCGCCGATCGGATGGCCGATGGCGATGGCGCCGCCATTGACGTTGACCTTGTCCGGGTCCCAGCCCATCGCCTGATTGACCGCGCAGGCCTGCGCCGCGAAGGCCTCATTGGCCTCGATCAGGTCGAGATCGGCGACACTCCAGCCCGCCTTGGCCAGCGCCTTGCCCGAAGCCGGGATCGGACCCGTGCCCATCACCGAGGGATCGACGCCCGCCGTGCCCCAGCCGGCGATCCGTGCCAACGGCGTCAGACCCCGCCGCGCCGCTTCATCGGCATGCATCAGCACCAAGGCCGCCGCGCCGTCATTGATGCCCGAGGCATTGCCGGCCGTCACCGTGCCATCCTTGTCGAAGGCCGGCCGGAGCTTGGCCAGGGCCTCGGCGCTGGCATCGGCGCGGATATATTCGTCGCTATCGACCACCACATCGCCCTTGCGGCCCTTGACGATCACAGGCGCGATCTCGGCCTTGAACAGGCCCGCCTGCTGCGCTGCCGCCGCCTGCTGCTGCGAGGCGAGGGCAAAGCCGTCCTGCGTCGCCCGGTCGATGCCGAATTGTTTCGCCACATTCTCAGCGGTGATGCCCATGTGATAGCCGCCAAAGGCGTCGATCAGGCCATCGACCATCATGGTATCGACCAGCGTGATCGGTCCCATCTTGGCGGGTGCCCGCAATTGCTGGCAATGCGGCGCCAGCGACATGGATTCCTGCCCGCCCGCCACGACGATGCTCGCATCGCCCGTGGCGATCTGCTGCATGCCCAGCGCCACTGCACGGAGCCCCGAGCCACAGACCTGGTTGAGGCTCCAGGCCGTGGCGCCCTGCGGGATACCGGCGCGCATCGCCGCCTGCCGGGTCGGGTTCTGCCCCGTGCCCGCGGTCAGCACCTGTCCGAGGATCACCTCATCCACATCGGAAGCCGCTACGCCAGCGCGCTCCAGTGCCGCCGCAATGGCGGTCGCGCCCAGTTCATGCGCCGGCACGGTGGAAAGCCCACCCATGAAGGCGCCGACGGCCGTGCGGGCCGCGCCGACGATGACGATATCGCTCATGCCGGCACCCTCAGGCTCTGCGCCACGCTGAACGTCGCTTCGGTCTTGGCCGTGATTTCCGCAACGCTGACCCCCTCGGCCAGCTCGATCAGCACCATGCCCGGCTCGCCCCGCCGCTCCAGCGTAAAGACGCCGAGATCGGTGATGACAAGGTCCGCCACCCGTTTGCCAGTCAGCGGCAGGGTGCAGGCCTTGAGCAGCTTGGGCTCGCCCTTGGCTTCATGCTCCATCACCACCACCACGCGCTTGACCCCGGCCACGAGATCCATGGCGCCGCCCATGCCTTTGACCATCTTGCCCGGGATCATCCAGTTGGCGAGATCTCCATTCTCGGCCACCTGCATGGCGCCCAGGATCGACAGATCGATATGGCCGCCCCGGATCATGCCGAAGCTGTCTGCGCTGGAGAAGAAGCTGGTCGTCGGCAGTTCGGTAATGGTCTGCTTGCCGGCATTGATCAGGTCGGCATCCTCGTCGCCCTCGAAGGGAAACGGCCCCATGCCGAGCATGCCGTTCTCGCTCTGCAGCCGCACGTCGATGCCGTCAGGGATGTAGTTGGCCACCAGCGTCGGAATGCCGATGCCGAGATTGACATAGAAACCGTCCTGCAGTTCGCGCGCCGCGCGTTCCGCCATCTGTTCGCGGGTCCAGGCCATCAGTTCACCTCCGCCAAAACGCGCGGCCGCACGGTGCGCTGCTCGATATGCTTGACCGGGTTGGGCACATGCACCAGCCGCGACACGAAAATGCCCGGCGTGTGGATCTGGTCGGGCTCGATCTCGCCCGCTTCGACGAGGTGTTCGACCTCGGCAATGGTCACCTTGCCGGCCGTTGCCATCATTGGATTGAAGTTCCGCGCCGTCTTGCGATAGACGAGGTTGCCTTCGGTATCGCCCTTCCAGGCATGAACGATCGAGATGTCGGCCACTAGGCCACGCTCCATCACATAGTCCTCGCCATCGAAGCTGCGCACTTCCTTGCCATCGGCGATGATGGTGCCGACGCCGGTCTTGGTGAAGAAGGCCGGAATGCCCGCGCCACCGGCCCGGATGCGCTCGGCCAGCGTGCCCTGCGGGGTGAATTCGAGCTCGAGTTCACCCGACAGGAACTGCTGGGCGAAGAGCTTGTTCTCGCCGACATAGGACGAGATCATCTTCCTGATCTGCCGCGTTTCCAGCAGCGTGCCGAGGCCCACGCCATCGACGCCCGCATTGTTGGAAATGAAGGTCAGATCCTTGGCGCCGGACAGCTTGATCGCCGCGATCAGCGCTTCGGGAATGCCGCAGAGACCAAAGCCGCCAGACATCACCACCATGCCATCGGTCAGCAATCCGGCCGTGGCCGATACGGCGTCCGCATAGACCTTTTGCATAGCCCGTCCTCCTCATTGTCACAGCAGTGCCGCGCCCCGCAGCCCGCCTTTGAGCGGAAGGTTAGGTCTTGTCCGGCTGGGCAGGTTAGTCGTATTTATACGCTATGACTGCACCTCTCCCGCCGAGCCTCGATCACCGCTTCACCCTGGGCGAAATCCCCGTGCCGATGGTGTTTGCCACCCACCGCATCATCCGCGATTGCAATGCTGAATTCGCCGCCCTGTTCGGGGTGATCCGCGAAGACCTGGTCGACCAGAGTTTCGCCCGGCTCTACCCGGCGCTCGCCGATTTCGTACGCACCGGGCAGATGTGGCGCAGCCATCTGGCGGGCGGCCAGGTCTACTATGATGAGCGCATCATGGAGGGGGCAGACGGGCACCGCTTCTGGTGCCGCGTCAATGGTCGCTCGCGCAACGGGGCGGACCCGTTCGCCGAGGCGCTTTATTGCTTCGAGCCGATGAACCGCCCGGTGACCGAGGCGACCATGACCGGCCGCCAGCGGCAGATCTTGACGCTGGTGGCGCAGGGCAAGACCAATGCCGTCATCGCCACCGAAATCGGCCTCAGCAAACGCACCGTCGAAGCCCACCGCCTGCGCATGATGCGTCTGATCGGCGTGCGCAACACGGCCGAACTGGTCGCCTGGTTCTCCGCCTCATCGGCCTCGCTGGGCTAAGCCGCGGCCACCCCCCGTCCTTCGTTGTCATTCCAGTGGAGATTGGTAGTCTCCGCCCACCATTGCGGGGAGGCAAAACTGGCCGACGTCAGACACATCACCGAAGCGGATATTCCGGGCTTTCATGCGGCGCTGGATGCCGTCGCCCGCGACACCAGCTTCCTGCGCGGCGACCAGGCGCCGCCCCTGGAGGCGGTCGCCAGCTTCGTTCTCGACAATATCAAGAACCGGAACCCGCAATTCGTTGCGGTTGCCGATGGTGAAGTGGTGGGCTGGTGCGACATCGTCCGCGGCCGCGGCGCGCACGAGCGGCACCTGGGCGAGCTGGGCATGGGCGTCGTTGCCCAGTGGCGCGGACAGGGCGTCGGCAAAAGGCTGCTGACCGAAACGGTCGCGGCTGCTGACGCCGAAAAACTGCTGCGGATCGAGCTGAGCGTTCACTCCGACAACGCCCGGGCCATTTCGCTCTACCGCAACTTCGGCTTCGCCGAAGAGGGACGGAAGGTCAAAGCACGGCTGAAATCGTCTGTGCCGGTAGACGTCGTGCTGATGGCGCGCCTGCGACCGGAAGGGGAGTGGCCCGTCCTGCCGTCAGGCTGAGCTTTCCAAAGTCACGCGGCGCGCTTGAGCCAGGAAATACCCCAGAGCCACGGCATAGATGGTGGTCTGCGGCAGGATGCCGAAGGTAGCATTGCTGACGCCGAGGGCGAGCTGGCCGGTGACGAGGATAAGGGCACCGATCACGACGGGGCGCTCTTGCCGCACGCGTGGGTCAAGCAGCAGAAGCAGCGGCGCGGCCAGTAGCAGGAGCCAGGCCAGGAGGCCCAGAGCGCCAGCCATGGCGGCAAAGTTGGCCCAGTCAGCATGGAGGTTTTCGAGCCCAGTGCCCACAACGAGGTTGGGGAACATGGTCTCGGCGACGTGCATGATCTGCCCAAGGCCGACACCAACGATCGGGGAGGTCCGCAAGATCTCGATCGCCGAGGCATAGAGCGCGGCGCGAATGTCGTCCTCCCCGCCGGTGAAGCGGAAAATGTCCAACCCGCTCTGCAGGATGCCGGCCACCCGGACGTTGCCGGTGCCGACCAGATAGACTGCGGCGCCCACCGCAAGGGCGACAACGGCAAGGATGACGATCTGGAACAGCCGCTCGCGCCGCAGCCAGACGGTGAGCGTCAGCGCACCAATGCCTGACATGGCCAATGCGCCCAGCATGGGGCCACGGGAATCGGCGATGACGGCGCAGGCGATCGCGAAGACCGGACCCAGCAGGAAGACATAGCGCCACGGCTCCTTGCCCGACACCACCCCGACCATAGCCAGGCACCCGGCCATCGCCGCCAGCGAGCCATAGTGGATGGGGTTGTTGCCCAGCCCGGGGCGGTAAAGACCCAGCACGAAATGTTCGTAGGCGCCCCCAATGAGAGCGGCGAGTGAACCGAGGAGGCAGATGAGCGCAAAGGCGCTCGCGCTCGGCAGCCAGCGGGCCGGTCGGGCCAGGAGGCCGAGCCCAATGCTCGCCAGCATCGGCAGCACAAGCAGCGGCGGCAGGAGATCCCGCGGGCCGCGATAGACAAAGGGCACGGCCACGGCCAGCAAAGCGATCGCGGCAACAATGGCCAGCGCGGTCGGATGGGCGAACGTAGTCCGTTCGCGCCATCCATAGACCAGCAGGGCAATCAGGGCCGCCACCAGCGAAACATAGGCGCCGATATAGGCGGGGTAGCCGGGCAGAAGAATAGTGGCGCCGACGCCGATCACCAGGAGGGCGCTAGCAAGGCCGAATGACACTATTGGTTCCTCCAGGCGGAAATCGGCCGCCGATGCCGGTTGCCGGTCCGTCGAATAGCGTTTTGCCATCGAGGCGTCAAAGCTTGGCAGTCTAACGTTGCAAGGCCGGTCTGCGCCCAGCTAGTCTCTGCTCCAGGACGAAGTCCGCCGGAACCCGGCCAGGTGTGGTGCCATGACAACCGTCGACGTCTACATCCCCAGGCCAGGCGGCGACGGCGGCCAAACCTACCTGTTGCTGCCCGAGGGGCAGAACGAGATACCCTCGGAACTGGGCAGCACGGCCTGGCGGAAATTCTTCACGGCGAGCATTGATGCATCGCGCCCTGACGCCGCGCTCGACGAGGCAGCACGGAGCCTGGCAGAACGGGGATTTGCGGTCCTGCCGCTCCGTGTGCCGCCAAAACAATGGTCGGAGCTCAGCGCGGGGGAACTGGGCGACTTTGAGGAGCCCGATGGCTGGCAGGATGACTTCCACCAATTCCTCTACCGAAGGATTTTCTGAGGCCCCTCGCCCGCCCGCCTGTCTGGCGGTGCACGGGCGGCCTAAAGTCCTTCCCATTGTCCGGCGGAGCCGTGTCAAGCCTGCCAAATGGCCACGCGATCTTGAATGACTGCAGGTCTGACAGGCGGGTGACGTCGTTGCGTATGGGCTGGATATGAACTAACGGGGTCTACCTGAACGCCCTGATCCGAATCGAGCTACCATGAAAATACTAGTGACCGGCCACGCCGGGTTCATCGGATTTCATTTGACCCGCAAGCTTCTGGCGCGCGGCGATACTGTAGTCGGTTTCGATGTCGTCAATGACTATTACGACGTCGGGATAAAGGAGAAGCGGCTGTCGATACTTGAATCGGAAGCCGAAAAACTCAACAACGGCGCCAATTTTATTTCGATCCGCGCCAATCTGGCCGATCGCGCTGCTGTAGAAGCCTGTTTCTCCGAGCACAATTTCGATCGGGTCATTCACCTGGCGGCTCAGGCCGGCGTTCGCTACAGCCTCGAAAATCCGCACGCCTATGTTGAAAGCAACATCATCGCTTTCACCAATGTGTTGGAAGCCTGTCGATACGCCCAGGTCCCGCACCTGACCTATGCCAGCACCTCGTCGGTCTATGGCGCGAACACAGCGATGCCGTTTTCCGAGCACAAGGGCGTCGATCACCCGCTTCAGTTCTACGCAGCGACCAAGCGCGCCAACGAGCTGATGGCGCATTCCTATAGCCACCTGTTTGGCCTGCCCACGACGGGTCTGCGGTTCTTCACCGTCTACGGCCCATGGGGGCGCCCGGATATGGCGCTGTTCCTGTTCACCAAGAACATCCTGGCCGGCGAGCCGATCCGCGTCTTCAACTACGGCAATCACACCCGCGACTTCACCTATGTCGAAGACATAGCCGAAGGCGTTACCCGGGCCAGCGACAACATTGCCGCGCCCAATCCCGACTGGAACAGCGACACGCCCGATCCGGCCACGTCCAATGCGCCATTCAGGCTTTTCAATATCGGCAACAATTCACCGGTGACGCTCAACGCCTATATCGAGGCGATCGAGAAAGCCGTGGGCAAGAAGGCGATACGCGACCTGCTGCCGCTGCAGGCGGGCGACGTTCCCGACACCTTCGCCAATGTCGACAGCCTGATCGCGGCGACAGGGTATAAGCCCGCGACGCCGGTCGACCACGGCGTCGCCGAATTCGTGCGTTGGTATCGGGCGTATTACGAGGTTTGAAGTTGACATCACTCGATGGGATCCGGCTGGCAGTCGTCGGCCTTGGCTATGTTGGCCTGCCGCTGGCCGTTGAGTTCGGCAAGCGCCGCTCGGTGGTGGGTTTTGACATCAACCGCAAGCGCATCGACGAATTGCGGGCCGGGCGGGACCACACCCAGGAAACGGCGCCGAACGAGCTCGCCTCGGCGAACCAGCTCAGCTTCACCACGGATACCGCCGATATCGCCGGGTGCAACACCTATATTGTGACCGTGCCGACCCCGATCGACGACTTCAAGCGGCCCGACCTGACGCCCCTGCTCAAGGCCAGCGAGACGGTGGGCGGGGTGCTCAAGAAGGGCGACATCGTCATCTATGAGTCGACCGTTTACCCCGGCGCGACGGAAGAAGACTGCGTACCGGTGCTCGAACGCCTGTCGGGCCTGAAGTTCAATACCGACTTCTTCGTCGGCTACTCGCCCGAGCGCATCAACCCTGGCGACAAGGCCCATCGGCTGCCCACCATCAAGAAGGTGACCTCGGGATCGACGCCCGAAGTGGCCGATCTGGTCGATGCGCTCTACCGCCAGGTCGTCACCGCCGGCACCCACAAGGCCGCCTCGATCCGCGTGGCGGAAGCCGCCAAGGTTATCGAGAACACCCAGCGCGATCTCAACATCGCGCTGATCAATGAGCTGGCCATCATCTTCAATCGCATGGGCATCGATACCCAGGCGGTGCTTGAGGCGGCCGGGACCAAGTGGAACTTCCTGCCGTTCCGGCCCGGCCTGGTCGGCGGCCACTGCATCGGCGTCGATCCCTACTACCTGACGCACAAGGCCGAAGCGATCGGCTACCATCCCCAGATCATCCTGGCCGGCCGTCGTCTTAATGACTCGATGGGCGAATATGTCTCCACCCAGATGATCAAGGCCATGATCCAGCGCGGCATCGTCATCAAGGACGCCCGCATCCTGATCATGGGGCTGACATTCAAGGAAAACTGCCCGGACCTCCGCAATACCCGCGTGGTGGACATCGTGAAGGAACTCGCGAGCTACGGCTGCCAGGTCGATGTCTACGATCCGTGGGTAGCTGCCGAAGAAGCGCACCACGAATATGGCATTACCCCGATCAGCGAACCGGCTGCCGGGGCATATGACGGTATCGTCCTGGCCGTTGGGCATGACCAGTTCCGCGCGATGGGGGCAGGGGCCATCCGCGGCTTGGGCAAAAGCGAACACGTCCTCTATGACCTGAAATATGTGCTCGACGCCGGCCAGTCGGACTTGCGTCTTTAGCTTGTCGGAACGTTTCGCAAGCCTGAGCCTGGAGATAGCGCTGTGACAGCCAGTTTCGCGCATATCGTGCAAATTGCGGCCAAGCTGCGCCAGTTGCTCGGCCATCTCAGTGTGCGGCGGCGGCGGCAATTCGCCCTGCTCATTGCGCTCATGGTGGTGAGCGCGATTGCCGAAGTGGTCAACATTGGTGCGCTGCTGCCTTTCCTGGCGGTGCTGGCATCACCCGATCTCGCCTTTTCGAATGGCGTCGTCCGCGCGGTGGCCGACCTTCTCGGCATTGACGACGCCCGCGGCCTGCTCCTGCCGATGACCCTCGGTTTTGTTACCATGGCCGTGCTGGCTGGCTTGATCCGCCTGCTGCTGTTGCGGATGACTACCCGCCTCATCTTTCTCAGTGGCCACGACCTGAGCGTCGAAATGTACCGGCGCACCTTGCTGCAGCCCTATAGTGTGCACGCCATGCGCAATACCAGCGAGATCGTCAGCGCGCTGACCGTCAAGGCGAACTCGATCATGTTCGATATTCTCCTGCCGACGGCGCTGATCGTGAACGCCCTGGTGGTGGTGGTCTTTCTCACCGGTACCTTGCTTTACATCGACTTTCTCGTGGCGACCGTCACGGCAAGCATTTTCGTGGTCGCCTATCTGCTCATCGCGGCATTGTCACACCGCAAGCTGCGCGCCAATGGGCAGATCATCGCCGACCAGCAGACCAAGGGAATCAAGCTGCTGCAGGAAGGCCTTGGCGGTATCCGGGACGTGCTTCTGGATGGGCTCCAGCAAGTCTATGTCGATCACTACGAGGCCGTAGACCGCTCTCTGCGGCGCGCCCAGGGCGACAATCTCTTTTTCGGTGGCAGCCCGCGCTATCTTATGGAAGTCGTCGGCATCGCCGCCATTGCCGGACTGGCCTACCTCGTCAGCATCCAGGGCGGCATCACGGCTGCACTGCCCACGATCGGCGCGCTTGCGCTCGGTGTCCAGAGGCTCTTGCCGGCCTTTCAGCAGGGCTACAATTCCTGGTCGCTCATCACCGGCAACCAGGCCGCGCTCAAGAATGTGCTCGATCTGCTCGAGCAACCTGTCGCAGAGCCGGCTGCCGCAAGCAACGCGCACCCGGTGGCCTTCAGTCGGGACGTCAGTTTCGAGGGCCTGTCCTTCTCCTATGCCAACATGGCCGGCGCCGCCCTCGAGCTGCCGAAGCTGACCATTGCGAAGGGCGCGCGCGTCGGTATTGTCGGTGCCACCGGCAGTGGCAAGAGCACGTTCCTCGATGTCTTCATGGGGCTGCTGCATCCACAAAGCGGCAGCATGCTGGTCGACGGTGTGCCACTGCATCCAGGCAATAGTCGGGATTGGCAGGCGCGGATAGCTCACGTGCCGCAATCGATCTATCTGCTGGACGATACCATCGCGGCAAATATCGCCCTGGGTCTGAAGCCCGGCGAGATCGATCGGGTGCGTCTGGTGGAAGCCGCGCGCGGCGCGCAGATACTTGATTACGTCGAAAGTCTCCCCGAGGGTTTCGAAACGATCGTGGGCGAACGCGGCGCGAGACTTTCGGGCGGACAACGCCAGCGCCTCGGTATAGCACGTGCGCTATACAAGCGGGCACCGGTTCTGGTGCTGGACGAGGCGACCAGCGCGCTGGACGGGGAGACTGAAAAGGCCGTCATGGCCTCGATCGACGCCTCCGCGGCCGATTTGACCATCCTGATCGTTGCCCACCGCCTCAGCACGTTGGAAAACTGCGACGAAATTCTTACCGTCAAAAACGGTGCCATTACCAAGACCGCCAAGCCGATTGCCAACTGACCGGGCGCAAGCCAGCGGCAGCCAAACAGAGAGTATCATGCCAGCAATTTCAGTACTGCTTCCGTCCGTCCGCAAGGACGCCGCGGATCGCGTGATCAGCAAGTTTCTCGCCACTCAGGGAGACTTCGACTACGAAATCGTGCTGGTATCGCCATTCTCGGTCGACCAACCCCATGTGCAGCATGTTGCCGAAACGGAACGGGGCGGCGTGGTGAAAGCCATGAATGTCGCGCTTGGGGCGGCGAAAGCGGACCATATCGTGCTCTGGTCCGACGATGCCATGCCGACGCAGGATTGCCTGCGGAACATCCATCGCTTCGTCCAGGCCAAGCCGGCTCCGTTCGTTGCCGGCTTCAGTAAGCGGGAGCAGTCCGGCCGCGTCAACGAGCAGTGGAGCGTCTACTCCAAGCTCTATGTCGGTTGGTTGTGCACATCACGGGAAACTATCGCCAAGGTGGGCGAACTGCTCGATCCGGTCTATCGCAACTACTGGTCGGACCCCGACTTCTGCCTAAGAGTATGGGACGCTGGCGGAACCGTGACGATCTGCCCCGATGCCTGGGTCGAGATCGTGCAGATCGACGATCAGGTCAAGGTCAGCAATATGGGCGCGTCATTCGAGCGCGACATGAAGGTGTTCTTCAATCGTTGGCACCAGAAGTATGGTCAGGGCCGATCCAAGGTCTGGTGGCGCATCAATACCCAGATCCCCAATTCCCCGATGGGCCACGTCCGCGCAGTCCTGCGCCAGGTTCCATACCTCAAGGAATTGGTCGATGCGCTACGCCTTCGCATGAAGGGCAATACTCCATGAGCGGGGCGGTTTCAGCGACGCGAGCCGGCCGCGCTATCTTCGGCTTTGTGGCAATACTGGCGCCCTGGTTTTACCTGCGATGGGGCGGCTTCACATTTTCGGTCGGCACGAGCCTCTCGCTGGTAGACCTCTTCCTGTTTGCCGGGCTGGTCTATTTTGCCCTGCGGTTTGTTCGGGGCGAGATCGCCTTCGGCCAGGTTCTGCAAGGGTTGCAAAAGCCGCTCTTGCTCTTCGGACTTGCCTTCGTCCTGCTCGGGTTCCTGAGCGGCTTCACCCATGTCTGGGCTGGCAACACGCCCATTAGCTGGGGTGCGCTGCTGAGTGGGCTCTCGCAATACGCCTTTGTGCTGTTGGCCCTGCCGCTAATTACCCTGGCAATCCTGGGTGGGCAGCAAGCGCGCTTTGTCGTGCGCATCCTGGCAGTCGGCTATCTCTTGCCCATGATCGCCAATCTGGTCCTGTTGCGGCCCGATGTGTTGCCGCAGATCAGCTTCATGTTCACGGCGGTGGGGCGGGCGATCGGCAGCTATGGCAATGCCAATTCGTTCGCTGGCGTGCTGATGCTGATGCTGCCCTATTATCTTTATCTGGCCTATGTCGACACCGGTCGCTGGCGCTGGGTAGGCATTGTGGGCGTGGCGCTCTCGTTCTCTTGTCTGTTGCTGACCGCTTCGTTCGGCGGATACCTGGTCCTGGCGGCCTGCATTGGCGTCAATGTGATGTTGGTGATCTGGAAGGGGCATCCCATCCGGGCGCGCGGCAATTTGCGCGCGGCTGTTGTCCCGACGATCGCCATACTGGCGACCTTCGCCTTGGTCTCCGTGCTCACCGCACTCTATGCGCCTTCGGTGCAATTCGCCCTCGCGTCCCGGCTCGGAAGCGCAACCACGCCGCCCATCGCCGGTGAAATTACGGCCGAGACGCCGCTCGACGGCAGTAGTGGCATAGGCGGGCTGAGCCAGAACATTGGCAGCATGAGCCAGCGGCTTGACCTCATAGAACGTGGCTTCGATCTGATCAGTGAACGACAGGGCGGTCTGTTCTACGGCCACGGCCTGCGCCAGACCACCATGATGGACCAGTTCGCATTCGGCGACGTGCACCTCGATATTCATCTGGTCTACCTGTTGCTTTGGGTCGAGGGCGGCGCCGTTCTCGCCCTGGCCTTCATCGGCTATCTGGCAGTGCTGCTGCTCGGCTGCGTTTCTCAATTGCGCAGCCGGCCGGGCCTGGCCATTGCTGCCGGGACATCTGTCCTGGCTTTCATCCTCATGGGGATGGTGATGCCCCATATCTATCTGCGCTACTTTTGGGTGCCATTGATGCCCGCTATGGCGCTGGCGGGAGGGTACCTCAAGGCCCACGCAGATTCGCGGAGTGCCGTATGAGCCGCCCAAAGACAGTTCTTGCCTTGTCGAGCTACCCTGAGAACACCAACCGTGTCTTTGAGGACTACTGCAACGGCATCCGGGCAAACAGCGAACGCTATTTCTATATCGACTACATGCGGCGCTATGCGGCGTCCGGCTGGAAGGCGCTGCGCCAGGAAATCCTGGATCTGATCGCCCGGGAGGGCGTCGATACGGTCTTTTTCGTGCTCTGGTCGAGCGACATGAGCTTTGACCTGGACTTTCTCGAGGAGCTCTCGGGAAAGGTCCAGATCGTCATGAATTTCTTCGACACCGAGTATTTCTTCCCGAGCGTGGATCGCTACTACGCCCAGGTGGCCGACCTCGTCATTCTGCCCGATCATCTGGCCCGCTTCGGCTATGAGCATCTGGGCATTCCCGCCCATACCAGCTTTGCCCTGTTCGACAAGGAGCACTACCGCCGGCTCGATCGTCCCAAGGACATCGACGTGTCGTTCATCGGCAATGTGCTGCAGGCTGACCGAAGGGACTACATCCAGTTCCTCAAGGACAACGGCATCGCCGTGCAGACCTATGGCGTGGGATCGGACAATGGCTTCGTCAGCTTCGAAGAGATGGTCGAGGTCTTCAACCGCTCGCGCATCAACCTCAACTTCACCTCGACGTCCAATAGCTCCAGCTATGTCGTGAAGGTCCCCTCCATCAACCAGCGCATCCGCCAGTCCAAGGGCCGGCCGATCGAGATTGCGCTCTGCGGGGGCTTCATCCTTTCGCAGAACGCCCCGGGCATCGAGCACATGTTCGAGCCCGGGCGCGAAATCGCGATCTTCCACGACAAGCAGCAGCTGCTCGACCTGATCCGGCAACGCCTCGATGCCGCCGAGGAAACGCAGGCCATGGCCGACGCCGCCCATGCCAAGGCGCAGAGCCAGTATGATGTGGTCGCCGGCTTCCGCACCATCTTCGACAAGCTCGAAGCGGGAACGCGAAAGGCCGCCTTGCCGGTCTACCGTGATGCCGATTTCGTCCGGGGTTTTGCGGCCTATCGCTTCTACTACATGGCGGCCTTCCTGCTCAGTGGCCGGTTTGGGCTGGTTGGGCAGGAAATAGCCTTGGTGTGGAAATCCCGCACCTTGCCTCTTGGGCAAGCCTATTATTCGGCTGTCAAGGGTCTGACCTTCCATTTCCGCACCAATCCCCGTGTGAGCGGCACACTGAAGCGCCTGCGCGACACTCTGCGACTGAAAGCCAAGTATTGAGCGTCACGCTCCACAAGGGCGACCGAAAACCATGGCAAGCAGCCGGGCACGCGTGCTAAGGGCTGGCGGTGCCGAATCGAAAAGTAGCTTGAACAATGATCATAACGCGTACGCCCTATCGCGTATCCTTCTTTGGCGGCGGGACCGATTATCCGGGCTGGTTCCGCAAGAACAACGGGGCTGTTCTGGCGACAACAATTGATAAGTATTGTTATATTACTTGTCGTCACCTGCCGCAGTTTTTCGAACACAAGCACAGGATTGTGTATTCGAAGATCGAAAACGTGTCCTCGAACGAGGAAATTCAACATCCTGCGGTGCGTGCGGCGCTGATGTGGATGAAGGTCGAAGAAGGTCTTGAGATTCACCACGACGGCGACTTGCCGGCCCGCTCGGGGCTGGGGTCGAGCTCGTCCTTCTGCGTTGGTCTGGTCCATGCGCTACGGGCCCTCAAGGGGCAGATGTCCAATAAGGACATGCTGGCCAAGGACGCGATCCATATCGAGCAGAACCTTTTGCAGGAAGCCGTGGGTTCCCAGGACCAGGTGTCGGCCGCCTTCGGTGGGCTCAATCGCATCGATTTCCGCAGGGATGACTCATTCGATGTTCAGCCTGTGATCATCCCCAACGAGCGCAGGCAGCAGCTTTCCGATCACCTGATGCTGTTCTTCACAGGCGTCAGCCGGTTTGCCTCGGAAGTGGCGAAATCGCAGTTGGAGAATATGTCGGCGCGCGAGCAGCAGTTGCGGCTGATGCAGCAGATGGTGGATGAGGCTCAGGACATCCTGGTCAACCCCAACGAACCCATCGAGCGCTTCGGCCAGATGTTGCACGAGAGCTGGATGCACAAGCGGTCGCTCTCCTCGCAGGTGTCCAATGCGAGTATCGACCTGCTCTATGAGCAGGCCATGAGCGCCGGTGCGTTGGGCGGCAAGATTTTGGGTGCTGGTGGCGGCGGCTTCATGCTGTTTTTCGCCCGGCCCTCGGACCAGCAGCGCATTCGCGAAAAGCTGGCCAAGCTGGTCCACGTGCCGTTCGACTTCGAGGATACCGGCAGCCGCATCGTGCTCTATCAGCCGGATGGATTATAGTCATGACGATCAAGGTATATGTGGCTGGCCATCGCGGCCTTCTGGGTTCGGCAATGGTCCGGCGTCTGGCCGGCGACGAGCGCTATGAGCTGATTACCGCGACGCATGCCGAGCTCGAGCTTGCCGATGCAGCGGTGGTGGACGCGTTCTTCCAGCGCCACCAGCCCGAATATGTGATCCTGTCTGCCGGGCGGGTTGGCGGCATCCTCGAAAACAAGTCCTACCCGGCCGATTTCATTTCTGCCAACCTTGCCATCCAGCTCAATGTGCTGCAGGCCGCGCAGCGCACAGGCGTGGCCAAGCTCCTGCTGTTTGCATCATCCTGCATGTATCCGCGCGAGGCCCCGCAGCCCATGGCGGAGAGCGCGCTCTTTACCGGTCGCCCCGAGCCGACCAGCATGGCCTACGCAATCTCCAAGATGGCGGGCATGCAGCTATGCCTCGCCTACAACCAGCAGTATGGCGGCAACCGTTTCCTGCCGCTCATTCCCAACAGCGTCTATGGGCCCAACGACAATTTCCAGCCGGACAAGGGGCACGTGCTCTCAGCCCTGATCCGCCGATTCCACGACGCCAAGGCGTCGGGCGCCGACGAGGTCACCCTCTGGGGCACCGGCGCGCCGATGCGTGAATTCCTCTATGCCGACGACCTGGCCGATGCCTGCCTTTTCCTCTTGGAAAACGACACGTCGGACCTGTCGCAGCCGATCAATATCGGCACCGGCTCGGACATTTCGATCCGGGACCTGGCCACCCTGGTTGCCAGCACCGTGGGCTACGAAGGCAAGCTGCGCTGGGACACCGACAAGCCCGATGGCGCGCCCCGCAAGCTGCTCGACAGCAGCCGCATTCATGATTTCGGCTGGCGTTCCAGTACGGATTTGGCTACCGGAGTGGCGAAAACCTATCAGTGGTATCTGCAAGACCTCGTCAGGTCGGGAGTCAGCGCTTGATCCGCAATATCGTAGACCTTCGTGAACGGGCAGATTGGGTTTGGCGCGAGACCCTGGCGGTGCACCGGCGTGCCCCGGAAACCCGCATTGCCTCATCTCTTTCGAGCATTGATATCTTTGTGGCGCTCTATTATGGCGGCGTCCTCGAGTTTAAGCCGGACGAGCCGCTGTGGAATTTCCGCGACCGCTGCATCATCAGCAAGGGTCACGGCTCGATCTGCATGTATCCGATCCTGGCTGACCTCGGCTTTTTCCCGCGGGAAGAACTGCTCAACGTCTGCAAGGCGGGCAGCTTCCTCGGCGGCATCCCCGATCCGGTCATTCCTGGCTACGAAACGCTCAACGGCTCGTTGGGGCATGGCCTGGGCGTCGGCACCGGCATGGCGTTCGGCATGAAGCGTAACGACAATGCCAGCAAGGTCTTTGTCGTGACGGGCGACGGCGAATTGCATGAAGGCGCCAATTGGGAAGCCATCATGTTCGCGGCCCAGCACCGCCTGGACAATCTCCACATGATCGTGGACGACAACCACACCAGCATGCTGGGCTATACCGACGACATCATCTCCCACCAGGACCTGGGCGCCAGGCTCAGCGCCTTCGGCTGGGATTGCGTCGCGGTGGATGGGCACGACCCGATCGCACTGCGTGATGCGCTGTTGACGATGAAGGCGACTGCCAATGGCAAGCCCAAGGCGCTGATCGCCAAGACTATCAAGGGTCGCGGCGTGCCGGGCCTGGAAAACGAGGCTCTGGCTCACATTTTGTCGCCCAAGCCCGAACTGATTGATTCTTTGCTGGGAATAACCGATGGCGATTAAACCACGCGCCATGCGCGATGCGCTGCTGGAGCAGATCTATCTCTCCATGGCGACCGACGAGAAGGTCTTTTTTGCCTCGGCCGACTTCGGTTCTCCGGTGCTCGACAAGATTCGGGCCGATCATCCGAAGCGGTTCGTCAATGTCGGCATTGCCGAGCAGAACCTCATCAACATATCGGCCGGGCTGGCGCTCGAAGGCTACAAGGTCTTCGCCTATGCCATCGCGCCGTTCATCACCATGCGCTGCTTCGAGCAGATCCGCGTCAGCCTGGCGCTACTGTCCGAAGTCCGCCCGATGAACGTCAACCTGATCGGCGTCGGCGCCGGTTATAGCTATGTCGTCTCCGGACCGACGCACCAGTGCTACGAAGACATCACGCTGATGCGCTCGATGCCCAATTTCCAGGTGCTGTCGCCCGCCGATCACGTGACCGCAGCGGCGCTATTGCCCAATTGCCTGAATACGCTCGGGCCGAAGTACCTTCGCCTCGACGCCCAGGTCCTGCCTGCGCTCTACGAAGATGAAGCGCCGGATGTGACGCGCGGCTTTTCGGTGCGACGCACCGGAGGCAAGCTGGGTCTCGTTGCAACGGGCTTCATGGTGCACACGGCAAACCAGGTCATCGACCAACTGGCTGCCGAAGGCATCGAAGCCGGGCTCATCGACATCTTTGACCTGGCCCGCTTCTCGGCGGACGACCTGGCCGCGGCTCTGGCACCCTACGACCGCATCGTCAGCCTTGAAGAAGGCTTCTCCGGTCGCGGTGGCCTGGACGCCATGCTGTTCGACTTCATCGGCCACCGCCTGCCGGGCAAACCCCTGCTCAATATCGGCGTCGACGGAAAGTATCGCTTTGACCTGGGTACGCGCCAAGAACTGCACGAACTGGTCGGCATCGGGCCCAAGGCTGTCCTTCAAAGAATCAAGACCTTCGCCGCGCTGTAGGCGCTCCCAGACACATTAGATGGTATGATCCCATGAAATTCCCATTGATGCGCAACAACTTGGCGCGGCAGGACCTCGACGCAGTCATCGAGCACCTCAAGCAGGATGATCCGATCCTGACCAATGGCCCCATCGTGAGGGCCTTCGAGGCGGAATGGTCCGAATGGGTCGGCACCAAATATAGCGTCTTCGTCAATTCGGGCGCTTCGGCGAACCTGCTTTCAATGGCGATCCTCAAGCTCAAGCACCCGGAAGGCGGCGAGATCATCGTGCCGCCGCTGACCTGGATTTCCGACGTCGCGACCGTTCTCCAGAACGGCTTCACGCCCGTCTTTGCCGAGATCGATCCGCGCACCCTGTCGCTCGATACCGCCAAGACCCTGGCGGCCATCACCGACAAGACCCGCGCCGTCTTCATCACGCATGCCCAGGGCTTCAATGGCCTCACCGACGAGCTGGTGAACGAGCTCGAGCGGCGCGGCATTCCGCTCATCGAAGACGTTTGCGAGTCCCACGGCGCAACCCACAAGGGCCGCAAGCTAGGCAGCATCGGCTGGATGTCGAACTTCTCGTTCTACTATGCCCACCACATGACGACCATCGAAGGCGGCATGGTGTGCATGAACGACTATGAGCTCTACCAGCAGGTGCGCATGCTGCGCTCGCACGGCATGGCGCGCGAAGCCGCGCCAGACGTGAAGGCCTCCTATGTCGCGGCCAATCCGGAACTCAATCCGGACTTCATTTTCGTCTTCCCGGCCTACAACGTGCGCAACACCGAGATCGGGGCCATCCTCGGGCGCAGCCAGCTCAAGCGGCTGGACGCGAATAACCGCCGCCGCACCGAGAACCTCAAGCACTTCCTCAGCCGCATCAATCCGGACCTGTATTGGACCGACTTCGAAGTCGAGGGTTCGAGCAACTACGCTTTCAACCTGGTTCTCAAGGATGCCGACCTCGATCGGGCGCAGCGCTTGATGGGCCTGCTGACTGCTGCCGGCATCGAGTTCCGCCGCGGCAGCGCCGGCGGCGGCAACCAGCTCCGCCAGCCCTACCTCAAGGGCATCGTGCCGGCCGATCACTACAAGAACTTCCCCATCACCGACCACATCCATTTCTTCGGCTTCTATATCGGCAATTTCCCCGAGCTCAGCACCGAGGAGATCGACGAAATCTGCGATTGCCTCAACGCGCTGAACTAAGGCTTGAGCATGGAAGCGATCATCCTGGCAGGGGGCAAGGGCACAAGGTTGCGGGCTGCGGTTCCCGACCTGCCCAAGCCGTTGGCACCCATCAACGGCCGCCCCTTCCTCGAACACCAGATGGACTACTGGGTCGATCAGGGCGTGGAACGCTTCATTCTTTCGGTCGGCTACATGGCCGAGACGATCGTCGAGCGCATCGGGCCGCAATTCCGGGGGCGGCCTGTGGTCTATTGCGTCGAGCAAACCCCGCTCGGAACGGGCGGCGGCATCCTCAAGGCGACCGAGCTCTTGGAGGGTGATGGTCCCTATCTCGCCATGAACGGCGACACCTTCTTCGATGTCGACCTGCCGGCGCTGACCGCTTTTGCCGATGCGCGTGGCGCGGCCTTCACCTTCACCCTGTTCCGCACCAGCGATCTTGCCCGCTATATGGGCATGGACGTGGCAGCAGACGGTCGGATCCTGTCGCTCAAGGCTACCCAGGAGCAGGAAGAACGCCTGGCCAATGGTGGCGTCTACCTCATCGGGCGCCACACGCTCGACGATGTGGAGTGGGACGGGGCAAGCGAAATCTCGTTCGAGAGCGCGATCATTCCCGGGCTGCTCGAGCGCTCCCGGCCCGTTTTCGGCATGGCTCAGACCGGCCGCTTCATCGACATCGGCATTCCGTCGGACTATCTGCGGGCCGGCGAAATACTGCGAGACATACCATGACGACGACACCCAGGGACGTATTGCAGGCCAACCTTCGGTCCTCCATCGAGGCGAAGCAGGCCATGCTGGCCGATGCCGGCCGGCTGCAGGCCTTCGCCACCGCCGCAGAGGCGGTAATCGCTGTCTACCGCAATGGCGGGCGCATCTACATCGCCGGCAATGGCGGCTCGGCCGCCGATGCGCAGCACCTGGCCGCCGAATTCGTCAGCAAGCTGGCGCGCGATCGCGATCCCCTGCCGGCCGAAGCCTTGACGGTGGATAGCTCCATCCTGACGGCCATCGGCAATGACTATGGCTTCGACCAGCTATTTGCCCGCCAGATCCGGGGCAAGATGACGGCCAAGGACATTTTCCTTGGCATTACCACGTCGGGCAACTCCGGCAATATCATCGAGGCCCTCAAGACCTGTCGTGGCCTGGGCATTCCGACAATCCTGCTGTCGGGCCACGAGGGGGGCAAGGCGGCGGCCCTTGCCGACCATCTGCTGCTGGTGCCGGGTGCGCGCACCAGCACCATCCAGGAGCTGCATATCGTGCTCGCGCACGCGTTATGTGAATGTGTGGAGAACGCCCTTTTCTAGTCGGGTACGCCGACTGTATTGAGGGATCGAAAATCGTTGCCCATCGGGGCACTTCAGAATTAAGCGGGGGCCGGCCGGTCTTCGCACATCCAAGGATAGTTTCATGTCTCAGAACATTCTCGTCACCGGCGGCGCCGGCTATATCGGTTCGATCCTGGTGCCCGATCTTCTGGCGGCTGGTCACAAGGTGACCGTTCTCGATAACCTCATGTACAAGCAGACCAGCCTCAACCACGTCTGCTACAACGACAATTTCTCGGTGGTCAAAGGCGATGTGCGCATCGAAGAGACCATGCTGCCGCTGCTGCGCAAGGCTGACGTGATCATCCCGCTGGCGGCCCTCGTGGGTGCCCCGCTGTGCCGGCAGGACCCGATTGGTGCCACCACCATCAACCACGGCGCGATCTCGATGATGCTCAAGCACCTGTCCAAGGAACAGGTCGTGTTGATGCCCACCACCAACAGCGCCTATGGCACCGGTGACGAAAACAACTTCTGCACCGAGGATTCCCCGCTGCGTCCGATCTCGCAATACGCGATCGAGAAGGTCGCCGTGGAAAAGGAACTGATGGAGCACCCCAACGCGATCAGCTTCCGGCTGGCCACCGTCTTTGGCATGTCGCCCCGCATGCGCGTCGACCTGCTGGTCAACGACTTCGTCTACCGCGCTGTCTATGACCGCTTCGTCGTGCTCTTCGAAGGCCACTTCAAGCGCAACTATGTTCACGTACGCGACGTGTCCGGCGCCTTCCGCCATGCGCTGACCAACTTCGACGCGATGAAGGGCCAGATTTACAATGTGGGTCTCTCGGAAGCCAACGTGTCCAAGAAGGAACTGACCGAGCACATCCAGAAGTTCATTCCGGGTTTTGCCGTGCTCGAGGAAAGCGTCGGCCAGGATCCGGATCAGCGCAACTACATCGTGTCGAACGAGAAGATCGAAAAGACCGGTTTCAAGACCGAGTTCTCCCTCGATCGCGGCATCCAGGAACTGATCAAGGGCTTCACCATGGTCAAGAACACCCTGTACGGCAACGTCTAGCCCTATGACCAAGGCCTACGATTTTGTGGTGATCGGTGGCGGGGCGGTGGGATTGACCGTCGCCCTGGCCCTCACGCGCAAATTCCCGCGCCAGTCGATCGCGGTTCTCGACAAGGAGCCCGCGCTCGGCCGGCACGCGAGCGGCCGCAATAGCGGCGTGCTGCACTGCGGCATCTATTACGATAGCCGCACGCTCAAGGCCAAGGTGTGCTCAACCGGCGCGCGCCGCATGAAGAGCTATGCCAGCGAACGCGGCATCCGCTTCGTCGAGGGCGGCAAGCTGATCCTGGCAACGCGCCAGGACCAGTCTGCCACCGTCGAAAAGCTGATGCGCAACGCGCTGGAAAGCGAGATTGCCGCCGAACTGGTCACCCGCGAGCGCCAGCTCGAACTCGAGCCGTATTCGGCCCCCGCTGAGGCCGCCATCCATTGCCCGACGACGGCTGTCATCGACAGCAAGAGCGTGCTGGCTGCCCTGCGGCAGGACCTCGAAGCGGCAGGCGTCGACATCCACTTCGATACGGCGTTCCTCGACCGCGAAGACGACGACACCATTCGCACGAGCGCCGGCACGTTCCGCTACGGCTTCCTCTTCAACTGCGCTGGCGCCCATGCCGATACGGTAGCCAAGCGCTTCGGCGTGTCCGAGGATCAGGTGCTGGTGCCGTTCAAGGGTATATACTGGAAGCTCAAGGACGAGGCAGCGACGCGCATTCGCTCCAATATCTACCCCGTTCCCGACGTGTCGCTGCCGTTTCTGGGCGTCCATGTCACTCGCACCATCGACGATAGTGTCTATCTGGGGCCGACCGCCATTCCGGCCCTGGGCCGCGAGAATTACGGGCTCATCGCCGGTTCGCATCTTGGCGAGGCCACGGCCATCCTTGGCCAACTGGCCGCCATGTATCTGGCCGACAAGGGCAATTTCCGCCGGCTGGCTCACATGGAACTGGGGAAGTACATCAAGCGGAATTTCCTCAAGAGCGCGCGCGCCCTCATGCCGTCGCTGCAGGAAAGCGATCTTGTGCCCACCGACAAGGTCGGCATCCGTCCGCAACTGGTCAACAAGACCACCAGGACACTCGAAATGGACTATGTCATCGAGCAGAGCGGCCGCACGGTGCACGTGCTCAATGCCATCTCGCCGGCCTTCACCTCGTCCTTCGCCTTCGCCGACCTGGTTCTCGAGCGGACCAGCTTCGCGTGAGGCTGCCATGACAGCCTCGACGCAGCCGAGCCGGCGCGCGGTCTTCCTCGACCGCGACGGCACCCTGAACGTAGAAAAGCAGTATCTTTTCCGCGTCGAGGACTGGGAGTGGATCCCCGGCTCGATCGAGGCTTTGCGCCTGCTGACGGAGCTTGGCTACGAGCTGGTGGTGGTCACCAACCAGGCCGGTATTGCGCGGGGCTACTACTCGGCCACGGATGTGGAGCATCTCCACCGCTTCGTGGCAGATGACCTGGCTTCGCACGGGCTTGCCGTTGCCGCCTTCTATCACTGCCCGCACCACCCCGATTTCGGCGATGTGCGCCAATGCGACTGCCGCAAGCCTGGTGCCGGCATGCTGCTGGCCGCCGCTACCGACCTTGATATCGACCTCTCCCGCTCATGGATGGTCGGGGACAAGCTCATTGACGTTGAGGCCGGCCGCAGGGCGGGTACGCGCGTTCTTCTCGTCCGCACCGGCTACGGCCGTGGCGAGGAAGACCGGGCAGGGGACACGGTTGTCGTCGACGATGTGTTGGCCGCTGCGCGCCATATCCGCGACCAGGACGGCTGACCCCTCTCAACCGGACGCGCGGATAAGCTCGTCATAGATCGCCAGATGCTGGGCTGCGACCTGGCGGACGTCGAACTGCTGCTCGGCGAGGGCTCGTCCGGCCCGCCCAAAGGCGTGCCGCAACGCACTGTCGGCTACCAGCGCCTCGATGGCCTGCGCCAGCGCGTCTGCCTGCTTTACCGGCACCAGGAGGCCGGTCCTGCCTGGCTCAATGGCATCGCGACAGCCCGGCACGTCCGTCGTAACCACCGCCCGGCCTGCGGCGGCAGCTTCGATCAGCACCTTGGGCAGCCCTTCGCGATAGGAAGGCAGCACCACGATGTGGGAGCCGGCAAAGAGCTCGGCGACATCGGTGCGGTGCCCCAGCAGGCGGACATGGCCCTTTCGCGCGATGGTGTCGCAATCCTCCTGCGAGAGGCTGGTCGGGTTGCCCGGGTCGATGTCGCCGGCCAGTTGAAACACCACCTCTGGCAGGCGCTCCCTTACCATCTCGGCCGCGGCAACATATTCACGCACCCCTTTGTCGCGCAGCAGGCGGGACGCCATGGTGACGACAACAGGGGGTAGGGGCTCGGCGACCACGGGGAATGTGGAGAGGTCGACGCCCGAGCCCGTGATGATCACGGTCCGGTCCGCATCGATGCCGAAGCGCTGGAAAGTCTCGCGATCCGAGGGGTTTTGAAACACCACCCGGATATTGCTGTGCCCCAGCGCGAACCGATAGACCAGCTGCGCCGCGATGCGGCGCAGCGTAGCCGCGCCACCCTTGGCAAGGAATATCGTGCCCAACCCGGAAATGGCCGCCACAACGGCTGGCACCCGCGCAAGCCGGGCAGCGACGCCGCCATAGAGCACGGGCTTGATGGTCACGAGGTGCACGAGATCGGGTCGCACCTTGCGGAACAGCCTGTACAGCGCGCCAAGGCTTGCGAGCTCGGCCAGCGGGTTGAGCCCGCTGCGCGAGAGCGGCAACTCATGGAAGGCGAAACCCAGTTCCCGGATTTTCGCGGTCGCCGGACTGGCGCCCGTGGCGATTTCAACCTTGTGGCCAGCGTCCCGTGCCGCCTCGGCCAGAACCAGCCGATGCGACAGGAAGAAGGCCGCGTCGTTCACGACGAACAGGATGGTCTTGCTCACGACTCCAGCCATGCCTGGAACATGAGCACGGTCCACAGATGCGCGCCCCAATTGCGACGGCCGCTGAGATGCTCCTGCCATCTGGTGCGAATGGGCGCCGGATCAAAATAGCCTTCCCGGCGGATACGCGCCTCGTCGAGCTGAGCCTCGGCCCAGTCACGCAGCGGGCCGCGCAACCACTGATCGATCGGAATGGCAAAGCCGGCCTTGGGCCGCTCGATGAGGTCGCGCGGCACATGCTTATAGAGCACCTGTCGCAGCGGCCACTTGGTCTGCCCGTCGCGGGATTTGACCGCCAGCGGCATCGACCAGGCATATTCGAACACCCGGTGGTCCAGCAGGGGCACCCGCGTTTCGAGCGAGACCGACATGGCGGCCCGATCCACCTTGGCGAGGATGTCATCAGGCAAATAGGTGATGGCATCGAGCGCCATCATCCGTTCGACGCCGGTCACGCCCCGCAAGGCATTGGGCAGGCTGGTCAGCGGCGTTTCCGGTTCGCGCGCGCCCAGAACCACATCCGAAGGCTCGGTCCACAGCGAAACGAGCCCGCGATAGAGTTCGTCCATATCGGCCACGCCGAGCACATTCGCGCCCTTGTGCAGCTTGTCGCCGATATTGGCCTGCCGCAGAGACGCAGGCAGCACGCCCGACAGCGGCCCGGCAAGGCTGTTCCAGCGCTGCGCCGGCACGGCGAGCAGCCCATTGGCAATAGCCGATCGAACCGGCGTGGGCAGGCGCTTGATCTTGCCCCAGAGCTGCTGCGTCAGCGTGTAGCGGTTGTAGCCGGCAAACAGCTCGTCCCCGCCATCGCCCGACAGCGAAACCGTGACATGCTTGCTGGCGAGCTGCGACACGAGGAAGGTCGGTATCTGCGAAGAGTCGGCAAAGGGCTCGTCATACATGGCCGGCAGGCGCGGGATGACGGCAAGCGCGTCGGCCGCGCTGACATAGAGCTCGGTATGATCGGTGCCCAGATGCTCCGCCACCGCCTTGGCATAGGGCGCCTCGTTGTGCCCATCCTCGCCAAAGCCGATGGTGAAGGTCTTGATCGGCTTGGCGGAAAGCTGCTGCATCAAGGCGACGATCGTCGAGGAATCCACGCCACCCGACAAAAACGCGCCCAGCGGCACATCGCTCATCATCTGCCCGCCGACAGCCGACAGCAGCAACTTCTCGAGGCCATCGACAAGCTCGTCCGGCGACGCGTCCGAAGGCGAGCGCACGCCCTGGGCCATGATGTCGGCTGCCGACCAATAGGCCGTGGGCTCGTTGGTCCCGCCGTAAAGCGACACCGTCATCAGGTGGCCGGGTTCGAGCTTGCGGACGCCCGCATAGATGGAATAGGGCGCCGGAATGTAATTGTGGCGCAGCAGCAGGGTCAGCGCGTGGCGATCTACCTCGGCGGCGAAACCGGGATAGGCCTTGAACGCCTTGAGCTCCGAGGCGAACAGGAACGTGCCGTCCTGCCAGCCGTAATAAAGCGGCTTTTCTCCCAACCGGTCGCGTGCCAGGGTCAGCGTCCGCGCACGCTTGTCCCACAGCGCGACGGCAAACATGCCGATGCAGCGCGTTAATGCCGCGCTCAAGCCCCAGGCTTCAATGGCGGCCAGCAGCGTTTCGGTGTCGGAATGGCCGCGCCAGTTGGGCGCCTTCCCTGCGTCCTCGAGCGCCTTGCGGATATCGAGGTGGTTATAGATTTCGCCATTATACGCCAGCACATAGGCGCCACTGGCAGAGGCCATCGGCTGCCGCCCGGCCGGCGACAGGTCGATGATCGCGAGGCGCCGGTGCGACAGGCCGATACCCGCCTCGCTCTCATGCCAGATCGTGGCATCGTCCGGACCGCGATGCGCAATCGCGTCGCCCATGCGGCGTAGCGTGGTTTCGAAAAACTCGCCGCTGGCTCCCTGCACCAGAAAGCCGCCTATTCCGCACATGCGCTACTCCTGCTGCAGTTGGCGATAGAGGTTATCGTGTCGTGTCCGCATCATGTCGATGCTGAAAAGTTCGCGCACTCGGGCGCCCGCCGCTTGACCCACCGCCTGCCGCTCGCCCGCGGAAAGCTTGAGCCCCGCAGCCAGCGCCTCCGATAGCGCTTCGGCATCAGGCGAAGCAACCAGTATGCCGGCGTCGCCGAGCAGCAGGCCCGTGTCGCCCACATTGGTGGCGACGCAGAACCGCTGCATCGCCATGGCTTCTGCTAGCCCGTTGGGGAAGCCCTCGGTTCGCGACGGCATGCAGAAGATGTCCATGCGTGCAAGCTGGGCAGGCACGTCGTCGCGCTCGCCCATAAGCTCGAAAGCGTCCTCAAGGCCCAGTCTCCTGATCTGGGCCGCGAGTTCTTCATTGTCCCAAGCGCAGCCGCGCCCAACCAGCAGGAATTTCACCTGATCCGCGGCAGCAAGCTTGGCTGCGGCATCGACCAACAGATCGAGGCCCTTGTCCGGATGCCAGCGCCCGACGCACCCGATGACCATTGTTTCCTCGCGACCGGGCTGGGCCTGCGCCGTCGCCAATGCGGCATCGAAGGGGCCGAAATCGAACCCGTTGGGGATCACCGTCATGATGGCCTTGTTATAGCCGGCCTCGGCATAGGCCTGCCGCGCCGTCTCGGCCACGCAGACAATGGCGCGCGGCAGGCTGTAGGAAAGCCAGGCGCATAGCCGCGAGATGGTCCATTGTACCGGTCCCGCCAGCGGCACCTTGGTGTTTCGGATACTCCATACGATGGCTCGCACCCCGGCGGACCGGGCGGCCAGGCCACCCATGAGGTCGGCGTGGTACATCCAGGTCTGCACCACGTCGGGCCCAAACGCCGCGATAAGGCGGCGCAGCCGCAAAAAGGCCCCCGGCACTGATCCGAGCCCAGCCAGCCCGACTGCGGCAACCTCGATACCCTCGGCCTGCAATTCGGAGCCGATAACCCCTGTTGTCGTGAGGCTTATCACCAGTTGTTCATGGCCGGCAGCCGCACCGGCCAATACCAGGCGCTTCAGCGCACGCTCAGCGCCGCCAACCTCCAGCCCGACAATGACATGACAGATACGAATCGGCGGTCACCCGGCAAGGTTGGTGGCGGAGGACATCAGGCTCACGATGCTGCCCCCACATTGTCCTTGGCCACCCGATCGCCTTTGCCGCGGCCGGTTGCTGTGGCTAGGATGATCTTGGCGTCCAGGACGAGGCACTGCAGCGCGCCATAGCGCGCATCCCAGCGCGCGAGCTTTTCGGGATCGCTCATGTCGATGTCGTTGATCTGCGCCAGGCCGGTAATGCCGGGCTTGAGCGCCAGGACGCCGCGTGCCTGCCGTGCCGCGATCAGCTCCTGCTGGACGGGCAAGCCAGGACGAGGACCGACAAGGCTGATTTCATTGCGGAAAATATTCAGGATCTGGGGGAGCTCATCCACCTTGGACTTGCGCAGGAACTGTCCCATTCGCGTCACCGCCTGCGTCGAAACCAGGTTGGTGGCGGCCTCGACGGTTCCCAGTTTCATGGTGCGGAACTTGTAGCAGGTGAAGACCTTCCCGCCTCGCCCCACCCGCTTCTGCGCGAAGATGCCGGGGCCGGGGGATTCGAGGCGGGTGCCGATCCACACCAGGATCAGGAGCCACCACAGAAGCACCGCGATCGTGACCGCGAAACCCAGGTCGATGACGCGCCGACCGAGGCGATAGGCGAGGTTGTGCTGCTGCCCATCCGACAGGATGATGTCGCGCTCAGTGGTCGAGACGGCCGCGTTGAGCAGGAAGTCAGCCAGGGTGGCGGCGCTGAGGGTCGGCTTGAGGGCCGCAACCACCGAAAAGATCGGCTTTGCCACGGCCGGTGGCAGGTTGTTGAGCGCCGCGAGCTTGCCGGCCCATTGTTGCCCATGGATGGCGGGCAGATGGAGGGTCAGCGCATAGTCGCCAAAGGCCTCGGCGAGGCGTCTGGCACCCTCGCGCTTGCTCGATGCATAGAGGCCCTTATTGCCTTCATCCAGCGCATGAATCGAGGATGCGTAGACGAAGCGTCCAACCCCCGCGCGCTTGGCCAGGGCGGCCGTTTCGAGCGCCAGAGTGACGTTTACGTCCGCGAAGTCCTGCGCCGGAGCGGCTTTGTCATTGTTGATCGTCGCCAGGTGGACAAACAGGTCAAACCCGGCGGCTTGCCGTTCGAGGGTCTCATAGGAGCAGGCGGCGATATCGGGAAACACGGCCCTGACACGCGCAGGGTCTCGTCCGACAAGCAGAAGCTCAGCGCCGGCATCACGCAGGATACCGACTATGTTCTTGCCGACAAAACCTGTCGCGCCGGAGATAACTATCTTCAAACCAAGGACCCCGGTTCTTCCATTCGCGTTCGCGCTTCGGCGAACGGCCAAATCGCAACGACCGCCGCTATACCGCGTCCGATAGCGGCACGCCGTCGGAATGTTCCTCTATCAGAGCAAAGAGGCATTCGCGCGCGCGTTTCTCATCCTGGGCGTCCACCCAGCCCATCAATTCCGCGACGGCACCGTCGATCGACGCCACGACATGCTTGGGAGAGCGGCGGATTTTGGGATGGGCGGTGGGTTCGACCGCGCTGTCATCATAGAACAGCTCTTCGTACATCTTTTCGCCGGGCCGCTTGCCGGTCACGACGAGGTCGATGTCGCCGTCCGGGTTTTCCGCGTCCCGCACGGTGAGACCGGCGAGCCGGATCATGTTCTCGGCGAGGTCGCGGATCAGCACTGGTCGTCCCATATCCAGCAGAAAGACGTCCCCGCCATGGGCCAGGGCGCCGGCCTGCACGATGAGTTCCGAAGCCTCGTGGATAGACATGAAGTAGCGGGTCATCGTCGGATCGGTCAGCGTGACCGGACCGCCATTGGCAATCTGTTCCTTGAACAGGGGGACCACGGAGCCGTTCGAGCCGAGCACATTGCCAAACCGCACCGCGGTGAAACGCTGGCCGGTATGGGCATGCTCGGCTTCCGCCGCCGCCTGGGCGACGATCAGTTCCGCCCACCGCTTGGTGGCGCCCATCACATTCGTGGGTCGCACTGCCTTGTCGGAGGAGATGAGAACGAAGCTGGACACGCCGGCCTTTGCCGCCGCATCCACCAGGATCTTGGTGCCCAGCACATTGTTCCGCATACCCTCGAGGGCATTGGCTTCGATGAGCGGAACGTGCTTATGCGCGGCGGCGTGAAAAACGACCTCCGGCTTGTGGAGGTCCATCGCAAGCTGGACACGTTGGGGATCGACGATCGATCCCAGCAAGGGGACGACATCGGCCAGCTTGTCGGCGCCAAGCTCACGCTCGATATTGTAGAGCGCGTATTCATTGGCCTCGAACAGGACCAGGCGTGCCGGCGCCAGCTTGACGATCAGCCGGCAGAGCTCCGAGCCGATCGAGCCGCCCGCGCCTGTAACGAGGATGACCTTTCCCTCGACCATCGAACGCAGAAGGTTGGGATCGGGGGGCACCGAAGACCGCCCCAGCAGCTCGTCGATGTCGATCTCGCGGATCTGGCTGACCAGGTATCGACCGCTGACCAGATCGGTGATCGGCGGCACGGTTCGTATCTTGACGCCGTGACCACCGATCGCGGTGAAAATCTCGCGGCGGCGCGCTGCGGACAGGGTCGGTATGGAAAGGATGACCTCCTGCACGCCATACTGCTCCATGAGCATGCCGATGGCGGAGGGCGCGAAGACCCGGATGCTGGAGACATCGCGCCCGTGTAGCGCCCGGTTGTCGTCCAGGAAGGCGACGATCTGGTGCGCACCTTGGCGGCGCAGGGCGTTGGCGAGCTGAACCCCGGCATCCCCCGCGCCATAGATTGCGATGGGCCTGTTCTGGTGCCGGGTGCTTGCTTCGGGCCAGAGCATCTTCTTGGCCGTGAAGCGGCTGCCGCCAATGGCGATCGTTGCCAGCGCCCAATAGAGGATAGGTACCGAACGCGGCACCACGAACTGGAACGTGAACTGTGACAGGAACACCGCAAGCACCCAGCACAGGGTGGCGAGCGTGGTGGCCTGCAGAATGGTCCACAGGGCCCGTTCAGGCAGGTATCGGATCACCGCGCGATAGAGGCCCAGCCGCACGAAAATGGGAATCGCGATGACCGGCGCGGACAGGATGATGAGAAATTCCACTATCGAGCGGGGCGGCGTCCACTGGCCGTAGCGCAGGGCAAAGCTCGCCCACAGCGCGGCTGCCAGAGCCAGAGCGTCGAACGCAAGCATCACAGCCCGCTTCCATCCTCGCGGCAGGCCTGTAAGCGTCGCAACCAGTCGTATCATTGTGTAACTTGTCTCGGCGTGAGTGGGCGGGCGCAGAGGAAGACGATCCGGATAGCCTCCGTAAAGCTCAAGCGGCACGACGTCTATAGCGGGTCAGGACGACATTGTGCACATCTTTGCGCGTCAGGGCCTGTGGACCCCGCAATGTCTGGATTCGTCGTGCCGGTGCAGTCCGATCAACTCTTGCGCGGAGCCTTATGGCTTGGCGGCCGGTGGGGGGATTGGATTCGAATGCCGGGCGCTCGGCTCGGGGAGCATGCGGAATTTGAGGGGCAATGACGACCAGTCGAATGGCACCTCGAGGGGCACGACACAGCCGGTCAGCATGCTCTGGTCTTCGGCATTGACCACCTCGAACACATAGCCAGGCCGCGCCAGTGTCTCGCATTGGTCCCAGAGCGAAAAATCGATCCATTCTGACATCGGCTGTCTCCTGTTCAGTCGCTGCGAAACGACCGCATGATCTGGTCCGTGATGGGTTTGGTGAGATAGCTCAGGGCAGTGCGCCGGGCGGTCTGGACGAAGGCTTCCACCGGCATGCCGGAGGTGAGAGGCAGATCGGGCAACCGTTCCAACTGGCCGTCGTCGACGGTGATGCGGGCCGTGTAATAGTGCGCGCCGGTCTGCGGGTCGCGCGTCAGGTCGGGCGAAAGGCGCGTGAGCTTGCCGCCCAGTTCCGGGGTGGTGCGCAGGTTGAAAGCCGAAAAGCGGACCTGAACCGGCTGTCCAAGGTGAACCTGGTCGATGTCCTGCGGCGCGATGCGGACTTCGATGGTCAGCGCGTCGGCGATCGGCACGATGCGCAGCAGGGTCTCTCCGGCGCTCACCACGCCTCCAATGGTGTGGAGGGCAAGCTCATGCACCTGGCCGGCCTGGGGCGCAGTGATGCTGGCCCGCCGCAGCTCGTTCTCACCGGCGATCTGGCGCTCGCGCAGCTCGGCAATGCTGGCGCGGACCTCGGCGAGCTCGGACGCCGCTTCGGTCAGGAAGGTCTGATCCAGTTGCACGAACTGCAGCTCGATCTCGGCGATCTTCCCGCGCGCCTGCGCCGCCGCGGCGACCAGTTGCCCGAGCTGACCTTCCACCCTGGCCAGCTCGCGATCCAACTGGCTGACCCGTTCACCCGATACCAGGTTTTGCTGGAGCAGCGAGCGTGTCGTCGCCAAATCCTTGTCGATCAGCGCCTGCTCGCGCTGCTTGGCCGATATCTGGGTCTCGATCCCGGCGATCTCCTGGCGGAGCTGCGCGATGCGTTCGGTCAGTTGTCCCTTTTCACTGCTGAGCGTTATCTGCCGCAGCTCGAACAACCTGGACTCGGCCGTGAGCAGGTCGTCGGTGGCATCGGACGCCAATTGGCTGACCAGCGATTCCGGATAGGCGACCTCGGGCTTGCCCTCGAGTTCCGCCTTGAGCCTGGCTTCTCGCGCCAGCGATTGCTGCAGGCTGTTGATGACGATGTCGAGGCTCGCGCGAGTGGATGTATCGTCGAGGCGCACCAGCACCTGGCCAGCTTCGACCATGTCGCCTTCGGCGACGGCGAGTTCCACGACCACGCCGCCTTCCGGATGTTGCACGAGCTTGACCGATGACTCCGCGACCAACTGACCGGGAGCAATGACCGCGCCCGCCAGTTCGGTCGTTGTGGCCCAGCCGCCAACGCCGACAACCAGCAGGGCGCCCGCGACAAGTGCCACCAGCAGGTGACGGCGAATTGAAGGTTGCGCCCGCTTTTCTATCACGATCTCACCCACCGGCTCGCAGATCCGCCACGGGCTGCGGCGGCGCCTCGGGATGCGATCCGATGCGGGTGACCTTCTGGATGACGTCGTCCCGCGGACCGAAGGCTTGGGCGCGTCCGCCCCGCATCATCAGCACCAGGTTCACGGCTGCCAATGCACTCGGGCGGTGCGCCGCGACGACGGCGATGCCGCCGCGGTTTCTCACGCCCATGATCGCATGGGTCAAAGCGGCTTCGCCCTCGGCATCGAGGTTGGAGTTGGGCTCGTCCAGCACCACCAGGAATGGCTCGCCGAACAACGCCCGGGCCAGCGCAATTCGCTGCCGTTGGCCGGCCGACAGGGCCGATCCGTCTTCCCCGACCTCGGTGTCATAGCCTTTGGGGAGCCCCAGGATCATATCGTGCGTACCCGCCGCCTTCGCCGCGGTGACCACGGTCTCGGCATCGGGATGCGCAACGAAGCGAGCAATGTTCTGGGCGACCGTGCCGGCAAAGAGCTCCACCATCTGCGGCAAGTAGCCGATATGCTCGCCCAGGTCGTCCCGGTTCCACTGGTCGAGCGCCGCGCCGTCGAGGCGGACCGTCCCGCGCTGCGTCCGCCAGATGCCGACAAGCGCGCGGGCCAGCGACGATTTCCCGGAGGCGCTTGCCCCGATCAGTCCCAGCGCGTCACCCGCCGCCAGCGAAAAGGTCACGTCTTGCACCACCAAAACCGATCCGCCGGGCGGCGCCACCCCCAGGTTGTCGACGATGAGGCTACGGCGCGGCGCCGGCAGGTCCAGCCGGCGCGGGCCAGTGGGCAATACTGAAAAGACCGCATTCAGTCGCTGCCAGGCCTGTCGCGCCGACAGGAAAGACTGCCAATGACCGACAACCAGCTCGACCGGGGCCATGGCACGCGCCGTGAGAATGGAGGCCGCTATGATGAGGCCGCCCGTCGCCTGCTGCTGGATGACCAGGTAGGCGCCAACGCCCAGCACGGCCGATTGCAGCACCATGCGCAGCACCTTCGACAACGTGCCCAGCCCGCTTGTGACGTCCGCGACACGCCGCATATGCCCGATATACTGGTCGTTGGATGCGCTCCACGCGGCGCGCATCCGGCCTGCCAGGCCCATGGAGCCCAGAACTTCGGCATTGCGCCAACCCGCCTCGGCCAGCATGTGGCGCTTGGCGGATATCGACTGGGCGTCGCGGCTGGAGCGGCGGGCCATCCCCTCGGTCAACACGGCAACCGCCACGAGCAACACGGCCCCCAGCGTCGCGGTCCAGCCGATGGTCGGATGAATGAGGAAGCACACAAATAGATAGAAGGGCATCCAGGGGAGATCGAAGAATGCCGAAGGTCCCATGCCCGAAATGAACGTCCGCAATTGATCCATGGCCCGCAGCGGCTGCATGGAATCCGATTGCGGGCCGGCGATCAGGGGAAGCCCGACCGTCGCATCGAAGGCACTACCGGCCAGGCGCTCGTCGAAGACTGCGCCGATGCGAATCAGGATACGGCCGCGGAGGAAGTCGAAAACGCCCTGGAATGCGTAAAGCAGCGCCACCAGGATCGCGAGGCCGACAAGGGTGGGGATGCTTTGGCTCGGCAATACCCGGTCGTAGACCTCCAGCATGAAGAACGAGCCAGTGAGATAGAGCACGTTGATCAACGCGGAAACGAGCGCCACGCCCGTCAAGGCGGCCCTGCAGGCGGCCAATGCCTGGCGAAGCTGGTCGCCGCTTGGGGTGGTGCCTGGGCGCCGGGCCATTTCATCTCCTTTGACGGCGTGTCAGGCGCGAACCGCGACCAGCCGCCGCGTTTGCCACTGAGTCGCAAACGTGCCGTAGAAATGCGTCTATCATGCCGCGCTTCCCGCAGACGACAAGACTCGCCCAGCTGCTTGCCCCAGAAAACGGGCACTCGCACAGCTTATTGAACGCGTCCATAGCGAAATGGTGCCAGTTAGGCACTATTCGCGTGTCGCCATTTACGACTTGTTTACTTACCAATCGCCTTATTGATGCGGCTTAGCCACGGGCAGCCTTTTCGTACTCAATCGGAGATCCAATTGGCCGCGGTCGCCTCTGTAACCCCCGGATCTGATCCGTACACGAACGCCTTGCTTGGCAACTACCGTTGGGCCTCTGGAAACCTCAGCTACAGCTTTCCGACCACGGCGGGCGTCTATGGCAGCCCCTATGGCTCCAATGAGCCATTGAACACCTTCGGTGTCCTGAACGGCACACAGCAGAACGTGGCGCGCGCGGCTTTCGCGAACTATGCCGCCGTCGCCAACGTGGTCTTCTCCGAGTTCACCGCTGGCAGCACCGGTAGCGCCACGTTGCGCCTTGCCATGTCGAACGCGCCCAACACGGCCTGGGCTTACCTGCCCAGCACACCAGCCGAAGGCGGGGACGTCTGGTTCAATAATTCCGGGGGCTACTACAACAACCCCGTGAAGGGGAACTACGCCTACGCGACTTTCCTTCACGAGATCGGCCACGCAATGGGGCTCGAGCATCCGCACGAGAACTATATGCCCCTCGAGCGCGACTCGATGGAATTCACGGTGATGAGCTACCGCTCCTATGTCGGAGCGTCGACCTCCACCGGCTACGTCAACGAAAACTGGGGCTTTGCCCAGTCGCTGATGATGCAGGATATCGCAGCCGTCCAGCTCATGTATGGCGCGAACTTCAACACCAACAATGGCAACACGACCTATTCCTGGAACCCAGGCACGGGCCAGATGTCGATCAATGGCGTCGGCCAGGCCACGCCAGGTGGCAATAGAATATTTGAGACAGTGTGGGACGGCGGTGGCGTCGATACCTATGATTTCTCGAACTACGCGACCAACCTGAACGTCGACCTCCGCCCCGGCCAGTGGAGCACGCTGTCGGACAGCCAGCTTGCCCGGCTCCACTACAATGGCAGCCAGAAGGCGGACGGCAACGTCGCCAATGCGTTGCAATACAATGGCGATGCGCGATCGCTTATCGAAAATGCGGCGGGCGGAAGCGGCAACGATACGATGGTTGGCAACGACGCTGCCAACGTGCTTTGGGGCAATGCCGGCAACGACACCATCCAGGGCGGTGGCGGCAACGACACGCTGCATGGCGGCAATGGCGACGACGCGCTGGACGGTGGCGCGGGAACCAACACGGTCGTGCTGCGCGGTAACTACGCGGACTACGTCGTTTCCAGGAACAGCGGCGGCGATATCGTCATTCGCGACACGGTTGCCAACCGGGACGCTATGGACACGATCAAGAACGTCCAGAGCTTCCAGTTCTCCGACAACGTGTTCACCACCGATCAGTTGTTGCTGGGCGCTGGTGGCGCCACGCTGGTCCTGTCCGAATTTGGCTCCGATGCGGGTTGGACGAGCAATGACCGCACGCCGCGCCGGCTTGCGGACGTCAATGGCGATGGATTTGACGACATTGTCGGCTTCAAGGGTACGGGCGTCTATGTGGCGTTGGGCAATGCCAGCGGCTTTGCCCCCTCGACCCTGGAATCGCTCGATTTCGGCCAGGGCACCGATGCGGGCTGGGGGAGCGATACGCTCTATCCGCGAGAACTTGCGGACATTGATGGCGATGGACGCGCCGACATCGTCGGCTTTGGCGCGGCGGGTGTATACGTGGCCCTCGGCACGGCAGCGGGTTCCTTTGGTGCCGCCACGCTGGTGCTGCAGAATTTCGGCACAGCGGCAGGCGGCTGGAGCAACACCGAGCGCTACCCGCGCAAGCTTGCCGACGTGAATGGCGACGACCGTGCCGACATCGTCGGCTTTGGCGAGTTTGGTGCGATCATCGCATTGGGCAATGCCAGCGGCTCCTTCGACCAGCCGGTCCTGGCGCTTTCCAATTTTGGTGTGAGCGCTGGCGGCTGGTACAGCAATGATCGCTATCCGCGCGAACTCGCCGACGCCAATGGCGATGGCCTTGCTGACATCGTTGGCTTTGGCGAATTTGGTGTGATCATCGCATTCGGCAACGCATCCGGCTCGTTTGACAATGCCTACCTGGCGCTTGGCAACTTCGGCGTAAGCGCTGGCGGCTGGGGCAGCAACAGCCAGTATCCGCGTCAGCTCACCGACGTGAATGGCGATGGACGGGCGGACGTTATCGGCTTTGGCGAGTATGGGGTTATCTCCGCCGCCGCCAGCGGCAGCTCCTTTGCGGCCGCGCAACTCTCCCTGGATGCCTTTGGCAGGGCCTATGGCTGGCTGAGCCAGGATCAATCTCCGCGCTATGCAGGCGATTTTGACGGCGACGGCGACGCTGAGGCGATCGGCTTCGGACAATTGGGTGTGTACGTCGCTGACTTTATCGTCTGACGTGAGACGGGCTAACGCATCGACCTGAGGCGGCGCTGCTTGCGGTATTGCTATCGCAAGAGCTGCGCTATGGTCAGCGACGCGTTCACGCCAGCCCGAGTCCCATCCCATGAACAGTATCGACCTCCAAGACCAGATCGCCGTCATTACCGGCGGCGCGCAGGGGATCGGGTTTGCCATTGCGCGGCGGTTGATTGCGTCGGGAGCGCGGGTGAGCCTTTGGGACATGAATGCCGAGGCGCTGGCGCTGGCGGTGGACAATCTGGGGCCGGCGGCGTCGAGCAAGCTGGTGGATATCACCGACCTTGCCGGCCTGCAGCGTGTGCATGCCGAGGTCGAGACGGAAGTCGGTCCGGTCTCCATCCTGGTCAATTCGGCCGGCGTGGCCGGGCAGAATGCGACGCTCGAAGATTATGACCCCGACGAATGGCGGCGGGTGGTCGAGATCAATCTCAACGGCACCTTCTACGTCAACAAGGTGGTCATCCCCTCGATGAAGGCCCGCAATTACGGGCGCATCGTCAACATCTCCTCGGTGGCGGGCAAGGAGGGCAATCCCAACCTCTCGGCCTATTCGGCGGCCAAGGCGGGGGTGATCGGGCTGACCAAGTCTCTGGGCAAGGAGCTGGCCAAGCATGACATCGCGGTCAATGCCATCACGCCGGCGACCGCCAAGACGCGCATTCTCGATACGCTGACCAAGGAATTCATCGACTACATGCTGGTGCGTATTCCGCGCGGGCGGTTCCTCGAGGTCGATGAGGCGGCGGCGATGGTGGCCTGGCTGGTCAGCAAGGATAACAGCTTCACCACCGCCAGCGTCTTCGACCTCTCGGGTGGCCGCACCACCTACTAGTCGCCTGGCTTTGCATATTAATATGATTATGTTAGTCAACTTAATGAGGGCCGGCGCATTGCCTGATTGGCATATGGGCCGGCCAGCATTTGGAGGAGATGACATGTCCAGTGATCGCGCCGCTTCCTTTGCCGCCGTTCGGGCGGCGCTGATGGCGTCATATGCCGGCACGCTGGCCTCCACCCGCATGTCGCCGCTCGAAGCCCTCGAATGCATGGCTGCCGCCCTAGGCTCGATCTATCGCGAGGTCGCCGATTCCCATCTCGACCCGCAGGGCTGCCGCTGCGGGTGGCAGCCGCACGATGTGCTCGACATGGTTGCGCTGGAGCAGGCCATGGCGGCAAATGCGGCGCGTGACGAAGCCGACGAGATTTTCGACCTGCGCGCGGTCGCTCCGGTCGGCCACGGCTGACCGGCTGCCAAAAACCTGTTAGTGCCGTACCATGATCAAGCGGTTCTTCTCCTACTACGCCCCCTATAAGGGCCTGTTCGTGCTCGATTTTGGCTGCGCGGTGATCGCCGGCCTGCTCGAACTCGTCTTTCCGCTGGCCGTGGCCTATTTCATCGACTCGCTGCTGCCGCGTTCCGAATTCGGGCTCATCCTGATCGCCGGCGGCGTGCTGCTGGCGATCTACGCCGTCAACGCGGTCCTCCATGCCATCGTCAACTACTTCGGCCATGTGCTGGGCGTCTCGATCGAGACCGATATGCGCCGGCAGGTCTTCGATCACCTGCAGAAGCTGAGCTTCCGCTTCTTCGACAACAACAAGACCGGGCACCTGATCACCCACGTGACCAAGGACCTCGAGGATGTGGGCGAGGTGGCCCATCATGGCCCCGAGGACATTTTCCTGGCCGTCATGACCTTTGTCGGCGCGTTCATCCTGATGTTCGTGACCAACTGGAAGCTGGCCTCAATCACCGTGGTCATAGTGCCCATCGTGACGTGGCTCGTGAGCAAATACGGCTCGCGTATGACGCTCAACTGGCAGGAGCTGTTCGGTCGGGTAGGGCAGTTCAACACCCGCATCGAGGACTCGATCGGCGGCATCCGCGTGGTCAAGGCCTTCGCCAATGAGGGGCATGAGGCCCAGCTCTTTGCCGGCAACAACCAGGCCTATCGCTCCACCAAGCTGCGCGCCTACGCGATCATGACCGCGAGCATCACCATCACCTATCTCAGCACGCGCCTAGTGCAACTGCTGGTGATGCTGTCTGGGTCCTGGCTCGTGGTGCGGGGCGAGATGAGCTATGGCGGCTTCGTCAGCTTCCTGCTGCTGGTCGAAGTGTTCCTGCGGCCGATCGACAAGATCACCGGCGTGCTCGAAAGCTATCCCAAGGGCATTGCCGGCTTCCGCCGCTTTACTAAATTGATCGATACCGAGCCCGACATTGCCGACCGCAAGGGCGCCAGGGTGGTGACCGCGCTCAAGGGCGATATCGCGTTCAAGGATGCGGCTTTCTCCTATGAGCAGGGCCGCAAGGTGCTCGATGGGCTCAATCTTGCGGTCAGGGCGGGTGAGACGGTGGCGATCGTCGGTCCATCCGGCGCTGGCAAGACCACGCTCTGCTCGCTGCTGCCGCGCTTCTACGAACTCGATAGCGGCAGCATCACCATCGACGGCACCGACATCCGCGACATGACGCAGACCTCTTTGCGCGGCCAGATCGGCATCGTGCAGCAGGACGTGTTCCTGTTCGGCGGCACCATCCGCGAGAACATCGCCTATGGTCAGCTCGGCGCCAGCGACGACGCCATCTGGGACGCGGCCAAGCGGGCACGGTTTGACACGGTCATCAAGCGGCTGCCCGACGGGCTCGACACCATGGTGGGCGAGCGCGGGGTGAAGCTGTCCGGCGGGCAGAAGCAGCGCGTCGCCATCGCCCGCATCTTCCTCAAGAACCCGCCGATCCTGATCCTCGACGAAGCGACCTCGGCATTGGATACGGCCACGGAAGTCGCGATCCAGCGCTCGCTGGCGGAACTGTCCGAAGGGCGCACCACGCTGGTGATCGCCCATCGGCTCGCGACGATCCAGCATGCCGACCGTATCGTGGTAATCGACGAAACCGGGATCGTGGAAGAGGGGACCCACGAGGCGCTGCTGGCCAAGGACGGGGCCTATGCGGTGCTGCACAAGGCGCAGTTCGGGTACTTGGCTGGGTAGGGCGGCGAAGGTGAGTCTTCGCCGGATTCCTCCCCCTTTTCAGGGGGAGGTTAGGTGGGGGTACTCTTGCCTTCTGACCGCGCTACTGCGCCGCAACCGCCTCAAGCCCGTCCAGCCCAGCCAGTTCCCGCGCCCGACGCAGGCTTTCCGGCTGCTCGCTGCGATAGCGGCGGCCGATTTCCATCATCATGACGGTGTCTGGCAGGAAGGTGAGTTCGGCAAAGATGCCATCCCAGTCGATATCGCCCCAGCCGAGCGGCAGGTGCAGGTCGCCAACGCCCATGGCGGTGTTTTCCTGCGGGTGGAACGGCTTGTAGAAGCCCTGCGGGCGGCCGAAGCTGTCATGGACATGCAGGTGGCCGGTAACCGGCGCCATGGCGGCGATCTGCTCGCGGAAGTTGAGGCCCTTATAGGTGCTCTCGATATAGGCATGGCTGAAATCGATCAGCGCCACGACATTGGGGTGGTTCACCGCCTTGACCGTTTCGGCGACTTCCGCCGGGGTCTGGCGATACTGGCCGGGCTCGGTGGTGAAGATGTTCTCGAACGCGATGCGCACGCCATAGGGCCGGCAGAATTCGCCAAGCTCGGTGAGGGCTTCGCGCTCGCGGATATCGGCCTCGGCGCGCAGATGGATCTGGTCGGCACGCAGGGCGCCGCCATGCTGCACCAGGATACGCGCATCGATGCGGTCGCAGACCTCGACCAGCGCCTTGGCGGCCTGCATCTGGTAGTCGAGCGTATCCGGGTCCATGAAGTTGGACGAAACCAGGCCATGCACCGTGTAGCGGAAATCGAACTGCTCGGTGACGGCGACCAGGCGCTCGAGGCGCTCGGGAATGATGCGGCCGCCCGAGATCAGGTCGATGCCGGTGAGGCCCAGCTCGACCGTGTCGACGCCGATATCGGCCAGGCGGGCCAGATCGGCTTCGAGGCTGAACAGTTCGCCGTCGTCGGAGCCGGAATTAAAGCCAGTAGCGATGATGTTGCTCATTGGAAATCTCCTTGTGGGTCAGGCGTTGATACGGGCATCGGTGGCGGCACGCTGGGCCGCAGCCAGTTCGACGCGGCGGCCGGTGTCGTGGCCGAAAACGTGGAGGTCGGCTTCGTCGACGGCGAAGCTGATCGGCATGCCGGTGCCCAGGGCATCGGAGGTGCTGTCGACCGCGATGATGCGGCTGCCATCGGCATCGGCATAGATCAACCGGGCGGCGCCGAGCTCTTCGGTATAGTCGACCACCGCGGCAATGGCGCCCTTGCTGCCGGCGGCCACGCGGCGCACCAGCTCGGGACGCACGCCGATGGAGACTTCATGGCTGACCAGTTGCGGCGCGATCGACGGCAGGTGGATCATGCCGCCCTTGCCGTGGCGGAAATAGCCATCGGTGCCGAAAAAGCCGCGCACCAGGTTCATGGCGGGCGAGCCGATGAAGTCGGCGACGAAGAGGCTGGCCGGGCGGTGATAGACTTCCGATGGCTTGCCCACCTGTTCCACCACGCCGGCATTCATGATGATTAGCCGGTCGGCCAGCGTCATGGCCTCGGTCTGGTCATGCGTCACGAACACCGAGGTGACGCCAAGGCTGCGATGCAGGTTGCGCACTTCGGCGCGCATGGCGACGCGCAGCTTGGCATCGAGGTTGGAGAATGGTTCGTCAAACAGGAACACCTTGGGCTCGCGCACCATGGCACGGGCCATGGCCACGCGCTGGCGCTGGCCACCGGACAGCTCGCCCGGCTTGCGCTCGAGATAGGGTTCGAGCCCGACCGACTTGGCGACCTTCATCACCTTGATGTCGCGCTCGGCACGCTTCATGCCGGCCACCTTGAGGGCGTAGCCGACATTCTCGCGCACCGTCATATGCGGATAGAGCGCATAGTTCTGGAACACCATGGCGCAGCCGCGTTCGCGCGGCTCGAGCTGGTTGACGACTTTGCCACCGATGGCGATTTCGCCCTCGGTGATGTCTTCGAGCCCGGCAATCATGCGCAGCAGCGTGGACTTGCCGCAGCCCGAGGGCCCGAGGATCACGACGAATTCGCCCGCTTCGATTTCGACATCCACGCCGTGGACGACATTGGTCTTCTGGTAGCGCTTCTTGACGCCGGAAAGGGTAATGGCGGCCATGATGGGTCTCACTTGTCGCGGGAGATGAGGCCGCGCACGAACCAGCGCTGCATGAAGGCAACGATGAAGAGCGGCGGCAGCATGATGATGAGGGCGCCTGCCATGGTGACGTTCCAGTCGGGCAGGCCGTTGGTGTCCGGAATGAGCGCCTTGAGCTGCATGACCACGGTGCCGTAATTGGCCCGGTCGGTAGTGATCAGCAGCGGCCACAGATACTGGTTCCAGCTCGAGACGAAGAGGATGGTCGCGAGCGCCAGCATGTTGGTGCGGCTCAGGGGCAGCAGCACATCCCAGAAGAAGCGCAGCGGACCCGAGCCATCCATCTTGGAGGCTTCCACCAGCTCATCGGGAATGGTCATGAAGAACTGGCGGTAGAGGAAGGTGCCGGTCGCGGTGGCCACCAGCGGCAGGATGAGGCCGGTATGGGAGTTGAGCAGGTTCCATTCGAGCCCGATGCGCAGGCCCGACAAGGACTCGATGAGCCAGGTAATACCCAGCGTGTCGAGGATGACCTGGAACGGCAGCAGCGCATTGGCGGCAATGGAATAGGTCGGCACGATGCGCACTTCGAGCGGCAGCATCAGGGTGACGAAGATCAGCCAGAAGCACAGCATGCGGGCGCGGTAGTTGAAGAACACGATCGAGAAGGCCGAGAGCGAGGCCAGGGTGATCTTGCCCACCGTCACGCCGACCGCAACGATCAGGCTGTTGATCATCTTGGGCCCGAGATCGGCCCGGGTCCAGGCCTCGATCAGGTTCTCCGTGAGATGGGACGACGGCCACAGCACGATCGGCACCTGGCTGACTTCGGTGAGCGACTGCGAGGCCGCCACGAAGGTGATCCAGAACGGCGTCAGCACCAGCAACAGGCCAAGCGTCATCGCCGCATAGGTGATGAAGTCGAAAATGGGGGAGCGTTCGATCATCTTGGTGCCCTCAATGATAGTGGACGCGCTTTTCGACCCATTTGAACTGGACGAAAGTGAGCGCAATGACGAGGAGCATCAGGACGATCGACTGGGCAGCGGCGCCCGAATAGTCGAGCCCTTTGAAGCCGTCGAAATAGATTTTGTAGACCATCACCTCGGTCGACCCGACCGGACCGCCCTCGGTCATGGTGTCGATGATGCCGAAGCTGTCGGTGAAGCTCGAGATCAGGTTGATGATCAGGAGGAAGAACACTGTCGGCGCAATCAGCGGCAGTTGCAGGTCGAACATGCGTTGGAACGGACGGGCGCCGTCCATGGCGCCGGCTTCCGAAATCGAGCGCGGGATCATCTGCAGGGCGGCCAGGAAGAAGATGAAGTTGTAGCCGATGCCGAGCCAGGCATGGCACATGATGACCATGGCGAGCGCCTGATAGCCGTTGATGGCCGGGTTCCAGATGCCGGGCCACATCTCGTTGATCGAGCCGACCAACCCTGATTCCGCCGCGAAGATGAAGCGGAAGGCAACGCCCGCTGCCGGGGCCGCGATGGCATAGGGCCAGACGAAGACCGATTGGAAGAGCCGCGTGCCCTTGAGGGCGCGGTCGACGAAGGCAGCCAGCGTCAGCGCCACAGTCATCGAGAGGCCAGTCGTCAGCATGGCGTAGAAGCCGCTGCGGGCCACGGTCGTCCAATATTCCCGGTCGCGGAAGATGCTGAGGAAGTTGTCGAACCACACCCAGGTATTGCCGCCGCCCCAGGCCTGTTCGAGCGTAAACGCCCAATAGAGTGCCTGCGCGGTGGGCCAGTAGAAGAACACCAGGACGAGCAGGAGTTGCGGCGCGATCAGCAGCCACGGCAGCGTGCCGTTCTTGTAATAGGCGCGTCGTTCCATGGCGGCCTCCGAAGCAGATCAATGAAAAAATGCACGGACGGCGGGAGCCGTCCGTGCGGGGATCACAGGAAATCAGGGGAGCTGAACGTTGGCGTAGGTTGCCTCGAAGCGGCGCAGAATCTCGTTGCCCTTGGCATCGAACGCCACCAGCGCTTCCTTGACGTCGGCATTGTTGAACAGCACGTCCTGGATGGTCTTGACCATTTCGGCGCGGATCGAGGCGTAGTTGCCCAGGCGAATGCCGCGGGTGTTGTCGGTCGGCGGGGTGGCGGTCAGGCTTTCGATGGCCAGTTCGCGGCCCTTGTAGGGAGCGGCCGAGTAGAAGCCATTGGCGGTCATGGCGTCGAAGCCGGAATTGGTCACCGGGATGTAGCCGGTCACGGTCGACCACCATTCGGCCTGGGCAGGCGTCGAGATGAAGGCGTAGAACGCGGCAGCGCCCTTGTATTCTTCCTCGGTCTTGCCCTGCAGGGTCCACAGCGAAGCACCACCAACGAGGCTGTTGGTGCGTTCGACGCCTTCACGCATCGGCAGCGTGGCGACCTGCCAGTTGAGGCCTTCGACCGCCTTGGCAGTCACGGTGCCGTGGCCGGCGACCGAACCCGAGAAAATCTGGCAGTCGCCAGCAGCGAAAGCGTCGAGGTCGTTCTGGCCGACATCCTTGGACTTATGGACGATCAGGCCTTCGTCATACATGGCCTTGATCCAGGTGAGCTGGTCCACGAACAGGCCCTGGCTGACGACGAGTTCGGCATCGAGGCCGCCAAAGCCGTTGCCCTTGGTGGCGATGGGCTGGTTGTGAATGGCCGAGAACTGTTCGAACCACTGCCAGGCACCGGCCGGATCGAAAGCGATCGGGCAGTCATAGCCAGCGGCCTTCATCTTGCGGGCGACGTCTTCGACTTCGGTCCAGGTGGCCGGAATGCCTTCGAAGCCAACCTTGGCCAGCGCGTCGGTGTTGTAATAGATCATCGCGGTCGAGGAGTTGAACGGCATCGACAGCAGCTCGCCGGCCGAGGTCGAGTAATACGAGGCGATGCCGGAGAAGTAGTCGTCCCACTTCACGTCGGCGCCGCTCTTGGCCATAACTTCTTTGACGGGCACATAGGCGTTCGACAGCATCAGGTCGAGCGTGCCGGCATCGAAGATCTGGGTGATGGTCGGGTGCTTGTTGGCGCGGTAGGCCGCGATCGTGTTCTGCAGGTTGGCGTCGTAATTGTCCTGGCTGACACAGGTGATCTCGTAGTCGGCCTGCGACTCGTTGAACGACTTGCACATGTCCTGGATACGCTCGGAAAGGTCGCCCGACAGGCCGTACCAGAATTCGAACTTGGTCTGGGCCATGGCGGGGGCGGTCGCCAGCGCAAGCGCTGCGATCGTGGTTGCTGCGCTGAGCAGCCGGGTGCGGGTCATTTGACGTCTCCGGGAAGGGAATGCCGATGGGCGGGCGGACTCCTAGGACCTGTTTTTGACTGTTCCCTTGCAGGGCGATGACGTTTACCCGACAGTTCGTTGACCCTTGGATGACCGAGTCCCGGTCGCCAAACTGTCATCAAACTGAGCTAGCGCAGGGCGTACGCACAGGCTCACGAACAGAGAACGGCCGCATCCATGAACACCGTCGCCCTCGGGGAACTCGTCCTTACCAACGCCCGGATCGTCCTGGCCAATGAGGTGCTGGAGGGCTCCGTTCGCGTCGATGGCGGCGTCATCACCGATATCGGCACCCCCAGCCGCACCGGCGTCGACCTCGACGGGGATTACCTGATCCCTGGGCTGGTCGAGCTCCACACCGACCACCTCGAAACCCACTACGCACCGCGCCCCCGCGTGCGCTGGAACCCGGTCGCGGCCGTGCAGGCGCATGACGCCCAGATCGCCGCCTCGGGCATCACCACGGTGCTCGACGCCATCCGCGTCGGTCTTGACGAAGACACCAATATTGGCGCCGAGGACATGCGCACGCTGGCTGACGCCATCAGTGCCGGCATGCGCGCCGGCCGCCTGCGCGCCGAGCATTATGTGCATCTGCGCTGCGAGGTGTCGGCGCCCGATTGCATGGAGAGCTTCGAGCTGCACCGCAACGACCCTCAGGTGCGCCTGGCCTCGCTGATGGATCACGCCCCCGGCCAGCGCCAGTTCACCAGCGTCGACGCCTGCCGCGCCTATTACCAGGGCAAGCAGAAGATGAGCGACGCGGTGTTCGACGAGTTCGTCAAGCGCCGCAACGAGCAGTCGCAGATGTATGCCGGCCCCACGCGCCGCGCCATCGCCGAGATCTGCGGCGAAAAGGGCATCGTGCTGGCCAGCCACGACGACGCGACGCGCGAGCATGTCGAGGAGGCCGAGGCCCTGGGCCTGCACATCGCCGAATTCCCCACCACGATCGAAGCCGCCAAGGCCTCGCGCCAGGCCGGCATGGCTATCCTCATGGGTGGCCCCAACGTGGTGCGCGGCGGCTCCCACTCTGGCAACGTGTCGGCGCGGGCGCTGGCCGAGGCCGATCTGCTCGATATTTTGTCGTCCGACTACATTCCCTTCTCCATGCTGCAGTCGGCATTCTTGCTCGCTGAAACGGTGGAGGGGATAAGCCTGTCCAAGGCCGTGCAATTGGTCACCAAGCGCCCGGCCGAAGCCGGCGGTTTCCACGACCGTGGCGAGATAGCCATCGGCAAGCGCGCCGATTTCGTGCATCTGCGGGTCGAGGACGGCATTCCCATCGTGCTGACCGTGTGGCGCCAGGGCCGTCGCGTCATATGAGCGGGACCTTTGTCGCCGTTGTCGGGCCCAGCGGTGTCGGCAAGGACAGCCTGATCGGCTTTGCCCGGGCGCGGCTGGAGGCCACCGGCCATGTGGTTTTCGTGCGCCGCGTGGTGACGCGACAGGCCGATGGCGGCAGCGAAGACCATGACAGCATGGATGTCGACGCCTTCGCCGAGGCGGAACGGGGGGGCGCCTTCGCGTTGAACTGGGATGCACACGGCCTGCGCTACGGCCTGCCGATCGCGCTGGAACGCGATCTCGACGCGGGCCGTGTGGTCGTGGCCAACCTGTCGCGCGGCGTGATCCCGGCGCTGATGGAGCGCTACCCCGATGCGGTGGTGGTGCTGGTAACGGCCGACCGCGACATCATCGAGCGCCGGCTGGCCAATCGCGGCCGCGAGACGGCCGAGTCGATCCAGACGCGCCTCGATCGCCGCGTCACCGACCGCCTGCCGACCAGCACGGTGCAGATCGACAATTCCGGTGCGCTGGAAACAGCCGGCATGCAGTTCGTGCGACTGCTCGAAGACGCAGCAAAGCTGGCCGAACGGGCTTAGACGGCCTTCTATTCTTCTCCCCATCGGGGAGAAGTCGGCGCGCAGCGCCGGATGAGGGGGGTGCTGTGGCCGGCCCAGGTTTTGGGCTCAACTGAAGACTCCCCCTCACCGACTCGGCTTCGCCGAGCCACCTCTCCCCGATTGGGAGAGGAATAGTGCCTCCAAGGCTCGTCGAGAGCCTAAACCACCAACTCCATCCGCTCCGCCGGAAAGCGGCTCAGCGCGTACGAGATCGGGGCGCCCACGGCATCCACATTCACCGCTTCCGAAACCAGCAGGATCGCACCCGGCGCCAGGCCAAGCAGCTTGGTCTCTTCGACATCGGCATGGCGGGCCGAGATGCGGGTCGAGGCGCGGGAATAGTCGTCTATGCCGTAGCTGGCAAAGACCGACGTGGTGGAATCGAGCCGGGCTATTCTTTCGGCGAAGTCGGGGAAAAGCCGGTAGCTGAACCAGGTTGTAGCCCGCGATATCGGGATGCCGTCGGCAAACGAGACGCTCTCCATCCTGACGACCTTGGCACCCGGCTTGAGTCGAAGGGCCTCGGCCACCGTGGCATTGGCGTTCTCGATGCGGTCGCTCAGGGCGCGTGAGTTGAGGCTCGATGCCTGGCCCCTTAGGCCCTCACGGAATCGCGTGCGCTTGCCGATGGGATAGCTAAGCCGCCTCGCGCTGCGCACGAAGGTGCCGCGGCCCTGCTCGGCACCCACCACACCCTCCTCGGCGAGGACCGCGAGCGCCCGGCGTACGGTGTGCCGGTTGGCAGAAAAGCGCTCGGCCAGAATGGCTTCGGTGGGCAAGCGGTCGCCGCTGGCCAGCTTGCCGCCGACAATGTCGAGGCGGATCGCATCGGCGATGCGCCGCCACAGGGCGACCCCGCCCAGCTCGTCTTTCAAAACTGTCATTGCTTTTTCACACGAGGAGAGTAGCACCGGATTCAGGACATTAGTTGTCTATTTCATTAGACAAATTTCGATGCGATCACAAGTGAGGCAAGCATGCAGCCAGCATTCTCGCAGCAGAACACCAGCAGGAAGGCGGCACTGGACGTGCTGGCCGCTGCTCCCTCCAGGGCCTTGGCCGAACTCTGGGACCTTTGGGCCGACAAGCCCGAGCACATCAAGGTGCGCGGTCCCGAGGTCGGCCTCGTTATGGTTCGCGGCCGAGCCGGCGGCGGTGGGGCGCCGTTCAATCTGGGCGAGGCCACGGTCAGCCGGGCCAGCGTCCGCATTGTAACCGGCGAAGTGGGGCACGGGTACAGTTTGGGCCGCGACCTCGCCAAGGCCGAAATCATCGCCGTGATCGACGCGCTCCGGCAGCGCGATGCGGCGCGCGTAGAAGCCGAAATTATCGAGCCGCTGCGCGCAATTGCCGCCACGGCCGACCAGAAGCGGCGCGACGAATCGGCGGCCACGAAGGTCGATTTCTTCACCATGGTGCGGGGAGACAACTGAGATGGATATCGGTCTCGACGGCGGCTTTGCCGATCCGGTGCTGCAATCGCAGACGGCCTTCCGCGCCGTCATGGACGCGCTGGCCAACCCCGGACCGGCGCAAAAACTCGTTACACCCCCGTCGATTCACAGTCGCATATCGGCGGAATTGGCCAGCATACTGTTGACGGTTTCCGATCATGACACCGGCATATGGCTCGACGATGTGCTGCGCGCCGATGCGGCCGTGTTGGAATTCGTGAAATTTCACAGTGGCGCCCCCGTGGTGCGGGAACCGGGCAGGGCGGTATTTGCCTTTGCGACGGGCGTCGACCACCTGCCGCGCCTCGACCAGTTCAATCTGGGCACGCAGGAATATCCCGATCGCTCGACCACCATCGTGCTGGCGGTGCCGGCGCTGACCGGTGGCGCTGAGCTGATCACGCGCGGACCTGGGATCAAGGGCCACGGTCATATTAGCCCGGTCGGGCTGCCCGGGGATTTCGTCGCCCAATGGTCGGCCAATCGCGAGCTGTTCCCGCGCGGCATCGACCTGCTGCTGGTGGCTGACGGCGCCGTGCTGGGCCTGCCGCGCTCGACGCGCATCACGGAAGGACACTGACATGTATGTTGCCGTAAAGGGTGGCGAGGCCGCCATCGCCAATGCCCATGCCCTGCTCGCCGACCGTCGCCGCGGCGATCGGTCGGTACCGGCCCTGCGCCTCGACCAGATCGTCGAGCAGCTTGGTCTGGCCGTCGACCGCGCCATGGGCGAGGGCTCGCTCTATGATCGCGAACTGGCTGCCCTGGCACTGGTGCAGGCGCGGGGCGACCTGATCGAGGCGATCTTCCTCGTTCGCGCCTATTGCACCACGCTGCCGCGCTTCGGCTATTCGAGGCCCGTCGAAACCGGCGAGATGCTGATCGAGCGCCGCATCTCGGCGACGTTCAAGGACCTCCCCGGCGGGCAGATGCTAGGCCCGACCTTCGACTACACCCACCGCCTGCTCGATCCCTCGATCGTCTCAGGCGACGTGCCCGCGCCGCTGTTGCGCGAAGCCGATGTCGAACAGGCGCCACGCGTTACCGACCTGCTCGGCCGCCAGGGGCTGATGGAGCCCGATGGCGACACCGACCCAAACCGCGAAGTCGGCGACCTGACGCGCGAGCCGCTGGACTTCCCACTCGACCGCGACCTGCGCCTCCAGGCCTTGGCCCGTGGCGACGAAGGGTTCCTCCTCGCCCTCGGCTACTCCACCCAGCGCGGCTATGGCCGCAGTCACCCCTTCGTCGGCGAAATCCGCATCGGCGAGGTCGCGGTGGAGTTCGACGTGCCCGAACTGGGCTTCGCCGTGAGCCTGGGCCGCATCCGCGTCACCGAATGCCAGATGGTCAACCAGTTCAAGGGCAGCGCGAAAGTGCCGCCGCAGTTCACCCGCGGCTATGGGCTGGTTTTCGGCCAGGCCGAGCGCAAGGCCATGGCCATGTCGCTGGTCGATCGAGCGCTGCGCGCCCGCGAATTCGGCGAGGACATCGTCGCGCCGGCTCAGGACGAAGAATTCGTTATTTCTCATTCAGACAACGTTCAGGCGACCGGCTTCGTCGAGCATTTGAAGCTCCCGCACTACGTGGATTTCCAGGCCGAACTCGACCTGATCCGGCGCATGCGGGCGGAGCACGAAGCGCGCGAAGACATGCAGGAGGCCGCAGAATGAACGCCGTCGCCCAGTACAATTTTGCCTATCTCGACGAGCAGACCAAGCGGATGATCCGCCGGGCCATCCTCAAGGCCATTGCCATTCCCGGCTATCAGGTGCCGTTCTCGTCCCGCGAAATGCCCATGCCCTATGGCTGGGGCACTGGCGGCGTGCAGGTGACGGCCTCGATCATCGGAACGGAAGACGTGCTCAAGGTCATCGACCAGGGCGCCGACGACACCACCAATGCCGTCTCGATCCGCGCCTTCTTCGCCAAGGTCGCGCAGGTGGAAACCACCACGCATACATCCGAAGCCACCATCATCCAGACGCGCCATCGCATTCCGGAAAAGGCGCTGGGGCAGGGGCAGATCCTGGTCTACCAGGTGCCGATCCCCGAGCCGCTAAGATTTCTGGAACCACGCGAAACCGAAACGCGCAAGATGCATGCGCTCGAGGAATACGGGCTGATGCACGTCAAGCTTTACGAGGACATCGCCCGCCACGGCCGCATCGCCACGACCTATGCCTATCCCGTCAAGGTCGAGGGCCGCTATGTCATGGATCCGAGCCCGACGCCCAAGTTCGACAATCCCAAGATGCATATGAGCGAGGCGCTGCAACTGTTCGGCGCCGGGCGCGAGCATCGCATTTATGCGGTGCCGCCGCATACCGAAGTGGTGAGCCTCGACTTCGAGGATCATCCCTTTGCCATCCAGCATTTCGAGGAACCTTGCGCGCTGTGTGGCGCGGAACAGGTCTATCTCGACGAGGTGATCTTGGATGATCGCGGCGGGCATATGTATGTCTGCTCGGACACCGACAACTGTGAAGAACGCCGTGCCGCCGGGCATGTCGGCGCATTGGGCCGGGAGGCCGCAGAATGACGGACCAACCCCTTCTCCGCGTCGAGAACCTGACCAAGTATTATGGCAGCCGCCTCGGCTGCGCCGATGTGAGTTTCGAGCTTTGGCCGGGCGAAGTCCTGGCCATTGTGGGGGAATCCGGCTCGGGAAAAACTACGTTGCTGAACTCCCTGTCGGCGACGCTGGAGCCGAGCTCGGGCCGGACCCTCTACCGCATGCGCGACGGGCAATGGCGCAATATCTACGAGCTGAGCGAGGCCGAGCGCCGCTTCCTCGTCCGCACCGACTGGGGCTTCGTGCATCAGAACCCGGCCGACGGACTGCGCATGACGGTGTCGGCCGGCGCCAATGTCGGCGAGCGGCTGATGGCGGTGGGCGACCGGCATTACGGCCGCATCCGCGACACCGCGCTCGACTGGCTCGGAAGGGTGGAAATTGCCGCTGACCGCATCGACGACCAACCGCGCGCCTTTTCCGGTGGCATGCGCCAGCGCCTGCAGATCGCCCGCAACCTGGTGACCGGCCCGCGGCTGGTCTTCATGGACGAACCGACCGGCGGCCTCGACGTCTCGGTGCAGGCACGCTTGCTCGATCTGCTGCGCGGGCTTGTAGGTGAACTGGGGCTGGCGGCCGTTGTCGTCACCCACGATCTCGCCGTGGCCCGTCTGCTCAGTCACCGCATGATGGTGATGAAGGACGGGCATGTCATCGAGGCCGGCCTGACCGACCGCGTGCTCGACGATCCGCGCGAGCCCTACACGCAGCTTCTCGTTTCCTCGATTTTGCAGGTGTGATGATGACCGCTCTCAGCGTCAAAAACCTCGCCAAGACCTTCACCATGCATCTGCGCGACGGGGTCGTTCTGCCCGTGGTGGAGAATGTGACCTTCGACGTGCAACCCGGCGAATGCGTCGTGCTGGGCGGCCCGTCCGGGGCGGGCAAGAGTTCGATCCTCAAGATGGTCTATGGCAATTACGGCGTCGATGCCGGCGCCATCGTGCTGCACCATCACGGCGAAATGGTCGATCTGGCGACGGCTGATCCGCGCACCGTGCTGACGTTGCGGCGCGACTCGATCGGCTATGTCAGCCAGTTCCTCCGCACCGTGCCGCGCGTTTCGGCGCTCGATGTGGTGGCCGAACCGCTGGTCATCCGCGGGGTCGACAAGGCCGAGGCCCAACAGCGCGCCCGCGAGCTGCTGGCCCGGCTCAACCTGCCGGAACGGCTGTGGAGCCTGCCGCCGGCGACCTTTTCGGGCGGCGAGCAGCAGCGCGTCAACATCGCACGGGGCTTCATCACCGATCATCCGGTGCTGCTGCTGGACGAACCGACAGCGTCGCTCGACGCGACCAACCGCGCTGTTGTCGTCGCCATGATTGCCGAGAAGAAGGCCGCTGGCGTGGCGCTGCTTGGCATTTTCCACGACGAGGAGGTGCGCGCGCAGGTGGCCGACCGCATCGTCGATGTCACCACTTTCGCACCGAGGATTGCCGCATGAAGACGCTGGGACTGGAACCATCCATCCACCCGACCGCAAGGGTGCATGAATCCACGCTTGGTCGCTACACCGAGGTCGGCGCGGGCTGCACCATCTCGCATTCGAGCATGGGCGATTACTCGTATTGCGTGGGCGGCACGCAGATCGCCTATAGCCAGATCGGCAAGTTCGCCAATATCGCCGCCAATGTGCGCATCTATGCCAGCATGCACCCGATGGAACGGGCCTCGCTGCACCACTTTACCTATCGCTCGGCACAGTATTTCGAGGGCGAAGAGGACGATCAGAGCTTCTTCGACTGGCGTGCCAGCAACGGCATTTCCATCGGCCACGATACCTGGATCGGCCATGGCGCGGTGATTATGCCGGGCGTCACCATCGGCAATGGCGCCATTGTCGGCTCCAATGCCGTGGTGACCAAGGATGTCGCCGATTTCGCCATTGCCGTGGGCGTGCCGGCGCGGACCATCCGGCAGCGCTTTAGCGATGATGTGGCTGGTCGCCTCGATGCGCTCCAATGGTGGGACTGGAGCCATGAGCAACTGCACCGGGCGCTGCCCGACTTCCGCAAGCTCGGAATCGAGGCTTTTCTCGACAAATACGAGCCGGCCTAGGGCATCAACTGGCCGCCATTGACCTCGATGACCTGGCCGATGATGTAGCTCGACAGGCTCTCCGAGGCGAGGAACAGGTATGCGCCGACGCATTCCTCCGGCGTCCCCATGCGGCCCTGCGGCACGGTGGCGACATTGGCCTTGAGCTGGGCTTCGGTCGAGTAGCGCTCGTGAAACGGCGTGTCGATCACGCCCGGCGCGACGGCATTGACGCGGATGCCGAAGCCGATGAACTCCTTGGCCATGCCGCGGGTGATGTTGGATACCAGCGCCTTGGACGAGCCATAGAGGCCAGCGCCATTGCTGGCGCCGTTGCGCGCGGCGATCGAGGTTGTGTTGATGATGAACCCGCCCTGGCGCTTGAGATGAGGGATGGCTGCGCGCGACGCGGCGATGACCGAGCGGCCATTGAGGTCCATGACCTTGTCGTAATAGGCGTCGTCCATATCGGCATAGGCCATGCGGCCGACCATGCCGCCTGCATTGTTGACCAGGCCATCGAGTCGACCGAATGCCGTCGCCGTGTCTTCGACGGCACGGGCAATCTCACTTGAGCTCGAAGCGTCGGCGCGAACAAGAAAGGCGCTGCCGCCTGCATCCTTGACCGCATTGGCGACAGCTTCGGCGGCATCCTTGCTCGAATTGTAGTGCACGCCGACCATCGCGCCCTGCGCGCCCAGCGCCTTGGCGAGGGCCGCGCCTATGCCGGTGGACGCGCCGGTGACCAGCACTGCCTTGCCGGCGAGATCAGGGATGGAAAGCTGTGTCATGCCGGCCTCGACTTGGTGATGCAATGGCGAAGTGATAGGAGGCTGTTAGCGCTAATACAAGGGACCGGCATGGGCAGACCGATCGTTCGGCTGAAGGATA
>CBIHQV010000021.1:0-64607 GCA_966212275.1 uncultured Devosia sp.
TGATCGCGGCCGGCTGCATCATGATGCGCAAGTGCCATCTCAACACCTGCCCGGTTGGCGTCGCCACCCAGGACCCGGTTTTGCGCAAGCGCTTCAAGGGCACGCCTGAGCACGTCATCAACTACTTCTTCTTCATCGCAGAAGAACTGCGTGGCCTGATGGCAAGCCTTGGCGCACGCACCGTGCGCGAGCTCATCGGCCGCTCGGACCTGCTCGACCAGAAGAAGCTGGCCGATTACTGGAAGAGCGAAGGCGTCGATTTCACCAAGCTCTTCTACAAGCCCGAGCCGATCGGGGGCGACACGCTCTACCACTCCGAGTTCCAGAACCATCACCTCGAAGCCGTGCTCGACCGCAAGCTGGTCGAGCTGGCCGAGCCCGCCCTGGCCCGTGGTGAAGCCGTGCAGATCGAGCTGCCCATCCGCAGTCGCGACCGCTCGGCCGGCGCCATGCTGTCCGGCGCCCTCGCCAAGAAGTATGGCCATGAGGGCCTGCCGGACGACACCGTCTCGATCAAGCTGACCGGCACGGCCGGGCAGGCCTTCGGCGCCTTCCTTGCCCGCGGCATCTCCATCGATATGGTGGGCGACGCCAACGACTATGTCGGCAAGGGTCTTTCGGGCGGCCGCATCGTCGTGCGCCCGTCCGACAAGGTGAGCTTTGAGCCCAGCAAGTCGATCATCGTCGGCAACACCGTGCTCTATGGTGCTATCGCGGGCGAATGCTACTTCCGCGGCATTGCCGGCGAACGCTTCGCCGTCCGTAACTCCGGCGCCATCGCGGTCGTCGAAGGCACGGGCGACCACGGCTGCGAATACATGACCGGCGGCGTCGTCGTCGTCATCGGCCAGACTGGCCGCAACTTCGCGGCCGGCATGTCGGGTGGTGTCGCCTATGTCCTCGACGAAGACGAGACCTTCCGTGACCGCTGCAACCTGGCCATGGTCGATCTCGAACCCGTCGCCGAAGAAGAAGCGCTCATGCAGCAGCTCCACCACCATGGTGGGGATCTCGAATGGCATGGCCGCGTCGACATTTCGGGCGACATGACCAAGCATGACGACGAGCGCCTGCACCAGCTCATCTCCAACCACCTACACTACACGGGTTCGGACCGTGCCAAGTACATTCTCGACCACTGGGTCGAGATGCGTCCGAAATTCGTCAAGGTGATGCCGGTCGAATACCGCCGCGCCATCAAGGAGATGGAAAAGAAGCGGGCCAGCGGCAGCATGGGCGTGGCGGCGGAATGACGCTGCAGGTCTATGGCGACCTTGGGTCGGGCAACTGCCTCAAGGTCAAGCTCATCGCCGATGCCACCGGCACGCCTTACGTCTGGCATGAAGTGCTTGCCCGCTCGGGCGGCACGGCCACGCCGGAATTCCTGGCGATCAATCCGGCTGGGCAAATGCCGGTCGTCGTGCTCGACGACGGCCGCCCGCTGGCCCAGTCAAACGCTATCCTGCGCTATCTGGCGCATGGCTCGCGCTTCATCCCGGCCGATCGCTACGAAGCTGCCAAGGTGGACGAGTGGCTGTTCTGGGAACAATATAGCCATGAGCCCACAGTTGCCGTGGCGCGCGCCCGTGTCGTCTATGACAAGGTGGCCATCGCCGATCTCGACCCGGCTCTGATCGCCCGTGCCAACAAGGCGCTCGATCGGTTGGAACAGGCGCTGACTGGTCAGAAATTTCTCGGCGGCAATGCCATGACCATCGCCGATATCGCGCTCCTGCCCTATACGCGGCAGGCGCCCCAGGCAGGCCTGGATTTGATTGGGCGGCCCGCGCTGACGCGCTGGATTGCCGCCTGCGAACAAGAACTTGGACTACCTGCCCTCGCGGCAGGCAATTAGGGGCAGATCATGGGTAAGGTAACAGGCTTCCTCGAGATCGAGCGCGAAGAGCCCCGGTACGAACCGGCCTCCGATCGCATCCGCCATTTCGGCGAATTCACCATTCCCATGAGCGAAGGCCGCATCGTCGACCAGGCTGCGCGCTGCATGGATTGCGGCATTCCGTTCTGTCACGGCGATACCGGCTGCCCGGTCAACAACCAGATTCCGGACTGGAACGACCTCGTCTACAACGGCGATTGGGAAGAGGCTGCGCGCAACCTCCATTCCACCAACAACTTCCCCGAATTCACCGGCCGCATCTGCCCCGCCCCCTGCGAGGAAGCCTGCACGCTGAACCTGGAAGACACCCCCGTCGCCATCAAGACGGTCGAGCAGGCCATCGCCGACCGCGCCATCAAGAACGGCTGGATCAAGCCACAGATCTCGGCCACCAAGACCGGCAAGTCGGTCGCCATCGTCGGCTCCGGCCCTGCCGGCATGGCCGCCGCCCAGCAGCTTGCCCGCGCCGGCCACGACGTCCACCTCTATGAACGCGAGCCCAAGGCCGGCGGCCTGATGCGCTATGGCATCCCCGACTTCAAGATGGAGAAGGACCATCTCGACTTCCGCGTCACGCAGATGGAAGCCGAAGGCGTCACCTTCCACTATGGCGTCAATGTCGGCGTCACCACCCCGCTCTCCGACCTCCAGGGCCGGCACGATGCCGTGCTGCTCGCGGGCGGCTCGGAAAAGCCGCGCGATGTCGATAGCGAAGGCACCGACCTCAATGGCGTCCACTTCGCCATGCCCTTCCTCGTGCAGCAGAACCGTCGCCTGGGCGACGAGGACGTCTCGGGCGAAGTCCAGCTCACCGCCGCCGGCAAGCATGTCGTCGTCGTCGGTGGCGGCGATACGGCTTCCGACTGCGTCGGCACCAGCTTCCGCCAGGGCGCCATCGCCGTGACCCAGCTCGACGTGCGCCCGATGCCGCCCGAGCTCGAAAACAAGCTGACCAACTGGCCCAACTGGGCGGTGAAGATGCGCACCTCTTCGTCGCAGGCCGAAGGCGCCATCCGCGAATTCGCCGCCGGCACCATGAAGATCGTCGGCAATGCCAAGGGCCAGGTCACCGGCGTCGAATGCGCCCGCGTCGACCGCAAGCGCCAGCCCATCCCCGGCACCGAATTCATCATCAAGGCCGACCTGGTTCTGCTGGCCATCGGCTTCGCCTCGCCGGTGCATGAGGGCATGCTGACCGAACTGGGCGCCCAGCTCGACAAGCGCGGCAATCTCTTCGCCGACACGCTGAGCTACAAGACCACCGTCCCCAAGGTCTACGCCGCCGGCGACATGCGCCGCGGCCAGTCCCTCGTCGTCTGGGCCATCCGCGAAGGCCGCCAGGCCGCCCGCTCGATCGACTATGACTTGATGGGCAAGACCGACCTGCCACGCTGATAACAAGCGGGGCCGCAAAACGCATTGCGGCCTCGCTTTCTGCTGACATATTGGGCCAATGTGCTGCTCCACATCGAATGCCGTGTGACATGACCCAGAAGCCCTACACCGTCGACGAGCTGATTTCCGCCAAAGCCATCGCCGCCCGCGTCGAGGCCCTGGCCAAGGACATCTCCACTTTCTATTCCGACACCGATAAGCTGGTCGTCGTCGGCCTGTTGCGCGGCTCCTTCATCTTCATCGCCGATCTGGTGCGCGAGCTCGATCTGCCGGTCGAAGTCGATTTCCTCGAAGCCTCTTCCTACGGCAATTCCACCGAATCCAGCCGGGAAGTCCGCATTCTCAAGGACTTGCGCGGCGAGATCGCCGGCCGTGATGTGCTTGTCGTCGAAGACATCGTCGATACCGGCTACACGCTCAAGCACGTGCTCGAAATCCTCGGCACCCGCCATCCGCGCCGCATGGAAGTCTGCGCCCTGCTCAACAAGCCCTCCCGCCGCGAAACCGACGTCGTGGCCAAATGGATCGGCTTTGATATTCCGGACAAATTCGTCGTCGGCTACGGCATCGACTACGCCCAGCGCAACCGCAACCTCCCCCATATCGGCGCCGTCCGCTTTACCGACTAGGCGCTTTTTGCTATCAGCGTCGCCACGGTCTGCAGTTCACCGAGGCGTCGCCGCCCCACCTGGGGAGCTAAACCTGCAGTTCTAGACTTCTGACCATGACCCCATCTCCATGGGTGCCTGATCGTAAGCCGGCGACCGACGAGCGCGATTGCGCATTGGCACCCGATGAGGATTGTCATGCCCAAACTTCACGTCCCCTTCGCCGCCGCCGACATCACCGCGCTTGCCCGCTCGCTGCGCGAGCAGCTTGGCAAGCTCGATCACGCTCCTAGCCATGTCGAGATGCTCAACCTCCTGGCGCGCGCCAACGGCCACGCCAATTTCCAGCATCTGCGTGCTGATGCGCAGGCGCAGTCCCGGCTGAGCACCGACATTCCTGCCGACCCCGTCGATCACCCCCGCGTCGAAAAGGTGCTGCGCCATTTCAGCGAGGCCGGCGTCATGATCCGCTGGCCCAGCAAGACCAATCACCAGACGCTTTGCCTCTGGGTGATCTGGTCGCGCATCCCGGCCGAGCAGCGCTTCAGCGAACGCGAGATCAACCAATTCATCATCGACTCCCACAGTTTCGGCGATCACGCCCTGCTGCGCCGCTCCATGGTCGATGCCCATATGCTGGCCCGCACGCCCGACGGCAGGCTCTATCGCCGCATCGAGAAAAAGCCCGATCCCGACGCCCTGGCCCTGCTCGCCGCCATCGCCGCGATGCGGGCCTCGCCCAAGTCGCCGACCCGAAGCGCCGCGCCGGCCTAGCGCCCGCTTTCATTCTCCACCGGCTCGGCTTCGGGGTCGAAACCGACCCCGAACGCGTCGACCCGGCCGATCGGGGCGCTCACCAACTGATCAAGCGTGAAGGGCGCGGCGCTGGCCGGGAGATTGGCGGCGGTGACCAGTTCGGACGCTCGCTCCGGCACCCGGCTGATCGGGATCACCGCGCCAGCCACCTCGAGCAGCCGGATTTGCCCCAGCCCCTGATAGGGCGGCCGCAGCATAGCCGCCGCGTCCGTTCCCAGCAGCGGATCGGCGATCGCCAGGGTGACGCCTCCACCGCGATAGAAGGTCTGGATGCTCTGGCTGAGATAGAAGGCCAGCTTATCCGCGCCCGCGCTGGAAAAGTGGATGCCGTCATCCTTGCGCATGCGCGCATTCTGCCCGCTCACGTCAGGGCCATGCGAGGAATACTTGCCGTCTTCGCCGAGGAACCGCTCGTAGATATCGAGGAATTCCGCCCCGCCCGAGAAGCTCGCCAGCCGCTGGATATTGCTGATCTGGCTGATCGCCGCCGAATATTCCGTCTTGGACATCGGCGGCAGCCCCACCCAGATCACCGGCTTGCGCGCTGCCCGCAGCTTGCCCAGGAAATCGGTGATCCGCCCCTGATAGGCCGTGGTCCATTGCGGAGTCAGCGAATTGTAGCTCTCGCCGTTGATATCGAGTTCCTGCCGATCATTGATGCCGATCATGACCACAGCGAGATCGAAACTGTCAGCCGCGATCTGTTCGGCGATCGCCGCGTCCCAGTCGAAATAGTCGAAACGCACGAAGCCCGAATTGCTGACGCCCTGGTCGATCACCACCAGGTTGGGGTCCTCGGCATAAAGCCGCTGCAGCGCCCGGCTGAGGTCGATCGCCAGCGAATCCCCGAACACGGCCAGCCGTGTAGCGTTGGGCGCTTTTTCTACCTGTGGCTTGGGCGGCGGCAAGGCAGCAGTTGCCGGAGCCTGTTGCCGTGGCGCCTGCTGTTGCTGCACTGGCGCCGGCTCAGGTTCGGGCTCGCCAAACAGCAGGTCGAACAGCGTCCGCCGCTTGCCCTCTTGCGCCACGACAATGGTGTCCTCGCTCTGGGCAAAGGCCGGCGCCACGTCGGTGAAGACGAGCAGGCCGACCAGCAATGCGACAACCAGGCGGATCATGGCCTTCCCGCGTAACCGACCCCAACGCTCTAGCAAAACCGTGGCCCCGGCGCCATTGGCGTCCCCATCATGTTACCGTGTCGCCGCCATCAGCGCCTCATAGGCGGCGCGGGTAATGAACCCATCCGCCACCTGCCCCTGCGCGGCCTGGAACCGGGCATAGGCCTCCTGGCTGATCGGTCCCAGCCGGCCATCGACAGCGCCATCATAAAGGCCCAGTTGCGTCAGCGCTTGCTGGATCGCCTGCCGCTCGGAGAGGTTGGGGAAACTGGTATTGCGCGGCCAGTCATCAACGAAGCCACCACCGCCCTTGAGCCGGTCGGTCATGTGGGCGACGCTCATGGCGTAGCTGTCAGAGAAATTGTAGCCCTTGAGCACCAGATAGTTCTGCGTCATCAGGAATTTGGGCCCGTCCTTGCCAGCCGGCACATAGAGAAACACCGGCAGGTTGCCATCAGCGAACTGCCGGCCCGCGACGCGCGCCACGCCGCGCTCGGCAAAAAACGACACCGGCCGCATCTCCGTCCGCGTCGCGAGGCGATAATCGAACCCGTCAGGGACCACCACTTCCATGCCCCAGTCGAGCCCAGGCTGGTAGCCCAGCCCGCGCAGGAAGCGCGCGCTGGTTGCCAGGGCATCGGCCAGCGAATTGTGGAGGTCGACGCGTCCGTCGCCATCCCCGTCGGTGCCATGCGCCACCACGTTGGACGGGTTGACCTGCAGATGCCCGATAGCGCCGGCCCAGGAGCCGACCAGCGATTGCGCGTCGAGCGGCCCCTGCTGCACCAGCAGCAGCGCCGCGATCAGGTCGGCCTCGTCCTCGGCCAGCCGCGTTCGCCGCTGATGCACCAGCGTCGCCAGCGCCCGCACGATGGGGCGGATCAACTGCTCATTGCCGAGCACGGCGCCATAATCGGTTTCCATGCCCCAGATGGCGCCGAGCAGGAAAGGATCGACGCCATAGGCCTGGCCGACCGAGGCAAACAGTGCCTCATTGCGCCCTATCGCCGCCTTGCCGCGCTCGATCCGGCCCGACGTAACCCGGCCCTCGATATAGTCCCACATCGGCGTGGTGAATTCGGGCTGCGTCGTCACCAGGTCCGGCACTCGCGGATCGGGCGTCATCCCGGCCATGGCCGTGTCATAGACAGCCCCACTCACTCCGGCCGCCAGCGCCTTGGCGCGGAAATTGGCGATGAAGGCGTCGAAGCTTTCGATGGGTTGCGCCACGGCCGGCAGCGTCAGCAGTGCGAAAAACAGCAGGACCCACCGCATCGTCGGCACTACCGGTTCCGCGTCATCAAATGGCGTTCCCACCAATAAGCGGATTCAACGATTTCGCGCAGGTCGTCATGCTGCGGCACCCAGCCGAGGAGGCTTCGCACCTTTTCGCCGGTTGCGGTGATCGAGGCTGGATCGCCGGCGCGGCGCGGCCCCTCATCGGCCCGCAGGTCGATGCCCGACACTTCGCGCACCGTCTCCACCACCTGGCGCACCGAATAGCCCTGCCCATAGGCGCAGTTGAGCGTCGTGCTGTCGCCGCCGCCGCGCAGATGTTTGAGCAGCAGGGCATGGGCCGCGATCAGGTCGGTGACATGGATATAGTCACGCACGCAGGTGCCATCGGGCGTTTCGTAATCGGTGCCGAAAATGTCCATCTTGGCCCGCTGCCCCAACGCCGTCTGGCAGGCCACCTTGATCAGATGGGTAGCGAGCGGCGTCGATTGGCCACTACGCTTGCCGGGATCGGCTCCCGCCACATTGAAATAGCGCAGCACGCCAAAGGTCATCGGATGCGCCGCCGCGACATCGGCCAGCATCCACTCGGTCATCAACTTGGAACGGCCATAGGGCGACATCGGATTGAGCGGTGTCGTCTCGACCACGGGCGCCAGCCCGGTCATGCCATAGACGGCGGCAGTCGAGGAAAAGATGAAATGCTTGACCCCGCCACGGACCGCAGCCTCGATCAGATTGCGCGATGTGGCGGTGTTGTTGCCGTAGTATTTGAGCGGGTCGGTGACCGATTCCGGCACCACGATCGAGCCGGCAAAGTGCACGATTTCGCGGATCTCGTGCTTGTCGATCAGGCGGGCAACCAGGTCCATATCTCCCGCATTGCCAGGCTCGAAAATGGCCCTGCCATCGATCGCCCAGTCAAAGCCGGTCACCAGGCTATCGAGGACGACGACCTTCTCGCCGGCATCGGCCAGGTTCAGCACCATGTGGCTGCCGATATAGCCCGCGCCGCCCGTTACCAGAACCGCCATGGATTAACTCCGTATTTCAATTGCTTGATTGCCTTCGTGATATTGCACACACGTTGAGATAGCTTTACGTCAATTCCAGCATGGAGTGCACGATTTGCCTAAGCGCGTCAGAACGGCTGTCTTTCCTGTTGCCGGCCTCGGAACCCGTTTCCTGCCCGCAACCAAGGCCCTCCCCAAGGAAATGCTGACCGTCGTCGATCGTCCGCTGATCCAGTATGCGGTCGACGAAGCGCGCGAAGCCGGCATCGAACATTTCGTCTTCGTCACCGGCCGCAACAAGGGCGTCATCGAGGATCACTTCGATCGCCAGTTCGAGCTCGAGACTACTCTTGAAACTCGCGGCAAAAGTGCGGCGCTCGAAGAATTGCGCAAGGACCTGCCCTCGGCGGGCCGCACCAGTTTCACTCGCCAGCAGGAACCGCTCGGTCTCGGACACGCCGTTTGGTGCGCCCGTGACATCGTGGGCGACAATCCCTTTGCGCTGCTGCTGCCCGACATGCTGTTCAAGGGCGTGCCCGGCGTGCTCAAGCAGATGATGGACGCCTATGAGGAAACCGGTGGCAATGTCATCGCCGTCGAAGAAGTGCCCGAAAGCGAAGTCTCCTCCTACGGCGTCATTGCCCGCGGCGCCGGCGCCGATAACGGCTTTGCGGTCACCGCCATGGTGGAAAAGCCCAAGCGCGAAGAGGCGCCGTCGAACCTCATCATCTCGGGTCGCTACATCCTGCAGCCGGAGATCTTCAACCTCCTCGCCGACCAGCCGCGCGGCGCAGGCGGGGAAATCCAGCTTACCGACGGCATGCAGACGCTGATGCGCAGCCAGAGCTTCACCGGCGTCAAATACCAGGGCCAGAGCTTCGACTGCGGCTCCAAGATCGGCTTCCTCACCGCCAATGTCGTCTACGCGCTCGATCGCGACGACATCCGCCCGGGCTTCCTAAGGGAATTGCGCAAGCTCGATCTCGAAGAACATCTCTGAGTGGCGCTAGATCGGTTTAGATTCAACTCAGGCTGAGCCGAGAATGGCTGACTTCGAGAACCGGAGCGGAGCGTACTCCAGTACGTGAGCACCGGAAGCGCAGAAGGCTGGCATTCGCAGGCCAGCCTCAGTTGAATATGGACCGATCTATCGAGAGAGGGTGATCCCGACCGTCACGCGATGCGCGTCCTGCACGCCGTTGCTGCTGCTCTCGGTATGGTCGTAGCCATAGTCGGCCGTAAGAGCGGTGTGGGCATTGACCTTGTAGTCGGCGCCCGCGCCCAGGCCATAGCCGGTCTCGGTATTGGCGCTGCCCACGAAGCGCGCGCTGTTCCAGTCGGCCAGCGCCCGCAGCGCCAGCCAGGAATTGACAATGTAGGCCACCTCCGCATTGGCGGCATAATCCACCCGCGTCGTGCCGCCGCCATTGGGGCCGGGTGGCGACACCGTGGTGGCAAAGCCCGCCGTCATGCGCCAGGTCGGATCGGGCGTGAAGGTGACGCTGGCGTCGTAAAGCTGGGTCACCACCTCGCCCAGGCCCGTAGCATCGAAGCGCCGCAGTCCCACGCCGGCCGATGCTGTGGCTTCGAGGATCGTGCTCCAGCGCCCGGTCACGCCCGCCTTGAGCGTCGCGTCGGTAGCATTGGGGTAGGCGCCCAGCGTGGTCGAGGGCAGATCGAAAACGTCGCGCCCGATCCCGGCCTGGCCGAACACCTCGAAAATCGGCGTGGCCTCGAAACCGACCCGCAATCCGCCATCCAGCGCCCAGTAATTCTGCTCGGAATTGTCGGTGACCACGCCGCCGACCAGCGTCGTCGGGCCAAACACATTACGCTGCGCCGCGCCGGTCACGCCGACATTGAACCGGCCGAACTGTCGGGTCACGCCGATATCACCGCCACCGCTGATGGTTTGCGGCGCGATGGCGATGTTGGTCGCAAGGCCGGGTGAGCCCGGTGTCGCCTGGGTCAGCGACAGGTTGCCATTGGCGGTGAAGCGGGTGACGCTATCGAGGTCATAGCCCCCCTGCAGCTCCAGCCGCAGCCCGCCAACATTGATTTCGCCGCCATCGGTTGGCCGCACGATTTCGGCGCTGGCATCAAGGCTTATCGCCGAGCGCGTGCCGATATGTTCGAGCCCGATTGTGGGCACCAGGCGAATGTCGAAGCGCTCGCCCGAGGTCGCCTTGGTGTAGCTGCCGCGCAGAGCCACTGACCAGTCGACATCGAAGAACGGGTCATAGGGCTCGCGCAGCCATTCCCCGCTATCGAGCACAGGTTCGCTCGGATAGACGCCGGGCAGCAGCCGCTCATTGTCGGCGTCCGAGCCGTCGCCCAGCGAATGGTCCGACGCCGCCAGCACTGGCCCGGCAATGCAGAACGCACAGAGCGCCACGGCGCCCGCATGCCTTGCTGTCTGTCGCCGCCGCAGGGGCAAAATGCTCTCCGCCAACCGAAAACGGCCCGCGGCATGGTGCCACCGGCTCGCGGCGATCCTTCCACCTTATGGTTAACGAAACCTTGCCGGTTAACGAGTTCTTGCCGGCGCTCAGACCGGCTCGACCTTGAGCACCGCACCTTCATGGCCGACAATGCGCACGCGCTGCCCGGCCGGCAGGTCGGCTCCCGCCACGCGCCACACCGTATCGCCCAGCGCCACGCGGCCAAAACCCTGCTCGATCGCCTGTTCGAGCACCGCCTCCTGCCCGATGAAATGCTCGGCCCGGCGATTGAGATAGGGCCGGTCGGTCGGGGTCGGCCGGTTGCGCGTCCAGCGCACCCAGAGCGCGATGCTGACCAGCGACAGCACGCCGAAGATCAGCCATTGCAGCGGCCAGCCAATGGCCCAGAACAGCACGACGAGCCCGGTAGTGATGCCCGAAATGCCCATCCACAGCAGGAAGCCGCCCGGCACGATCAGTTCGAGCGCCAGCAGCACCAGCCCGGCCACGATCCATGACCACGGGCTGTTGGCGGCGATGAAGTCGATGACCTGCATGGCCGGCCCCCGTTACTGCTGGCCGGCCGAAGGCGGCCGGCCCGGCCGCACCGGCGTCGTCGATCCGCCGCCGCCAAAGGCCTCGCGCGCGATCTCGGCGATGCCGCCGATCGAGCCGATGACGCTGGCCGCTTCGACCGGCAGCATCAGCACCTTCTGGTTGGGTGAGGTGGCGATCTTGCCCAACGCCTCGATATAGTTGTTGGCCACGAAATAGTTGATGGCCTGCACATTGCCCGAGGCAATGGCGTCACTCACCATCTGCGTTGCCTTGGCTTCGGCCTCGGCCGAACGCTCGCGCGCCTCGGCATCGCGGAACGCGGCTTCCTTGCGGCCCTCGGCCTCCAGCACCTGCGCCTGCTTGGCGCCTTCTGCCTGCAGGATCGCAGATTGCCTGCGGCCTTCGGCTTCAAGGATCGCGGCACGCTTCTCGCGCTCAGCCTTCATCTGCCGGCCCATCGAATCCACCAGGTCCTTGGGCGGATCGATATCCTTGATCTCGATGCGGGTGATCTTGACGCCCCAGGGCGATACCGCCGTATCCACCACCTTGAGAAGGCGATGGTTGATCTCGTCGCGATTGGACAGCAGTTCGTCCAGATCCATCGAGCCCATCACCGTACGGATATTGGTCATGGTGAGGTTGAGGATGGCGTTTTCGAGATTGGACACCTCGTAAGCCGCCGCAGCGGCATCGAGGATCTGATAGAAGGTCACGCCATTGGCCGTGATCGAAGCGTTATCGCGCGTGATCACCTCCTGATGGGGCACGTCGAGCACCTGCTCCATGACGTTGATCTTCTTGCCCACGCCATCGATGAACGGCACGATCAGGTTGAGGCCCGGCTTGAGGGTACGGGTATACTTGCCGAACCGCTCGATGGTATAATTGTAGCCCTGCGGCACCGTTTTCGCTCCCGCGAACAGCACCAGCAGCGCCAGTATGCCCAGGCCGATCAGCGTGATGCTGAGCCCGTCCAGCGCCAGGCCATCAAACAGTTCCATCGCCGATTCTCCCTTATTCTTCATGGGCCGACCTTAGGGTCAGCCATCCCGGCGCGCAACGGCGGCTGGCGGAACAAAGCCCCGTCCGCAACCGTTGCAAAGGCAGCATTCTCACCGCCAAGAGCCCTGCCATGCCCGCTTCACGCCCCATCTGGAAAGGCCAGTTGCGCCTCTCGCTCGTGTCGATCGCCGTGGAACTCTACACGGCCACCAAATCCAACGCCAAGCCCAGCTTTCGCCAGATCCACGAACCCTCAGGCAAGCCCATTCATTACGAGAAGGTCGTGGAGGGCATCGGTCCCGTCGACAAGGACGAGATCATGAAGGGCTTCGAATACGAAAAGGACGACTATGTCCTGCTCACCGACGAGGAGATCGATGCGGTCAAGCTCGAGACGCGCAAGACGCTCGAACTCACCCAGTTCGTCGGCAGCAACGAGATCGACCCGCTCTACTACGACAAGCCCTATTACATGGTGCCATCAGACGATCTGGCCGAAGACGCCTTCATCGTCATCCGCGACGCCCTGCGCCAGTCCGACAAGGTCGGCCTCGGCCAACTGGCCTTGCGCGGCAAGGAATACCTCGTCGCCATCAAGCCGGCCGGCAAGGGGCTGCTGCTCGAAACCCTCCACTACGAGGCCGAGCTGCGCAAGGCCGATCCCTATTTCTCGGACATCCCGGCCAAGAAGGCCGACCCAGACCTGCTCGAGGTCGCCACCGCGCTGATCGACAAGAAAACCGACAAGTTCGATGCCGGCGTCTTCAAGGATCACTACCAGGCTGCTCTGCGCGAGCTGATCGCCCGCAAGCTCAAGAACAAGGGCAAGAAGATCACCACCAAGGACGAGCCACCCGAGAGCAAACCCACCAAGTCCAACGTCATCGACTTGATGGCCGCGCTGAAATCGAGCCTGGAAGGCGGCAAGGCACCGGCCAAGAAGACTACCGACAAAGCCAAGGCGGCGCCGCGCAAGAAGGCGAGCTGAGCCATGGCCAGCAAAGCCGAAACCCTCCTCAAAGAATATCAGGCCAAGCGCGACTTCACCAAGACGCAGGAACCATCGGGCACCAAGGCGGACAAAAGCAACGGCAAGGCCTATCGCTTCGTCGTGCAGAAGCACGACGCCACCCGCCTGCATTACGATTTCCGCATCGAGCTCGATGGCGTGCTCAAGAGCTGGGCCGTCACCAAGGGCCCCTCCGACAATCCCGAGGACAAGCGCCTCGCCGTGCGCGTTGAAGATCATCCGCTCGACTATGGCAGCTTCGAGGGCACCATTCCCGAGGGCGAATATGGCGGCGGCACGGTGATGCTGTGGGACGAAGGCACCTGGGAGCCGCTCGACGATCCGCATGAGGCGCTCGAAGGCGGCGACCTCAAGATGCGCCTCCACGGCCACCGCATGAAGGGCGAGTGGGTGCTGGTCCACATGAAGGGTCGCGACAGCAAGCGCAAGTCCGGCCCCGATCGCGAAAACTGGCTCCTGATCAAACATCGCGACGACTACGCCAAGGACCGCGAAACGCTGACCGAGCGCTTCACCAAATCCGTCTCGACTGGCCGCGACCTCGACGGCATCGCCAAGGGGCTGAAGTCGAAGAAAAAGACCGGAACGCCCGACGACGCCGTCTGGCATTCGGATGACGACAAGGCCGTCGACAACCCCGTCCCCGCCAAGCGCAAGGGCAAGGCCTCCGACCTGCCCGCCTTCCGTGAACCACAACTGGCAACGCTGGTGACCGATATCCCGGAAGGCTCCGACTGGGTCTTCGAGATGAAGTATGATGGCTATCGCTGCCTCGCCGCCATAGCGGGCGACCAGGTCCGCCTCTTCACCCGCACCGGCAAGGATTGGACCACCCAATTCCGGGCCATCGTGCCGCCGCTGACCCGCATCACCAAGGGGACCGCACTGATCGATGGCGAACTCTGCGCCTTTGACGACAATGGGCGGACCGACTTTTCCACCCTCAAGGACCACCTCTCCAATGGTGGCCCCCTCACCTATTTCGCCTTCGACCTCCTCGAACTCGATGACAAGAACCTAACCAAACTCCCTTTGATCGAGCGTAAGGCCAAGCTCGAGAAGCTGCTCGGCAAGGTCGAATCCTCCTCGCTCGTGCAGTTCTCCGCCCATGTCACCGGCAATGGCCAGAAGGTGTTCGACAGCGTGTCCCGCGCAGGGCACGAGGGCATTATCGCCAAGCAGGCCAACGCCCCCTATCGCGGTGAGCGCACCAGGAGCTGGCTCAAGATCAAGGCCGGCAAGCGCCAGGAATTCGTCATTGCCGGCTGGTCGCCATCATCGAAGAAAAAGACCTTTGCCTCGCTGCTGCTCGGCACTTGGGAGGATGGCAAGCTCACCTATCGCGGCCGCGTCGGCACCGGCTTCAATGTTGAAGGCGCGCAGGCTTTGCAGCAGCAGCTCGATAGCCGCGCCCGCAAGACCAATCCCTTCGCCAATGCCCCCAAGGCTATCGCCCGCACCGCCCGTTGGGTGGCGCCCGAGCTGGTCGCCGAGATCGGCTACACCGAATTCACCCCCGATGGTATCCTGCGCCATCCCTCGTTCCTCGCTTTGCGCGAGGACAAGCCGGCGGGAGATATCGAATTGGAAACGCCAGTCGCCCCCAAGGCCATCCACGGCAGGCTCGATGAGCAGGCCGGCATCGCCGCTGCCGAAGCCGCCGGCATCAAGCTCACCAGCCCCGACCGCGTGGTCTATCCTGGCCAAGGCGTCACCAAGGCCGACCTTGTCGCCTATTACGCCGCCGTCGCCGATCGCATGCTGCCCTATATCGCGGGCCGGCCGCTCAGCCTGCTGCGCTGTCCCCAGGGTCGCGCCAAATACTGCTTCTTCCAGAAGCACGATACCGGCGGCTTCCCTGATGCGATGAAGACGTTGCAGATCGCCGAAAGTGACGGCGAGAAGGAAAGCTACTTCTACATAAAGGATTTGGCCGGCCTCATCGCCGGCACGCAGATGAACGTGCTCGAATGGCACCTCTGGGGCTCGCTGACCAAGAATGTGGAAAAGCCCGAGCGCATCATCTTCGATATCGACCCGGACGAAGAGCTCGGCTTCGAGCATATCCGTGCCGCCGCCGTCGACATCGGCAAGGAGCTCGAAGCCTGGGGGCTGCAAAGTTATCCGCTGGTCAGCGGCGGCAAGGGCATCCACGTCATCGCCCCGCTCCGCCCGACCACCGAATGGCCTGAGGTCAAGGGCTTCTGCAAGACCCTGGCCCAGCGCCTCGCCGACCGTGAGCCCGACCGCTTCGTCGCCACGATGAGCAAGGCAAAGCGCAAGGGCAAACTCTTCATCGATTACCTCCGCAACGAACGTGGCTCCACCGCCATCGCTCCCTGGTCGAGTCGCTCCCGCCAGGGGGCACCTGCGGCGGTGCCGGTCAGTTGGGACGACTTGGAGACCGTTAAGGCCGCCAACCAGTTCACCCTGGCCGACGCCGCCGAACGGGCGAAGAAACCCGACCCGTGGAAGGGCTATTTCGACACCACCCAGTCGATCACCAAGGCCATGTGGAGCGCAGTGGACGGCCCCAAGCGCTAGCATCGCGGGCGACCGACCACTTGTCCGCATGTCGCATTGACGACTAACATGTTAGTTGCTAGGGCAAGCTCGTCCCCTCGCCGGAGTGCCCCATGCCCCATCTCGACAAAATCCTGACCGTTGAAGAGATGAAGCAGCGCGCCCGCCGCCGCGTGCCCAAGATGTTCTTCGAATATGCCGATAGCGGCAGCTACACCGAAGGCACCTATCGCGACAACGAGAGCGATTTCGGCAAGATCAGCCTCAAGCAGAAGGTCGCGGTCAATCTCGAGAACCGCAACCTCAAGACGCGGATGCTGGGCAATGAGATCACCATGCCGGTGGCCATCGCCCCGGCCGCAACGGGCGGCATGCAGGTCGCCGACGGCGAGATCAAGGCGGCGCTGGCTGCCGAGAAATACGGCATTCCCTTCACGCTCTCGACCATGAGCGTCTGCTCGATCGAGGATGTGGCCGAAAACACCACCGCGCCGTTCTGGTTCCAGCTCTATGTGATGCGCGATCGCGGCTTCATCGAGCGGCTGATCGACCGGGCCAAGGCCGCGAAGTGCTCGGCCCTCGTGCTGACCATGGACCTCCAGATCCTCGGCCAGCGCCACAAGGATATCCGCAACGGCCTTGCCACTCCGCCCAAGCTCAATGCCCATTCAATCTGGCAGATGATGCAGCACCCGCTGTGGTGCGCCGGCATGCTGGGCACCAAGCGGCACACCTTCCGCAACATCGTCGGCCATGTCAGCGGCGGACACGACTTGGCCTCGCTCTCGTCCTGGACGGCGAGCCAGTTCGACCCGGCGCTCGACTGGGCTGACGTCGCCTGGGTCAAGGAGCGCTTCGGTGGCCCCGTCATCGTCAAGGGCGTGCTCGACCCCGACGATGCGCAGGCGGCGATCGACAATGGCGCCGATGCCATCGTCGTCTCCAACCACGGCGGACGCCAGCTCGACGGCGCGCCTTCGACCATCCGCGTACTGCCCGAAATCGTCGACCGTGTCGGCCACAAGACCGAGGTCTATCTCGATAGCGGCATCCGCTCGGGCCAGGACGTGCTCAAGGCCATGGCCTATGGCGCCAAGGGCACCTTCATCGGGCGGCCCATGCTCTATGGCCTGGGCGCCGGCGGCGAGACCGGGGTCACCCGCGTGCTCGACATCATCCGCAAGGAACTCGACACCACCATGGCCCTGTGCGGCGAACGCGACATCCTCAATGTCGGCCTGCACAACATCTATTCCAACGACATCCCCCCACGGAATGCGCCGGTGGCAAAGAACGGCTGAGGGCCTACCCCCGATAGGGCGGCCCAGAGCCCACATCACCCTCGGTCAACTGCGAGTAAACCGCGCCCGCCACCGCCTTCATCTGCTCTTCCGGCAGTGTGCCCACCACCGTGCAGGTGATCCGCGCATTGGCCCAGTAGAACGCCTCGGCACCCTCATAGCTGGCAAACTGGTAGGCCGGCGCCCCGTCCGGCAGGGCTGCGGTCACATAGATGGTGACCCGCTGCTGCGCCTCGTTCTCATACATCAGTTGTGCCGCGCGGCCGCCGGCCTCGGGCTCCCCGGGCAGCAGGCGCCCACCGACCAGGGTGAAGCCCTCTTTCGTCAGGTCGGGCATCCCCAGCGTCGTATCCAGACGGTTCGAGAGCCAGGAGCTCAAATGCTCGCTGTCGTCGCTCCCCACCTCCACCGCATGGCGGTTCTCGGCGACGTAGACGGCATGGGCGTTGACGGCATCGGCAATCAGCATCTCGCTGGGGCCCTGTGCCTCCAGCAGCGGACGCGCGAACCAGCCGGCGCCCAAACCCAGACCAACCAGCACGACGGCAGCGGCAGCCCAGCTCCAGGACCGCGCCCGGCGCCGACCCATTTCGGCGGCAAGGCGCCGCGGCTTGAGCCGGACGGGCACGTCTTCGGCCCCGGCCGGTCCAAACAGCGTCTTGATGGCATGCGACTGGCGCTGCAGCAGCGCGACTTCGGCGGCGGCCTCAGGATTGGCGCCGAGATAGGCGCCGACAGCTGGGCGCTCGGCCTCGGGCAGCTGCCCGTCGGCATAGGCGATGAGCTGATCGCGGCTGATCTGGCTCATTTGACTGTCCTCAGATGCGGCTCGGCCGGCGTTCCGGTCAACACGCGCAAGGCGGCGCGGGCCCGGCCCAGCCGGCTCATCAGCGTGCCCAGCGGAATCTTCAGGATGTCGGCGGCCTCGCCATAGGCAAGGCCCTCAAGGGTAACGAGCAGCAAGGCTTCCTTTTGCTCCAGTGGCAGCGAGTCGATGGCGCGGGCCATCTCGGCCAGCGCAATATGGCCCGGCTGCGGAGCCGGGGTCGATGGTTCGGGAATGGTATCGAAATCCACCGTCTCGCCGCGGCGATGCGACGCCCGCACGGCATTGCGGTGCAGGTTCAGCAGGATCGTGAACAGCCAGGCGCGGACCGGTCCGGTCGGCCGGAACAGACCGCGCCTGGAAATGGCACGTTCAAGGCAATCCTGCACCAGGTCATCGGCCAGGTCAGCACTGCGTGTCAGCGCCCGGGCATAGCGCCTCAGGGCCGGCACGCAGGCTTCGAGTTGGTCGAGGAAACTGTCCACGGAGTGCCCGGCAGATTATTCGACGGCAAGATGCCAGACGCCACCGACGCCGTCACCCTTGATGTCGCCAGCCGCGGTATCCTCGTACCAGTAGTAGAGCGGCCAGCCCTTATAGGCCCACATGGCCGAACCATCGTCGCGGGTCACGAGCGAGAAATCGCCCTCGGCGGCGGCGTCAGCCTGGGCCATCAGCGGCGGCCACTTGACGGCGCAGTCGCCGTTGCAAACGCTCTTGCCATCGCCATTGGTGTCCTTGTCGAAGGTGTAGAGCGTCATGCCGTTGGCGTCGGTCAGCACCATCTTGCCGCCGATATCGGTGGATTTGACGGCACCACCGAGAAAGTCGGTTGCGAAAGCGGGCATGGCCAGAAGCGCCAGGGCGGCCGCACCGGCGAGTATCGAACGGAACTTCATGGGATATTTCCCTCCATGTTGCGGGACCGTCGCTGCGGTCCTCAAAGGGTCAACACCACCCGCCATCTCTTAATCCCGGGAAGCGGAAGATTTTTTGAGGACGGCCCGCGCCATGCCCCCCCGGGTGCCCCAGCCGAGGGTGGGGGCAAGCCCAATCGTTGATTTGCAAAGCCTACGTGACATGCCATGAAGGTTATCGACGCAAACGACAGGGAGGGTCGCCGGTGTCCTTCGCCTTGACCATCACGCGCATCATCGACGAAATCAGCCGCCGGGTGGGCCTCGTCGCCGTCTGGCTGGTGCTGTTCTCGGCCCTGATGAGCGCCTTCAACGCCATCTTCCGCTATTCGATCGCGGCCATGATATCGATCGAGCGCAGCATTGGCGGCGGCTTTTTCGGCGGCATGGTCTGGCTCTACACCAACTACTCCAACGTGTTCTCCGAATCGGTCTGGTACATGTTCGGCGGCATGGTGATGCTAGGCGGCGCCTGGACGCTCAAGATGAACGAGCATGTCCGCGTCGATCTCGTCTACGGCGCCATCAGCGAGCGGGCCCGCACCTGGATTGACCTCCTCGGCGGGCTGTTCTTCCTGCTGCCGCTCTGCATCCTGATGATCTATTTCACCTGGCCGTGGTTCGTGCAGGCCTGGGTGCAGAACGTCACCTCCAATGCCGCGGGCGGTTTGCCGCGCTGGCCGGTGCGCCTGATGCTGCCGCTGGGCTTCAGCGTGCTGCTGCTGCAGGGGATCGCCGAGATCATCAAGTGCATCCTGGCGCTGACCACCACCTATCACCGCGAATTCGCCTACGAGAAACCCGTACAATGATCGATCTCATTCGCGAGAACATGGCGCCGATCCTGTTCGGCGGGCTCGTCGTCTTCCTCATCATCGGCTATCCGGCCGCCTTCTCGCTGGCCGCGGTGGGCCTGTTCGGCGGCCTGGCCGCCATCGAGCTGGGCCTGATGACGCCGATGTTCTTCGGCAATCTCACCTACCAGCTCTATAGCGTGCTCAGTAACGAGCTGCTGCTGGCCATCCCGTTCTTCACCTTCATGGGCGTCATCCTCGAAAAGAGCGGCATGGCCGAGGACCTGCTCGATGGCTTCGGCCAATTGTTCGGCGGTGTCCGGGGCGGGCTCAGCTACGCCGTCATTATCGTGGGCGCGATCCTGGGCGCCATTACCGGCACCGTGGCGGCCTCGGTCATCGCCATGGGCCTGATCTCGCTGCCGGTGATGATGCGCTATGGCTACAATGTGCGCCACGCCACCGGCGTCATCGCCGCCTCGGGCACCATTACCCAGCTCATCCCGCCCTCGCTGGTGCTGATCGTGCTGGCCGACCAGCTACAGAAATCGCCTGGCGAAATGTATATCGGGGCCACCGGCGCCTCGATCGTCCAGGTGCTGCTGTTCATGGGTTGGGTGTTCATCCTCTCCATATTCCGCCCGCAGGACGTGCCGGCTTTGCCGCCCGAGGCGCGCACCCTGCGCGGCTGGCCGCTCTGGGCCAAGATCCTCCGCGGCACGGTACCAAGCCTGGCGCTGATCTTCATCGTGCTCGGCACGATCCTCCTGGGTCTCGTTACCCCCACCGAGGCCGGCGCCATGGGCGTGGTCGGCGCTTTGCTGCTGGCCTGGTTCAACGGCCGGCTCAAATGGTCCATCACCTGGGACGGCATGGTCTCGACCATGCGCCTCACCGCCATGGTCGTCTTCATCCTGCTCGGCGCGCGCGTCTTCAGCCTGGTGTTCCAGGGCGTGGGCGGCGGTCACTGGATCGAGGACATGCTCTCCAACCTCCCGGGCGGGGTGGTCGGCTTCCTCATCTTCGTCAACATCTTCATCTTCGTGCTGGCGTTCTTCCTCGATTTCTTCGAGATCGCCTTCATCGTCATTCCGCTCTTGGCACCAGTCGCCGAGTCGCTGGGCATCGACCTTGTCTGGTTCGGAGTCATGATCTGCGCCAACATGCAGACCAGCTTCATGCACCCGCCCTTCGGCTTCGCGTTGTTCTACCTGCGCGGCATCGTGCCCCGCGACAAGGTCAAGACGCGCGACATCTACCTGGGCGCGATTCCGTGGCTGGTCTTACAGCTCATCTTGGTCGGCCTGCTCATCGCCTTCCCCGAACTGGTCACCTTCTTCCTCGACAAGGAAGTGGACGTGGACCTGAACACGATCGAGATCGTGCTCCCGCCGACGGGTGGCGGGGAGTCCGCCCCAGGCTTCCAGGTGCAGCCGGCCCCGAGCTTCGGCGAACCAACCGAGACCTACACGCCGCCACCAGCGCCGGTGTTCTAGCAAACAAAAACCCCGGGCCGAGACCCGGGGTTTCTTATCAGGCGCGCTTGCGCCTACAGCTTGCCGGCGCGCTGCTGGCTCTGCATGAAGGCGTCGAAGTTGAGCTCTGCAACCTGGTTCCAGAGGTAGTGATCCTTGCGGAACGCGGTGATCGAATCCCAGATCGTCTTGAAGGCCGGGCTCGAGGCGGACAGCTCCGTATAGGTCTCGTTGGCGGCGTTGAAGCTGGCTTCCATGATTTCCGGGCTGAACGGCCGGAGCTGCGCACCGGCAGCCACCAGCTTCTTGAGCGCGGTGGGGTTCACATAGTCATACTTGGCCAGCATGTCGGCGCTCGTCGCCTGGCACGCCGTCTGGAGCAGCGACTGGTAAGCCGGCGGCAGCTCCTCGAACTTGCCCTTGTTGATCAGGGCATGGACGGTCGGGCCGCCTTCCCACCAACCGGGATAGTAGTAGTAGGGCGCGACCTTCTGGAAGCCGAGCTTCTCGTCGTCATAGGGGCCAACCCATTCGGCGGCGTCAATCGTGCCCTTTTCGAGCGCATTGTAGATTTCGCCGCCCGGCATGGGCGTCGGGATAACGCCGAGCTTGGTCAGGATGTTGCCGGCAAAGCCGACGCGCATCTTGAGGCCCTGGAGATCGGCGAGGGTGTTGATCTCCTTGCGGAACCAGCCGCCCATCTGCGCTGCGGTATTGCCGCAGGGGAAGCCGACGATATTGTAGCCGCCCAGGAACTCGTTGGTGATGTCGAGGCCACCACCGTGATAGTACCAGGCGCTCATGCCGCGAGCATTGAGCGAGAAGGGAATGGCGGCCATTGCCGCCCAGGCGACGTCCTTGCCCGAGAAATAGTAGCCCACGGTATGGGCCATCTCGATCGTGCCTTCAGACACCGGATCGACCACTTCCAGCGGCGGCACCAGTTCGCCGGCCGCAAACACGTCGATGGTGAAATTGCCGTCGGTGGCTTCGCTCACATACTTGGCCAGCGTTTCGGCGCCGCCATAGATGGTGTCGAGGCCCGGGGGGAACGAGCTGGCCAGGCGCCAGGTCACCTTTGGGTTGGATTGGGCAATGGCCGGCATGGCCAGCCCGGTAGTGGCAGCGACGGCGCCAGCGCCGGCGACGCCGGCCTTGGTGAAGAACTTACGACGATCCAAACTGCAATCCTCCGTGTTGCGGCCGTCACCCTCCCGTTTCGGCCTTGGGCCAACAATACACGGGGCGGGGGGCGAGTAAAGCTGTGGCGCCGCAAGTGTTTGCAGCGGGTGACCAAGCTCGGCTACATTCGCCAGTGGCCCGGCTGCAGCCACTTGGGCCAGCACTTGAGGGAGGGACGCATGACCGAGGCCACCAGGCAGGTCGTTGTCGACATCACCATCGCGGCCGCCATCGAAACGGTGTGGGCCGCCCTGCGCGACCCGGGCCAGATCGCCACCTGGTTCGGTTGGGACGCGCCCAGCCTGGATGAGGAAATCCAGTTCATCTTCGTCGATGGCGCAACAGCCGACGAGAGCAGCCATGTAGTGCAGTTCGGCGAATGGGAAGGCGCGTCCGACGCCATCGAACTCACCACCGTCGCCGGTGGCACCCGCCTGCGCTTGCTGCGAGTGGGCGGGGCACAGCTCGACTGGACGGGGGTCTACGAGGACATCAGCCAGGGCTGGATCAATTTCTTCCAGCAATTGCGGCTGGCGCTGGAACTCCATCCGGGCGAGCAGCGGCGCACGATCTACCTGTCGGGGCCGAGCAAACCCGAAGTCAACGAGCCGAGCGCCGAACTGGGGCTCGGCGAAGCCGCGGACCTCGAACCGGGCGAGGCCTATGCCGCCCGGCTGGGCACAGGCGACAGTGCATCAGGCAAGGTCTGGTATCACACGCATTTCCAGACTGCGCTCACCGTCGAGCAATGGGGCAATGGCCTGCTCGTGGTCTCCGACATGGGTATCGCGCCCAACCGACCACACGGCGGCGGCTCGGTGTTGCTGACGACCTACGGCCTCGACGACGCCGAGTTCAGTGCCCTGGAGCGGCGGTGGAGCGACTGGTGGGCCGCGCGTTACCCGAAGCCGGCATAGTGAGCATTCGCTCACGTCGCTAGTGACAGGCTCACCAAAAATGCTATGTCGCTGCCGACTGCGCTGGGAGGCATTGCATGTTTGTTGTTGGCGGGGAAAGCCTGATCGATCTCAAGGCCGAGGTGGCACTGCCCGGTGGCGAACTGATCGGTCGCGACGGCCAGGGCCAGATCGTGATGACGGCCCATCCCGGCGGCTCGCCCTATAATTGCGCCATTGCGCTGGCCAAGCTCGGCAACCCCACCGGCTTTCTTTGCCCCATCTCGGCCGATGCGTTCGGCGACTATCTGCTCGGGCCGCTCAAGGATGCTGGCGTCACCCCGCTGCTGACCGAGCGCGTCAAGGAATATACCACGCTGGCCGTGGTCAATTTCGACGCCAACCACAATGCCCGCTACGGCTTCTACCGCTCGGCCGATGGCGCCATCGAGGCCGCCAGGGGCATCGCCGCCCTGCCCGACAAGCTCGATCTCTACCAGATCGGCGGCTTCTGCCCGATCAAGCCGGATGAGGCCGCGATCTGGCTCGAAATCGTCAAGGCGGCCATCGCCAAGGGCGCGACCATCGCCATCGACCCCAATGTGCGCCCGAGCCTCGTCGACGATTTTGCCGGCTACAAGGCCCGGCTCTCGACCTTCCTCGATCTCGCCCATGTGGTAAAGGTTTCCGAGGAAGATCTCGAAGCGCTCGACAGCGCCAGGAGCATCGAGCAGCACGCGGCCGACCTGCTCGCCCGCCCCAATTGCCAGCTTGTCGTGGTGACCCTCGGCGACAAGGGCTCGCGCGCCTTTACCAAGGCCGGCACGGCGACGGCAGCGATCTACAAGCCGCCGGTTTTCGGCGACACCGTCGGCGCCGGCGATAGCCTCATGGCCGGCATCCTCTCCTGGCTGCATGAGCGCGGCCTGCTCAAGCCGGGCAAGCTCGAAGGGCTGGGCGAGGGCGCGCTCAGCGACATGCTGCGCTTTGGCGCCGTGGTGGCCGGCATCAATTGCGGCCGCAAGGGCTGCAAGCCGCCGACCCGCGCCGAGGTCGACGCCGTCCTCGGGAAATAATCCCTGGCTCACGCCTGACATTTCCGTCAGTTGCCAGCCCGGCCCGCCTCTGCTCTCTATTGCCTCGCGTGGTTGGGGGATCAGTGATGCGTCGTAGGCTGGTTGTTCTGGGTGTGCTGGCGGTTCTTGCCATCGGTGCTGCGGTCTATTTCCTCAAGCCCGTCACCGGTCCCGCACGGGACCTGACGCTGGTCGGCGATGTCGAGCGCGGCAATTATCTTATCCGGCTGGGCGGCTGCGTGGCCTGCCACACCGACGCCGCCACTGGTCGCGCCTTCCTCTCGGGCGGCGCCGGGCTCGCAACGCCCTTCGGCACCTTCGTGCCGCCCAACATCACCTCCGACCCGGAAGCCGGCATCGGCAACTGGACCCTCGCGCAGTTCTCCGACGCCATCAGCAATGGCATGGGCCCGCAGGGGCATCTCTATCCGGCCTTTCCCTATGAAAACTACACGCTGATGAGCGACCAGGAAGTCGCCGATCTCTATGCCGCCCTGATGGCGACCGAGCCGGTCAGCGAACCGGCGGCGGCGAGCCAGATCCCGTTCCCCTTCAATATCCGGCTGGCCATGGCCGGCTGGAAGAACCTGTTCCTCTCGCCCGCCCGCTTCGTGCCGGAAGAGGGTAAGTCAGAGGCCTACAACAGGGGCAAGTACCTCGCCTATGGCCCAGCACATTGCGTCGCCTGCCACACGCCGCGCAACGCGCTGGGCGCGCTCGATTGGGGCAATGCACTGACCGGCTCGCCCGGTGGCACCGGCGGCAAGGCACCGTCGCTGACGCGCGACGCGCTGATCGGGGAAGGCTACGACGCGACCCTGCTGGCCCAGACGCTGATGGACGGCTTCACGCCCGGCTTCGACGTGCTCGGCGGGCCGATGGGCGAGGTGATCAAGGATGGCACCTCGCAATGGACCGCGGAAGATCGCGCCGCCGTCGCCGAATTCCTGATGGCCGAATAAGAGTCGCGCCGGCTCAGGCGCCGGCCCTGATCGCCAGCGCTTCCTCCAGCGTCATCGTCGTGTGGTGCTCCCAGTTGACGTCGTCGGTCTCGGGATAATCGGTGCGGAAATGCCCGCCCCGGCTCTCGGTGCGCTTGAGGGCAGCGGCGGCGACCAGCGTCGCCGAGGTGGTCATGTTGAGATAGGCGCTGGTGACGTGCTCGGCATGCGCCTCGAGCTCGGCAATGCCGCGCAGGGCCGCCTTGAGCCCGGTTGCATCGCGCTCCACGCCGACCAGGTCGGTCATGATGCGACGCAGGTTCTGCACCGCCGGCAGGTCGCGCAGCACCTGTTCGGCCTTCTCGCCCTCGGCTTCGTTCCACTCGATACCCTTAAACGGCGCAAGTTCGCGCGCCGGCTCCAGCCCGCCGATATCTTCGGCAATGCGCGCGCCATAGACGGTGGCCTCAAGCAGCGAATTGGACGCAAGGCGATTGGCGCCGTGAAGGCCCGTGCAACTGGCTTCGCCACACACCCAGAGGCCGGGCAGCGAAGAGCGGCCGCGTTCGTCGACCTTGACGCCGCCCATATGGAAATGCGCAGCCGGCGTCACCGGGATCGGGTTCGCGACCGGGTCGATGCCGGCCTCGAGGCAGTATTTGGACACGGTCGGAAAGCGCGTGAGGATCGCCTCGCCCAGCACCTGTCGCGTATCGAGGAACACCTTCCGGCCCGCCTGGATCTGGCGGAAATTGGCACGCGCCACCACGTCGCGCGGCGCCAGTTCAGCATCCGGGTGGATTGCCGGCATGAAGCGCTCACCCAGGTCATTGACCAGGATCGCGCCTTCGCCCCGCAACGCTTCGGTGGCGAGCGGCGCCGGATCGGCACCTGTCGCGATGGCCGTGGGGTGGAACTGCACGAATTCGGCGTCGGCAATCAGCGCCCCCGCCCTTGCCGCCATGCCCATGGCGTGGCCGCGCACGCCGGGCGGATTGGTGGTGACGGCATAGAGCCCGCCCAACCCGCCGGCGGCCAGCACGGTGGCGCGGGCACGGATGAAGACCGGCTCGGAATAGCGGTCGCCCAGCCGGCGGCAGAACACGCCGACAATGCGGCCATTGTCCCGCGCCAGGCTCAGCGCCGTGATGCCCTCGACCACTCGGATCGAGGGCGTGCGGCGCACTTCGGCGATGATGGCCTGCATGATGGCCCAGCCGGAGCGGTCGCCCTCGACCTTTACGATGCGGTTGGCCGAATGCGCGGCCTCCCGCCCCAGTTCGAGCTTGCCGAAATCGTCGCGATCGAACGGCGTGCCCCAGCGCGCCAGATCCTCGATGCGCGCCGCCGCCTCGGCGGTGACGCTTTCGGCAGTGCCGTGATCGACGATGCCGGCGCCGGCCATTTCAGTATCGACCGCATGGGCATGGCTGCTGTCGCCCAGACCCACCGCCGCCGCGACGCCGCCTTGCGCCCAGGCCGATGAGGCGCCGAAACCCAGCGGCTTGGGCGACAGCACCGTCACCGGGCGCGGCGCCAGCTTGAGTGCGGTGAAGAGCCCCGCCAGCCCCGCGCCGACGATCAGCGCGCCATCGGCATTGAGGGTGTTCTCGAAGGTGGTCATGGCTGGAGCAGCTCCGCTTGCAAGCTCTGTGGTTCTACGTAAGGTCTTTCCCCAGGGGAAGCTGGAGGGGACCGGTGGTCGGAGACGAGGATAGCGGTCTGGGCGAGGAGCCGCAGCGCGGCTTCGCCGCCGATGACAGCCTTGAAGCCTATACCAGTCTCCAGCGCCTCGTGCTGCTCAGCTACGGCTATCGCTGCGCGCTGACCGGCGCGCGCTTCCCTGCTCCCGCCTCCGCGCTGCATCCCGATCTCGACGTTACCGCCATCCAGCCGCGCGACCAGGGTGGCCCATTGGCCATCGCCAACTATCTGCCGATGATCGCGTCGCTGACCCCAGTTTTCCGCGATGGGCTGGTCGCCATCGAGGATGACTACCGTATCCTGGTGCCCCATCCGGAACTGCTCGATCGCGACACGCTTGCGGCGCTGCGCAGCAGCCTCCTGCTGCCCGAGGCACCATTCCGCCCCGGGGTCGAATTCCTCGCCCATCACCGGCGCTACGCCCTGGGCCGCTAGTCGCCCTTCCGGCTCATCTCGATCATGCGCTCCACTGCCAGCCGGGCCGCCGGGATGATCGCCGGATCGACCACGACTTCCTCGGTCATGGTGTGGAGACTCCACAGCACGTTTTCGAGGTTGATGCGCTTCATATGCGGGCAGATGTTGCAGCCGCGCAGGAAATCGACGCCGGTGGTCTCGCTGGCGACATTGTCCGACATCGAGCATTCGGTGACCATCACCACCCGGGCGGGCCTGGTGGTCTTGACCCAGTCGATCATCGCCGCGGTCGAGCCGGCGAAATCCACCGCATCGATCACCTCGGGCGGGCATTCGGGATGGGCGATGATCTTGGCCGTCGGATAGGCGTGGCGCAGCTCGGAAATGTCATCGGCCGTGAAGGTCTCGTGCACCTCGCAGGCGCCGGCCCAGGTGATGACCTTCTTGTGCGTCTTCTTGGCCGTGTTCTGCGCCAGGTACTGGTCGGGGATCATCATGACCGTATCCCCGTCTACGCGATTGACGATGTCGAGGGCGTTGGACGAGGTGCAGCAGACGTCGGTCACTGCCTTCACCGCCGCCGAGGTGTTCACATAGGTGACGACGGGCACGCCCGGATACTTCGCCTTCATCATCAGCACATCCTCGGCCGTGATCGAGGAGGCGAGCGAGCAGCCGGCGCGGCTATCGGGGATGAGCACCGTCTTTTCGGGGTTCAGCAGCTTGGAAGTCTCGGCCATGAAATGCACGCCGCATTGCACGATCACCGATTGCTTGACCTTGGTCGCCTCGATGGCGAGCTGCAGGCTGTCGCCGACTATATCGGCGACGCCGTGATAGATCTGCGGCGTCTGGTAATTGTGGGCGAGGATGACCGCGTCCTTCTCCTTCTTGAGCCGGTTGATCTCGAAGATCAGCGGCGCATAGAAGGGCCATTCGATGGCCGGAATCTTGTCGCGGACGCGCTCGAACACCTTCTCGGTGGCGCGTTCGACTGCCTTGGAGAATTTCAGATCGAAATGCTGGCCGAGGATGGCGCGCGCCTCCTCGAGAGGCGTCACCGCATTGATCGTCTGCACCATGGCGCCTCTCCTCCGAAGTCGAGGCGGAACCTAAGGATTTTTTCCCGGCTTTTCAATGAACGGGGTTGCGGTAATTTTCCCGCGGTCCTAACCGTTCCTCCACAAGCCAACGACGAGGAAGATCATGCCGCAAGACGCCGCCGCCATCCGTTCCATCCTCTCGCTTGCCCCGGTCGTGCCCGTCATCATTCTCGACGACGTCAGCCAGGCGCGGCCGCTGGCCGAAGCGCTGGTCGCAGGCGGCTTGCCGATCCTCGAAGTGACGTTGCGCACGCCCAATGCGCTCAAGGTCATGGAAGAAATGGGCAAGGTCACCGGCGCCATTGTCGGCTCGGGCACGGTGCGCAACGCGCTCCATATGAAGCAGTCGGTCGACGCCGGCTGCCGCTTCATGGTGTCGCCGGGCATCTCGCCGCGCATCCTCGATGCCGCCGACGATATCGGCATTCCCCTGCTGCCGGGCATCGCCACCCCCAGCGAAGCCATGACCGCCGCCGAACGCGGCTATAGCTTCCTCAAGTTCTTCCCGGCCGAAGCCAATGGCGGCGCCCCGGTGCTCAAGGCCTTCGCCTCGCCGCTACCCGACATCACCTTCTGCCCCACCGGCGGCATCGACCCTGCCAAGGCCAAGGTCTATCTCGGCCTGCCCAACGTCATCTGCGTTGGCGGTTCGTGGATCATGCCCAACGATGCCCTGGCCAATGGTGACTGGGGCCGCATCGAGGCTTTGGCCCGCGAAGCGAGCGCATTGCGCGGCTAGACTTCGTGGTAGCCCGCTGGAGGTTGCGCTTTGACTGACAAAGTCCCCCTCGATGGCCTCACCCACCTGCGGATAACCCTCAGCGACACCGCTTATGTCGGCCCGGGCCGGGCCGACCTCCTCGATCTGATCAGCCAGACCGGCTCCATCTCGGCGGCCGGCAAGGCCATGGGCATGAGCTACAAGCGCGCCTGGGGCCTGGTGCAGGCTCTCAACGAAGGGTTCGGGCAACCCCTGGTGGAATCGAGCCGCGGCGGCGCCGCACAGGGTGGAGCGCACCTGACCGAGGCGGGGCAGTTCGTGCTTGCGCGCTACCGCGCCATGCAGGAGCACACGCGACGAGCGGTCGCCGACGATGTCGCCGCCCTGCGGCAGAAATTCGATATGTCCGGACGGAAATAACGCTTGCGCGGCCACCGACCCTGCGTCAGAACCGATATGGTTCTAGAGACATATCGGAGCATTCGATGAATCGCGCATTTCTGGGCACGCTGCTGGCTGGCCTGCTGCTGACCACCGCCGCCCACGCTGAAACCGTCAGCGTCGCCGTAGCGGCCAACTTCACCAAAGTGGCCGAAGAACTGGCACCACTGTTCAAGGCGGCGACCGGGCACGACGTGACCTACAGCTTCGGCGCGACCGGCGCGCTCTACACGCAGGTAACGCAGGCCGCGCCGTTCGAGGTGTTCCTGGCCGCCGATGACAAGCGACCGGCGCAGGCCGTGACCGAGGGCTTTGGCGTCGAGGGCACCGTCTTCACCTACGCCATCGGCGCGTTGGCGCTCTACAGCACCTCGCTCGACCTGACGGACGGCAAGGCCGTGCTGGAAGCCGGCGATTTCGACCATGTCGCCATCGCCGATCCCGAAACCGCGCCCTATGGTCGTGCTGCGCAGGAAGCCATCGCAGCTTTGGGCCTGACCGAGGCCATCACGCCCAAGCTGGTGACCGGCGAGAACATCTCCCAGACGTTGCAATTCACCGAGAGCGGCAATGCCGAACTCGGCTTCGTCGCCGCCAGCCAGGTGATCGGCAAGTCCGGCGTGTGGATCGTGCCGGCCGATCTCTACGAACCCATCCGCCAGGACGCCGTGCTGCTCACGACCGGCGAAACCAACCCGGCCGCCACCGCCTTCATCGATTTCCTCAAGAGCGATGAAGCGGTGAAGGTGATCGAGGCGAACGGTTACGTGGTGGAGTAGCTTCGACCTGACGCCGGGGCTGGCGAAAGTCTCGATACCGTGGCTCACTCACCCCCACCCTCGATCCCTCCCCACAAGGGGAAGGAGACGATAGAGCCGGGCGGACTGTGCTGGCGCCTCCCTCCCCTCGGTGGGGAGGGATCGAGGGTGGGGTGACGGGAGCCACGGAAGGACGGACTACTGCATGAGCCTTGCCGATATCTGGACACCGGTCAGCCTGACCTTGACCCTGGCCACGATCAACACGCTTATCCTGCTCGTCCTGGGCACGCCGATCGCTTGGTGGCTGGCGCGCAGCCGCAGCCGCTATCGCGAACTGGTCGGCGCCATCGTGGCCATGCCCCTGGTGCTGCCGCCAACGGTGCTGGGCTTCTACCTGCTCATCGCGCTGGGCCCGAACGGCCCGGGCGGCTGGATCGCCAGCCTGTGGGGCGGCCGCACGCTGGCTTTCTCCTTCACCGGCCTCGTCATCGGCTCGATGCTCTATTCGCTGCCCTTCATGGTGCAGCCGCTGCGCAATGGCTTTGCCGCCATCGGCGACGATCCGCTCGAAGTCGCCTCGAGCCTGGGCGCCAGCAATTGGCAGCGCTTCTGGCGCGTCGCGCTCCCGCTCGCCCGCCCCGGCTACATCACCGGCGCGGTCATGACCTTTGCCCATACCGTGGGCGAATTCGGCGTGGTGCTGATGATCGGTGGCAATATTCCGGGCCAGACCAAGGTCATCGCCATCGCGCTCTACGATCATGTCGAACGGCTGCAATGGGCCGAGGCGCATGCCATTGCTCTGGGCATGGTGATCTTCGCCTTCGTGGTCATCGCGGTGACACTGACAGTCGACCGCCGCGTCAACGTGCCGATGCCCTAGACCCGGCCCGCCTACCCCTTGCAACTCATCGCCCCGTCGCATCATATGCCGGCAAACGGGAGGGAACGGCATGGCCATCGGCGGCGACGCGCTCGAATTCATCGACAAGAAATTCTACGACCTCGCGATCGGCATCGCCCCGCTTGAGGTCCTTTATGATGGCTGCCGCTGGGCCGAAGGCCCGGTGTGGTTCGGCGATGGCAATTTCCTCGTCTGGAGCGACATACCCAACAACCGCATGCTGAAATGGGTGCCGGAGCTGGGCGTCACCCCGTTCCGCACGCCGTCCAACTACGTCAACGGCAATACCCGCGACCGACAGGGGCGCCTGATCTCCTGCTCGCATGGCGCCCGCGCCGTGCTGCGCACCGAGTGGGACGGCACCGTCACCACGCTCGTCGACCGCTACCAGGGCAAGCGGCTCAATTCCCCCAATGACGTGGTGGTCAAATCCGACGACACCATCTGGTTCACCGATCCGCCCTACGGCATTCTCAGCGATTACGAAGGCTACAAATCCGACCAGGAACAGGCCGGCTGCTTCGTCTATCGCTTCGATCCGGCTGATGGTTCGCTGACCGTGGTGGCCGACGATTTCGCCAAGCCCAATGGCCTTGCCTTCTCGCCCGACGAGTCGGTGCTTTATGTCTCCGATACCGGCCAGAGCCATGATCCCGATTGGCCGGCCCATATCCGGCAGTTCGACGTCAATGGCACCAAGCTGACCAATGCGAAGGTCTTCGCCGATGTCGATTCCGGCCTGCCCGACGGTTTCCGCCTCGACACCGAGGGCAATGTCTGGACCAGCGCCGGCCTCGGCGTGAATGTCTACAACCCCTCGGGCGCCCTGCTCGGCCGCATCAAGACCGGCGCCAAGACCTCCAACGTCGTGTTCGGCGGTCCGCGCCGCAACCGGCTCTTCATCACCTGCAGCCAGTATCTGATGGTTACCTATGTGAGCGCCACGGGCCTGCAGCGCCCTTGACCGATAGTCTGCCACCCGACCCTCGAACCTGCTATGGCTGGGGCGGGGGTTGCCGATAGCTGGAACGATTTATTGACCGATAGCGAAGAAGAGGCCGTTTCCGTCGGGGAGCTGCTCGAAACACCCAACCTCGCCGACGCGCTGGAAAGCGACCGGTTCAAGCAGTTTCTGGACCATGTGCCTTTCGGCATTGCGGTGGCGGAGCTGCAGCCCGAAGAACGGCTGGCCTATGCCAATTTCGAGTTTGAGCGCCTGCTCGGCACGTCTGCCGCCCAGCTGCAGGGCAAGCCCTGGACCGTGCTGCCACCCGATGCGGTGGCGCGCGACAATGGCGAGCCGCTGAGTCAGGCCGTCGCCCTGCGAGACGACTATATCGGCACCTTCGTGATCAAGCGCGAAGAGGGCGAGATCACCATCGACGCGTGGTCCAACGTCATCGAGGACGACGCGGGCAACCCAACGTTTCGGCTGGTCGCTCTGGCCCAGACTGCCCACCGCACATCTGAGAACGAGGCAGACCTCAAGACTGCAATCCAGGAGAAAGATACGCTGCTGCGCGAGTTGCAGCATCGGGTGAAGAACAACCTGCAGATGATCACCGCGCTGATCCGGCTGGAGGCGCGCAACATGCCTGATGATACCGGCAGCCAGGCGTTTCAGCGCCTAGCCGGACGCATAAGCTCGCTGGCACTACTCTATCAATCGCTCTCGGAGGACGGGCAGTCCGAAAGCGTCGATCTGGGCGTCTATCTGAGCCAGGTCGCCTCGTCTGTCATGGCCGCCCACGCAATCGAGGGTATTCGCCTTAACCTCCAGGTCGATACCTGGCCGGTTTCGGTCAATGTCGCCATGCCAACCGGACTTGTCGTCAATGAACTGATGATCAATGCGCTCAAATACGCCTTTGTCGGGCGCGACGGGGGCACCATCACGCTCCATTCGCTGGTGGACGAGACCGGTTGCCGTGTCACCGTGTCGGATGACGGCGTGGGTCTGGCCGAGGGTGTTAGCTGGCCCCGCCCGGGTAAGCTCAGCGCGCTCATCGTTCACTCCCTGGGCCAGAATGCCAAGGCCAAGGTAACCGTGGACTCCCTGCCTGGGGCGGGTTTGAAGGTCTCTATCTTCTTCGCCAGGGCCAATGCCGAGCCCGACATGGCCTGATGGCATGCTGCGATGATCGACAGGGCCACCGCCTTCATCACGCAGAATCTGGAACTGCGCCCAGTGCCGGCTCTGCCGGGTATTGCGCTCTACACCGCTCATCCCGGCAGCCGTCTGTCGCGACTGGCCGATCCAGACCACGACGATCCCCCGGCGCCCTATTGGGCCTATCAATGGGCCGGCGGCCTTGCTCTGGCGCATCACTTCACGACGCATCCGGAAACGGTGAGGGGCAAGCACGTCCTCGATCTGGGCGCCGGTTCGGGGCTGGTGGGCATTGTGGCGGCCAGGGCCGGCGCCACGGTGACCGCGGCGGAAATCGACCCCAATGGCCGCGCTGCCGTCTCGCTAAACGCCACCGCTAATGGCGTCGCCATCAGCCTCGTCGAACTCGACATCGACGGCCTGGCGCCGATCGGCTTTGACCTGATCGCGGCGGGCGACGTGTTCTACAATCCTGATGTGGGACGGCGCATGCTGCCGTTTCTCGAACTCTGCGCGGCCGCGGGCATGGAAGTCCTCGTGGGCGATCCCGACCGGCGCGATCTGCCCGTCGAGCGTCTCGATCGCCTGGCGTCTTACGCAGTGGGCGACGTTGGCGATGCCAGGGCGAGCACTGATCGGGTGGGGTCGGTCTACCGGCTGAAGCCCTGACGCATCTACGCCGTGCCGCGGATCTGAAACCCCGACGGCGCTTCGTCCGTTTCGGCGACGGCCACCGCGGTCACGTCGGCCACATCAGGGCCTTCCCAGCACGCCTCCAGCATGGCGCCGACAGCATCGTCCTCACCATGGAAGACCGCTTCGACCGATCCGTCGCGCCGGTTGCGCACCCAGCCGCTCAACCCCCGCGACACCGCTTCCACCTCGACCCAGAGGCGGAAGCCGACGCCTTGCACGCGGCCTGAAATGACCACATGGGCGCCGCGCATCCTTTACCCCTTGGCCTTCTTCGGCTTGGGTGCCGGCAGGTCGTCCGCCGTGGTCTTGACCAGGCCAGCCAGCCAATCGGCATCGTCCCAGCGATCGCCGTCGATGAGGAAATACATCTTGGAGCCCGGATAGGCCTCGGCCTCCGTCACCTGGCCGAGATAGGCGCGACCGGCCTCGGTCGGCTTGATGAAGAGCTGGTCGTCGCAGATGAAGGCCATGACCTTGCCGTCGCAATACATGCCGTATTCGCCGAACATCTTCTTGGCCGTGATGGTGCCGGCGCCGGCGCTTTGCTCGACGATATAGTCGACCGTCTTCTGCTGGGTGCTCACATCGTGGCTCCGACCTGCCATGGCACGAACTCGTTGTCGCCGTAGCCGAGCGCTTCCGACTTGGTCTGCTTGCCCGAGGCGATCTCGATCAGCATGTCGAAGATCTGCTGGCCCTTGTCCTCGATGGAAACACCCTCGACGATGTCGCCGCAATTGATGTCCATGTCGTCGGTCATGCGCGCATACATGTCCGAATTGGTGGCGAGCTTCATCGATGGTACCGGCTTGCAGCCATAGGCGGAGCCGCGCCCGGTAGTGAAAGCGAGGAGGTTCGCCCCGCCCGCCACCTGCCCCGTCGCCGAAACCGGATCGAAGCCCGGCGTATCCATAAACACGAAGCCCTTCTCGGTCACCGGCTCGGCATATTCATAGACCGCGGTCAGCGGCGTCGTGCCGCCCTTGGCCGCCGCGCCCAGCGACTTCTCGAGAATGGTGGTGAGCCCACCCAGCTTGTTGCCCGGCGAGGGATTGTTGTTCATCTCGCCATGGTTGCGGCGGGTGTAATCCTCCCACCAATGGATCCGGCTGATGAGTTTTTCGCCCACTTCGCGCGAGACGGCGCGGCGCGTCAGCAGGTGTTCGGCGCCATAGATTTCCGGCGTTTCGCTCAGGATGGCAGTACCTCCATTGCGCACCAGGATATCGGCGGCATAGCCTAGCGCCGGGTTGGCGGTGATACCGGAGTAGCCATCCGAACCGCCGCATTGCAGCGCCAGCGTCAGGTGGCTGGCATCGACCGTTTCGCGCTTGGCGGCGGCGGCGATGGGCAGCATCTCCTTGACCTTCTCGACACCCCACTCGATCATCTTCTTGGTGCCGCCACGCTCCTGGATGGTCATGGTCTGGAACGTCTCGCCGTCCTCGATGCCATACATTTCCTTCATGCGGCCGATCTGGAACACCTCGCAGCCGAGGCCCACCAGCAGGGCCGCACCCAGATTGGGGTTGGACGTGTAGCCCCACTGCGTGCGCTTTAAGATATCAAAGCCCTCGCCCCGGCTTTCCATGCCGCAGCCCGTGCCATGCACGAACGGCACCACGCCGTCGATTTCCGGATAGTCGTCGAGAATGCCCGAGCGATTGATGGCCTCGGCGACGAATTTGGCCACGGTGGCCGAGCAGTTCACCGAGGTGAGGATGCCGATATAGTTGCGGGTGCCCACCTTGCCATTGGCACGGCGATAGCCCTCGAAGGTGGCGCGCTGGCCTACCGGGATCATCTGCGGCGCGACAGCGCCTTCGCTGAACGCATAATCATGCGTCAGGCTGCCATCGGCGCCGCCCATGCCGCAATTGTGCTCATGCACCCAGTCGCCGGGCACGATGGCCTCGCTGGCAAAGCCGATGATCTGGCCGAACTTAACCACCGCTTCGCCGGCGGCAATCGCCCGGCTGGCGAATTTGTGGCCCTTGGGCACACGGCGGACGATTCGAACACCCTGCGGCGTGTCGCTGCCGACATCGAGGTTGGCAAGCGCCACCGCGACGTTATCGGCGGCATTGAGCACCAGCGTGCGGGGCTGCGGGCGGGTCATGGTTTCAGACATGGATCGGGGGACTTTCGCGGGTCGGGTCTCAACTGCGCTTTACGCCGGCTCCGTTTGCCGCCAGATTGCGCCCGCAACCGGCAGCGACGGGCATTGTAAAGCACCACGGCACTGACGGGCCTGTTTGGAAATTCGCTCCGGTGAGGCAGCCGGCGTGGTTTTCGAGACCGGAGCGCAGCGTACGTTTTGTACGCGAGCACCGGAAGCGGAGAAAATCACGTCAGATGGCCACTCGGAGTAGAATTTCGAAACAGGCTCAACTAACATGTTAGCATGAACTCGACAGCAAGTCCCTACTCTTTTCTGGCCAGACCCACGGCGCTGACGCGCGGCAATGTCACCGCCGACGTCACCAATGCGCTACGGCACGCCATAGTGACCCTCGCCTTGCCTCCCGGTAGCGCCATCGACAAGTCCATGGTCTGTGCCGAGCTGGGCGTCTCCCGCTTTCCGGTGAGCGAAGCGCTGGCCCGGCTCCAGGCCGAGGGCCTGGTCGATATCGCCCCGCAGCGCGGCTCCACTGTGTCGCTGGTGCGCATCGCCGATGTGCGGGAATACATGCTCATCCGCAAGGCACTGGAATCGGAAGCTTTGCGCGTCCTCATCGGTGGCCACGATGCCGATCTGATAGCGGCGCTTCACACCAATATGGCGGCGCAACGCGAGGCGGCCGACCGCGACGATGCCGAAGCCTTCCACCAGATCGACATCGATTTTCACGACATCATCTTCCGCTCGATGCGCTTCACCAAGATCAAGGGCATCATCGATTCGGCCCGCGCCAATCTCGACCGTGCGCGCCGGCTGATCATCACCCCGCGCCGTCTGGCGCTGACCATCGCCGAGCACCAGGCCATCTTCGACGGCATCCTGGCCGCAAGCCAGGATCAGGCCACCAAAGCCATCCGCGCCCATATCGACGCGGTCATGGTCGAACTCTTCGCCTTTGCCCGCGAGCGCCCGGCCCTCTTTGCCGATGGCGCCACCCTGGGGACAGACAAGGACAGTTTCCCGTTCGGCTAGAATCCTCGCTGTGCGGGACTAACCAATAACGACAACGGCGGATCGCCCCCGCCAGGGAGAAATAATGCTCAAGAACATCCCGGCCCTGCTCGGCCCCGAACTGCTCTCGACCCTGCGCGCCATGGGCCACGGCGACGAAATCGTCTTGGCCGACGCCAATTTTCCGGCCGAGTTCCTGGGGCCGCTGACCATCCGCGCCGATGGCATTTCCGTCACCGACATGTTGGATGCTGTCCTGACGCTGCTGCCGCTCGACCAATATGTCGAGGAAACCGCCATCGGCATGCAGGTCGTTGGCGACCCGGCCGCCCGCCAGCCGATCGACGACGAATTCGAAGCCATCATCGCGCGCCACGAGCCCGACAAGCACTATTCCAAGATCGAGCGCTTCGCCTTCTACGACCGGGCCAAGCAGGCCGCCGCCGTCATCCAGACCGGCGAGGCGCGTCTTTACGGCAATGTCATCCTCAAGAAGGGCGTCATCCGCCCCGGCGCCTAATTTCGCCAACCGAACGGATTGAACCAAGGTCGGCCTCGACTCGCTAACATGTTAGCTCTATGGCCAAGGCCGACGGCAAAAGGACCACTCTCATGAAACTGCTCCGCATTGGCGCCAAGGGCGCGGAAAAGCCTGCCATCCTGGCCGAAGACGGCACCATCCGCGATCTCAGTGGCATTGTCGGCGACATTGCCGGCCAGGCCCTGACGCCCGAGGGCCTCGCCAAGATCCGCGCTACCGATATCGGCGTCTTGCCCAAGCTCGATGCCAACCAGCGCATCGGCGCCTGCGTCGGCAGCGTCGGCAAGTTCATCTGCATCGGCCTCAACTATGCCGACCATGCCGCCGAAACCGGTGCGCCCATCCCGGCCGAGCCGATCATCTTCATGAAGGCCACCAGCGCCGTCGTCGGACCGAATGACGATGTCATCATCCCCAAGAATGCCATCAAGCCCGATTGGGAAGTCGAACTGGGCGTCGTCATCGGCAAGGAGGCCCGCTATGTCGACGAGGCCGACGCGATGGACCATGTCGCCGGCTATTGCGTCATCAACGACGTCTCCGAGCGCCATTTCCAGACCGAACGCGGCGGCACCTGGGACAAGGGCAAGGGCTGCGATACCTTCGGCCCCATCGGCCCCTGGCTGGTGACGCGGGACGAAGTCGCCGATCCGCAGAACCTCAAGATGTGGCTCGAAGTCGACGGCAAGCGCTACCAGAACGGCTCGACCACCACGATGATCTTCGGCGTCGCCCATGTGGTGAGCTATGTCAGCCAGTTCATGAGCCTGCAGCCCGGCGACATCATCTCGACCGGCACCCCGCCCGGCGTCGGCATGGGCATCAAGCCAAACCCCGTCTGGCTCCAGCCGGGCAACGTCATGCGCCTCGGCATCGAAGGCCTGGGCGAACAGCAGCAGAACGTGAAGGCTTACAGCGCCTAAGTCCCTCTTCACCTCTCCCCCAAAGGGAGAGGTGAAAGTGCCCCTACCCAGGCGGCATCCGCGCGAACTTCACCGCCTCCGGATCAACATGATCCCAGGCCTGCGCCGCCTCAGTCCAGAACACCATCTGCGCCTTATACCGCCCGGGATCATCGAGGCTCCCTGCCCTCACCACGAACACCTCAGGCGCAGCCGGAAAGGTCATATAGACCGGCGTGCCGCAATCGGGGCAAAAGGCCCGGCGCTTCACCGTCCCGCCATCGCCGGTGAAATCCCACGATGACGGCGCGCCGCCTCGCGTCACCTGCGCCCCGATAAAGGTCAGGTACGAACCATGGCCCGAGCCGCTGTCGCGCTGGCATTGCCGGCACTGGCAATCGTTCATGACGACCGGCTCGCCCACCACTTCATAGCGAATGGCGCCGCAGGCGCAGCCGCCGGCATAATTCTCGCCCATGGCCCTACTCCTGCTCATCGGCGATGGCGCCCAGGCGCGGCACGACCTTGCTCCAGCCGTCGCTCATATTGCGGAAAGCCGTCTCGTTGGTCGGCATGGCAAAGCCCGAATGCACCAGCCGCAGCCGCGTGCCACCATCCACCTTGGACAGGAACCAGGTGACGATCGTGTCGAGGCGCGAGCCATAGCCCTTGTTGGCCTCGTCGCCCCCCGACCAGGAATAGGCAAAGCGCACATTCGGCACCACCTCCAGCACCTGGCAGTGGATGGTCCCGTCCCACCCGCCCGCCGGTGTGGTCTGGTAGGTAAAACGCGTGCCCTCAACAGGGGCAAAGCCGGTCGGCTTCATCAGCCAGCGCGCCATGAGCTCGCCATTGGTCAGCGTCCGCCACAGCGTTTCGGGCGCATGCGGAAACACCTCGTCCACCACGATTGCCTGGGTGGCAGGCGCGAGTTCGACATCGGTCATGGATCGATTTCCTTGAGAAGGTCGCGCAGGCCGGCGAAGCGTTCGCGCCAGAACACGCCGTAATGACCCATCCAGTCGACCAGCGGCGCCAGCCCTTCCGGCTCGGCGCGGTAGTAGACATTGCGGCCTTCTGCCCGTTCGGCGACGAGGCCCGCCTGCTTGAGTGATTTGAGATGCTGGCTGATGGCGCCCTGCGTCACCCCGCTCCCGCGGGTGAGTTCGGCGACGCTGACTTCCTCGGCGCCGGCTATGCGTTCGAACACGGTTCGCCGCGTCGGATCGGCGAGGGCGCGCATGATCTGGGTAATGGGGGCGGTTTCAATCATGGCCAATTCATTAGCCAATACTAATGCATTAGTCAACGCTAATGTTTATGAACGCTACCCTTCGCCCGCCCAACGACAGCGATCAGGAAGGTCGCCTGACCACCAGGTCGATCTCGACCAGCGCCCCAACGGCCAGCGCGCTCACCCCCACAGTGGTCCGCGCCGGCAGCTTGTCCGCCGCAAAAAATGTCGGCCACAGCTTGTTGAGCGCAGCATAATCGCGCTCGAACTGGGTCAGGTAGATGCGCGCCATGGTCACATGCTCCAGCCCCAGCCCGATGCCCTCGAGCACCACCTTGAGATTGTCGATGACCCTGACGGTCTGCGCCTCGATGCCGGCGGGCAGCGGCGCGTCCGGGGCATGGGGATCGGTCGGCATCTGCCCGGTGACGAAGACCCATCCATCCGCCTCCACCGCGTGGGAAAAGGGGGCAACCGGGCGCGGACCGCTGGCGATAAGGTGATGAAGAAGTGTCATGGCATAGCTCTAAGGTGATAGTACTTGAGCCTCATCGCCTCAGCGGCCATAAGTCAACGGTCGGTGGGCATTGCACACCGCTCTCAAGCGCAGTGAGACCGCCGATATGTTCGATATTTTCCACACAGTCTCCGCCTATCTCGAGAGCTTTCTCGATGCCATTTCGGGCAATTTCTGGCTGACCTTCTGGTTCATCTTCGCCGTGGCCATCGGCGAAGCGGTCTTCATCCTGGGCCTTTTCGTGCCCTCGACGCCCGTGCTGCTGATGGCTGGCGGCATTATCGCCGAGGGTCGGCTGCCGTTCTGGGAAGTATACTTCGCCGCGGTGATCGGCGCCATCATCGGCGACGCCATCTCCTACACGATCGGCCATTTCCTCAAGGATTCGATCAAGGAAGTCTGGCCCTTCAAAAATCACAAGCCGCTCATTGCCCGCGGCGAGGTCTTCTTTGCCAAGCATGGCGGCAAGGCCGTGTTCATCGGCCGCTTCATCCCGGGCGTCAAAGCCGTCATCCCCGGCGTCGCCGGCATCATGGGCATGAAGTACGGGCACTTCACCATCATCAACATCACCTCGGCCTTTGCCTGGGCCGCCGCCCATATCCTGCCCGGCATGCTGCTGACTGCCTGGCTCAAATCCATCGGCCTCTCGCTGGAGCTGGTGATCGTGGTGGGCACGCTGATCCTCGCCGCGCTCTTCATCCTCGTCCACTATCACCGCCGCATCCTGCTGTTCTTCGCGCCCTGGCTGGGTGGTTTTGGCCGCTCTATCCAGGCGCGCTGGAGCGTCGAGGACGCCGCCCACTGATCACGAACTGCTGTCTTGCGGCGCGCCTGGAAGAGGATCACTCTGCCTCACCATGCGCCGCTGGCTCGCCTGTACCCGCATCGTCCTGACCCTTCTGGGGCCGCTCTGCGGCATTGCCCTGGCGTTGCCGGCCAGCGCGCAGACCGAGCGGGAAAAAGCCGCGCTCGATGAACTCTTCGATCAGCTTCGCACGGCCCCCAACGCCGAAACGGCGCAGATCATCACCAACCAGATCTGGATCTACTGGACCACGCCGGCCGATCCGGTGCTCGCTTCGCGCATGCAGCAGGTGCTGGCCCTGCGCATGAATGCCGATTTCCCGGCGGTCATTACCCTGCTCGACGAGATCATCGCCGAATACCCTGACTATGCCGAAGCCTGGAACCAGCGCGCCACCATCTATTTCCTGCTGCGCGATTTCGACAAGTCGATCGCCGACGTCGGAAAGGTGCTTGAGCTCGAGCCACGCCACTTCGGCGCCCTGGCCGGCAGGGCCGCGATGTACAAGGAACAGGGCAAGGACGACCTGGCCCTCAAGGACATCCTCGCGGCCATTGCCATCCATCCGTTCCTCGTCGAACGCGCCATGTTCCCCGAATTGCTGGAAGACGCCATCGACATCTAGCCTTGCGAGCTGCGCGCCTGCGCCCCACATTGGGGGCCACAGCAAGGAAGATTCCATGACCGAGACTGAACTCACCATCACCCGCGAGGATGGGCCGACGCGTGGCCGCTATGTCATTCGCCTGGCGCCGGGCTTCGAAGCGGAGATGACGTTCCACAAGGCGGCCAACGGCACCATCACCATCGACCACACCGGTGTCCCGCCTGAATATGAAGGTCGTGGCATCGCCGCAAGGCTCGTCAACCGCGCCATATCAGATGCCCGCGAGCAGGGTTTCAAGATCACCCCGCTCTGCTCCTATGTCGTGGCCCAGTTCCGCCGCCATCCCGAATGGGCGGACCTGCGCGCCTGATCAATAGCCCCAACGCACCTGATCCTGCGTCTCGGCTTTGATGGCGTCGAGCTGCTCCCAAGCAATTCTGATCGTCGGCGCGCCATAGGCATAGGCCGAGACCTCATAGGGCTGGAACTGGATCACCAGCGCATGGTCGTCGGAGAGGTCCCAGCGGGTCGGATCAATCACCATTTCGGCAATGTCGGCGGCCCCCTCGACCTGCAGCCATTCGCCATGCTCGGCCTGTAGCTGCGCCCAGGCCGCATCGCGCAGCTTCACCTGCCAGTCCTTGCCGGCAAACATGTCGTCGGCCCGCAGGCCTCGTTCCTCGGCGGTGAGATAATGCAGGTAGCTGATGCTCCAGTTGCCATGCGCCGCGCCGTGGCCATACCAGTAGGTATTGACCGCGAGCGTGATCCGGCTGGTGCCACCCAGTTCCTTGACCGCGATATTGACGCTGCTGTCGGCCGTGGCATCGAGCTCGTTCACATCGCCCGTCCCGGCCAGCGACAGCGTCTCGGTATCCTTGCCGGCTTCTTCAAGCACATAGCGGTTGAACGCTTCCGCCCATGCGTCATCGGCGTCGAGCTGCGGCATCACCGCATCGTGGCTCGCCACCTTCCAGTATGAGTCGGGATTATCCACCTCATTGGGATCGGGCAGCGCGCCATAGAGCGACTTGATGAAGAACCGATGGCCATCGATCATCCGGCTCTGTTCCAGCGCCCCGCTACGGTTGTTGAACTTTTCGACAAGGCACGAGCCGCCCATTTCCGGATAGCTGCCCCGGGTCAGCGGCTCGGCATGGTCGGTGCAGGCGCGCTGCGCATAATCGAGCCAGGCGCGCTGGTCGCCCCGCATCAGCACCACCGATTGCTTGCTCAGCCCGCCAGTCGCCGTGGCGAAGGATTTGGCGAGGCGATCATCGGCCCGCGACAGATCCTCGATATCGCAGATGGCATGTTCGAAGGGCGTACTGGCCGCGGCGCAGTCAAAGCTCGCCGCAACGGCGGGCATTGCTGGCAAGGCGAGGAGGCTGGCGACGAGCAGGATGCGGAACGGGAGCATGGGGCTGGACCTCGGCTGAAAACGGCGCGAGGCTCGCAGGCGCCCGCCACCGCGTCAACCATCTGACGGGCCGGTTTTGCCCAGTTGCTACGCCGCCCCGCCAGTGAACCTGTCGGGGCCGCATACGTTCTGTTCTCCAAAAGGAGGCCATGATGACCAAGCTCGAAACCAAGGTCCGGGCGTTGTTCGACGCCTATGCCAAGCGCAGCGACGATGCCCTCAAGAACCCGCCGCATGAAGACATCGGCGGCGTCGCCGCCGCCTTCGCGCCCTATTTCGTCGAATCCAGCCCGCGGGGTGTGATGGGCGGCGCCAATGACAACAGCTTCCGCGAAATGATCCCCAAGGGCTTTGCCCGCTATCGCGCGGTCGGCGGCAAGCACATGACCATCAAGGGGCTCAAGGTCACCGAGCTCGACCATTGCCACGCCGTCGCCGACGTCGATTGGGACTTCGCCTATGTCAACAAGGCCGGCCAGAGCGGCCACGTGACCTTCACCAACTTCTATTTCATCACCACCGCCGACGGCGCCGCCAAGATCTTCGGCTATGTGACGCCCGACGAGGAGCAGGCGATGAAGGATCACGGCCTGGTCTAGCTCGCGGCAAAGAACTCCTGCGCCGCCAGCAGTTCTTCCTGGCGCAGTTCGTGCCCGCCCGGATGCCACACCAGCGAGGTCGCGGCGCCGTGGCTGGTGAAATAGTCGCCCAGCCGCTGCGTCACCGCTTCCGCCGCCATCGGATCGCGCTTGCCGGCGGTGATCAGCACACGCTTGCCGGCGAAATCGGCATCCGGCGGTGCGAACGGGATCAGCGGGTGCATCAGCATGCTGGCGTCGAACAGGCCCGGCGCCGCGAACTGGACGGCCGCCAGGATGTTGGCGCCGTTGGAATAGCCCAGCCCCACCACCTGCCGCGGCGTGCCCTCGGCCTTGCGCGCCTCGACGAAGGCGATCATCTGCCCCACGCGCAGGCGCAGATCGTCCATGTCATAGACGCCCTCGCCGGTCCGTCGGAAGTAGCGTAGCGCCCCGCCCTCGCTGACATCGCCGCGCGGCGCGACGACCCTCGCGCCCGGCAGCAACTGGCCCGCCAGGTCGAAGAACTGGTTCTCGTCGCCACCGGTGCCGTGAAACACCAGGAACAATGGCGCATCTGCCGCGGCGCCCTGCGTTTCGCGATACTGGTAGTCGGCCATGGCGGTCTCCAAAACTGCTGTTGATCGACATATCGGCCAGCGCCCCTGCCGACGCAATCGCCCTCTCGTCCACGCACTGTTGCCGTTTGCGAAACAATCGTCGGCGCCCGTCGATTGCTGGCGGGCCGCTTTCATGCACAATGCCGGCATGTTCCTGTCCATTTTCGACGTCTTCAAGATCGGCATCGGCCCATCCAGCTCCCACACGATGGGGCCGATGACCGCCGCCCGGCGCTTTCTCGATGAACTCAAGACCGGCAACTGGCCCCGCGCCACCAATGCGCGTCCGGCGGCGCTGACGGCGAGCCTCCACGGCTCGCTGGCTTTCACCGGCATCGGCCATGGCAGCGGCCGCGCCGTCATCCTCGGCCTTTGCGGCGAAGACCCGCGCACCGTCGACCCTGACACCATGGATGCCACCATCGCCCAGGTCGAAACCACAGGCAAAGTGCAGCCGGAAGGTCATCCGCCCTACCGTTTCCGCCCCGCCGTCGACCTGGTCTTCGACAAGCGCAACGCCCTGCCCGGCCACCCCAATGGCCTGCAATTTGCCGCCTACGATGCCGACGGCCAGTTGCTGCTGCGCCGCGCCTATTATTCCATCGGTGGAGGCTTCGTCGTCAGCGCCGAGGAGCTCGATGCGCTCAAGGGCACCTCGCCCGCCGAGGCCGACGTGCCCTATCCCTTCGCCGACGCCAAAACCATGCTCGCCATGGCGGCAAGCTCGGGCCTTTCCATCGCGGGCATGAAGCGCGCCAATGAGGAAGTCACCCGCAGCCGCACCACGCTCGACCGCGGCATCGACGAAATCTGGACGGTGATGGACGGCTGCATCACCAGGGGCATCGGCCAGGACGGCATCATGCCCGGCGGCCTCAACGTCAAACGCCGTGCCCGGGGCATCTTCCTCCAGCTCGACGCCCAATGGCAGCGCAACGAGCTGACCCCGCTGATGGCCAACGACTGGCTGAGCCTTTACGCCATGGCCGTCAACGAGGAGAATGCCGCGGGCGGTCGGGTCGTCACCGCACCCACCAATGGCGCCGCCGGAGTCATTCCCGCGGTGATGAAATACTTCCTCAAGTTCAACGCCGCTGCCGGCCCGCAATCGGTGCGAGACTATCTGCTCACGGCCGCCGCCATCGGCGGCATCATCAAGCACAATGCCTCCATCTCGGGCGCCGAAGTCGGCTGCCAGGGCGAAGTCGGCTCCGCCTCGGCCATGGCCGCTGCCGGCCTCTGCGCCATCATGGGCGGCACGCCCGCCCAGGTGGAAAACGCCGCCGAAATCGCCCTCGAACACCATCTGGGCATGACATGCGATCCGGTCGGCGGGCTCGTGCAGATACCCTGCATCGAACGCAACGCCTTCGGCGCCGTCAAAGCCGTCACCGCCGCTTCCCTCGCCCTCAAGGGCGACGGCACCCATGCCGTCCCGCTCGACGCCTGCATCGAAACCATGCGCCAGACCGGGCTCGACATGAACGAACGCTATAAGGAAACCAGCCTCGCCGGGCTCGCCGTCAACGTCGTCGCCTGCTGACGGCGCTCAGCCGAAGCGTCGCCGGGACTGTTCGATATGCTCGCGCATGGCCGCCTCGGCGCCATCGCCATCGCGCGCCCGGATCGCTGCCACCAGCCGCTCATGCTCGGCACTGGCATCCGCTGGCACATTGGCCTGCGCCTGCAGGCGGAACAGATGTACATGCGTGTGCAGCCGCCCCAACGCCTCGGCGACGAGCGCATTGCCGGCGCTGACCGCGATCTGGTCGTGGAACGCCATGTCGAGCTGGGCAAACTGCGCATAGGCAGCCAGTCCCTCCCGGCCAGCCAGATCCGCCATCTCCCGGCACAGCGCTTCGAGCTGATCGATGACTGCTTCGGGCATCAGCAAGGCGCATTTGCGCGCCGCGAACGGCTCGAGCTGCAGCCGCATTTCAAAGAGATCGGCAAGCTCGGCGGCGCCCAGCCGCGGCGTGGCGCTATAGCCCACCAGCGGCGTCTTGTGCACCAGCCCTTCGCTCTCGAGCCGTGTCAGCGCTTCGCGAATCGGGGTCTGCGACACGCCGAGCTGGCGCGCCACCGCATCGACGGAAATCCGCTCGCCCGGCACCACTTCGAGCGCCATGATACGCTCGAAAATGGCCGCATAAACCGCGTCGCCGAGCCTTGCCGGTCGCCGCAACAGCCCAGCCACCGCACTTGGAACCGCCATTACCCACTCCAGGCCGCCGTCAATCCACCGGCGCCACCAGGCCGTGTGTGCGACAAGCACGGAGTCTTTGTCAACGCGACCTAACGGCTATCGCCGCCGCCGGAAAGCTAGAAGCCCTTTATGTCGAAGGCGTTTTCCAGCGAGATGCCAACGGCAGTGGGCACCTCGATGTCGAGCAGCGGAACATCCACTGCCGATGGTGCCGTCGAGGCCTGCTGCACCATGACATTGGCGGCCAGGTGCCCGGGCTCGCTGGCGGAACTCACGATCTCATAGGACAGGATCGCCCCCGAACCTTCATTGATGATCCGATGGCTGATCGGGGCCTCGTCGCTCACCGTGATGGCCGAAATCCTGCAGCCTGGATCGGGCTCGACCCGCTCCGCAAATCCGGCGGATTGCACCTGTCCTCCCAGCGGCGGAACAGCCTTGTCGATGGTCAGAAACCGCGGTCGGCATTCCTCTAGGTCCACCGGCAATATAGGTGGGGAACCGCTGTCCATGGCGATCATGTCGGATGGCAGGGTGATCATCCAGTCCAGCGAATCCGGCCCGCTGAAATCCGGTCCCTCGGCGTTGATGAACACATCGCCGGAAAGCACCTCGTCCGACGGCCGGACAAACTGGTCCCCGGTGATAACGCTGATATCGGCGCTATCGCCGATATCGATGGGACCGCCAACGCCAGTATCGTTGCTGGCATCGAGGCTTGCCGGCGAAAGCGCCACGAGAGGTATGTCCTTTTGCACCATCGCGATGTCGAACTTGACGCGCTTGACCTCGTCGGTGCCCGACCACACGGCATAGTCGAGCGCGATAGCGGTCCCGTCCACCGACTGATCGACCGTCAGGCGTTCCACCGGCGCATTGCCCGACATGCTGAGCTTGTAGGATGCGATGCGGCAATTCTCGGTTGGCGTAACCCGGCGTACCAACTGGTAGACCGCCGGCTCGGTGTCCGGCCCCACGATATTGGAGAACGAGGCGGTCACTTCGAGCTCGGTACAGGGCGTCGCCGTAGCACCGCTGGCCGAAAGGTCCGCCCTCACGCCATCGCCCAGTGCCGTATCTTCGAGAGAGGTCACAGGCTGGCTGGCGGCCGCCGGCGCTTCCGTTACCGCCATGTTGCCAACGCCTTCGGGGACCTCGGGTTCGGCCAATACAGTAGGTGGCCCCGGCTTGACCCGTGGACAAACGATACCCGCATCCTCCAGAAGTGACCCGCCATGCGCCAGCGCCTGCACGAAGGTAAGATTGGGGTTGGCCTCGAGCCCCCCGGCATTGAGCGCGATCACATACCCCTCGGACAAAACCGGCCCGCCGCTCATGCCGCCGACAATATCGATATCGGACGGATATTTCTGATCGGTCGATCGCGGCCCGGTTATGAAGCCGCGCACCCGCGTGACCACAGAGAATTCACCGGGCGGGAAGCCGAGCCCCATGACGGCGTCGTCGACGGCCGGCGCCACGCACAGCGTTTGGAACGCCGCGCCGACATCGGCCCTCCGCACATCGGCCGCCTGTATCGTGAGGACGCATATATCGGTCGAGCCATCGCCGCATTCGCCGAACTTTTGCGCCTGCACTTCGCCCGAATGCCCGCCCAGCGACACCATGTAGCGGCGCTTGCCGCTATACTGCCCGATCTTGGCATCGACGATATGCTTGGCGGTGACGATGATGCCCTGCTGCAGATCGACCAGAAAGCCCGACCCCTGGGCAACCTTGATCTCCGTCGGGAGCTCAGGATCCACCTGCGCGAAGACGGTAATGAGGGCGACGGCATCTTCGAGGTCCGCCCTCAGAGCCTCCTGCGCGGAGGCCCCCATGCTTCCCGCCAGTGTCAGACAGGCGGCAACTAGGCCCGATACAAGCCAATGAGACATTTCTCGTCCCTCGTATCGATCCTGTTGTTCTGGCCCACGCTGATCCCGTTCAGCGTCCATGTCCGCTTGATCGGATACATCATGACCGATGCCAGGTTGAGGTCCGGGTCCCCGATGCAGGCATAGTCCGGCCCGAACTTGGCGAAGATGTTGTTCTCCACCATCTCCGCGCTCCAACCCTGCTGTGCCATGTCGGCAATGACGACGGGCTTGTTCCACTGGATCGGGCTGTTTGGCGACGAATGTTCGTGCTGAAGGCCCAGCGCATGGCCGAACTCATGCGTCACGGTGCGCTCGACGAGCTGGCCCAGATGCATGCTGGCGCGGTCGCGTGCCACCGCGGCGCTGCGCCGGCCGACGCTGGATTTGTTCCACTGCGTATTGAAGGTGATCGAAATCTGGCACTGCGCTCGGGGCACGCCAAAACGGAAGTCGATCACCCGCCCCAGGGCACCCGTCAGCCATTTGCGCGCCAGGGTTTCGACCGTCTGATGCTGTGCGGCCGTGCCATCGAGGAAGGCGACGCCCAGCGTGATCTTACCCGTGCCGGGCGTCATGCCATCGCTCTTGCGCCAGATATGGGAGGCATTGGCAACGCCATAGGGCGTGATGCCGTCTTCGACCAGGGCCGCGTTGTATTCGGCTATGCCGCCCTCGAAATCCTCGGCGCCGTAGGGCTCGATCTCCCCGGCCCCGTCATCAGGCGACGGATCCGGCGCGGCGCAGATCCAGTCCTCTTCTTCTGCCTGCGCCCAGGCCGGAAAGGCGGCCAATGCAATGGCGCATGCACCACCCGAAATCAGAATTGAACGACGCGTTACCATTCGTACCCCCTGAAAGACCACGACGAACCCAGCGAAAAATTCGGGCCGGAGTTTAGTTCAGGTGAATACTGGTTTCAATTGCCCCGCAGAAGAACAGAATAATATCTAACGCGTAATGCAAAGCAATTATGCGCCAGTACTTTGGATCGGATTCCGCATCTCGCCAATCAAACCGCCGCAACGACTCGTTGAAAACGATCGAGTATTTGTCGATCATTACAATACCAACAAATGCGGGGCCAAAAAGGGAAAAGCCCAGCTAACTACGTGAGTTAGCTGGGCTTTACTTGGTTGCGGGAGCAGGATTTGAACCTGCGACCTTCAGGTTATGAGCCTGACGAGCTACCGGGCTGCTCCATCCCGCGTCAAGGGCGTCAGACGGTGCCGGTAAGATCACCATCAGTGCGACCGTGGTCGCGACGTGAGGGGTATATAGGGGGTCGGGCGGCATAGCTCAACCCTAAAAGGATGCTCCGTGACGCTTTTTTGACGCCACGATTTTCTCTTTTCGCCGCCTGTCAATTTCGGCGACATCGGCTAGTGTGCCCCCGCCTTCCATACCAGCTCCCGAGATCGCCGATGAAACTGAAGCCGCTTGGCCGCACCAGCCTGCTTGTCACCGAAATCTGCCTGGGCACCATGACCTGGGGCAGCCAGAATACTGAGGCCGAAGGTCACGCCCAGATCGACATGGCGCTCGAGGCCGGTCTCAATTTCATGGATACGGCCGAGCTCTATGCCGTTCCGGGCAGTCCTGAGACTTCCGGCCGTACCGAGGAGATTATCGGCACCTGGCTGCAGAAATCAGGCAAGCGCGACAAATGGATCATCGCCTCCAAGATTGGCGGCGGCGGCACCAAGTTCCTGCGCGAGGGACGCCGCGCCGATGGCCCCTCGATCCGCACCGCCTTCGAGCAGAGCCTGCGCCGGCTCAAGACCGACTACCTCGATCTCTACCAGATCCACTGGGCCAGCCGCGGCAGCTACAATTTCGACGGCTCCTGGACCTATGCCCCGCACAAGCAGGAAACATCGGACGTTCTGGCCAATCTCGAAGATATGCTCGGAACGCTTGGCGACCTGATCAAGGAGGGTAAGCTCCGCCATGCCGGCGTCTCCAACGAGACCACCTGGGGCATTGGCCAGTGGCTGCGCCTCGCCGAGGCCAAGGGCCTGCCGCGGCTGGTTTCGGTGCAGAACGAATACAATCTCCTGCGCCGCCATTTCGATCTCGACCTGGCCGAACTCAGCCACCACGAGAATGTCGGCCTCCTCGCCTATTCGCCGCTGGCCGGCGGCCTCCTCACCGGCAAATACAACGACGGGCAGGTGCCCAAGGGCAGCCGTCACGATTACCAGAAGGGCTTCTGGCGGCTCAACGAACACTCCGAAACCGCCGTCAAGCAGTACCAGGCTCTCGCCGCACGCCATGGCCTCGATCCGGCACAAATGGCCATCGCCTTCGCCCTGACCCGTCCCTTCATGACCTCGGTGATCATCGGCGCCACCAGCACCACCCAGCTCGCCAACGCCCTCGGCGCCGCCGACCTCACCCTGTCGCCCGAGCTCCTCACCGAAATCGACGCGCTTCATCGGCGCTATCCGCGCACGATCTGAGGCTCTTCACCTCTCCCTCGGGGGAGAGGTCAACCCGAAGGGTCGGGTGAGGGGGCCTTCCTCACCCACGGCACCAGGAAAGGGGCCCTCGCCCATCGGCGCGCCGCCGACCTCTCCCCCAAGGGAGAGGTGAGATTCCAGCTTTCGCGGCGATGACCCCCTGGGCTATGAGAATCTGGCGCGCATTCGGGCGCGAGTGGAGACCCACCCCTTGTCGACTGCGCTCATCTCCACCCTGTTCCCGCTGATCTGCTACTTTGCCTACAACATCATCGTGCCGCTGGTGGAGCGGCTGCGGCCATCATTGTCGACCATAATGAACATGCAGCGCCGCCGCTGGGTGGCCAACGCGGCGGTGCGCGAATCCCCCTTCGACGCGATCCTCTCGGGCAACATCATGGGCTCGGTGAGCTTCCTCGCCTCCACCGCCGTGCTGCTGATCCTCGCCATCTTCGCCGTTTTCGGCCAGGTGCCCGCGCTGATGGAGGCGCTCGGCTCCCTGTCGCTCAACCGCACTTACACCACGCTCGACGTGCAGCTCCACCTGCTGGTCATGCTGGTCATGTTCGTGCTGGCCTTCTTCGCCTTCACGCTGTCGCTGCGCCAGTTCAACCATTTCTGCATAATGCTGGGCGCCATCGATCATTCCGCGCCGACCTCGGAGGAGGAGATCGACGCCATCACCCGCATGAATGCGCTCGGCGCCAAGAACTTCAACAGCGGCATCCGCGCCTATTACTTCTCGGTCGCCACCGTTGCCTGGTTCGTCTCCGAATGGCTGCCGATCGCCGCCTGCATCGCCACGATAGCCATCCTGGCGCATCGCGAATTCTTCTCGTCCTCGCACCGCACCGCGGCCAGCGCCGCCATCATCGCGGCGCGCCGCCAGGCGGAAAAGACGAAGTAGGACCTACTTCGTCTTGGTCTTGCCCGTGCTCGGCGTTGCCGGTCCGGTCAGCCGCGCCAGGTTGTCTGCCGCCAACTGATAGCCCTGGTCGGCCGCCTGCTGATAGTAGCTGATCGCCGTATCGCGATCGGCCGTCACGCCAAGGCCGTTCTCGTAGATATGGCCCAAATTGTTGAGGGCGATGGGCTGGTCGCTATCGGCCGCAAGCTGCGTCCACTTGATGGCTTCGTCATAGTCGACTTCGGTGCCTAGCCCATCGAGATAGAGCAGCCCCAGATTGACCGCGGCGCGCATTTCTCCGCCCTCGGCGGCATGCCGATAGAGGTCGAGCGCCCGCGCATAATCCTGCTCGACGCCTCTGCCATCCTCGTAGAGCAGCGCCAGGTTGTGCTGGGCCAGCGCCAGGCCCTGGTCGGCCGCTTGCTGGTAAAGTCCAGCCGCGGCCTCGAGGTCGGTCTCGACCCCCAGGCCGTTCTCGAGCAGGAAACCGAGATTGTTCTGACCATACATGTCGCCCTGGTCGGCGGCGAGGCGATAGAGTTCGGCCGCCCGGGCCGGATCGGCCGGCTGGCCGGTGCCGTCCTGCAGCAGCTTGCCGAGGTTAACCTGCCCCGAGGCATCGCCCTGGGCCACCGCCAGCTCGAACCAGGCCGCGGCGGCGACATAGTCGCGCGGCACGCCCAGCCCTTCCTGATACATCAGCCCCAGATTGGACTGCCCCTTGCTCATGCCCTGCTCGGCCGCCGCGCGATACCAGCGCGCCGCCTGGGTATAGTCCTGCTCCAGCCCCTCGCCGAAATCGTAGCTGAGGCCGAGGCTATTCTGCGCCAGCGCGAAGCCGGCCTCGGCGCCCTGCGTCAGCAGTTGCGCACCGCGCTCCATATCCACGTCGACGCCATCGCCGGTGGTCAGCATGTCACCCAGAATGGCCAGCGCCACCACATTGCCGCCAGCGGCTGCATCCTCGAACAGCGGCACGGCCTTGTCGGTATTGCCCGCCGCGAAATAGGCGCGGCCCAGCCAACCCTGGATCTGGCTCGAACCGGGCTCTTCCTCCAGCGCCGCAAGGCAGGCGGGGATCGCCACGTCGGTTTCGATTTCCCAGGTCTCGCGGCCGATATCCTCAAAGCCGGTCTCGAACTGGCTCGCCGCCGCTGCAGCGCAAGCGTCGAACGGCTTCTCCTCCTCCGCCGCCGCCGCTCCGATACCTGCCGGCATAGCCAGCGTCAGCACCAACAGCCCGCGCCCGAGCCGCTTCAATCCAGCCATTGAAATCTCCTCCACCCCCAGCCGCACCCACACTCTATCCAAGCGCCGCCACGGAGCAAGTCAGCTAAGATGCGAGGTGCCGGCGCAGGAATGTGGCGACATCGGCCAGCACGGGAGCAATGCCGCGCACCGGCCGGCTGAGCGCCAGCAAAGGCTCGGCATGCCCGAGCCCCGGATAGTGCACCTCATCCGCCGTCACCCCGACCTGGCGCAGCCTGTGCGCAAGGGCCACGCTGTTGCGCGGATAGACCAACCGGTCCTTGCCGCCATGGCCGAGTAGCATCGGCGGCGCATCGGGCGTCACATGGTTGATCGGCTGCGTGGCGCTGGGGTCGCGCACGGCGCCGAAGGTGCGCAGGCTGATCGGCCCGTCAAACGGGAAAAAGTCATACGGCCCCGACAGCCCCACCACGCACCGCACCCGATCGAGCAGACCCGCGCCCGCGAGATATCCGGGATCAAGCGCCAGCATCGCCGCATTATAGGCGCCCGCCGAGTGACCCATCAGCGCCATACGCCGCGCATCGCCGCCATACCGGCCGATCTGCTCCACCACCCAGGCGAAAGCGGTCACCCCATCGGCGAGAAAGCCCGGATACTCGATCTCAGGCACCAGTCGATAGTCGGCGATGACGGTGACATAGCCCAGCGCCGCCAGCGCTCGCCCGGCAAAACCATAGTTGCGCCGGTCGCCATCCATCCACGACCCGCCATAGACGAAAAACACCACCGGCACCGGCCCATAAGTCTCGCGCGGCGCGTAGATATCCAGCCTGTGCCGCCCCGCCGACCCATAGGACAAATCCCGCGCCACCTGGCGCGATCCATGATCCTTAGGACTGAGCGTATTGAAGAGACTGAGGAGGGAGACGGTCATGCATATTCCACGTTCGCCTTAGTTACGCGCGAACCACCAAAAATGTTTCGCTTCACTGCATCGGGTCAAGCCCGCGGGCCTGCAGCGCTCGCGTTAGGGACGCGACACATTCTGACCGCAAGCGCGGCAAAGCCGCAGCGCGGCCCTAAGGTGGCGTGGCCCGTTAGGGACGCGACATATTAGGACATTGACATTCATCTAATCCGGTCGCTTTATGCGGCCAGCAAGCTCCACTATCCCGTCGCGGCACCATGCTCGTCTGTCAGTGCAACATGATCACGTCCAAGGAGATCGAGGATATCGTCCTCGATTTGCTCAACGCTGATCCCTGGCAGCTCGTGGTCCCCGCCAAGGTCTATTCCGAGCTCAATCGCCGCGCCAAATGCAGCGGTTGCGTGCCGAATGTGGTGGACATTATCGTCCGCGTCACCGAAAACTACCACTCGCAGCAAGCCCAACAGTCTGGCGACGTCGTTTCGCTTCCGACTGGGCTCGAAAAGCTCAAGCAGCAACGGAGTGGAGTACGTCGTGAAAGGCGAAGCACAGGTCATCGAGCGGCTTAATGAAGCCCTCTTTCTCGAACTGGGTGCAGTCAACCAGTATTGGGTCCATTATCGTCTTCTCGACGATTGGGGCTACAAGAAGCTGGCGTCCAAGGAACGCGCTGAATCCATTGAAGAGATGCATCACGCCGATCGTCTGATCGAGCGCATCATTTTCCTCGAAGGTCACCCCAACCTGCAGCGCGTTGCGCCGCTGCGAATCGGCCAGACCATCAAGGAAGTGCTCGAGGCCGATCTTGCCGGCGAGTATGATGCCCGCGCCGCCTACAAGGCGAGCCGCGAGCTCTGTGAACAGGTCGGCGATTACGTCTCCAAGAACCTGTTCGAGGCCCTCCTTACCGATGAGGAAGGCCATATCGACTTCCTCGAGACCCAGCTCGATCTGCTCTCCAAGATCGGCGTCGAGAAATACGGCCAGCTCAATTCGGCCTCCGCCGACGAAGCCGAGTAAGCCAGCCCCATATGCATCTGAACCGCCCGGTCATCGACCGGGCGGTTTTGTTTTGCGCTAGAGGTTGGCGGCAACCTCGATGAGGAAGCCACCCGGCGTCATGCAGTAAAAGCCAACGCTGCCGGTGGGGCCGCGCTTATAGAACTGGATGTCGCCGGCTTCGACACCTGCGGCAACGAGCTCGGCATGCTTGTCGCGCACCGCGGCCTCATCGGCGACGAAGAAGCCGATATGGAAGTTGCGGGAATAGGCGACGACTTCGTCTTTGGCTGGAACCATCAGGTTGAAGACGAAGCCGTGGCCGTCATCGAGCACGGCAAAGGCGTCGTTGCGGTTGGCGAGGATGGTGAAGCCGAGGAAGCGTTCGAAGAACGCAATTGTGGCGCCAACGTCGGCAACCGCCAGATTGGCGTGGTTGAGTTTCATGTTGTGTCTTTCAGGAAATTTCGGTGTGATGATGCGCGCAAGGGCGCCTGGGCGGCGCGCGCGCACGATTTTCACCAGTGGGAAAGCGGTACATCGGGACCTCGACAAGCAAGATCATCCCGGAAACATTCCAGGACGAACTTGCCGTGGGTCCTTCGCGCCTACGACGCGGGACAGATCCTCGAAGGATCGGTAGACACCGGACTTACCATACCGGCTTGGCTTTTCGGCTAGCGCGCGCCTTCTACTACAGGCTCCGTCGGTCGATCAAGGGAGGCGCTGCGGCGCGATCAGCATGACCTGGCATACCGGCCGCCTCATCGACCATGTCCATCTGCGGGCGAAGAATTTTCTCGCCACGCGCTACTTCTACGAGAATGTGCTGGCGGTGCTCGGCCGGCGCATCGAGCAGTCCGGCGATGGCTGGTTCCAGGTCGATGAACTCTTCGTCGATGCCGCCGATGCCCGCACCATCCCCAGTCATGTCCACCTGGCCTTCCAGGCCAAGGATCGCGACATGGTCGACGCCTTCCACAAGGCGGCCCTCAGCGCCGGCGGCACCGATAACGGCAAGCCCGGCGAGCGCAGCTACCACCCCGGCTATTACGGCGCCTTCGTGCTCGATCCTGATGGCAACAATATCGAAGCCGTCTTCCACGGCCCGGTCCGCCGCTCCGCCGAATCGGTCAGGCTAGACCCCGCCTGATCATTCCGGCCAGGGGACGACTGTCAGCTCGGGCCAGATCGCCTTGGCCCGCTCGCCCTTCCGCGCATGCGACACCCTGTTATCCAGCACCGGATTGGGCACCATGCGAAACGAGAAGAGGTCATCGAGCCCGAATGGCGCAATGATCTCCATCCCGCCGTCCGCATCGAGCCGTGCGCCCACAGCATGCGTCTTGGACGCGTAGCGTCCCAGCATTTCCGCCGAGGACGATAGTGGGCTGAACGGGCTGCCGAACTTGGCTTCGAACCACAGATGCACGCGCGCCTGGTTGCGCACCTGAACCGGCAGCCCGAGATCACCAAAGCGCGCATCGCAGGCTTTGATCACCACATCCTCGGCATCCCAGCCGATATCGCTGTCATCGAAATAGAACACGTCGATATCGTTGACCCCGGTCAGTGGCGGCCGCTTCGTCAGATGGTTCCAGACCTCATTGTAGATCGCGCCGGCGACCAGCAGGTGATCGCGCAATTCCATATCCCGCAGGCCTTCCAGCACCGTCATCAGCACGGGCTGTTGGCGAATGATGGCTTCGAGCGCATCACGCTGCGTCGCGGCGTCGGCACCGGCAAATTTGAGGTGGTCAGGGTTGGGCATTAGATGTGCTGAGCTTCAGGTCAGGCCGAGTCGAGAGGGGTGATTTTCGAGAACCGGAGCGGAGCGTACACCAGTACGTGAGCACCGGAAGCGCAGAAAATTGCCGCTCGCAGACCGGCATCACCTGAAGATCAGCGCATCTAATTCTCGATGGGCTGGAACATCGCGTTCATCTGTTCGACGATCTGCTCCATCGGCGCAACCGCCTCGGGCAGTTGCTCAGCCGGTTCGGGCGCCGTCGCCACGTAGGGAACCCCGCTGGGGAAAGCGCCGAACATCTGGAAGAACGCCACCATGTCGTCGAGCACAGGCATGCGCCAGCGCCACAGGGCGCCCATCGCCAGCACCGGCTCCATATGGCCGAACCCGTCATAGTAGCGAGTGGTCACCCAGACGCCGTTATCCTTGAGTTTCTGGGCAAACCGCTCGGTATTCTGCATGCGCACGATCGGATCGGTCGTGCCGGTGGCCAGATACATCGGCGGCGACTGGCTGGTGACCAGCGCGATCGGCTGCGTGCCTTCAGGATTGGGCGCCTTGCCGAACACGTCGCGCACTTCATTGTATTCGAACGGATAAAAATCGAACGGGCCCGACAAAGCCGCCACGCCGTTGATGGCCATGCTGACACCGAATTCGCGCAGGAAGGACGGATCGAGCGCCAGCATCACCGCATTATAGGCGCCGGCCGAATGCCCGGCGAGAAACAGCCGGTTGGGATCGCCGCCATAGGTGGCGATATTGTCCTGCACCCAGCCGAGCGCAGCGGCGCTGTCATAAAGGAAATCGGGGTAGCCCACCTCGGGGTAAAGCCGGTAATCGGCGATCACCACGACAAAGCCGCGCGAGGCCAGCGCCTGGCCGACGAACTGGTACTCGTATTTTTCGCCCCGGCTCCAGCCGCCGCCATAGATGAAGAACACCACCGGCGCGAGCGCCGCGATTTCGGCGGGCGCATAGACGTCAAGCTTGTGCCGCGGGCCGTCGCCATAGGCCGCGTCGGTGACCACCTTGGCGGTGCCGCCATCCATTGCCGCCGGCAGGTTGAACGGATCCATGATGGATACGGCATGCGCGGAAACGGAGGGGAGGACAACGCTCGCAAGGAGACCGGCGATGACGGCACGGCGAGACAGGAAGAAATTTTTGGGCATGGACACAGGCAGTAAATGGATATGGAGCCGCCTGATAGCGGCCAATGCAGGGTATTTTGTGGCTGGTTCGGCTTTGCAGAATGGGCGAGGGCAGGCCCTCGAAATGATGGAGACTGGCCTGCCCTCTACTTAAGCCCGGTAAAATTGCGCTCAAGTCGTTAACGACAGGTTAACGTTTGAGGGCTTCGAGCAACCGTCCCGAGATGTATCCATCGGCCGGCATGCCGACCCCGGCCTGGTAGGCCAGCACCGCCGCCCGCGTCTTCGGCCCGACCACGCCATCGGGCGATCCCGCATCAAATCCCGCCCGCGCCAAGAGCGTCTGCAGCTCCGCCCGCTGCGCCTTGTTGAGCGCATAATCGCCCGCCGGCCATGGCGTGGCAAACCCACCGCCACCGATAATGCGGTCGGCCAGGTGCCCCACAGCCAGCGCGTAGCTGTCCGAATTGTTGTAGCGCTTGATCACGTCGAAGTTCGGCAGCAGCAGGAAAGCCGGGCCATTGGCACCCGCCGGCATGTAAAGCCGCCCGACGTCGCTGGGGCGCGGAAATGCCTTGCCGGAAACGCGCTGGATGCCCATGGCCTGCCACTGGCTGAGCGGCGCCCGCTCGAGCTGTCGCGCCGCGGCGAAATTGAATCCGCTGGGCAGCTTGATCTCGTAGCCCCAGGTCTCGCCCGGACGCCAGCCGAAGCTGTTGAGATAATTGGCGGTCGAGCCCAGCGCATCCTGCACCGAGTTCCAGATATCCTTGCGCCCGTCGCCATTATAGTCGATCGCGTAGCGCATGAAGCTCGATGGCATGAACTGGGTATGGCCCATCGCACCGGCCCACGATCCCGTCATGTTGCCAGCGCTTACATGCCCATCCGAAACGATGCGGAGGGCCGTCAGCAGTTCCTCGCGGAAAAAGTCCGGGCGATAGCCGCCCTCGGTCAGCGTCGCCAGCGCATGGATGGTGTTCTCGCCACCCATGAAGCCGCCGAAATTGGTTTCCATGCCCCAGATGGCCAGCACGAATTCGGGCTGCACGCCCCAGCGCTGCTGGCTGCCTGATAGCGTCTGGTTCCATTCGGCGCGCATCGCCTGGCCCTTCTGCGCCTGCGCCGAGGTGACCCGCTTGTCGATATATTGCTGCACCGTCTGGGAAAATTCGGGCTGCTTGCGCGTCAGCTCCATCACCTTGGGGATGTAGCTATAGCCCGAAAACGCCGACTCGAACGCAGCCCGGCTGACGCCCCGCGCCTCGGCCTGCGGCCACAGTCCGCGCACGAAATCAGCGCTGTTCGCCAAGCTGGGCGCAATGGCGGAAAAGCTCAGCGCGGCGGCTATCGCCAGCGCCGGCAGATGACGGAATGGGGCAAGGGTCCTGCCGTTCGAAAGCAACATGACGAGCCTCGTGATACGCGATGAACAAAAGTCACGACCGCGCCGGCTGAGCCGCAACGAGCGCGTATCACTATTTTAACCCACCAAATTAAGATCGACTTAAGGCAAACCCACCCCGCGATCACGAAACGGTCAGGCCGGCTCTTCGCCCGCCGGGGGCAGCAGCTTGCCGCTCTTGCCCGGTACATAGCTGACGCGCGGCGTCGGCGTCTGGATGCCGCGCTCGTCGAAGAGGCGCATCACCAGCTCGCTATAGAGCCGCCCGGCGCCCCATTGCTTGCCGGCCAGCGTCTTGATGCGGGCCCGCAGGCTCATCGAGGCCGGCGTGATGGCGATCAGCCCCTGCAGGTCCAGGTCATCGAGAATGACGTCGCGATGCTCGGGCACCTCCATCACCTGGGCAAAGGCGTCGCGCATGGTCTGCTTGACCTCTTCGATATCGGTGTCGCGCGCCACCTCGAACTCGGCCACATAAAACGAGAAGCCGCGCACCATGTTGCTCACCTGATCGACCGACGAGAACGGGATCAGGTGCACCGTGCCGCTCATGTCGCGGATCGTCACCGACCGGATCGTCAGCTTCTCAACCACCCCCGAGCGGCCGGCCGCCTCCACCACGTCGCCCTCGTTCATGATGTTCTCGAACTGGATGAAGATGCCGGTGATGATGTCCTGCACCAGCTTCTGCGCACCAAAGCCGATGGCAAGACCGATCACCCCGGCGCCCGCCAGCAGCGGCGCGATATTGACGCCGATCTGGGCCAGCGCCAGCATCAGCCCGAACACCACCAGGGCAATGGTGAAGGCGTTCTTGAACAGATTCAGCAGCGTCTTCTCGCGTGCCGTCGGTACCTTGCCGATGCTGGTATTGAGCCGGTACTCCACCCACGACGCCACCACCACATGCAGCACGATGCAGATCACGATGATGAGCGCAGCCGAAATCACCGATCCCGCCACCTCCTGCCCCCGCGCGCTGCCAATCCAGCCGACAAAGTCGAACAGGGCCCAGGCCTGCGCAATCGCGGTGAGCACCCCGGCAATGACCACCCAGCGCACCACCTGCATCACCGTCGGCACAAAGGCCTGCAAGCGCGCCTCCAGCAGCGGCAGCCTCTGCTTGACGTCATCGGGCAGCCGCAACCCGGCGCTGACAAAACGCGAGATGAAGCCGACGATGACAACGCCGACGAGGATCGCAATCACCGACTGCACCGTGGCGCCCAGCATGAAGGGCAGCGCCTGTTCCGGGTTGGTGAACCAGACGGCCAAGAGCGTCACCAGATAGATGATCGCCACCACATGCCAGTACTGCCCCAGCACCACCAGCAATTGCCCGGTGCCGTCATGCCCGCGCCGCTCGGCAATTCCGCTCAGCCAGGTGCGCACGTCGTCCTTGTTCTGCAACACGATGATGATGCCGATCGTCACCGCCGTCGCCATGACCAGCACCTGCACGGCCGAAGCCGCCGCGACCGACAGGTTCGCCGCCAGAAGAGGCGCGACAAACAGGAATGTGTAGCCGATCAGCGAGATGATGCGGCCTGACCAGAATGACCAATAGGCGGCATTGCTGTCGCCCACCGGCACCAGCCGCAGTGCCTCGAAGCGCGGGGCCAAAATCGACCGCACGCCAAGCTTGCTGAGCTCCACCAGAAGGAACGCATTGAGCAGCAGCGACTGGTTGATACCCATCCGTCCGGTCGAACCGACCAGCAAGGCCACCACATTGCCGATGGCCCAGGCGAGCAGCACCGATCCCAGATCCACCAGCGCCGCGGCCATGGCGCCGAGGATGCGCGACACCCAGCCCCGCCCCTCCACACGCCGCGCGATCATCCCCTGCGCCCAGAGCACGATGATGCGGAATGCGAGGAAGCTGCCAAACAAAGCCGCAGCCGTCAGCACCACGGCGATCGCCGCGTCACGCAGCGCATCGAGATCGGCATCAAAGGTGCCGCTCAATCCCTGCTGCAGGTCGACAAACACCTGCCCCAGCGCCTGCAACGTCGCCGACGTTCCCTCCGCCGCCGCGCGTGTGTACTCCGCCAGTTGCCGCACAATGCTGAGATCGGGCGGCGCATCGGCTGGCACATCGGCTTCCGCGTCAGCCTGCTTCAAACGCTCAATCAGCGCCGCGCGCGTGTCGTCATTCTCGATGATGCGGATCAGCTCGTTGATCTCGGCATCGCTGGTTGCGGTAGCCGCCGCCGGCTCGGGCGTGATACCCGGAAACTGCGCCAGCGCGGCGACAGGCGAGAACAGCAGCAGAAGCAACAAGAACACAGTGCGCATTGGGATATCCGGGCAAGTCGACGGAAACAGTCGGATCGAGACGAGGCAATGTTACCTGCCTGTCGAATGTGGATACGCTGAGGCGACAAGAAGGTTCAACCGCCAGCGGCACTTTCCGCCGGGCCCAGGAGCATAAAATGAACCCGCATGACGACGACCTTGTTGTTTTCGAGCGCGACGGCACCCCGCCGCTCCCCACACCCGATCGCGCCGGTCACATCACCCATGATGGCGCCGACATCTGGTTTGCCAGCATCGGCCACGGCCAGCCGGTTATCCTGCTGCATGGCGGCCTCGGTCACAGCGGCAATTGGAGCCATCAGGCATCGGCGCTGGTCGCCGCCGGCTATCGCGCCATTCTGATCGACAGCCGCGGCCACGGCCGCAGCACGCGCGACGACCAGCTTTACACCTATCACCGGATGGCTGGGGACGTGCTGGCCGTGATGGACGCGCTGCAGCTCGAGCGGGCCGTCTTGGTCGGCTGGAGCGACGGCGCCTGCACCGCACTGATCCTGGGCGACCTGCATCCGCAACGCGTCGATGGCGTGTTGTTCTTTGCCTGCAACATGGATCCATCGGGCACCCTGCCCTTCGTTCCCACGCCGGTGATCGATCGCTGCTTTGCCCGCCACAAGCGCGACTATGCCGCGCTCTCGGCCACGCCGGCCGATTTCGACGCCTTCGTCGAGGCCGTCAGCACCATGCAGCGCACCGAGCCCAACTATGCCGCCGACGATCTGCAGAAAATTGCGGTGCCGGTGACCGTGCTGCATGCCGAAGGCGATGAATTCATCAAGCCCGAGCACGCCCGCTACCTGGCAGAGACCATCCCGAACGCCAAGCTCGTCACGCTGCCCGGCGTAACGCATTTCGCGCCATTACAGCGACCAGCCGAATTCAATGCGGCCATGCTGGAAATATTGCGCGGGTTCGAATCGCGCTAAGCCGCCAGCGGCTTGCGCAGGATGCCCCATTGCGAGAGCCCGGCCTTGCGGCGAAGCGAGACCGGCTCGAACAGCGGCAGGCGCTCGAAATAGACCAGGTTCGAATGCGGGCTGGTGCGGCGCTGGTTGAGTCCGAAGAACTCCAGCAGCTTCATCGCCCAGTCCATATGCGGCACCGGCGAGGTCAGCAGCAACTGCCCGCCCGGCTTCAGCAATTCATGGGCTTCGCTGACCAGGTCGACATGCTCGATCACCTCGAAGGCAATGACCACGTCGAACGAAGCCGGCTTCAGCCCCAGTTCCCGCCAGGCCTTGATGTCGCCGACGATATCGGCCGGCGGCACCAAGTCCGCCCCGACATAATGCTCCCAGCCATTGGCGCGCAGGTAATCCCCCACCCAGCGCGAACCGCAGCCGATCTCGAGGATCCGCGCGCTCTTGGGCAAACCGGACAGGAAATATTCGATCTTCTTGCGCTGGGCATATTCACTGAGTGCCGGCACCACGGGTCTCCCATCCGATCGATCCCGCCCATTATGCCGCTCAGCGTTAATTTTCCTTCAAAGCCACCAGCCTCCGACGCGCGTGGCGCAATGCAGATCGTCCGCCGCCCGCAATCAGTACGCTCTGGTGAAACCGCCATCCTGCAAGAGGTTGATGCCGGTCAGGTGGTCCGACACGTCCGAAAGGAGCATCTCGATCGTTCGGGCCGCTTCCTCTGGAGTTCCGTATTTGCGAAGCGGTACGTTCTCGGTGTCGCCCGCCAGGACTTCTTCCAGGGAAATGCCGCCGGCATCGGCGCGCGCCTGCAGCACGCCGAGATAGTGCGGCGTCAGCGTGCCGCCGAAGGAGACCGTGTTGACGTGGATGCCCTGGGGTCCAAGCGCGAAAGCAAGCGTTTTGGCCTCGGCAAGCCAGGCCGTCCGCAGCACGTTGCCCGTGGCGTAGTGACCGAGAACCTGGGCCGAGGAAATCCCTGACACGATCACCACCTTGGCGCGGCGCCCCTCCGCGAGATTCGGACGCATCCGGGAGATCGCGGCCTTGAGCACGCTGAGCGGGCCGATGAAACTGCCCTCGAACAGCGCGTCCCAGGCCTCGGGCTCGGGGAGCGGCTCATTGGTGCGGGCCGGCTGCGGCGGCATGATCACGGCCCCGTCGAGGGCGTGGTCGAGTTCTGCAAGTGCCGCTGCAAAGCGTGCGACCGAGCTGCGGTCGGTCATGTCGACCTCGAGCGCCTGAAAGCGGGCCGGATCATCCGTGCCCAGCTCGGATATCAGTTGCTCCATCGCCGTCCGGTTGCGACCGGCCAGAACTAGGCCGTGTCCGGCCCCGGCGAGCCGCCGACAGAGCGGAGCGCCCATGCCTCCGGTCGCTCCCGTTACCAGATACCGCAACATAGCGCCCTCCTGCATTCAGGCAGACATGGCTTGGCGATCGCTCGGCGTCGGCCGGGAAACTTGGCACGCCGTCCTCACCCCGGGCGTCGGCTAGTAAGATCGAGGATTCAGTCCATTGCCCGGAACCGGAAGACAGCCAACCACATGCGGATCACGAAGTCACGCAAAGGCGAAAACGCAAAAACCCCTCACCGTTTCCGGTGAGGGGTTTTTGAAAGTTTTCTTTCGACATTGTATTTGAGAACCATACGTTTTTGGCAGACCTTGCAGTGACCTACTCTCCCAAGCCTTGAGACTTAGTACCATTGGCGCAGAGGAATTTGACGGTCGAGTTCGGGATGGGATCGGGTCTTGGGCTCCTCGCAAAAACCACAAGGTCAGCGAAAAACGTATGATGTGAATTCTGGTTTTGTTATTTGGACAATCGCTTTCCCATGCAAGAAGCGATGTCTGGTGTATTTCTGAACCGATCGAAAATCACAATCTATGCGGACATAGATTAATGAGAACGATCAAGCCAATCGAGCTATTAGTACCGGTAAGCTTCACATATTGCTACGCTTCCACACCCGGCCTATCGACGTGGTGGTCTTCCACGGCTCTCAAGGGAATACTAGTTTTGAAGGAGGCTTCCTGCTTAGATGCTTTCAGCAGTTATCCCGTCCGAACTTAGCTACCCTGCAATGCGGCTGGCGCCACAACAGGTCCACCAGAGGTTCGTCCAACCCGGTCCTCTCGTACTAGGGTCAGCTCTTCTCAATATTCCTACACCCACGGCAGATAGGGACCGAACTGTC
>CBIHQV010000022.1:0-60798 GCA_966212275.1 uncultured Devosia sp.
TTCCGTGGCACCCCCCCCCCTCCCACTCGTGCCGCCAGAACACACTGAAATCTAAAAACCACGTCCTGTAAACTGTGTGGGGGGGGGCCCCGCGCCCCCCCCCTTCTCTTTTGCGCAGACCAATGCCCGGACCGTTATGGTTTATGACCCGTCAACCGGCATGGTTAACGCCCCTTTAACGAACCGCTGTTAACAATTCTTACCAAGGGGCCGCGACGGGCCCAGGGCAAGGATTGCATAAATGTCGGATATTTCCCTTTCAAAGGCCGTTCGGTCGAATCTGCTCTCGCTGAAGGGCACCGCCGATATGATGGAGATGACTCAGAATCGTCTCGCCACCGGTAACAAGGTGAACTCGGCCCTGGACAACCCCTCCAGCTGGTTCACGGCCAAGGGCCTCACCAACCGCGCCAGCGACCTGGGCGCCCTGATCGACTCCATGGCGAACGGCATCCAGACGCTGGAAGCCGCCGACAATGGCCTCAGCGCCATGACCAAGACGCTGGAATCGATGCAGTCCACGCTGCGCCAGGCGCGCCAGGACAAGTCCTTCCAGACCACTTCGCTGACGGTGGATGCCGCCACGGTCGGCACCGCGGCGGCCGAGAACCTGACCTTCAGCGGCGGCGCCTTCACCGCCGCCGAGTCGGTTTCGATCCACAACGGCACCAAGACCGGTAACAACGGCTTCGTCGGCGGCAATGGTCGCCTCGGCTTCGCCGGCACCATCACCGTCCAGGCAACCAGCCTCAACGGCAACGCTGCCGTCTCCGTGGCCCTGGTCAAGGGCGACACGGCAGAGACGTCGGCAGAGAAAATCAACACCGCCCTCAACGGCGTTACCGGTGGCAATGGCGGCGTCAAGGCCGTCGTCGTCGGTGGTCAGCTGCGGGTCGAAAGCTCCAAGGGCGAATCCCTCACCCTCGCCGGTACGGCTGCTCAGTTCGCAGGCCTGACCGCCGGTGCAGCAACCGCCAATACCGACGCTACCCTCGTGGCAGCCGGTGGTACCAACTGGTCAGCCGCCGATCCGGATATGTCTGCCCTCAACGGCAAGACGGTGACCTTCACCAGCGAAGGCGGCGACACCGCTTCCTACACCTTCACCAACGCCGTTGCCGGCCAGAAGGCCGCCCTCATCGCAGCCGGTGCCACTGCGGGCTTCACCCTCGCCGGTGCCGCCGCCGGTATCAACTTCACCCGTGACGATGGTCGTAACTTCACCGTCGACACCAGCGATACCGCCCTGGGCACTGCCCTGGGTCGCGGCGCCACCACGACGACGACCTCTACCGACGGTGTGATCTCTTCGGGCACCGTGACCGCCATCAACCAGACCTTCGCCGTGAAAACGGTCGACGTACTGGTCAGCGAGATCAATGCCAACGCCGACATGACCGGCAAGATCCGTGCATCCAACGACAACGGCAAGCTGCGTATCGAAAACCAGTCGACCCAGCCGCTGGAAATCGCCGGCGCTACTGGTGGTGCTGTAACCGGCTCCGCGATCGCCCTCACCGAGATCGCCGGTAACACGGTCCGAGCCGGCCTGGCCGATCAGTTCAACGAACTGCGCGACCAGCTCGACAAGCTCGCCGACGACGCCTCGTTCAACGGTATCAACCTGCTGCGCGGCGACAAGCTGGCCATCACCTTCAACGAAACCGGCACGTCGTCCATCGACATCCAGACCGAAGGCGGCGAAACCATCAACGCCTTCAACCTGGGCGTACCGACGCAGCTTGAGGAAAAGCAGCTCGACAACGACGGCACCATCGACGGTCTGCTGACCGACGTGAAGGCCGCGCTGGACGAAGTCCGCTCGCAGGCTTCGACCTTCGGCTCCAACCTCTCGATCGTGCAGAACCGCAAGTCGTTCACGACGGCGATGATCGACACGCTCGAAACCGGCGCCGGCAACCTGACCTTGGCCGACATGAACACGGAAGCCGCCAACTTGCTCGCGCTCCAGACCCGTCAGCAGCTCTCGCAGAACTCGCTGTCGCTGGCCAGCCAGGCCGATCAGTCGATCCTACAGCTCCTGCGCTAAACGCTCCGTTCAGGACGAACCAGTTCAAAAGGCGGGCCAAGGCCCGCCTTCATTGTTTTCGCCATTGTGGCGAGCTAGACCAAGCAGACAGAAGACGAGTCGTGGAGGCTGGCTGAATGGCACTCAAGGTCGAACTGAAGCCCGGCGAAAAGCTGCTCGTCGGCAATTGCATCATCACCAATTCCGATCAGCGGACGCGCCTCTTCATTGAGGGACGCGCACCGATCCTGCGGGAAAAGGACATCCTGACGTCCGAGACCGCGACGACGCCCGCCAAGCGCATCTACCTGGCTGTGCAGTTGATGTATATCGACGAGGATCTCGACGCTGCCAGGACGGCTTACACGGCCCTGTCGAGGGATTTTCTCGAGGCCGTCCCGTCGGCTGCCGACATCATTAACCAAATCAATAACGAGATATTAACTGGGGCCTTGTACAAAGCACTGAAGGTCGCACAGCGGCTGACAGAGTACGAACAGGAACTGCTCTCCCATGCATCAGCAAGGCGCACAAGCCTACCAGCAGACGACGAAAATCGTTGAGTCAGCCCGGGAGCGCGAGTCTGCGCTCCTGATGAAGGCGGCAGCCGGCCTGCAGCGGGTGAAGGACGAGTGGGCCACCGGCACCGATCAGGATCTGAGGGTCGCGCTGACCTTCAACCGCAAGATCTGGACCATCTTCATGGCCGCGGTGACCAAGGAAGATAGCCCCCTTCCCCGCGAAATCCGCCAGAACATCGCCAATCTGGGCATGTTCATCATGAACCAGACCCGCGAAATCCTGCTCGATCTGAACCCGCAGCCCCAGCAGCTCGACGTGCTCGTGCGGCTCAACCGCCAGATCGCCGCCGGCCTGCGCGGCAGCTAAACGCAAATTCCCGAACAACAAAAAACCCCCTCGGTATCACCGAGGGGGTTTTTGTTTGGCCGGCCTTTTGAAGACTAGAGGAAGTTGACCAGGCTGAGTTGGCTCACCATCGACGTCGCCTGATAGCTGGCCTGCAGACGCGTCTGCAGCGCCAGGATTTCCATGGCAACGTCTTCCTTGCTGACCGTCTCGACATCGCTCAGCAGGTTATCGAGCTGCGCCTTGTAGTTGGTGTGGCGCTCGGTGGAGTTGTTGAGGCTGATGCGCGCCACCGCCAGTTCCATGGTGAGGATTTCGATCGATCCACGCTCGGAATTGCGCGACTCCGACAGTTCCGACTGCTGCCGCACCGCCATGGCGTCGAAGCGCGCTTTGGCATTGGTGTCGCTATCGGGATAGGTTTCCACCGTCATCGCACCCAGAGAGCGGATCATGCGCAGCAGGCCGGACTCGTTGGCCTCGAGGCCATAGCTGACACGGGTGGCATCATCGACCTGTGCGGTCACGGACTGGCGCGGGTTGCCTTCCGCGACCATTGCCGCCTCGGTCAGCGACAGTTCGAGGCCCTTGGCGAAGTTCTCGGCATTCTCCGCCGCGGTGGCGCCGATGCTGAACTGGCCGGCATTGGCCCTGCCCGTGACGGCCGTCAGTTGGACCGTCCTTGTGGTCCCGTTCGGCTCCTTGAGGGTAACGGTCACAACCTCGTTGGGTGTCAACGTGGCCGTGAACTCGACAGCGACACTGCTGGGGTCCGCGCCGGCATAGGTGGTGTCGATATTCGCCGTGTCGGCCGAAACACCCATGATCTGGAAGCCATGCGCGGCCGAAACCGGCACCTTCTCCTGCAGGGTCACCGTGTCGCCGGCCGTCTGGATGCCCAGCCGACCCAACCCCTGGGCCGCTACGGCCGGAGATTGGCCGCGATACCACAGCACCGTATCGGCATCCGTCGCTACCTTGAGCGCCGTGGCAGTTGCCGGATCGCCATCGACACGCAGCGCCGGTTCGCCCGGGCCGTTGAAGAACATCTCGGCCGCGGCAAAGGTCGATGCCGCTTCGAGATCCGAACCGGCAGACACTTCGAGGCCGGCCTGCAGGGACGCCTTGAAATTGGTGGCGGTGACGTTGGGATCGGCGGGATCGGCGACGAACTGCCCCTTGCCCGCAGGGGCATCGGCCGGCGAAATCGCGGTCAGGGTGATCTGGGTGTCACGGCCATCGGGAAGCTGCAGGCCCAGCGTGATGGTCTGTCCGGGCTTGATCTGGTCGGCCGGTGCCGCCGCGAAGGTGACCGTGTTGGTATTGCCCGGCTGGATCGCCGGCGGAATAACCGCAGCCGATGGCGCGACGGTGCCGACATCAACGGCCGTTGCGGCCGCCGTGCTGGTCACGCGCAGCAGCTTGAAGCCGAAGGGGTGAATGGCATCTTCGGTGAGGCTCACCGAATTGGTCGCCGGCTGGTCGATCACCAGGCGCCCGAGCCCGTCCGCGCCCGCATCGGCGGCCTTGCGCTCGCCAACGATGCTCTTGAACCCGTCTTTGCCGCCAATGCCTTCAAGCAGGCTGGTGGTGTCGGGGAGCGGGGCGCTGTCGGTATTGGAACCGCCGAACAGGTAGCGGCCGGCCACATCGGCGTTGAGCAGCGTGATCAGCTCGTCGAAGCGCGCCTTTGACAGGCCCGGCAAGGTCGCCATGTTGATATTGTTGGTGCCGTACTGGCCCTGCACCGCCGAATTGCGCGACTCTCCCTCGATGGCGTCGAGGCGGGTCATGGTCTTGTCGAGGAAGCTCAGGCGCAGATTGACCGTGTCGATATTGGCCGAAAAGCCCTCGATCTTGCTGAGGCGCGAGCGCACCGATAGCGACATCGGCAGGTCGCGGCCCATTTCGGACAGCTTGGATGCCTTCATGCCCGTTCCAAGCTGCATCTGCAGCGTGGCGAACTTGTCCTGCATCTGGGAGATGACGCCGAACCCGGTCTGGAGCGGGAACATGGACTTGTTGACGATCATTTTGCGCTACTCCACTACGTCGCCGCAAACAGGGAATCGAGCAGTTCCTTGACCACCGACACCACGCGGGCATTGGCGGCATAGGCGTTCTGCAGCTCCATCAGACGGGCCATTTCCTCGTCGACGTTGACGCCGTATTCGCTCTGCATCTGGTCGACGATGGTATCGAGGGTGAGCTGGCGGTCATCGCGCTTGGTGATGGCCGCATTGACCGTCGCGCCCTGGAAGCCAACGATCTGCGAGATGACCTCGCTGAGATTTCCGGTGAGCTGGAAGCGGCCCGTATTCTCGGCGGGGTTACCACCCGACACGAACTGCATCTTGCTGAGCTGGTCGATGACATAATCGGCACGGTCGGAGTCGCCGAGCGTGCCGCCAACCTCGTATTGCACCAGCAGGCGATTGTCGGCGACGATTGCCGGATCAATGGAGATGCGGGCGGCAAAGCCCTGCATCTGCGGTGGATCGGTATCGAGGTTGTTGGTGAAGGCCTTGTTGCCCTGGTCGACGAACAGGTTGAAGCCCAACCCGGAGCCCTGAAGCCCGGTCGAGCTCGAGCGCGCGACGGCAGTGCGCACGTCGGTGCGGCCGAGGGCACCATCATCGAGGATGCGCAGATTGTTGGCGCCGGTGCTGGTGATATCGAGATTGGGCAGCTTGGCATCGAGGGCCGCGGCGACTGCCGTGGCACCGGCCGAGAAGTCGATGCCGATGACCCGCTGGCCGGAAGCGTCGACATAGTCGGACGCCTCGGTGGTATTGATGACGCGAACGCGCTTTTCGACGCCGTTTTCGGCATAGGTCAGCAACATGTCGTTGCCGGGCGCCAGGTTGGCAATGTTGAGATCGAGTCCGGCAGCCGCGCCGCTGGTCACCGCTACGCCGTTCGACTTGTTGGTCGAGAAGGCCTGCGCGAGTCCCGCTGCGATCTGGTCGAGCTGGTCCTGCGCCTCGACCAGCGTCTGGTCGCGCAATGTCACCAGGCCGCCCAGCTCGCCGCCCTGCAGCACGCCCTGGGTCACTAGGTCGATGGTGAGCCCGGACGGCGTCGTCAGCGTCAGCTTGCCGACCTTGGTCTTGTTCGGATCGGGATCGAATGTCGAATTGGGCGACAGATTGCCGGCGCTCTCGAACTTGAAGGTCGAGACGCCATTGTCGATCAGGCCAACGCCCGACCGCGTCATCAGCGCGACGGTGCCATCAGCGCGGTAGTCGGCGCGCACATCGATCATCTCGGCAACGGAGCCGACCAGCCGGTCGCGCTGGTCCAGCAGCGCGGCACGCGAACTGTCGGTCATGCCCAGGTCGAGCATGCGATTGTTGACCTCGGCGAGCGAGTTCAGCATGCCATTGAGGTTATGGACGTCGGTGGCGATCTGCCCCTCAGTCTCCTGCCGCATGCCCTGGATGGTGCTGGAGAGCCGGTTGAGCGTTTCCACCATGCTCTGCGCGGCCGAAACGGCCTGGGCGCGGGAATTGTAGTCGTCGGGGCTGGTGGCAATGCCCTGCAGGGCATTCTGCAATTCGCCGAAGACGCCGTCGAGCGAACCGGCCGTGCCAGGCTTGCCGAGGAAACCCTGCAGGCGATCGAGATAGCTGGCGCGCACGCCCGAATTGGCGGTGTCCGACACCTGGCGCGTGTAATAGGCCTGCAGGCTCGAATTGAAGGCGCGGTTAGTGCCGACCGAGCGGGCGTAGCTGCTGTCCTGCGAATTGTAGTCGACAACGTTGAGCGACTGCCGGTGATATCCGGGCGTGCCCGAATTGGCGATGTTGCGGCTCAGGATGTCGAGGGAATCCTGATTGACCCGCAGACCGGACACAGCATTGGTGAGTGATGACGTCAGACCCATTCAGGGGACTCCACACTGAGAAATCCGGCCCGGGACAGATCCCGGACCGTTACTTGCGTCCGCGTCAGCGGATCATGTTGAGCGCTTCCTGCAGCATCTCGTCGGCGGTACTGACGATACGCGTGCCGGCTGCGTAGGCCTGCTGCGTCACGATCAGCTTGGTGAATTCGTCCGAGATATCGGTGTTGGACGCTTCGAGTGCGCCGCCGATGACGCCGGAACCGGAGAGATCGAGGATGGCTTCGCCCGATTCAGAGGTCGTCGAGAACACGCCGCCATCGAGGCGCTTGAGCTTGTTGATGGCGTTGAACTCGGCCGTCACCACCTGCGCCATGTCGATACGCTCGCCATTGGAGTAGGTGGCCACGACACGGCCGCTGTCATTGATGGCCACCGAGACGAACTCGCCGGCGCCATAACCATTCTGGTTCAGCGTCGAGACGTTGACGGTGCCGTTGACGTCGGCGAACTGGGAGATGCCGTTGGTGTCGTGCTTGAGTTCCACATCGCCCAGTTCCACGCCGTTGACGACGAGGTCGTTGATCGTGGTGGTGGGCACGCCGGGGGGAACGAGCGAACCATCGCCGGCAAAGGCGTAGGTCTGGCCGACATTGGTCCACATCGGCGACGTGCCGGTGGCCTCGCTGTTGGACATGTAGAACAGGTTCCAGGTGTCCACGCCGCCAGCGGCCGCGCTGTCCACCTTGGCCCAGCGCATCTGCACGTTGGCCGGTGCGCCGTTCTCGGCGTAGACGGTGATGGCGCCGCCGGCCACCGAGTTCGCCTTGAACTCGGCGTCGAGGTCGGCCGAAACCGTGGTGATGGCCGGGCGGGTCGGGGCGGTGGAGGCACCGGCCGTCATGCCAAGGGCGGCCATGGTGGCAGCCGAACCAGCGACGGAGAACGACGCATGGTAATCCGTGCCCAGCGTGATCTGAAGGTTGTTGGCGCCGTTGAGTGCAACCGTGGCCGACGAGGCCGCCGGGCCGCCAGCCGAGCGCAGGCCTGCCTGCATCGCAGCCAGCGCCTGGGTGATGGTGATAGCGGGCGCACTGTCCTTGATGTCGATGCCAACATCAGTACCGGCATAGGGGGCGGTGTCGCTGTCGTAGAAGTCGAACTTCACTGCGGTGCCATTGACCGTCACGGTGATGGATTCGCCGGCCGTCATGACCGTATCGGCCTCGTTGCCGCCGGTCAGGACGACCGCACCGGCACGCGAAGCGGTGGTGGAGCCCGGCAGGTAGTCGGCGGCTTCCATCAACTCGCTATTGTAGATGGTCGGGTTGTAGCCGGTATTCTTGGGCAACTGCGGCAGGTTGGCCTGGTAGTTGACACGGGTGGTCGCCTGGGCCGGCAGGAAGTTGTTGGAGAGCTTGATCACCTCGGGCACGGAGCCGGAAATGTTGCCGGTCAACGTGTCGATCGGCAGACCCTTGAGGTAGTAGCCCGCGCCGTTGACCAGCAGACCGTCCTTGTCGATCTCGAAGTCACCGCGGCGGGTGTAGAAATTGGTGCCGGCGAACACGGCATTGCCGTCCGACTGGCCGATCTTGGGCTCCACGACGAAGAAGCCGTTGGAGTTCAGCGCGATGAAGGTCTCGTCCGACACCGTCTTGATGTCGCCCTGCACATTGTTGGTGCCGCGCGACTGGGCCAGCACGGCGCCGGGAACCTGGCGGGAGATCGGGGCATCGGGGATCAGATCGAGGAAATCGGTCTCGATACGCTTGTAACCCGTCGTCTGCGAGTTCGCGATATTGCCCGAGATGTTTTCCAAGGCATGCGCCTGGGCCCGCAGCCCGGTCACCGCACTGGAAAGAGCGCCATAAATGCCCATGTGATACTCCGTAAAACCCGTTTGCGTCGCCTGACGCGTTCGCCAAGAACAATGCAAGCGTGATGCCAACTGGCCTTGGCGTTGATTTTGTTGAGCTATTTCGGCCAAATGCCGCAAAATGTGGCGACATCCCGGCAATTGAGTCCGAGCCCGCGGCAGTTTTTGCCGCCTGCTTGTGAAGGCGGGGCGGTTGCAGTAATGCAGGAGCCTGAAATTCCGGGGCATTCCATGCTGTTCAGTAGTGCCGATGAGTTCGTGAAATCCCCGCGTCGCGCGGTGACCGTGTTCGGCATGGCCGGCGTCGGCAAGACCCGGTTGAGCAACATGCTGCGCGCCAGCAAGTGGTTCCACTACTCGGCCGACTACCGCATCGGCACCCGCTACATGGGCGAGTACATCGTCGACAATTTCAAGCGCGAGGCCATGAAGGTCCCGTTCCTGGCGGAACTCCTGCGCTCGGACTCGATCTATATCTCGTCCAACCTGACCTTCGAGAACCTCGATCCGCTCTCGACCTATCTGGGCACGCCCGGCAATCCCGACAAACGCGGACTGCCGCTGGCCGAATACCAGCGCCGTCAGGAGCAGCATCGCATCGCCGAAATCGCAGCGCTGCAGGATGTGCCGCATTTCATCGAGCGGGCCAAGGCGCTTTACGGCTACGACAACTTCATCGCCGATACCGGCGGTTCGCTGATCGAAGTCATCGATCCCACCGATCCCGAAGATCCGGTGGTCAAGACGCTCGCCGCCTCGACCGCCCTGCTCTACATCCGCGGAACCGGCAAGGACGCCGCGGACCTGGTCCGCCGGTTCAAGCAAAGCCCCAAGCCGATGTATTACCGGCCCCAGTTCCTCATCGAGAAATGGGCCGAGTACAAGCATATCAACGGCATCGCCGAGGACTGCGACGTCGACCCTGCCCTGTTCGGCGCCTGGGGCTTCGAGGCCCTGCTGCATGACCGCCTGCCGCGCTACCAGGCACTGGCCGACAATTTCGGCTATGTGGTGGAAGCCTCGGACCTGGCCACCGTGCGCGACGGCGACGAGTTCATCGATCTCATGGCCGCAGCGATCGAGAAGCGAATGCGATAGCGCGTCCTCCCTCTGGAGACGCGCACCGCCTGAATCGCTTTTCGATCAAACTCGCTCAAGAGGCTGATATGCCTATTCGAATTCCCGACAACCTGCCTGCTCGCAAGACCCTCGAAGACGAGGGCGTCTATGTGATGGATTCGACGCGCGCTGCCCGCCAGGACATCCGCCCGCTCTCCATCGGCCTGCTCAACCTGATGCCCAACAAGGAACGGACGGAGACCCAGTTCACCCGCCTGATCGGCGCAACCCCGCTGCAGGTGGAACTGACCTTGGTCCGCGTCAGCGACCACCAGTCCAAGAACACGTCCGAGGACTATCTCAAGACCTTCTATCGCACCTGGGAAGAGGTCCGGAACGACAAGTTCGACGGCTTCATCGTCACCGGTGCGCCCATCGCCAACATGCCGTTCGAGGAGGTTCGGTACTGGAAGGAGATGGTTGAGATCATGGATTGGACGCAGACCAATGTGCACCACACCATGTTCATCTGCTGGGGCGCGCAGGCGGCACTGCACCATTTCCACAGCGCCGCGCGCTATCGCATGGCCGAAAAGGCCTTCGGCGTGTTCCGCCATCAGGTGGTGAGCCCCCGCTCGCCCTACCTGCGCGGCTTCTCGGACAGCCCGATGATCCCGGTGTCGCGCTACAATGACATCGACCGGACGACGCTCGGGGCGGAGCTCGAAATCCTGATCGACAATCCCGAAATCGGCGTCTGCATGCTGGGCGACGAAAAGCACCGCGCGGTGCATTTCCTCAATCACCTCGAATACGACAACCGCTCGCTGGCCGATGAATACGAGCGCGACGTCAAGGCGGGTCTCGGCACACCGCCGCCGACTAACCTGTTTCCCAATGGCGACACCTCAGCCACGCCGGAAAACCGCTGGCGCAGCCATGCCCATCTGCTGTTCCAGAACTGGATCAACGAGATCTACCAGACGACGCCCTATGACATGGCCAAGATCGGCCAGTCCTGATCGGCTCAGCCGAAACCATAGAGCTGGATGGGCATCAGCCCGTCCAGCCAGGCTGGATCCGCCCATAGCCGAGCCAGCAGCCAGCTCGCCAGCGCGCTAACCAGCAGCATGGCCAGCGTCAGCCAGCGCATCCACGGCCGGACCCGCGTGGCGCAGAGCCAGCCCAATGCCGTCGCTAGCATCGCCGCGGCGGGCGTCCAGGGCGCCAATTGCCAATCGAAGAGACTGTTGCCGATTGCCAGGTAGAACGGCAGCGCCAGGGCGACCACGGTGGTCAGCGGCTTGCGCCGCCGGTCGGGAATGGCGCCATGAACCACCAGCACCAGAGCCACCGGCGCCGTAACTGCCGACAGGATGATCATGGTCGCGACCGGCTGGCGGACGGGCACGAAATCCGCGATGAACGGCTGCGCCAGGAGGTCAAGGCCAATGCCCGCACGCGCCGCCATGGCCCATACGCCGGCAATGATGATTAGCGTGGGCACAATGGCCACCAGCAGCATGGCAGCAAAAATCTGCGGCTTCCCCTGCGCTTCGGCCTCGCGGAAGGGCACGGCCAGCGCCAGCACCGGCACGAGCACGGCCAGTGGCGGCCCCGCCACCAGCAGCAGTGTCAGCGTCAGACTGTAGTTGATGACGGACTGCACATCGCCCACGGCCTCGAGCCGGCGCTGCGCGGGGATCAGCGCCGCAACCGCCAGCAGGATGAGGAACTCGGCACTCGTCGTTGTCGTCGCATAGATCAGCATGCCATGGGCGGCAATCAGCGCCAGCGCCAGCATGGCTTGGACAGCCGGCCAACCGCTGACCAACAGGAACCGATAGGTGAGAAGCGCAGCGATGCAGGCCATGAGCACATGGACCAGTAACAGGGCCGTGCTGGCATCGATGAAGAAGAACCAGCTAGCTACCCACACGACCAGCACGCGCAACAGGCTGCCATGTTCCCACCCCGGCAGCGCCAGCGCGCCGGTAGGGCCGACCTGGCCGAGCACCCCGTTACCCGCCAGGTTGCCGCCGAGGAACAACAGGAAAGCCGCGACCAGAAGGCCAGCGGGCAGCGCGAAATCGCGGCGGGGTGGAGCGAGCAGCGGCAGACCGGTCTGGCTCATGACGCCGCCTCTTCGCTGGCCTTGACCGCCGCCAGATTGGCTTGGGTCATGGCGGAGGTGCCGTGCTCGGTCTTTTCCCAATAGTGGGGATTGCTGATCAACTGCTTGAGCGCCTTGAAGCCGGCGATCGAATGCAGCACCCAGTAGAACGGCAGGGTGGCGCCGACCAGCACCAGATCGAAATAGCGCCGCTTCAATGCGGCGACGATGCCGAAATAGATCAGGAACAGGTTGCCGACGACGAGGTTGAACACCGCCATGGTGCCAAAAGGCTCGGGAAACAGCCAGCCGAAGGGTTGCGTCTGGGTGACGAACACCATGAGCGTGATGGCCCACAGGATCGGGTTCAGCAGCACGGTGAAGGCCGGCGCGCCGATGAAGAAATGGAAGCTGAAAAAGCCCACCGGGCCGATGGATTTGTAGAGCTGCACCGGATGGCGCATATGCACCAGCCAGGTCTGCATGTAGCCCTTGATCCAGCGGCTGCGCTGCTTGATCCAGCTCGGCAAGACGCCATTGGCCTCTTCATAGGTCGTCGAATTGATGACGCCGACGGTGTAGCCCTCCTGCGCCAACCGGACGCCCAGATCGGCATCCTCGGTGACATTGTAGGGATCCCAGCCATTGACGCGGCGCAGGGCCGCCAGCTTGAAATGGTTGGAGGTGCCGCCCAGCGGGATCGGCACCTTTAGCCGGTCGAGCCCGGGCAGCATGAAATCGAACCACTGCGAATATTCGAGCGTGAACATCTTGGTGAGCCAGTTCTCACCGCGATTGAAGTAGTTGAGCCGCCCCTGCACGCAGGCGAGGTTCGGCTCGGCCGTCCGGAATGCCAGCACCGCCTTCTTGAGCTGGTCGGGCTCGGGCTGATCCTCGGCGTCATAGATGGTCAGGAACTCGCCGCGGCAGAATTGCAGCGCGTAGTTGCAGGCCTTGGGCTTGGTCTTGGGCTGGCTGGCCGGGACGCGGATGATCTCGAAATTGCCCGGCAGGTTGAGCGCCTTGGCCGCATCGATGGTCTCGTCGTCATCCTCTTCAAGGACCAGCTTAACCTCGACCTTGGAGGCGGGGTAATCGAGCCCCTTCAGCGCCTTGGCGAGCAGCGGCAACACCCGCGCCTCGCGATACATCGGCACCAGCACCGTATAGACCGGCAGGTCGCGATCGACGAGGCTCGCTACCGCTTCGTCGGAGATGACCATGTCGGCGCGGCGGCTGGAACCGACCCAGGTCAACAGGAACTTGAAGGCGAAGGTCAGCGTGTAGAGCGCCGTGGCGGCCGACATGAGCACGACCAGCGTCGGCACCGGCGCGAAGCCCAGCGCCAGCACGAGCACGGCAAGGCAGACGCAGATGGTGGTTTTCTGCGGGTCGGTGACGGTGAACTTGGCCGAATGCTCGGGCTTCCACTCATAGAGCCCTTCCCGCGCCGTATGGCTGTCGCGCTCGCGGAACATGGCCTGGGTCTGCCACAGGATGTCGTAGGGCGAGGTGATGACGAAGCCGTGGGAGGTGCCGTAGCGATCTTCGGCCCAGCGCTTGACCTCTTCGGAGATCGTGGTGGTGGCGATCAGCACCCTGCCACCCTCCGCCCGCCATGGCGTGAGGTTCTGCGCCGTGTAGTCGGTGCGATCATCCGGATCGACCAGCAGGGGATCGCTGGGCTCTTCCCGAAGGTTGACGAAGGGCAGGCCATAGACCGCTGCCAGCGCCTGGTAATATTGCATGCGCCGCACATAGCCCTGCGCGATCAGCACATGGGCGAGCTCGTGCCCCCATTCCGCGCTGGCCAGGGTGGCCGTTGCCAGATCGACCAGCGAGAGAATGCCTTGCTGCACCAGCAGTTCGGCAACGGCAAGCTGCAGGGCGTCGCCGGTGGGCGGCTCCGCTGTCTCGACAGGCTGGTCAACATTGAGGTCGATGGCGAATGCGGTATTCAGCATCCCCGCAGGCTAGCCCCGCGGTAGTGAAGCCTTTCTCAACCTCACGGGGAAAAGCCCCAGAACCCCGCACACTGAATATTAAGGTGCCGCGCCAGTCTCTTCCGGATGCACCGTCCCGGCGTTCCGCTTGAACCGCCATCACAAATCCCTATCTTGCGGACGGACAAGTGAGACCCGCGCGTGCCCCAGAACCCCACGACTATCGTCGACGAACTGGGCATTGCCCTGTCCAACATGGCCGACGCCGCCACCGGCGCCTTTACGCCGACGTTGCGCCTGGGCGTGACCGGCCTCAGCCGCGCCGGCAAGACCATTTTCATCACCGCGCTGGTGCATAATCTGCTGACGGGTGGCCGCCTCCCCGGCTTTACCCCGCTTGCCGAAGGCCGCTTCATCGGCGCCCGGCTCGCCGAATATCCTGACGCCACGATCCCCCGCTTTGCCTATGAGCAGCATCTGGACGCCCTGACCGGCAAGACACCGACCTGGCCCGAAAGCACGCGGCGGATTTCCCAGCTCCGCGTAGTGCTGAAATACCAGTCCAAGAACTGGTATTCGGGCATGACCGGGCCCTCGACGCTCAATCTCGATATCGTGGACTACCCGGGCGAGTGGCTGCTTGACCTGCCTTTGCTCGGCCTGAGCTTTGCCGAATGGAGCGCCGAAGCGCTGGAGCGGGCGCGCCGGCCGGGATCGGGCAAGGAAGCCACGCCCTTCCTCGACCTGCTCGACAGCATCGATCCGCGCAAGGACGCCAACGACCCTGATGCCGAGCGGCTGGCTGCGGCGTTCACCGAATATCTGCGGCGCAGCCGCGAGCATGGCGCGCTCTCGACGCTGCCGCCGGGCCGCTTTCTGCTGCCGGGCGATCTCGAGGGCTCGCCGGCGCTGACCTTCGCGCCCTTGCCGCCGCAGCCGCAGGCCATGCGCAGCGACAGTCTCTATGCCATGCTGGAGCACCGCTACGAGGCCTATAAGGACCGGGTCGTGCGCCCGTTCTTCCGCGATCACTTCGCCCGGCTCGACCGCCAGATCGTGCTGGTCGACACCCTGCGCGCGCTCAATGCCGGGCCGGCCGCGGTGGCCGATCTCGAAACGGCGCTGACGGCCGTATTGGGCTGTTTCCGCCAGGGCGAAACCAATCCCCTGCTCCGCCCCTTCGTGCGCAAGATCGATCGCATCCTTTTCGCCGCCACCAAGGCTGATCACGTGCACCACACCAGCCACGATCGGCTCGAAGCCATTCTCAACCGGCTGGTGGCCAGCGCCGGCAAGCGGGCCCGCTTCGCCGGAGCCGAGGTGAAACCCATCGCCCTTGCGGGCATCAGGGCGACACGCGAGGGCACGATCACAGAGGGCGGCGAGACCCTGCCGACCATCATCGGAACGCCGATCGCCGGGGAAAAGCTCGACGGCGTCAGCTATGACGGCAGGACCGAAATTGCCTTGTTTCCCGGTGACTTGCCGGAGCGGCCGGATTCTCTGTTCGAGGATGGCACGCCGGTGGCGCTCAACTTCCTGCGCTTCACGCCCCCGCAGAAGCTCGACCGCAATGCCAATGGCGACGTGGTGCTGCCCCACATCCGCTTCGACCGGGCGCTCGATTATCTGCTGGGAGACTGGCTCGCATGAAACGCCCCATAGCCCGCCCCACCGTCACTGCCGGTGCCGACATCGAGACCATCCGCGTCCCGCGCGCCTTCGCTCCGGCTAAGGTCGAAATCGCCGAGCCTGAATTCGACCTGGCTGCCGACGAAACTCTGGTTGCACCCCCACCTCGCCGCATGGGCTGGGTCGGCCGTCTGGCCTGGACGGCAGGCGGCATACTCGTCTCTGCCGGGCTGAGCCTTGCCGCCGACCGGCTGATCCGCGACCTCTTCGCCGCCAATGAATGGCTCGGCTGGCTGGGCCTCGGCGTGCTGGCCGTCTTCCTCGTCGCAGTGCTGGCACTCGCAGCCCGCGAAATCTTCGCCCTGCGCCGCCTGCGCGTGCTCGACGGGCTGCGCCGCGACGCGGCGCTCGCTACGGCCGACAATGATGCCGACCGGGCAAGACGCGTGGTCGATAGCCTCTCCGCCATCTATGCCGGCCGCCCCGACCTGGCGCGCTCGCGCCAATCGGTCTCCGACCACCTGCCCCACCTCTTCGACGGCCACGAGATGATCGCGCTGGCCGAGCGCAGCCTGATGGCGCCGCTCGACGCCCGCGCCAAGGCGCTGACAGCGGCCTCGGCCCGTCGCGTCGCGCTGGTGACGGCCGTGTCGCCGCGCGCGCTGGTCGACATCGCCTTCGTGATCTACGAGAGCATCCGCCTCGCCGGGGCTATTGCCGCCCTCTACGGCGCTCGCCCAGGCCTGTTCGGCTTCTGGCGGCTCACCGGAGCCGTGCTGGCCCATCTGGCCGTCACTGGCGGGCTGGTGCTCACCGATGGCATTGTCGAGCAACTGGTGGGCCAGGGCATTGCCGCCAAGCTGTCCGCGCGGCTCGGCGAGGGCGTGGTCAATGGCCTGATGACCGTTAGGGTCGGCATCGCCTCCATGCGCGTGGTTCGTCCCCTGCCCTTCGAGACGCAGCCGCAGCCCATGGTCCGCGACTTCATCCCCGAACTGACCAAGCTCACCGGCGAGGCGGTGAAGTAGCTACTCGGCCGCGACAAGGTCCTGCTGCGGCGCCACGCGCCCCTTGCGCTGCGGCATGGCGTCGGGATTGGCGGCAAAGTAGCGCTCGCGCGCCGCAAGTACCTTGGGCCTGTTATCGACCGCCCACTGGCCCAGCAGATCGAGCGGCTTCTGCAGGTCGTAGCCCAGCTCGGTCAGCTCGTAATCGACCCGCGGCGGGATCGACGGCGTCACCGTGCGGGTGACGAGGCCATCCATTTCGAGGTCGCGCAGCGTCGCCGTCAGCACCTTCTGGCTGATACCGCCAACCATGCGCTTGATGGCGGAGAAGCGCATCGGCCCCTTGCCGAGCAGGTTGATGATCAGCACCGTCCATTTGCCACCGATCTGGTTCAAAATCTCGCCAACCGGGCGGCAATCATGGTGAAGCTCGACGTTGACGGGTTTCATTTTTGTGCCTCGCGTATCGAAAAAGTGCTGTCTTGCGACGTCAAATCCAGTCACTCATATAGCGTCAGTTACCAACAGATACCACGGGTACTGACATGAAAAACGTCGCCGTCCTGCTCGGCAGCCTGAGCGAAAATTCGATCAACAAGACGCTGGCCAAGACCTTCGAGAAACTCGGCGAGGACCGCCTGCGCTTCGACTATCTCGATATCGCCGGCCTGCCCTTCTACAACAACGACCTCTGGGACCAGCCTCATGCGGCCATCACCGAGTTCAAGCATCGCATCGAGGCCGCCGATGCCGTGCTGATCGTGATGCCGGAATTCAATCGGTCATTCCCGGCCGTCATCAAGAACGCGCTCGATTGGGGCTCGCGCCCCTATGGGCAGAATTCCTGGGCCGGCAAGCCCCTGGCTCTGGCCGGGGCCAGCCCGGGCGGCGTCGGCACTGCCGCCGGACAAAGCCAGCTCCGCGCCGTACTGCCAGTGCTCGGTTTCGTGGTGATGGGGCAGCCGGAGGTCTACTTCCAGTTCCAGCCGGGGCTGATCGACGAGCATTTCGAGGTCACCGACGACCAGAGCCGGGCCTTCCTGGCCGGCTTCGTCGACAGCTTCATCAACTGGATCGACCAGCACGGCGAGCGCAGCGCGTTTGGCGTTGCCGCAGAGTGACCGAGAGAGCCGGGCCTTGACCCGGCTCATGCCTTTGCCGGACAGATGTCAGGCGCTGCGCACGGACGGCTGCCGCACCAGAAACGCCACGATGGCGACGGCCAATACCGCCGCCATGATCGACAGCGTCATCACGTCGCCATAGCCGGGCTTGAACACCATGTCGGCGACGATCACCACCATCAGCACCAGGTCGAACCGCCCCTTGTGCAGCAAGCCGGCGCTCAGGGCGCGAACCTGCGGGCTGTCAGGGCCTTCGGTCTTGGCGATCCCGGCGATCCTGTCGGTGGTCGGCTTGATGATGATGATGCCGAAGGCAATGCTGACCGCGATCCCGGCCAGCGCCAGGATGATCCAGAGGTCGGCAAAGCTCCACGACATCACCGTCAGGATGATGCCCAGCACCAGCGTCGACAGCGCAACCGGGATAAAGAACAGATTGCCGAGCCGCGCGGCAATGGCGGAAAAACCGCCAAAAACCGGCCCCGGCGAGCGTTGGGCCACCTCGGACGCGACAAACAGAAGTATGGCGCCGCCGACCCAGGCCACTGCGGTCAGGATGTGCAGAAATTTGACGATCGTGTAGATGTCCACGGCCCGCTCCCCTCAAAGCAGAACGCCCGCCCAGAGGGCGAACAAGGGGCAGCTAACACCAGTGGCAACTTGCTCGCAAGCCGGCTCAGTCCTTGGCGGCGCTTGGTGCCAAGGTCAGCGTGAGGCCATCCATGGCGTCACTGCAGAGGATCTGGCAGCTCAGCCGCGAGTTGGAGCGGACATCGCCGACGCTGTCGAGCATGTCCTCTTCCTCGTCGCTGGGCGCGCCGACCACTTCGAGCCAGTCCTTGTCGACATAGACATGGCAGGTGGCGCAGCTCAGCGCGCCGCCGCACTCGGCCTTGATGTTGAGGCCCCAGTCACGGATCACTTCCATGACGCGCCAGCCTTCGAGACCCTCGAGCGCGTGCTTTTCGCCAGCCTGGTCGGTCACGTTGATAATCATGGGCGCGTCCTCAACAATCGGGGGCGTCCATACCCCCGGATGAGCCCTCCCCGCAAGGGGAAGGCTTCTCACGCTTTCGGCTTAGGCGACGCCGAGCTTCTTCTGCAGCTTGGTGGAGCTGGTGGTGTACTGGAACACCACGCGCTCGCCCGGCGAGACGATCGCCTTGGCGGCCTGCGCCATCAGCGCAGCCTCGTGGAAGCCCGAGAGGATCAGCTTGAGCTTGCCCGGATAGGAATTGATATCGCCAATGGCGAAGATACCGGGCACCGAGGTTTCGAACTTCTCGGTATCGACGACGATCGTGTTGTCGTTGAGTTCGAGGCCCCAGTCGCCGACCGGACCCAGCTTCATGGTCAACCCGAAGAAAGGCAGCAAACGCGTTGCCGGAACTGAGAGATCACCCGCATCGGTGGTAAGGTGCACGTGGTTGATCTGGCCGTTCTCGCCGTCGAGCTTGGCAATCTGGCCGGTGAGGAAGTTGATCTTCCCCTCGCCCACCAGCTCCTGCATCTTGTTGACCGAAGCCGGGGCCGCCTTGAACACGGCGCGGCGGTGCACCAGCGTCAGCGAGCGCACGATGGGCTGCAGGTTCAGCGTCCAGTCGAGCGCGGAGTCGCCGCCGCCGACAATGACCACGTCCTGGCCGCGGAAGTCGTCCATCTTGCGGACGGAATAGAACACGGACTTGTTCTCAAACGCCTCGATGTTCTCGACCGGCGGGCGTTTGGGCTGGAACGAACCACCGCCGGCCGCGATCACCACGACCTTGGTGTTGAAGATTTCGTCGGCATCGGTCGCCAGCTTGAACGAGCCGTCTTCCTGCTTCTCGATGGAATTGACCATGCGGTTGAAGTGGAATTCGGGCGCAAACGGCGCGATCTGCGCCATAAGGTTGTCGGTGAGCTGCTGGCCGGTCACGACGGGGAAGCCGGGAATGTCGTAGATCGGCTTCTCCGGATAGAGCTCGGCGCACTGCCCGCCCGGACGATCCAGGATATCGATGAAATGGCATTTGATATCGAGCAGGCCCAGCTCAAAGGCCGCAAACAGCCCGCAAGGGCCGGCGCCGATGACGACGACATCGGTGGTGATTTCAGTGGTCATTTCGTCTCGAAGTCCGTTTTCGCCGGGGTTTCAAGGACCCCGGGTTAATATGAGTGACGCGATCCGCTTATCCTAGGAAACGCGACGAAGGAAGGGGCGAGTCCCGACCGGGACCTCGGTGATGCCCACTGGCTGGTAGAAGATCGCCACTTCCGGCAGGCGGTTCTCGACCAGCGCCGCGCGGGTCGGCTCATGGGTCACGACCAGCGCGTTGAAGCCGCAGCGGCGCATATGCGGAATCTGATCCTGCAATACGTCGCCTACTGCTCTGATTTCACCGGCATATTTGTAGCGCTCAGCCAAGAGGCGTGCCGTCGAATAGCCACGGCCATCGCTGAAGGCCGGGAACTTGATGGCGATCGAAGCAAAGCGCCCCAGATCGGCTTCCACGTCCTCAATGCGGTCACCCGGCACAACCAGCAGCCCAAGCGGGTGCGGGTTGGCGAGGAATGCCTCGCGGTTGGCGAAGAACACCGGCAGCGGCACGTGCTTGTAGCTGGCGGTAACCGGATCACTCTCCTCGGTCCATTCGTGGAACGGGTCGGCGATGAAGGCGCCGTCTTTCCACAGCGTATGGCGAGTTGCGGCGGTCATCGGCGAGGCGATCGCTCCGTTGAAATCGAAATGGATGCCGCACTCCTTCTTGTTGAGGCCGCGCCACCGTCCGGCGCGCGGGTCCTCTCCCTCGGCAACCACCGAGGTGCAGGGCGCGCAGCCAATCGACTTGTAGCCCTTAGCGAACAGCGGATGCTCGGGCAAGCCGTGGTCGATCTTATACTGGTTGACGTCCGCATCGGAGAAGTAGGCCAAAGGATTGACCTTGATGCGATTGTCGCTCGTCAGCTCGAAATGCGGCAGCACACCGCGTTCCTTGGTCTGGAAGCGCTTCCGGCCGGTGACCCAGCCACCATACATCTCGGTGATGGGCTCAAGCGGCTCGGTCTTGCGGATATGGCAGCAGGAATCGGGGTCCGTCTCCCAGAGGTCGCCAGTGGGGTCGAAGCGCTTGACGTCGTCCGGATTGGGATGGACGGCGTGGACGTTGATCAGCCCCAGGTGCCGCTTCAGCGTCTCCACATAGGCCAGCGTTTCGGTGAAGTGCTTGCCGGTTTCGAGGAAATAGACCGGCATGGACGGATCGACCTGCGCCACCAGGTGCAGCAGCACCGAAGAGTCGGCACCAAAGGACGAGACGATGGCGAGGTCGCCGGGCAGCACGTCGCTGACCGCGTAGCGCAGCACGCCGACCGCATCCATTTCGTCGAACATGCCGTTGAGGGCCAGGATGCCCAGCGCGCGCAGCTTGTCATGCGCGGGCTGGACCGGCGCCAGCTTAGGCATTGCCATAGAGGGCCTCCTTGAAGGGCGCTTCGCCGAGGCGACGATAGGCCTCGATGAATGTTTCGTCGGCGCCGGTGCGCCGGGCGATATAGGTATCGACCAGCGTCTCGATGGCGCCGGGGACCTGCTCGGCTTCAAAACCGGGCCCGATGATCTTGCCCACCGAAGCGTGCTCGGTAGCGTCGCCACCCAGCGTGATCTGGTAGAGCTCGCCACCCTTCTTCTCGACGCCGAGAATGCCGATATGGCCGACATGGTGGTGGCCGCAGGCATTGATGCAGCCGGAGATCTTGATCTTGAGATCGCCGATTTCGGCCTGGCGCTGCGGCTCGGCGAACTTGCGCGAGATTTCCTGCGCGATCGGGATCGAGCGGGCATTGGCCAGGGCGCAGAAATCGAGGCCGGGGCAGCAGATCATGTCCGTGATGAGGCCGGTATTGCCCTCGGCGACGCCGGTGGCGACCAGCGCGTCATAGACGGCACGCAGATCGGCAATGGCGACATGCGGCAGCACGATGTTCTGCTCATGCGTCACGCGCAATTCGTCGAAGGCGTAGCGCTCGGCGATGTCGGCAATATCGTCCATCTGCTTGTCGGTAGCGTCGCCGGGGGCGCCGCCGACAGGCTTGAGCGAAATGGTGACCGAGGCATAGCCTGGTTCGCGGTGCGAATTGATGTTGTTGTCGAGCCAGCGGCCATAGGCCGGATCGATGATCGACTGGTAGGCCACATCGATCTTGGTCGCCGGCTGCGCCTTGAACTGCGGCGGCGCGAAATAGGCGGTGATGCGGTCAACTTCCTCGGACGGCAGCGTCAGCACGCCACCGCGCACTTCGGCGAACTCGGCCTCGACCTGGCCCTTGATGGTCTCAAGGCCTTCTTCGTGCACCAGAATCTTGATGCGCGCCTTGTACTTGTTGTCGCGGCGACCATAGCGGTTGTAAACGCGCATGATGGACTCGAGATAGGCCAACAGGTGCTCATTGGGCACGAAGCTGTTGATCAACTTGCCGATCATCGGCGTGCGACCGAGGCCACCGCCAACCCAGACTTCCCAGCCGATTTCGCCTGCCGCATTGGTCGCTGCCTGGAGGCCGATATCGTGGAAGCGAATGGCGGCGCGATCGTTCGGGGCGCCGGTCATGGCGATCTTGAACTTGCGCGGCAGATACGAGAATTCCGGATGCAGGCTTGACCATTGCCGCAGGATTTCTGCGATCGGGCGTGGGTCGATGATCTCGTCGGCGGCCGCGCCGGCGAAGTGGTCAGCCGTCACGTTGCGAATGCAATTGCCCGAAGTCTGGATGGCATGCATTTCAACCGACGCCAGCTCTTCCAGGATCACCGGAATGTCCTTGAGCTTGGGCCAGTTGAACTGGATGTTCTGCCGCGTCGTGAAGTGGCCATAGCCGCGATCATAGGTGCGGGCGATATGGGCGAACTTGCGCATCTGCTTGGAGGACAGCGTGCCGTAAGGCACTGCAATCCGGAGCATATAGGCGTGGAGCTGCAGGTAGAGGCCGTTCATCAGGCGGAGCGGACGGAACTGGTCCTCGCTCAACTCGCCCGACAGGCGACGCTTCACCTGATCGGAAAACTGCGCGGTGCGGCCCGCAACGAAGGCCGCGTCGAATTCGTCATATCGATACATGACCGTCCTCACCCAGGTGCTGGCGGTCGTAAATCTCGCCGTTCAAAGTCAGGGGCGCGGTGGGACCCGCCGCCCGGATGCGTTCGCGCAGGCGCTTGGGGGTAACAACCCCCTGCTCCAGCGTCACTTCCTCGATCTCGAGGCTGATGACCCGGCCGCCCGCCTTGGTGGCCGCAAGCGCTGCGTCGCGCTCGGCGGTCTCTTCCTTGGCGAAGAGGCGCGACGCCTGCAGGTCTTCGACCCAGTTATTGTGAGCGTCGAGGTACACTGTGCCCCCCGAAGTCAGCTCGTTGCCCGTCAGAATTTCCATTTGCTGCTATGCTACCTTGAAGCTCATGCCGGCGAGTTGGGCAGCCTCTGCCCAGTCTCCGGCCTCAACGGCTTCGCCTACGAAGATGATTGCCGGACCGTCGATGAACGAAACCTGACCAGCGGCCAGGGCGCTCAGCGTGCCCGAGTAAGTGGATTTATCGGCGCGCCCGGCATTGACCACGATGCCAACGGGCAGGGTCGGTGCGGCGCCGTGCGCGATGAGGCGCGCGGCGACATCAGCCGAGATGGACTTGCCCATGTACAGTGCCAGCGTCAGGCCCGACTGGGCCAACGAAGCCCAGTGGGTGAGGTCGCTGTCATCAGCGCCATGCGCCGTCGCCATGATGAAGCCTGACGACACCTTGCGCAGGGTCACCGGCGTGGCCGTATCCGCAGCGGCGGCAAGGGCCGCACTGATGCCAGGGACGATCTGGTAGGAGACGCCTGCCTTGCGCAAAGCAGCGATCTCTTCGCCGGCGCGACCGAAGATCATCGGGTCGCCGGACTTGAGGCGGGCGACGCGCTTACCCTGCCCGGCCAGCCGGACGATCAGCGTATTGATCTGCGCTTGCGAGAAGCTGTGATGCCCCTTTGCCTTGCCCACATCGATCCGCTCGGCATCGCGGCGACCCATGTCGACGACAACGGATGGCACGAGTTGGTCATGCACGATGACATCGGCTTCCTGCAGCAGCCGCTGGGCGCGCAGGGTGAGAAGGTCTTCTGAGCCGGGACCAGCGCCGATCAGCCAGACGACGCCCTTGGCCTCGGCCGACAGGTGCTGGTTCAGCAGGGCCTCGGCCGCCTCGGACCCCTGCCCCTTGAGCTCGGCCGCTTCGATTTCGGGCGAGGTCACCAGCGCCTCGTAGAAGCGGCGGCGGGCGGCATTGTCGTGAATCAGACTTTCAACCCGCTTGCGCAAGCCACCGGCAAGACTCGCAATTTTGCCGATTCGGGGCGATAGCATGGCCTCGATGCGGGCGCGCACCAGGCGGGCCAGCACGGGGGCGTCGCCTTCGGTGGAGATGGCAATAGTCAGCGGCGCGCGATCGACGATGGAGGGCGTATAGAAATCGCACTCTGCCGGCACGTCGACGACATTGAGCGGAATGCCACGGGCGCGAGCCTCGGTCTTAGCCAGGTCGGCATCGACGCTTTCTTCGGCGACGAAAACGAGGACGGCGCCATCAAGGTCGGATAGGACAAAAGCGCGCTCATTCACCTCGACCGCGAATCCGGCGAAATCGGCTTCGATCTGGCGGGAGATAATCACGACCTGAGCGGTAGTCTTAGTAACCAACCGGACCTTGTTGAGGGCTTCTTCTCCACCGCCGACGATGACGATGCGCTGACCCTGAACTTTGTAGCTCAACGGAAATGTGTTGAGTTGACCCATTGGAATCCTAGTGGTGAATGGCGAGAAAATAATCCAAACCAGCCCATTGCAACAAGGCGTTGAAATTCAATCGCTTTTATATTTCCCTGCAGAGGCCCGGTGTGGAACGCCGCTCACGGGATTACGCTAAAGCCGCTAAATGAATCTTAGCGGGCCGGGAGCGAAGCAAATTTTGCTCCACCGGCCCGGGGTTCGCAGAGCGGCGCCAGCCACCCGAAGGCCACAATGGCAGGAGCCAAGTCATGAAAATCGCCACCAAACGCCTCGCTCTCGCAGCCTTTGCCACGCTGCTTTTGACCGCGACCGCTTCGGCGCTGATGCCCTGGCCACGCGAGAGCATCGCCGAGGTCGAGGATGGCAAGTCGGCGCCCTTCGTTGGCCGCTGGTCCATGACCGTCGAAGGCATGCCGGACACCACCTACGCGACCTGCGACCTGCCGGTCCGCATCCGGGCGGCCAATGAAACCCACATCTTCTACGAGGGGCCCAACGACCCGGAGGCGGAGGCAGCGACCGAACTGGTGTCGCGCAACGAGCGCACAGCCTGGTTGCCGATCGCAGGCGGGCCGCAATACTTCGCCGTCTGGGTCCATCCCGATCGCTTCCACCTCTACGAGGCCGATGTCGAGGATGAGGTCGATTGGGGCGAGCCCTATACGTTTACCCGCTGCGACTAGCCCTGCCTGCTCGGCACATGCACGACGAGCCCATCCAGCGCATCCTTGACCTTGATCTGGCAGGACAAGCGGCTCTGCGCCTTCACGTCGAAGGCGAAATCGAGCATGTCCTCTTCCATGTTCGACGGGCCGCCGACCGTTTCAGTCCAGGCGTCGTCGACATAGACGTGGCAGGTGGCGCAGGTGCAGGCGCCGCCGCATTCGGCAATGATGCCGGGAATGCCATTCATGATGGCGGTTTCCATCACGGTGGCGCCATTTTGCGCCTCGGTCTCGATGCGCTCGCCGTCCTGCTGGACGAATGTGATCTTGGTCATGGTCTCGGGGTCTGTTGTGTGGGACCGATATAGTGGATGGGCGGTGGGTTTGGAAGGCGGGCTCTCTTACCTCGCCCCTCCGGGGAGAGGTCGACCCGCCAGGGTCGGGTGAGGGGTGTCTCCGCCAACACCGCGCCAAGAAAGACCCCTCACCCGGCGGCGTTGCCGCCGACCTCTCCCCAGAGGGGCGAGGTAAGGGGGCCTCAGAGGCCAAGCAGCCCCTCCAGATAATGCCGCTCAATCCCAAACATCGCCTTCACTTCGGCGATCTGTTTCAGCACCGCTTCGCGATCCCGCCCTGCCCGTCCGTCCTTCTCAGCGACGATCAGATTGTTCTTGGGCGTATGGGCGTCCGAGACGAATTCGAAGACCTTGGTGCGATAGCCGTTGAGCTCGAGCAGCAAAGCGCGGAGCGTGTCGGTGACCATTTCGGCCTGGCGCTCGAGGAAGATGCCGTGGCGCAGCAGCACGTCGAGCTGGGTGGCCGGCTTGCCCGCTTCCATCTGGCGGCGGATCTGCTTATGGCAGCAGGGGGCAACGGCGATGAGGGATGCGCCGGCGCTGATGCCCTTGAAGATGGCGTCGTCGGTGGCGGTGTCGCAGGCATGGAGCGCAATGACCGCGTCGCTGCCGCTGGCGTCATAGTCGAGGATGGTACCCGGCATGAAGCTCAGGCCGGAAAAGCCGGAGGCAGCGGCGGTGGCATTGCCGTCCTCGACCAGCTTGTCGCGCATTTCGACGCCGACCATTTCGGCCGGCCGGTTGGCGACATTGGCGAGGTAGTCGTAGAGCGCGAAATCGAGGTAGCCCTTGCCGGCACCCATATCCACGATGCGCGGTTTGTCAGCCTTGATCGCATGAATCAAAGGCGCGAAAATCTCGACCATCTTGTTGATTTGTCGAAACTTATCCTGCGCATCATTGCGCACCTGGCCGTCCTTGCCCGATATGCCAAGAGCCTGCAGATAGGGCTTGTTGGTCTCGGTCAGCGGACGGTTCTTGGCACGATTGTGCTCGGTTGATGGCGCGGCGCGGCCCTCGATCTCGGTCCGCTTGAGGCGCACTTTGTCCCCATTGCGCTCGAAGCCCAGGTCGAACTCCGAGGTGGCGAGCTGGGCGCTGCGGAACTCATCCTTGAGTGCCGTGCGCAGATGGCCCAGCGCCTCGGGCTGGATGAAATTCTTGATGATGTCGCGTGTCTTGTAGTGGAAGGTGAAGCTGAACTTCTCGCTTCCCTTGGCGACGATCTTCTTGACGTCGATCGATTTGAGATCGGCCTCGCCGCCATGATAGCCGCCCAGCTTGAGCTTGATCAGCGTGTTGCCGGCAAAGGCCGACTTCACCGCGCTCAAGAACTCTTCGATGCGTTCCGCGCTCAATGCCGTTCCTTCGTGGTGAGGAAGCGTATCTTGGGGAAATCCTGCTTGGCGCGATCGGCCCACCAGGCGTTCTGCGCGAGGAACACCGGCGCGCCGGTGCGATCCTCGGCGATGTTCATCTTCTGGGCGGTGATGAAGCGGTCGAGTTCCTTGGGATCGTCGGACTCGATCCAGCGCGCCACCTCGTAGTTCAGGCTCTCGAAGGTGATCGGCACGCCATATTCCTTGGCGACACGCGAGGAGAGCACTTCGAGCTGGAGCTGGCCGACGACGCCCACGATCCAGTCGGCGCCGACGACGCGGCGGAACACCTGGGTCACGCCCTCTTCCGAAAGGTCAGACAACGCCTTGGCCATCTGCTTGGTCTTCATATGGTCGGTCAGGCGCACGCGGCGGATGATTTCCGGGGCGAAGTTCGGAATGCCCGTGACGTTGATAGTGGCGCCTTCGGTCAGCGTATCGCCGACCGACAGCGTGCCGTGATTTGGGATGCCGACGATATCGCCGGCCACGGCCTGTTCGGCCAACTCGCGGTCATTGCCGAAGAAGAACATCGGGTTGGAAACGGCCATGTCCTTGCCCGATCGGACATTCTTGAGGCGCATGCCGCGGGTGAAGGTGCCCGAGCAGAGGCGGACGAAGGCGATGCGGTCGCGATGATTGGCGTCCATGTTCGCCTGCACCTTGAAGACGAAGCCGGTGACCTTCTTGTCATTGGGCTCGATGGGCGCTGGGATAGCCGGCTGCGGGCGGGGCTCGGGGCCCCACTCACCCAAAGTGCGCAGCAGTTCGGCGACCCCGATACCCTTTAGGGCCGAGCCAAACAGCACGGGGCTGAGATGGCCGGCGTGGAAGGTCTCGAGATCAAAGGGCGGCAGCATGGAGGTCGCCATTTCCAGCGTCTCCAACGCACTCATGAAGACTGGGTCCTCGATCAGCGTGTCGTTGTCGAGCAGGTCTTCGATCGCCTCGTATTCGGCGACTGGCTTACCCTGCGGCGACAGCACTCGCTTTTCCAGCAGATCGAGATAGCCGTGGAAATCGACGCCCTGCCCGATCGGCCACAGCACCGGGGTCAGGTCGAGCGCCAGCTTGCCCTGGATTTCGTCGATCAGATCGAGCGGCGACAGGCCCTCGCGATCCACCTTGTTGATGAAGGTGATGATCGGGATGTCGCGCAGGCGGCAAACTTCGAACAGCTTCAGCGTCTGGCTCTCGATGCCCTTGGCGGCGTCGATCACCATGATGGCCGCGTCTACCGCTGTTAGGGTGCGATAGGTGTCCTCGGAAAAGTCCGAGTGGCCGGGCGTATCGAGCAGGTTGAGCGTCAGCCCGTCATAGTCGAAGGTCATCACCGACGAGGTGATGGAAATGCCGCGTTGCTGCTCCATTTCCATCCAGTCGGACCGGGTCGAGCGAACGCCAGCCTTGCCGCGCACGGCGCCCGCCTGCTGAATGGCGCCGGCAGCCGCCAGCAGCCGCTCGGTCAGCGTGGTCTTGCCGGCGTCCGGATGCGAAATGATCGCAAACGTGCGGCGGGTGCGGAATGGCTCGGCGATGGGCCGGGGCGCTACCTCGGCGGCGGTGGATAGGGTCATCGGTACTGCTGGACTGTTTGGGCCGCAGCCAAGGGCGCGGCGAGTTGGCCGCTATATAGGGGATGGTGGGGAGAGGGTCAAATTGGGCGGGCTAACGGTGGTGCCACGACCTCGTCCTTCGACAGGCTCAGGATGAGGTCTACTCGGAGATTGCGCGATTACGCCGTAGACCTCATGGTGAGCTTGTCGAACCACGAGGTCGTGGCAGGATGACTTTCACCATCTACATTCTGGAATGCTCCGACGGCTCCTACTACACCGGCCTCACCCGCCGGCCGATGGAGGAGCGATTGTGGGAGCACAATGCGGGTGTTGTCGCCGGCTACACTCGGTCGCGACGCCCGGTGGCATTGCGCTGTGTAGAAATGACCGAGGGCGCTCGCGAAGCGGTTGCTCGAGAACGCCAGATCAAAGGTTGGTCACGTAAGAAGAAAGAGGCGCTGATCGCGGGTAACTATGAGTGCTTGTCGGCACTGGCCCGAACCGCGGCGTCACGACCTCGTGGTTCGACAAGCTCACCATGAGGCTTACTGGGAAATACCGGTAGGCACTGACACCTTCTAGATGCGGAGAGCGCAGTAGACCTCATCCTGAGCTTGTCGAAGGACGAGGTCGTGCCTCTAGCTTTGCCGCCTAAGCCAGTTCGTTGCTCAACATGCGGGTGATGAAGCTGCGGACTTCCTCGATGGCGATGCCCAGATCAGCGATGCGCTCGGAGGTCAGGGGACGGCCAGCCTGCATTTCGGCTTCGCAAGCCTTGGCGAGGTCGGCAATGGTCCAGGCGCCGACGCCGCCGGCTGCGCCCTTGATGGAGTGCAGATTGATGGCGAGGTCATCGTAGCTGGCCGCCATTTCGAGGCGGCGGAAATAGGTTTTGACCGTCGTGTCGAACAGACGAAGGATTTCGTATTCGAGGTTTTCATCGCCCAGGCACTGCTTGGCCAGATGGACCAGATCGATGGGTCGCATCGCCCGCACATGGGCTACCCGGTCAAGCTTCTCGACCGCTGCTGATCGCTGCGCCATTCTGGCGGCTCCTTCACTGCTGGCTACGCGTCCGCTTGTGGTTACGGACAATGCCACGCCGATCAGCCTAGAGCGGTCGAGTGAACAGCTGATTAAGCCACATCTTCGCCTTTCTTTGGCGGTTGTGATGCGCCCTTGCTTCCCCAGGAAATTAACCTTTGGGTAAGATTGCGCTCGGTTTAGCTCAAATTGAATGTATTAATGTGGTTTAAGCCAGCGCGCGGCGGCGTGGGTGGAGGAACGATGCGGGGCATTTGCATCGAATTGTTTCCATATGACCACAGGCCCGGAAACGGGTGCGGAGTCATACCAACTCCCGAAGTCCGCCTTGTTGCTGTGAAGCCGACGCGAGAGTTGTAAAGAGTATGGCGAAAAATCCGACCCCCCATAACGATCCCGCCGCGCTGGCCTTTTCAGCCGTCGAAGACGCCCTCAAGGAATCGGTATTCAGCCTCGACACGCCGCAGCAGGCTCCTGAACGCCGCCCGTCGGAAAATATCCGCTCGGAGCGCCTGCGCGCTGCCGACAAGATTGCCCAGCAGGCCGGCAGCGTCGCCAATGACGACCGCTTCCCGACCTCCAAGATCCTCTACAACCTGCAGAGCCGCTCGTCGGCTGCGCCCACCTGGATAGCTCTCGTGCTGTCGGTCGTTTGGCTCGGTGTTGCCGGCGCGGTCGCCTGGCTGCGTTATGGCTCGCAGATGGGCAATTTCGGCAGCTTTGTCGGCACCATCGATTTCATTGGCCTCGTCGCCATTCTCTTCCTGCCGGTGCTCGGCTTCTTTGCCGTGGCGACGCTGTTCCGCCGCGCGCAGGACCTGCGCAACGCCGCTTCGTCCATCACCCAGGCTGCCATTCGCCTTGCCGAACCCGAAGTGACCGCCGCCGACAAGGTGGCCTCGGTCGGCCAGGCCGTGCGCCGCGAGGTCAATGCCCTGGGCGACGGGCTGGAACGCGCTCTGTCGCGTGCCGGCGAGCTCGAAGTGATGATCCACAACGAGGTCACCGCGCTCGAACGTACCTATTCGGACAATGAATCGCGCATGCGCGCGCTGATCGCCGAACTGGCCAGCCAGCGCGAAAGCGTGCTTACCAATACCGAGCGTGTGCGCGAAGCGATCACCGAAAGCCATACCGGCCTGGTCTTCGACCTCGACATGATCAGCCAGCGCATCGCCGGCACGATCGTCGAGAGCGGCGGCAACCTGACCCGCGCGCTCGAAACCGCCGGCAACACGCTGACCAACACCTTCGGCGAGCGCACCGAGAACTTTGTTTCTCTCGTGGACAACAGGACCACCGACTTCATCTCCTCGCTGGACGACAGCACGGGCCGTCTATCTCTGACCTTCGACGACAAGACCACGACGCTGACCGAGGCACTCGACAGCCGTGCCGGCAACCTCAATGCCGGCGTCGAAAGCCGTATCGCTGCCCTAACCGACGCGCTCGACAACCACGCCTCCAGCATTGCCTCGGTGATGGACGACCGTACGCGCCTTATCGATGAGCGCACCGGCATCCTGGCCAGCAGCTTCGAGGACCGCACCGCCAACCTGGCAGGCCTGCTCGAAGGCACGACCGGCAAGATCTCCGCCACGCTCGACGACAATACCGGGCGCCTCGCTGCCTCGATGGACGAACGCAGTGCGGCACTCGCCAACCTCCTGAGCACCGGTGGCGCATCGCTGCTCGAACAGTTGCGCGAGCGCGGTCACCAGGTGACCGGCGGCCTCGACATGATCGGCCAGCGCATCGCCGAGGACATTTCGGCTCGCTCGCAGGAAGCCGAAGTGCTGCTCAACGCGCTGACCCGCCAGCTCGACGAGTCGGTTTCCATCCAGCTCAACGCCATGGACAGCCGCCTGCAATCGGCGGTCATCGAGATCAATGGCGCGCTCGACGACACCTCGGAACGCGCTCGCATCACCCTGGCCACTGCCGGGCAGGATTCGCTGAGCCAGTTTGACGCGCGCCTCAACGAGATCGCCGCCATTCTCGATACCCGCCTGCATACGCTGGACAATGTCATCGGCGACAAGGGCGATAGCCTGATCGCCCGGCTCGACGCGCAGGGCAGCAGCTTTGCCGCCCGCGCCAATGTGCTGGAAATGGCGCTCAACGAGGAATCGGGGCGCTTCAACGACGTGGTGTCCGAACGCACTCGCGAAATGGGCGAAGTGCTCGGCGCGCGGACCAAGGCCATTACCGAAAGCCTGACCAACCGCACCCGCGAAATCTCGGATTCGCTCGAAGGCCACGCCGGTGTCATCGCCGAGGCGCTCGATGGCCGGACCAAGGCTATCGACGACATCCTGGCCTCGCGCACTGCCGAGTTGGGCGGCGCGATCGAAACCCGCGCGCTCGAACTTGACGAAGCCCTGGCCAATCGCAGCCGCGACATGAGCGAATCCATCCGCGTCCGCAGCCAGGAACTGGGCGAGACGCTGATCGGCAGCACCAGCGCGTTCGACCAGGCTATCGCCGGGCGCACGCAGCGGCTGGCCGATACGCTGTCGGAAAAGACCAACGCCCTGTCGCTGGAACTAGATTCACGCACTGGCACATTGGCCAGCCAGCTCGATGAGCGCACCGATCTGCTGGTGACCCAGCTTGACACGCGCACCGATACGCTGGTGACCCAGCTCACCGAGCGCACCATCACGCTGACCGGCGAACTCGACACCCGCGGCACCGAGCTGCGCACGGCCCTCGACAGCGGCACTCAGCAACTCGCCCAGGCCGTCGGCACCCGCACGCAGCAGCTTGCCGAAGCCCTTGGCGGCCGGACGCAGGCGCTCAGCGACACGCTGGCAACCCACACCACCTCGATCGGCGAGACCATCGGCCTGCGCACCGCGGAACTTGCCGAGACCATTTCGCAGCAGGGCGAGGAAGCCCGCACCAAGATCGACGGCTCGCTGCGGCTGGCCACCGATACGATGGGCGAACGCGTCGGCAGCATGTCGGCCCTGATCGCCGACAAGGTGAACGAGCTCAACAACAACCTGGGCCACGGCCTCGACAGCGCCATCGCTCGCATTTCCGACGCCGAGCATGGCGTTACTGCGCGCATCGATCATGCCAGCGCCACGGTTGGCGAAAGCGCCCGTCGTGCCGCCGAGCTCATCGAGAGCGGCGTCACCTCGGCTCGCCAGGCCATCAGCGACATGGTGGACCAGCGCCTGGGCACCCTGCCCGAGGCCATCACGGCACGCGCCGATATCACGGCCGAGCGCCTCGCGGCCCTCAATGCCTCGATCAATACCTCGATTACCCAGTCGATGGCCGACCTCGAAGCCGGCGCCGACCGCATCGAGGAAACCATCGCCACCCGCATCACGGCGGCGACCCAGAATATCTCGACCGATATCACCAACACCGCCAACCGCATGGACGGCGCTGTGCGCGTCGCGCTTGAGCAGATCCGCGTTGCGGCCGGCGATATCGACCAGTTGCTCACGGTCAAGGCCGTGGACGCCGTGGATACGATCGAGACCCGCCTCAGTGGCATCAACCGCACGGTCGAACAGCATACCAATGCCTTCGCCGCGCTGGTGAACGAGAAGTCCGACCAGTTGCAGGGCGCCCTGGCCAGCCATGGCAACCTGTTGCGGGACGCCCTGGGCGAGAATGCCCGCGAAGCCGAAGCCATCATGGCAGTCTCGACCTCGCGCATCCTCACCGACGTCACCGCTGCCCTGGGCAAGCTCAACGACAGCAACCTGCTGCTGCAGCGCGTGCTGGATGCCTCGACCGCCAACCTGGCAAATCTCGAGACCAGCGTCGCCCAGCAGACCTCGACCTATTCGACCACTGTGCGCGAAGCCATCGGTCAGACCGAACAGGCCGGCGCCATGGTCAGCCAGCATGTCGGCGCACTCCAGGCCACCATCCGTGGCATGGTCGACGAATTCTCGACCGTGCTCGGCCGGCTGGACGCCGAGGCCGCCAACATGTCCCAGGCCTCCAATGCCTTGGCCATCACCAGCGACGACGCCCTGCAGACGCTCGAGGATCGCCGCAGCGCCATGGACGCCCTGGCCCAGAGCTTTGCCTCCCGCGCCGACGATATCGATGGCCGCATGCGCCTCTTCGCGCAGTCGATCGCCGATACGGTCAACGATACTGAACGCCGCCTGATCGGCGCCCGCCGCGCCATGGACGACGCGCTGACCGCTACCACGGGCACTGTCGTCCAGACGCTGGAACAGACCACCGGCACCATTACCGGAGCCATCCAGGCATCGACGCAGGACGTCACCGACGCGCTCTACGCCACCAACGAGCGCTTCACCTCGACGCTGTCGTCCAATGCCGGCCAGGTCGACAATGCCGTGCAGCGCGCCGCCGATGCGGCCGCAGCCGCTCTCACCCAGACGGCCTCGTCCGTCCGGCTGGCGCTCAGCGACCAGGCCAACCAGGTCAATACCGCGCTCGAAGACAATGCCAACAAGGTCAGCGACGTACTGGCCGCGACCGCCGGCAACGTCACCGACGTGCTCAACACCACCACCAGCACGCTGGCCGACACGATCAGCGACAGCTCCGTATCGGTGCGCAACGCCATTGCCTCCAATGCCGGTCAGTTGCGCAACGCCATCGACCAGACCACTGGCACTTTCCGCCAGGCGCTGGACGAAACCTCGGGCGAAGTCACCAACCGCCTGGGCGAGTTCCGTGGCGCCGCCGATGCCGAAGGCCGCCGCGCCAATGCTGCCCTGCAGCAGGCGCAGCAGATGATGGTCGGCGAGATGCAGCGCGCCATCGAGGAAGCCACCCAGCGCTTCAACGACACCGCCCGCGCCATGCGCGAGACGGCCAAGGAAGTGGGCAGCGAACTCGAAGCCACCCGCGCCGAGCTGGCACGCGGCGTCAACGAGCTGCCCGAGGAAACTCGCGCCAGCGCCGCTGCCATGCGCCGCGTCGTGGCCGAGCAGATCGAGGCCCTCAGCGAGCTCAACGCCATCGTGCGCAGCCAGCCGGCGACGCATGATCTCAACGATCGTCGCCCGGCCCGCCCTGCCCCGCGCGCCGAGATCCGCAACGAGCCCCCGGCCTATCAGCCGCCGCAGCGCCAGCCCGAGCCGGTCCGCGAGACCTATCGCGAGCCGGCACGGCAGACGACGACGCTGGTCGACCCGATCCGCCCGGCTGAGCCCGCGCGCCGCGCCGAGCCGGTGCGCCAGCCTGAACCCGTGCGTCAGCCCGAGCCGCAGCCAGTTGCCGAAGCCGAGCCGGAAGCTCCGGCGGCCGCGTCTGAGAATGGCGGTTGGCTGCGCGACGTGTTGCGCAACGCCACGGCCAAGCAGCAGAGCACCCAGCCGCAGCAGACCGGGCTCTCCGGCCTGACCGAGGAAATCGCTCACGCCATCGATGACGGCGCCCTGGCTGATGCCTGGGCCCGCTACCAGGCCGGCGAATCCAACGTGTTCTCGCGCCGCATCTACACCCTGGCCGGTCAGGGCACCTATGACGACGTGCGCAAGAAGCTGCAGCGCGAACCCGAATTCGCCCGTACGGCCCAGGCCTATATGAGCGAGTTCGAGCAACTGCTGAAGCGCGCCGCCGCCGGCGCCCACCCCGCTGCCGAGACCCGCGAATACCTGCTGAGCGATCGCGGCAAGGTCTACACCACCCTGGCCCATGCCAGCGGCAGGCTGAACTGAAGTTTGGTAGAATGAATTGAAAACGGCCCCGGGGAACCGGGGCCGTGTTTGTTAGCGCCCGAACTTCCTGGTCCGATTGCCTCGCCCCCCAGCGCCCGCCAATTAATGCTATCGTCGCCCCGCCCTGCCGGATGCCCATGCATTCGCTGCAACGGGAATGGGAGTGATGTATGGACCTGAAACTTGAGGTTTTGGTGCTACCGGTCTCCGACGTCGACCGAGCCAAGAGCTTCTACGAGAAGCTGCAATTCCGCCTCGACGGCGACTTCCCGCTTGAGCCCGGCTATCGCGTAGTGCAACTGACGCCACCCGGCTCGCAATGTTCCATCATCTTTGGCGAGGGCGTGACCACCGCGGCACCCGGCTCCGTGCAGGGCCTGCACCTGGTGGTCTACGACATCGACGCGGCACGGGCCGAACTGATCGCCCGCGGCGCCGATGTCAGCCCCATCTTCCACGAACGCACGGGCATCTTCCATCGCCCGAGCGAACAGCTGGCGGGGCCCGAGCCCAAGCGCAGCGACTATGGCTCCTTCGCCTCGTTCAGCGACCCCGACGGCAATGGCTGGGTGCTGCAGGAAATCAGGCAGCGGGCGCCCGGACGATGAGCGGGGAGCGGGACCTTCCTGGCTCGGTGGACACCACCGCCATCCTGCTCGACCTGCTCAAGCAGGCCGCGGCGGCGCATGGCGTCCATGAGGCCGAAGTGCTCGGCGGCGTGCATGATGTGGAATGGCCGCAATGGTATGCGCAGCATATGGCGCGGACCCTGGCTGAGGCGGGCTATCGGCTGGTGCCGGCTGCGTCGACGGGTTAGCCGCGCTATTGAGCGCGTCGTCAGCGCCTCGAAGCACGACGGCGTGCCACGATCCCCCTCCCCTTACGCCTCCTCCTTGGGTTGCATCATCTTCAGCGACAGCCAGATGCACAAGGCGCCGATGGCGGCGGCAAGCGAGGCGAACAGGAAGGCATGTGCGCCATAGAGGCCGATGAGCCAACCGAAGCCGACCAGCGCCACGACCGAGGTGATCTGCTGCAGCACTGTGAACAGGCTCTGCGTTTCGGCGGCGATGTCCTCGCTGGTCCAGTTGGCGATGAAATGTACACAGCCGAGATAGCCAAGGGCATAGGTGATGCCGTGAGTGAGTTGGAGCAGAAGCAGCACCCAGACCGGCGGCGAGAGCGCCATAGCAGCCCAGCGCAGCACCGAGACCAGCGCCGAGATCAGGATCATGTGGCGGGCCGAAACCCGGCCGCCAAAGCGCTTCCAGACGAACATCAGGCCCGCCTCCGCCGCCGCACCCAGCGCGATCAGCGGACCGATAATGTCCTCGGAAATGCCTTGCTCCTTCCAGAGCAGCGAGGCAAAGGCGTTGAGGATGATGTGGGTACCAAAAATGATGGCGAAGCCCACCAGCGGCAGGAAGAACCAGGGCTTGGTGACGATCTCCATCAGCTTGCCAGCCGAGGGACGGACGGTCGCCACCGTCGCCTGATCGGGCGGCGCCCGGAAGGCTGGCAGTTGCAGGGCGAGCACCGCGCGCAACAGCGTGAGGCCGACGAAGAGCGGCACGAAGATGGCTGACCCGAACCAGACCACGAGAAAGCCTGTGACGCCGTTGAACAGCATGAAGCCCACCGTGCCCCAGGCCCGGATGGTGCCGAAATCGCTGCCGTTACGGCGCGTCATGCGCATGGTGGCCGCGTCAAGCACCGCGCCGACGGCGCCGGCCGGCATGGCCGCCAGCGTCCAGAGCAGCAGGATGCCCCAGAACTCGTTGACGAAGAACAGCCCGATGGGGACGATGCCGGCGATCAGCGCGCCGATGACAATGGCCTGGCGCCAATCGCTGGCGCGATCGGCAAGCCGCCCGACGACCAGATTGAGCGCCAGGATGACAAAGACCGGCACGGCGTTGATGATGCCGATCTGCTCGGTGGAGATGCCCTTCTCGCTCAGCCAGATGGGCAGGAACATCGTGGCCGCCCCAGGCGCCATGAAGAAGGTGAAATAGAAGGCCGTGGTGCGGAATTCCGGCGTCAGGCGGGGAGACGCCACGGGGAGCGACATGGGGGATGAACTCGAAAACAGCCGGGGCCGAAGCCGCCGCGGCAAATCAGGGTAACGCTAATACAGGGCAGTCCATATCGATTTCGCCGGCCCCGTCAATGCGCGTCCTTGGGTGGCCTGATGCGCAGGGAGACGAGAACGCAGACGATGGCGGCCAGAGCCGTGACTGTCGAATAGAAGAAGGCGTAAGAGCCGAAATGCTCGACCAGCACGCCGAAGACGATCAGCGCCAGCATCGAGGCGCCCATATTGAGCATGTTGGCAAAGCCCTGCGCCTCGGCGGCATTGGCTTCGTTGGTCCAGTTGGCGATGAAGTGCACCACGCCGAAATAGCCCATGCCGAAGCTGAAGGCATGCAGCATCTGGGTGAAGAACAGGACCTCCACCGGCGGATTAAAGGCCATGATGGTGAAACGCAGCAGCCCCGCCATGGCGCAGACCAGGATCATGTTGCGCGCGGTGACGCGGCCTCCGAAGCGCCGCCAGGCAAACATCAGGATGGCCTCGCCCACCGCCGCAATACCCAGCAGCGGCCCGAGGAAATAGCTCGAGATGCCGTTTTCATGCCAGAGCAGCGCGGCAAAGCCGCCAATCAGGGCATTGCTCGAATTGACCAGCGAGAAGGCCAGCAGCGGCAACACGAACCAGAGCTGCAGGGAATCGCGCAGGCGGCTGGGCGGCGCGCTACCGCCCGTGGGCGTATTGGCCAGGGTGGCCTTGGGCGCCGGGGCGCGGAAGCGCGGCAGGATGAAGGCGATGGCCGCCCGCAGCAGCACGGTCACGACATAGAGCGTCACGAAGACGCCGGAGCCCAACACATTGAGCAACAGGCCGAGGCCCGCAGCGGCAAAGACATAGCCCACCGTGGCCCAGGCGCGGACTGTGCCGAAATCGGTGCCATTGCGGCGCGTCATGCGGACGGTCGCCGCGTCGATGATCGGCGCGACGAGGCCATTGCTGGTGGCGCACAGCGCCCAGACCAGCAGGATGCCCCAGAATTCGGAAACGAAATACAGCGGCAGCGGCGCCAGCGCCGACAGCAACGAAATGACGATCAGCGCCGTGCGCCAGTCATCCGCCTTGTCGGCAATGCGACCCACGATAATGTTGAGGAGCAGCAGGCACAGCGTCGGCAGCGCATTGATGATGCCGATCTGGTCGGCCGGAACGCCATGCTCGCTGAGCCAGATGCCCAAGAAAACCGAGGCAACGCCGCCGGGCACGTAGACCATGAACTGATAAATGGAAGCGCGCAGCTCGGGGGTGTCCAAGCGCGAAAAAACCGGCGGCATGAAAGGCAACTCCGGGCGAATACAGCCCGGCGCCTTCGTGAATCGAATCGGCGGCTAATTCAAGGCCGATTTGCAACGTTACTGTTAAGCGATTGCGGCCAATGCGCCCATCTCGGGCCGCAACGGCTCGAGCGCGCCGAGGAACTGCCCGGCGCTAGCCTGCCAGGTGAACTTTTCGCCATGCGCGCGGGCATCAGTCCGATCTAGGGTCAGCGCCCTGGCGACGGCAACGTTGAGATCGAGGTCGAGCGCGCCGGCCTTGGCGTCGCTCAGCACATCGCGCGGCCCGGTGACCGGATAGGCGGCAACCGGCGTGCCCGAGGCCAGCGCCTCGGTGATGACATTGCCAAAGGTGTCCGTGCGGCTGGGAAAGACCAGCACATCGGCGCTGCGATAGACCTCGCCCAGCTCCTCGCCATGGCGATAGCCGAGGAACACCGCCTCCGGGTAGTCGCGCATCAGCCGGGCGCGGTCGGGACCATCGCCCACCACGATCTTGGTGCCGGCGACCTTGAGATCGAGGAAGGCCTCGATGTTCTTTTCGGCGGCGACGCGACCGACATGCAGCAGATGGGGGCCGGGCAGATCATGGAACAGGGTCTTGGGACCGGGCCGGAAGCGGGCGCCATCGACGCCCCTGCCCCACAGTGTCAGCCGGGCAAAGCCACGCGCCAGAAGATCGTCACGCAGCGACGGCGTGGGCACCATGGTGCGGGCAGCGGCGCTGTGGAACCAGCGCAGATAGCCGTAGCTCCAATCCTGCGGGATCGGCATGCGCATGGCCAGATATTCGGCAAAGCGGGTGTGGAAGCTGGTAGTGAAGCCCAGGTGCCGATCAAGGCAATATTGCCGGGCCAGCAGCCCCAGCGGCCCCTCGGTGGCGATGTGGATATGGTCGGCGCCGATGGCATCGATATGCCCGGCCACGGCGCTGCCTGATGCCAGCGACAGACGGATCTCGGGATAGGTGGGGACCGGCAGCGTCCAGAATTTCTCAGGCGTCAGGTAATGCACCTCGTGCCCCTGCGCCACCAGCGTCTTGCCGACGCTTTCGAGCGTGCGCACAACACCATTGATCTGCGGCCGCCACGCATCGGTGACGATGAGGATGCGACGGGAGTGGTTTCGGTCGAGGGGATGGGACACGGCAACACCACCACGGGTTTGAGTGTCCAGCTAAGGTCGTCCGAATCCACGTCGCTGGTGTGAACAACACGTGACGAGTGGGTGACGGGATATTTTTGGGGTGATTTTGGCCGGAGGGGATACTCTTAGCTTGCCGCCCGTCGCAGGCGGAACTTGCGGGGTTCGCCGGCGACCATTTCGGTCCACTTCACCAGCTCGAACGCGCCATCTTCATTCTCGACGATGGCGGTGCAGCTCTCCACCCAGTCGCCGGTGTTGATGTAGTGGATGCCCAGGCGGTCATGCATGTCGGCAAAGTGGATATGGCCGCAGATGACGCCGTCGACGCCCGATTCCTTGGCCTCATGCACCAGCGCTTCCTCGAAGCGGCCGATGACCGAAACGGCGTTCTTGACCTTCTGCTTGGCCCAGGCGCTCAGCGACCAATATTGCAGGCCGAGGCGCCGGCGCACCCAGTTGATGGCGATATTGACGCGCAGGGCGGCGTTGTAGGCCCAGTCGCCGACATGGGCGAGCCACTTGGCATTCATCACCACGACGTCGAACTGGTCGCCATGGATGACCAGATAAGTCTTGCCCGAGGCCGAGGTGTGGACGGTGCGGTCGACGAACTCGACCTCGCCGAAATAAGTGCCGAGATATTCGCGCAGGAACTCGTCGTGATTGCCCGGCAGGTAGACGACGCGCGTGCCGGCATTGGCCTTGTCGAGCAGTATCTGCACCAGCACATTGTATTCGGCCGGCCAGTGCCAGGACTTGGCGAGGCGCCAGCCATCGACAATATCGCCCACCAGATAGATGGTTTCGGCATCGTGCGAGCGCAGGAACTCGATGAGCTGCCCGACGCGGATCGGCTTCATGCCCAGATGCACATCCGAAATGAACATCGCCCGGACGTGTCGGACTTCGCGGTCATCCATCAAGCAGCGACTCCAGCCTCGTGGTGGCGCACTTTATCCGCGCTTGGCGCGCGAGGAAACCTGTGACGGAGAGAAGGTGGGGAAAGCAGGAGGGGTGAAGTTCAGCGTATCCGGCCCTTGAGCGCCACGATCCGCTCGTAGCTTTCCTCAATGCGGGCGGCGAAGGCCGGATCGGCTTCAGCCTCGGCCAGCAGGATATCGAGAATTTCCTGCCCCAGGCTGGCGCGATAGTTCGCGGTATTGGAGAACAGCAGCACGTCCATACCGGCGCGGACGGCCATGGTAACGGTCTGCTCGAGCGTGAAATGGTCACGGATGGCGCCCATTTCGAGGTCGTCGCTGATGACGACGCCGTCATAGCCCAGCTCGTCGCGCAGCACGCCGGTGACCCATTGCGGGGAGAGCGAGGACGGCGTCTGTTCCCCGGCATCGGCATAGTCGGCGTGATAGAGGTGGCCCACCATGACCATGTCGACCAGATTTTCGGCCATCAGCGCCTTATAGGGATCGAGCTCGCTGGGCTGCCAGGTCTGGGTGATGTCGACAAAACCCTCGTGGCTATCGGCCGTGGACGAGCCGTGCCCCGGGAAATGCTTGAGCGAGGTCAGCAGGCCCGCAGCGTGGTGGGCCTCGATGAAGGCGGCGTCATAGCGCGCCACCACTGCCGGATCGTCGCTGAAGGCGCGGCCAAACTTGGCGATGACCTGGTTGTTGGCATTGAGATTGACGTCGGCGACCGGGCCGAAATTGACAGTGAAGCCAAGCGCGGCAATGGCGGTGGCCATGTCGGCATAAATCGCCTCGGCCTCTTCTGGAGAGTTCGCGCTGGCGATAGCCGCGGCGTTGGGGATTTCCTTGAAGCCGACATCCTTGGTTAGCCGCTCGACCGCCCCACCCTCCTGGTCGAGCGTGAGGAAGGGCAGCAGGTCCGGCGAGGCCGCACGGAAGGTCGCGTTCATCTCGGCGACCGCGTCGAGGCTCTTGACGTTGATCTTGAGCAGCATGACGCCGCCGAGCCGACCGGCCGTCAGTTCGTCGCGCAGTTTTTCGACGGCAGGATCACTGGCATCGTCACCCTGGAAGCCGACAACGATCATCTGCCCGGCCATCTGCTCAAGCGTGGCGGCATGGGCGGAAATCGGCAGTGACAGCAGGGCCAGTGCGGCGAAAAGGGGGGAACGAAGGTTCACGGAGCGGTCCGGGCAAGAATCAATGCCCGACGATGACCGGCAAATGCCGCCGAAACAATGGCCGCACGGCACCTTACCCCCCATTCGGGGGATGAGACGCCGCCCGTGCCGTGCCACTCTAGAATCGGGTGACTTGGAGCATGGGCCGTTTTTCAACCTTCCGGCCCATGAAGCCGTTGCCTTTTGATCGGGCGAGGATCTTGGGATCCTCGCCCGTGATTTTTTGCATCGGGGCCGTTGTAGGGGCGCCTATCGGTTCTGCCGGTTCTCGATCAGGCTATCCACCACACTTGGATCAGCCAGCGTGGACGTATCCCCCAGCGAACCGAAGTCGTTCTCCGCTACCTTGCGCAGAATGCGGCGCATGATCTTGCCGGAGCGGGTCTTGGGCAGGCCCGGCGCCCACTGGATCAGGTCCGGCGTGGCAATAGGCCCGATTTCCTTGCGCACCCAGTTCTTGAGCTCGGTCTTGAGCGCATCGTCGCTGGCTTCGCCGGCCATCAGGGTGACATAGCAGTAGATGCCCTGCCCCTTGATGTCGTGCGGATAGCCGACCACTGCGGCCTCGGAGACCTTGGGATGGCTGACCAGCGCGCTCTCGACTTCGGCTGTGCCGAGCCGATGCCCGGAGACATTGAGCACGTCGTCGACGCGGCCGGTGATCCAGTAATAGCCATCCTCGTCGCGGCGGCAGCCGTCGCCGGTGAAGTAATAACCCTTGTACTGGGTGAAGTAGGTTTCGACGAACCGCTGGTGGTCGCCGTAGACCGAGCGCATCTGGCCGGGCCAGCTATCCTTGATGGCCAGCACGCCTTCAGCCTTAGTCTGATCCTGCAGTCGGCCTTCGGGCGAGAGCACGACGGGCTGCACGCCAAAGAACGGCTTGGTGGCCGAACCTGGCTTGGTCGGGATAGCGCCGGGGAATGGCGCGATCATGTGGCCGCCGGTCTCGGTCTGCCACCAGGCGTCGACGATCTCGCAGCGCTCCTTGCCGACATGTTTGAAATACCACATCCAGGCTTCCGGATTGATCGGCTCGCCCACCGTGCCGAGCAGGCGCAGGCTGGGCATGTCGTGCCTGTCGGCAAATTCGGAGCCGGCACCCATCAGCGCGCGGATGGCGGTGGGCGCGGTGTGGAAGATGTTGACCTTGTGCTTTTCGACAACCTGCCACAGGCGGCTGGCATCGGGATAGCTCGGGATACCCTCGAACATCAGCGTGGTCGCGCCATTGGCTAGCGGCCCGTAGACGATATAGGTGTGGCCGGTGATCCAGCCCACGTCGGCCGTGCACCAGAACACGTCGCCGTCCTGATAATCAAAGCTAAGCTGATGGGTCAGCGAGCCATAGACCAGGTAGCCGCCCGTAGTGTGCAGCACGCCCTTGGGCTTGCCGGTAGAACCTGACGTATAGAGGATGAACAGCGGATCTTCCGCATTCATCGGCTCGGGCGGGCAGTTGGCGTCCACACCAGCGACGGCGTCGTGGTACCAGACGTCGCGGCCCTCGACCATGTTCACCGGATTGCCGGTGACCTTGACCACGATGACCTTTTCGACGCCGCTGACCTTGGCCAGCGCCTCGTCGACATTCTTCTTGAGCCCGATGGTCTTGCCGCCGCGGCGGCCCTCATCGGCGGTGAGGATGATTTTCGAACCGCAATCGGCGACGCGGCCGGCGATCGAATCGGGCGAGAAGCCGCCGAAGATCACCGAATGCACCGCCCCGATGCGCGAGCAGGCGAGCATGGCCACGGCCGTATCCATGACCATCGGCATGTAGATGGTGACGCGGTCGCCCTTCTTGACGCCATTGGCCTTGAGCACATTGGCGTAGCGGCAGACGCGATCATGCAGTTCGCGATAGGTCGCCTTACCGTCGGCGCCGGGGGTGTCACCTTCCCAGATGATCGCGGTCTGGTCGCCACGGGTGGCCAGGTGCCGGTCGAGGCAATTGTAGGATACGTTGAGAACGCCGTCCTCGTACCACTTGATCGAGATATCGGGGTAGGCGAAGCTGGTATTCTTGATCTTGGTGGGGAAGGTCACCCAGTCCAGCCGCTTGGCCTGCTCGGCCCAGAATCCATCCGGATCGCTGACCGAGCGCGCATACATCTCGTCATACTGCGCCTTGGTGACGTGGGTCCGTGCGATCGCAGCCGCACTTGGCTGGAATACGAGCTGCTCGCTCATACTATCCTCCCTTATCTCTCCCGGCTCCCGTTCTACTGACCCACCCCACCCCCCGCAAGGCCTTGACCCTGCGACTTAATGGGAAACCAGCGGCACCACCCATTAACTGCCCTGCCCTAGTCTGCTTCGGGCCTGCATCGGGTTTTGCTAGTATCGGCGGGCTGAGGGAGGCCCATCATGGCCGAGATGACCATTCGCGCCGCGACGCCGGCCGATATCGATCTGATCCACCGCGAGCTCATGGACGTGATCGCCACGTCCGAGCATTACAGCGATCGCTTCAAGGCCCACGAGATGGGCCGGCTGAACAAGAGCTTCCTGCGCATCCTGCTGGAGCTCGACCCCTGGCACATCATGATCATGTGTGCCGACGGGACGCCGGGCGGCGCCATGGTTTCGGGGCCTGAATGCGGCGCCATCTTCCGCTACTGGAGCTGGGTCTTCCCCAGCCATCGCGCCACCAAGCTGGGCATGTTCGGCATGCGCGAATTCGACGCGCACTGGGACAATGGCCGTTTCCACAAGGCCTATACCTTCGTGCGACCCGACAACGAGGTCGCCCGCATGCTGCTGCGGCGCTACGGCTACAAGGAAACGTGCCTACTGGAGAAGCACATCTTCGGGCAGGACTACATGCTGATTGAGAAGCCCTATACCAAGGTGTCCGAGGACTATGACAGCGGCGTCAACATCGGCCGGTTGGGCATGCTGAAGCGGCGGTTCAAGGGCCTGGTCGGCGCGTAGCACCCTACTCCGCTGGCACCGCCCGCGCCCGGCGGTTGCGGAACCATTGGAGAATCGACACGTCCATATGAGCGGTGCGGAGAACCATCCACCACAGGCTCACCGACCAGATGGTGATAGCCGTTAGGGCGGCCAGCGCGGCCCCCATCATGCCGAACAGGGGCACGAACAGCCAGTTGCAGACCACCAGCGAGCCAACGCCCGTGGCGACGAAAGGCAGGCTGGCATAGGGCCGGTCATGGATCGACAGTACCAGTGAGGCCGGCCCCATCGCCGAGCGGACGACCAGCGCCAAGCACAGCACGGCCAGGGGCGCGGCGCCGGCGGAAAAGCTCGGCCCGAACAGCATCAGCAGCAGCGGGGCTACGGCCGCCATACCGCCGAACAGCACCACCGAGATGGCGCTGGCCACGAAATTGGCATCGCCCACCTTGCGCTTGAAGGCCTCGCGATCGGCATTGGCCTCGCTCTCGAACATGTCGGGCATAGTGACGGCATAGACGGCGGCGACGCCGAAAGACATCAGCGAGAAAAGCCGTGTGCAGACGCCGAATATGGCCAACTCCTCGCGGCTGAGCGCATGGCTCAGCAGCAGCAGGTCGATATCGAAGAAGAAGTCGGTGGCGAGTGAAATCAGCACCCAGGGCAGAGCAAACCGCCACCAGCGCGCCGCCTCGGCGGGGCGCAAAGCCGCAGCGTCTGGAATGCGGCCGAGCGAGGTGACCACGAAGCCGAAATGCACCAGGGCGATGAGCACATAGCCCACCGCGACCACCCACAGCATCACCGAAAAGCCTTCCGCCGGCACCGCGAAACCCATGGTGGCGAGAAAGGCGGCGATGACGACCATGGGGCGGAACATGGTATCGGCGAAATAGCCGGCAAATGGGCGCTTGAGGCCGACCAGCAGCGCCGCATTGACGTAAACGGTGGCCGACGCGAAGGCGAGCAGCACGATGGGCACGAAGTGGTGCGCCAACACGCTCTCGCCCTGCCCCAGCAGCGACAGCGTCGGCCGGCCGGCCAGCAGCACCAGCATGAGCGCGGCCACGACATGGCCGTAGGATCGGGTCATGAAGCTGATGAACTGGCGCCGTTCGCCCTTGGCCCGGTATTCGGCGGCGAAATAGGTGCCCACGGTGTGAAAGCCGAGCGGCATCATCACCGCGATGAGGTTCACCGTGGCGATGACGATGAGATATTCGCCAAGCAGCTCCGGACCCCAGATGCGAGCGATCAGCGCCTGGGCGATGAAAACCAGCCCCGCGCCGGCCAGCCGCCCGCCAAAGATGATGCTCGATTGGGACGCCAGGCGCCGGTGCAGGCTCATTGCGCGGCCTCGTCGGCCTCTTGTTTGACCTGGTTGGCCTTGGTCTTTGGATTGCGCCAGCCGTTGATGGTGCGGCGCAGCGCGTGAAGCGCGTCGCGGGCGGCAAAGGCGCCTGTGCCCAGCAGCAAAGCCAGCCGGTGATCGGCATAGTTGGCGACGGGCGGCACGGGACGAATGACCCCGGCCTCGCCGACCATGCCCTTCTTGAACTGATGCAGCCCCTGGAAGCCGTCGGTGCCGCCCAGGTCGTACCAGGTGGCGCTGGTATTGTCGCGCAGCCAGCGGATGATGTGCCAGTGCATGAAATAGCCGGCGCGCAGTGGCAGCGCCTTGTCGTTGGTGGCGCCGTAGAGATAGACCGTCCGGTCGCCCGCCTTGAAGATCAGTGCGCCTGCGACCAGCTCGCCCTCGTGCCGCACGAAGAACAGCTCGGGCCGCAAAGCCGGTACGTCGCTCGCCATCAGCGCCGGCACGGTTTCATAGGCCGAGTGGTCGGTGAACTGCTTGCGGTCGGTCATGACGTCGTAGAGGCGGCTGAAATCGGCAATACGATCGGGGCCGGCATGCTCGAAGGTCAGCCCCGCCTTTTCCGACTTGTTGAGCTGGCGACGCCAGGTCTGGTGGAAACTCTTGCGCTGGGCCGCATCGTCGAGCCGCAGATTGACGATGTAGCGATCGGGATAGCCCAGCTCGGATCCGCGCTTGAAGCCGCGGGCGACGAGCCGCTCATATTCGCGATTGGTGGGGCCGACCGAAGCGCGCGGCAGGATCGACAGCATCTGCCGCTGGCTATTGCCATAGGCCGCTATCATCGCCTCGACCATGCCGGCATGAATGGCATCGGCATCGTGGCGCGACACATCCTTGAGCATCGGCGCCCATTTGGACACGGCGATGCGCGCCAGGCCCAGCGGCAGTGATTGCACCATGATGAGGGCGCCGCCGACGATTTCGCCATCGAGAAGGAACAGCATCGGCTCCTGCTTCACCGACGGCCAGCGCGTGATGGCGAAGGCGTACATCTGCTCCTGGCAGACGTCGTCAAAGCTGGCGATGATGCGGTCCCATTCGGCGCCGCTGACGATGCGGGTCTGGAGCCGGGTGGCGGCGGCACTGGCCGCACGCGGCGCCTGACCGCTGAATTCGTCCGCCTGGACCAATCGATCAGCGATGAAGGACATCGGCACTGTTTCCCGCTCGTTACTGAGCGGGAAACTAGACCTGTGAGGTGAGCAAATCCCTATTGCGGCACGGCAAATGCCGCAAACTTCGCCCCGTGGTTACCAAAGGCTAATGCGCGGCAGCCGCCGCGTCGACCACGGCATGCGGGGTATAGAGGAGCGGAATTTCCGGGATGGCGACAAAAGCGCCGAGGCCTTCGAGCGTCATACGGACAGCCACGAACAGGATGATCAGCAGACCCAGCCACGCGATCCAGCGATGCTTGTGCAAGAGGCCCGCGATGAAGGTGGCAGCAACGCCCATCATGACCACCGACAGGGCCAGACCGATGATCAGCGCCTCGAAGTGATGCGCGGCCGCGCCGGCCACGGCCAGCACGTTGTCGAGCGACATCGAAACGTCGGCGATGATGATCTGTATGACTGCCTGGCGCAGCGTCTTGCGCGGCGCCTTGCCGGCAACCGTGCCATCGGCATTGGTATCGTGGTTCTCGAGCGCTTCCTGCGCCTCATGCTCTTCGGCCTGCGAGGTGGTGAGCTCGCGATACATCTTCCAGCACACGTAAAGCAGCAGCACGCCGCCCGCGATGAGGAGACCGCCGCCGAGCGCCAGCAATTGCGTGGTGATGAGCGCGAAGAAGATGCGCAACACCGTCGCCGCGATAATGCCGATCAGAATGGCCTTGCGCCGGACGTCCGAAGCCAGACCCGCCGCGGCAAGACCGATCACCACCGCATTGTCGCCGGCGAGGACGAGGTCGATCATGATGACCTGGACGAGCGAACTCAGGAAACTCGGGTCGATGCCAAACATGCGCAGGGTCCTTGTCCGGGCGGATAACGGTTCGCCCCTATAGCTGTCCGGCGTGTGGCTGGGAAGGCAGAGTCGCCGAAATAAACGAAAGTCTGAGGATTAGTGGGCGTTTGGCGCTCTGTCTGACAGCTTGGTGACAGATTGGGGCTTTGCTGCCCGCATCATCGCCCCGACGCGCTCGGTCGCTTGAAAATCTCGGTCAGGGCGACCAGCGCGACCAGGTGGGCATTTTGCGGCGTCACGGGGTCCTTGAGGCAGCGCACGTGGCTGGCCACTGTGAAGCGCATGCCGTTGCGATGCCCGCTGGCGGTGAAATGGAGCCGCTGGGCCGCCGCGTCGTAGCTGTAAGCCGTGACTTCAAATTCCATGATGGGCAAACGCCAATACCGACAGACGGTTTCCAGCGAGCATCTACGCCGCAGCGCCGCCGTCAAGACGTACCGATGATGGAGGGAGACTTTGGTGGGCGAGCACGGATTCGAACCGTGGACCCGACGATTAAGAGTCGTCTGCTCTACCAGCTGAGCTACTCGCCCCTTGCCGGAGCTTCCAAAGTGGCGCCTCTCTATCAAAGGGATTCTGCACTGTCCAGCGCCTAGGTCTACTTTCCTCACATGACGGGTTTGCTACAGTGTCGCAGCCGCAGCCGGCGCCAACAACAAGGCCAGCATGACGATTCCCAATTTCCTCACCACCACCCTTGCCTGGCTGGACGCCAATGCCCTGACTTTGCTGGCTGCCGCCGCGGTGTTCATCACCGGCTGGTACCTGGCCCGGCTGGCCGCCAGCGCGATCAGGCGGCTATTGCCACTGGCCTATGGCATCGACCGGAACTTTGCCCCGCTGCTGTCTCAGGTGGCCCGTTACGGCATCATCATCCTGGCAGCGGTGACGGCGCTAAACCTTCTGGGTGTGTCCAACGCCTCGATTCTGGCCGTGCTTGGCGCAGCAGGCCTGGCGGTCGCGCTGGCGCTGCAGGGTACGCTGGCCAACATCGCGGCAGGCATCATGCTGATCTGGCTGCGGCCGATCGCCATCGGCGAATTCATCCAGGGCGACGGGGTTGCCGGGGTGGTGGTTGAAATCGGGCTGTTCGGCACGCGCCTGCGTTCGTCGAGCGGGCTCTATATCTTCACGCCCAACCAGAAGCTCTGGGCCTCGGCCATCACCAATCACAGCCGCGAGCCACGCCGGCGCATCGACGTCAATGTGAGCGTGCCCGACAGCATCGACATCGCCAAATCGCGCAAGATCCTGCTGCGCATTGCCAGCAGCGACAAGCGCGTGCTGGCCGATCCGGAGCCCAATGTGCATGTCGAGAGTTTCTCGGGCGCCGCAGTCAACCTGCAACTGCGCGCCTGGGTCGGCACACCCGATTACCTCGAAACGCTCTACGCCCTCACCGAGGAAGCCAAGATCGCGCTCAATCGCGAACTGACTGGCAGCAAGGCCGACAAGGCCGGCATCACTGTAACGCCCGACCCGGCCAATCCGAGCCCCGAGACCCAGGCGGGAAGCTGACCTGCGGCGCCGAAAGGCAACCTTTCTTGGAGCCTCGGATTTTTCCGGGGACGCCACGACAGGGAGCCTGCCATGAACGACGCCATCTTCGGAATTTCCACCGCCTGGATCATCGCAAACGTCTGGTCGGTGCTGCTGGCGCTGGTCGTGTTGGCGGCAGGCTGGTTCATCGCCCGCATTGTGTCCCGATATGTATCGGCACTGCTGTCGCAGCGGCTCAAGCGCGACGCAACTATCGGGCCGCTGGTCGGCGAGGTAGCGCGCTATGCCATTCTCTTTGTGACGATCATCATCGTGCTCGGGCAGTTTGGCGTCGAGACGGCGTCGATCCTGGCCGTGCTGGGCGCCGCGGGCCTCGCCGTGGCACTGGCTTTGCAGGGCACGCTGTCCAACATCGCCGCCGGCATCATGCTGTTGTTCCTGCGACCGTTCAATGTCGGCGATTTCATCGATGCGGACGGGATAGTCGGAACCGTGATGGAAGTGGGTCTGTTTGCAACGCATATGCGGACACAGGAGGGCGTGTTTCTTTTCGCGCCGAATTCCAAGCTCTCCAACGCCAAGATCATCAATTTCAGCCGCGAGCCGTCTCGCATCGTGGAGCTGAAATTCGATGTGCCGCGCAATGCCGACCTCAGCGCGGTGCGCACGCAACTGGCAGCGGGCCTGGGCACGTCCTATGCTGCGCCTGAAGGCCGGCCGGAAATTCTGGTGGATAGTCTGGGCGGCAGCTCGATGACCCTGATCGCCAGGGTGCCGGTAAAGAGCCCGGACTGGCGTCAGGCCCGCTCGGACTTGCAGGAGCGGCTGCGGACGCTGGTCGACGACGCCGGCGGCTTCGCGCCGCCAGCATCGGAGTAGATCAGTCCAGGCCGCCGACGCGGCTTTCGCGGAAGGCCGCGAAATCAAGCACATTGGTGGCTCGGGCTAGCGGCTCCTGCCGCGTGTCATCCATCAGGCTGATGGTCCGCTCGATGATGTACCGCAATTGACGCGAGCGGCTGTCCACGCCCTGCAGGATCGTCGCGGCCCTCTGCAGGTGGTCCCGGGCGAGAACATAGGTAGGCGGCATGGGCGAAGCTCCTTGAAAGAATCATCTGGGGAGCGCCAGGGAGGTGACGCGAGCCAGAGGGTGCGCGCGCATGCCTTCCACGATCTTGCCAGCCTGCTCGGCCTTTGATTCAAATACGAGCGATTGCACACCTCGCCGGAGAGGCCCTGTTTCCGCGGCAGAGCGGCCGCATGGGCTGTGCAAAACGCATCCGAATCTTGGCGCGACAGCGCGTTGCCAGGAGCGGAGCGGCAGCGAGCATCCGACGTCAGGGCCACTGCATGACCACTGGTAGGGGAGCCAGCGACGACATTAGGATAGCGGCCTGCCGAACAGCGAGTCGTGAGCCCCGTGTCCCGTCCAGCCCTTTCGCCCATCACCGCCAGTCTTGATGAAACCGTGCCCTTTGTCGGCCCCGAGGCCATCGTGCGCCGCAGCGGCGTGCCCTTGCGGGCACGGATTGGCGCCAATGAGAGCCCGTTCGGTCCGGCGCCATCGGTGCTTGCCGCCATGCGGGAGGCTGCGACGCATAGCTGGCACTATGGCGATCCGGAAAACCACGACCTGCGCGCCGCCATCGCCGACCATCTCGGCGTCGACTTCGCCAATGTCATGCCGGGCGAAGGGGTGGATGCCATCCTGGGCATGGCCGTGCGCCTCTACGCGGCGCCGGGCAGCACGGTCGTGACCTCGCTGGGCGGTTACCCGACCTTCAACTACCATATCCACGGCTACGGCGCGCAAATGCACACCGTGCCCTATATCGGGGACCGCGAGGATATCGACGGCCTCGCACGGGCCGCCCTCGAGACCAAGGCGGCCATGGTCTACCTCGCCAACCCCGACAATCCCATGGGGAGTTGGTGGGACGCCGCCTCGGTGGACCGGTTCATCGCCGCCGTGCCGGAAACGACGATGATCATCCTCGACGAGGCCTATGGCGAATTCGCCCCGGCAGGCACCCTGCCCGCGCTCGACATGACCCGACCCAACCTGCTGCGCATGCGCACATTCTCCAAGGCCTATGGCCTGGCCGGCGCTCGCGTGGGCTATGTGTTCGGCGAAGCCCGCAGCATCTCGGCCTTCAACCGCATCCGCAACCATTTCGGCATCAGCAATGTCGCCCAGGCCGCCGGGATCGCGGCGCTGGCCGACGCTGCCGCGTTGGAACAGTCCCTCGCTGCGGTGCGAGCATCGCTCGAGGACACGGCGGCGATTGCCCGCCGCCATGGCCTCGCGCCCCTGCCGACGGCGACCAATTTCGTGGCGGTCGATTGCGGGCGCGATGGCCCCTATGCGCAGGCGATTCTCGACGGCCTGGCGCAGCGCGGTGTCTTCGTGCGCAAGCCGGCGGTCACCGGGCTCAACCGCTGCATCCGCATCAGCGCCGGCACGGAAGCCGACCGCGCATTGCTCGACGAGTCACTGGGCGCCGTGCTGGCGGGCCTGCGCTAGAACAGGTCGACCTGCGCCACCAGCCCAAGATGGTTGGAGCCGAAGCTGGATGGGGTCGGCTCGATGTGGCGGATCAGCGCCGGCCCGCGCGTGAACATGTTGTCGATCGGCACGCCCAGCGGCCCCAGCTTCACCGGCCAGGTCGCCGGGTAAGAGGGTGGTGGCGCAAGTTCCAGGTCACTCGCAAAATCTTCGACGTCGCCGGACCACGCGGTCGCATTGAAATCACCCATCAGCAAAACCGGGCCTTCGATTTGCCCGATGAACCATCTGGCCTGCTCCAACTCCAACGCGGCTGTGGTGTCGAAATAGGGCTTGGTCAGGTGCATGGCCACCACGGTGACCCTGTGCCCATCGATCTCGATTGTCCCCTGCGTCAGCCTCCATCGATTCAGCGGCCAAAGGCTGAGCTGTCGTTGCGACAGGAAGGGGGTGCGAGACATCAACACCATGTCGCAGTTTTGCGGACTCTCGCAGCCGATCATATAGGGGAATTGTGCCTTGAGCGCAGGCAGGCTGGCCGCGATGCCAGGGGCTTCGAGCGCCAGCGCGACATCGGCATTGCTGGCTGCGATATAGGCGGCGGCCTCGGCGCCCTTCGGATTTCCGGTGAGTACGTTGAAGCTCAGCGCATGCAGGCTCGCAATGGGCGCCTTTGCCTCAAGCGCGTCGCGGCGTTGTTGCTGGACCAGCACGATACCCGCGCCCTGCACCAGGCTCAGGCCGACAATGCCAAGCATGACGAGCGCCCGCAGCCGCGCACCGGCCAATGCCAGGGCCAGCGGCAGCAGCAGCATCGCCGCCCCGATATGGAACCGCAGCGATCCCAGCAAGCCCTGCCCTGGCAGGCCGAAATCGACGCTGACGGCAATGAGCAAGGCCACGGCGACGAGTGCGAAGCCGCTCAGTATCCCTCGAATTTCAGACAGAATTTTCAGTTCGAGGCCCTGCAGGTTCGATCGCGCGCCAAGTGGTGGCCGATAAGGTGGCCGCGCGCAAGTCGAACACCGGCAAACCAGCCATCTGCGGCCGGCAGGGCTGGCTCCTGCGCTAGTCGGCCGGCCGGAACGCGGCCAGCGCTGCCATGGATGCCTTGGTGATCGTATCGAGATCGCCGGCAACCGCCCCCAGCCTGAAGCCACGGTCGAGCAGGCCCTGCGCCCGCTGCCTGTCGAAGAACTGGAAGCCGGCAGCCTTGCCAGTCGCCATGATCTGCCTGCCGGCTTCGTCGAAGACCTCGAGCACTTCGGGGTGGCTCGTATCGCCCAGATGGCCGCAGTTCGCCGCCAGATCATTGGCGCCAATCAGCATCGCATCGACCCCCTCGATCTCGCCGAAGGCCGCGATATTGGGCACGGTCTGCGGCGATTCGATCTGCAGGATGACGCAGAGGTCGTCCTCATAGGTCGAGAGATAGGATTTGTCGCGACCCCAACGGGTGGCGCGTGTGCCGCCCGAGAAGCCCCGGATGCCCTTGGGCGGATAGCGGGTGGAGGCCACCGCGAGCTCGGCATCCTCCACGGTCTGCACGAAGGGAAACATGAAGCTGCGCACGCCGCCATCAAGCAGGCGCTTGACCAGCACCGGGTCGATGCTGGGCACCCGCACCACCAGTTCGGTTTCGCTAGCCGCATGGCGCGCTGCCAAGAGGTGCTGCTCGACGGTCTCCACGTCGTGGATGACGTGCTCCATATCGAGTAGCAGCCAGTCCCAACCGATCCCCGCCGCCATTTCGGTGACGGCGAGGCTCCGCAGTGACAGCCAGAAGCCGAGTGCCTGCTGGCCGGCGGCCAGCTTCTGCTTCAGCGCGTTGGCCGGATAGAGGGTCAACCCGCAGCGCTTTCCATGGCGCCCTGTGCCGAGGCACCACGCTCAATGAGCAGGCGATTGACGGCGTTCAGGTAGGCGCGGGCCGAGGCCACCAGCGTATCCGGCTCGGCAGCATTGCCCGAGGCGATGCGGCCGTTCATTTCGAGGCGCACATGGGCGCTGGCCTGCGCATCGGTGCCACCGGTCACGCCATCGACGGCATAGAGCACCAGATGCGGCTGCTGGCCGACCGCCTGCTTGATGGCGTTGAAGATGGCATCAACCGAACCCGTGCCCTCATAGGTCACTGCGGTCTCCTCGCCATCGACCGAGAGAACCATGCTGCATTTGTGGACGCCACCGGTCTTGGAGATGACCTCCATGCCGACCAGCTTGATACGGTCGCCGACCGAGCCGACTTCGTCATCGACCAGGGCGATGATGTCGGCGTCATAGACATGCTTCTTGCGGTCGGCGAGGTCCTTGAAGCGGACGAACGCCTCCTGGAAGGCATTGTCGCCCAGCTCGTAGCCCAGCTCGCGCAGCTTGTCCTTGAAGGCCGCGCGGCCCGAATGCTTGCCCATGACCAGGGTCGTTTCCTTGATGCCGACGCTGGCCGGGGTCATGATCTCATAGGTCTCGGCATTCTTGAGCATGCCGTCCTGATGGATGCCGCTTTCATGCGCGAAGGCGTTCTTGCCCACGATGGCCTTGTTGTACTGCACCGGGAAATTGGCGGCTGCCGACACCACCTTGCTGGCGCGGGCCAGATGGGTGGTTTCGATCTCGGTGTGATAGGGCATGGCATCGCCGCGGGTGCGCAGGGCCATGACGATCTCTTCGAGCGCCGCATTGCCGGCGCGTTCGCCCAGGCCATTGATGGTGCATTCCACCTGGCGCGCACCGCCACGGACGGCAGCCAGCGAATTGGCGACCGCAAGGCCCAGATCATTGTGGCAATGCGCCGAGAAGATCGCCTTATCGGCGCCCGGCACCTGGCTGATGATATCGCGGAACATCTTCTCGTGCTCGTCGGGCACGGCATAACCGACCGTATCGGGCAGGTTGATCGTGGTGGCGCCGGCCTTGATGGCCGTCTCGACGCAGCGCTTGAGGAACTCCAGCGGTGTGCGGGTCGCGTCCATCGCCGACCATTCGACATCGTCGATCAAATTGCGGGCCTGCGCCACGGTGCGGGCGATGATCTCGATCACTTCGTCCTCGGTCTTTTTCATCTGGTGGGCCAGATGGATCGGCGAGGTGGAAACGAAGGTGTGGATGCGGCCGCGCTGGGCGTGGCGGATGGCTTCGCCCGCCCGATCGATATCGGCGGTGATGGCGCGGGCGAGACCGGCAACGGTGGAGCGCTTGACCTGCTTGGCCACGGCCACCACGGCCTCGAAATCGCCATTGGACGCAATCGGGAAGCCGGCTTCGATGATGTCGACGCCCATCTCATCGAGCGTTTCGGCAACCTGGAGCTTTTCTTCCAGCGTCATGGTGGCGCCGGGCGATTGCTCGCCGTCGCGCAAGGTAGTGTCGAAGATGAAGACGCGATCTTTATTGGTGTCTGATGCGGCGGACATGTCTCGAATTCCTATCGGGCGGCCCAGAGTCGATAGCTCTGCAGGCCGGACATTTGCTGTTCGGCTTATGGCGTTATCCCCTGACGACCCGCTCGTTCGAGCTGCCGGTGATCAGGGGCTGATAAGAAGGAGAAGGAGCGCGGCAGGCAGCAGCAGCAAGCCAGCAGCAATCGTCAGCCGGGCCTCAAGGGCCTGACGCTGAGTGATTGCAATGGCTTTGGCGCGATTGCGCTGCATGGCTGTGGTCTCGATTTACATTTGAGAATGCGCGAATCTGCCGCCCCGCGCAAGCCCGGGTGCCAATCGACGTTGTTTTTTTGCTTTACGCTTTTCGTCTAGTTAAAGGCAAACACCGCCGCGAGGATCACGCCGGCCAGGGTCAGGCCAGCGATCCGCCCAGCCAGCGCAGCGGTCCGCGCCGCCGCCGGATCCCCGGTTTGTGCCTTCTTGAAATTGATGCCACCCACGATCACGCAGGCCATCAGCAGCAGGACCAGCGCCATCTTGATGCCGAACCAGATCATGCTGGGCGCCGAAAAGTCCCACTTGAGCCAGAACAGCAAGATGCCGGTGATGATGAGCCCGCCCAGCGCCCCTCGGCCGGTTGTCGAGATGCGGCCGGCGATCTCGAACAGCGTCTGCCGCGTCGGGCCATCAGCCCCGGCAATCTTGCTGCCGATAACAGGCATCGCCACCGAACTCGCACCGCCGCCAACCAGCGCCAGCAGATGCACCCAGAAAAGGAGATTGACCAGAATATCCACGCCGCCGCCCTCAACGCAGTTGCACGAGAACTCTAGCAGCTTCGCGGCGGGAATAAAGCCTCACGCCTCGAGGTCGAGCACGCCTTCGCCCACGATCACCGCGTGGCCGCCGATGCCGCCATGGATCAACACGTCATTGTCCTTGCGGAGCTGAATGGTGATGCGGCAAGGGCGGCCCATTTCATGGCCCTGGCGCAGCACATAGTCCGCCTGCCCGGTGGCCAGGTCGGCATGTTCGGCGAGAAGGCCGATCAACGCCGCGGCGGCAGAGCCTGTGCCAGGATCCTCGCCGATATCGATGCCGAACATGCGGGCGGCAAAGTCATTGTCGGGCTCTTCAGGCGTCAGCGTGAACACGTAGGCCGAGTTGTGATCGTGGGAGAACACGGTGTTCCAGATGCCGGCATTGATCTTGATCCTGCGCAGCACCTCGGCATTGCGCACCGGCACTAGGTGGAACATGACGCCCGCCGAAAACACGGCCGGTTCATAGAGGTCGCAACCGATGTCCTCGACTTCGATGCCAAGCGCCTGGGCCATGCCCAGCCGATCGGTGAGCGGCGCGATGCGAGAGGGCAGACGCGGCAAAGCGAAGCGCGCTTCGCCGGAGCGTTTGTCGGACTTCTCGAACAGCGCCGTGATGAGGCCGATCGGCTCTTCCAGCCGTACCGCGCTGACCTTGTTCAGCAGGCCGAGCACCACCGCTGCGCCGACCGTCGGATGGCCGGCAAAGGGCAGCTCGGTATGGGGCGTGAAGATGCGGATCGACGCCGTGTTGCGCTCGATATGCGGCTTGAGGATGAACACCGTCTCGCTGAGATTGAACTCGCGCGCAATGGCCTGCATTTCGCCATCGAGCAGCCCATCGGCCTTGCAGACAACGGCCAGTTGATTGCCCTGCAGCCGCTCGCGGGTGAACACGTCGAGCAACAGATAATTGAGCTTCATGGCGGGCCTACTCCTTGGGCAGCGCGTAGGCAGCGCGATCGAGGCTAAGGTGGTCGCAAAGTGCGGCGACGGCAACGCCGTGGTCGTCCCTGCCCGGCAGCCCGGAAATGGTGAGGCACCCCACGATTCCGGCGCCCTTGACGCGGATCGGGAAGCCGCCGCCGGCGATGACGTAGTCGGCCGGGTCTGCGCCGGACTGGGGCGAGAACGGCGCCTCGCCACGCTCCAGCACCATGCGATAGCTCGCGCGCTGGAAACGGCGGACGGTATTGATCTTGCGACGCACCCATTCGGCATTATCGGCGCTGGTGCCTGCCGTGGCGGCGAAGAACATCTGCCGGTCCCAGGTGCGGATATCGACGACCAGCGCCAGGCCCTCGGCCAGCGCCCGGTTACGGATCGCGCTGCCCAGCTCGAACGCCACGGCCTCGTCGAATTGGCTGAGGACCAGGTCCTGTTCCTGCTTTTTGACGAGGGCGATGTCTTCGGCGGCGGCCATGTTCAGGTGTCCTTATGCGTTGTTGCGGTCCAGGCGTCGTAGAGCGGTTGCCGATCGGCCGCCTGGCCGGGGAAATTGGTTAGCGTCGGGTCGATCTCGACCCAGGCAGCCTTGCTGTCGGTCCAGATATTGCCGATCGGCTTTGCCCAGCCCATGTCGTCGAGCGAACCGGCTCGAACGATGACGAGACCCGGTGCGGGCGGGTTGTTCCACAGCCATGTGTGGCAATGGGCACAGAAGTTCATGACGATGTGGCGACCTCTATCGGCCACGCGCTCATAGGTGTCGACCTTGCCGCTGAGCTGCTCGAAATCCTCGCTGCGGACCGGCATGGACATGGACCACGCGCTTCCCGAGAAGCGCTGGCAATCCTTGCAGTGGCAGTTGTAGACCGTGAGCGGGCTCGCCTTGAGGCGGTAGCGCACCGCCCCGCATTGGCAACCGCCTTCGACTGGAAACTCCGGCAAGTCCATCGCGCCCTCCCGACTCGAATTGGATCGGCCGTGTCAGGTTTTAGACGAAGTTTGAGTGGCTTAGAAGGGCGGGTTGTCGTGTCGTGCAAACACCCCTGCCCGGCGGTCAGGCTGTATCCGCCGGCTCGCTCACCCCGTGGCGGACGCGCTCGAGGTGTTTCTCCTTGCTGAGCCATTCCTGCGCATCGGCGGACTGGAACATTTCGAGCTCTTCCTCATGCTCGTTGACCGGCGTCAGCGCCACGTCGGTATAGGCATGCTTGTTCGGGTCTTTTTCCACGCGGCGATAGACCAGTCCGTACTTGAGATAAAGCCGCGCCCAGGCAATCAGCTTGCCCGCCGTTTCACTCCAGTATCGGGGATAGAACAGCAGCGGGTTTTCCAGCCCCAGCTCGGGTCGCCGCGCATGGCGGAACTTGAGGCGCACGCCGCCGCCTTCGAGCGGATGAACACCCTCGATCTTGACCGAGCCGACAAACCAGGTGACCAGAAACAGGATATTAGCCGCCGAAATCCCTGAGACGATGGCGCGGCGCATGATGGTTTCGACATGCTCGCGCGTGTAGTAGCGCTCCCAGGCATGGGCGTAGATCCCCTCCCAGTCCTCGCGGCTCATGATGGGATGGGCCGTGGTCATGTGGTTGAGATCGTATTTGTTGAGATCGACGTCCATCGCCACCCCGGCACGATGCAGCTTCTGGTGATCCTCCGAGCCGGGCAGCGGGGTGAGGAAGAAGAATTCGAGGATATCGACCGGCAGCTCGCGCTTGATGATGTCGATATCGTGCTTGATGCGCTCAGGCGTGTCGCCCGGAAAACCCAGGATGTAGCCGGCATAGGTGATCACGTGATGCGCCTTCCAGGCCAGCAGCATGGTGCGGTATTCGGTGATCTTGTTCTGCTTCTTTTTGGCACCCATCAGGTTGGCCGGGTTGACGTTTTCGAGCCCGATGAACACCCGCTTCACGCCTGCCCGTGCGCATTTCTCGATGAAAGCCGGTATCCGGTGGCAGAGTGTATCGACCTGGATGATGAAGTTGAAATTGAGCTTCTCGCCCTCCCGCATGGCGATAAGGCGATCGAGGATCGGCTCCCAATCCTTGTTGCGCGCGAAATTGTCGTCGGTGATGAAGAAGCGGTGCACGCCCTGCGCCAGGTTCATCCGCACGATGCGCTCGATGTCATCAGGTGAGCGGCGGCGCGACTTGCGGCCCTGCACATTGATGATGGTGCAGAACGAACACTGATAGGGACAGCCGCGGCCGGCATCGAAGCTGGTGAGATTGTAGGCTGTCTTGCCGACATGCCCGGCTGGCATGAACGGCACCGGCGTGTCCTCGATGCCGGGCAGGTCGTTCATGAAGTTGTAGAGCGGCTTGAGCTGGCCGGCATCGGCATCGCGCAGCACCTCGTCGAGCCGCCCTTCGGCCTCGCCGGCAAACAGCGAAATGCCCAGCGCCTGCGCCTCCTTGAAGCGCGCATCCTCGCCGCCGAGCATCGAAATGACGCCCGAAACGTGGAAGCCGCCAATGCCCACCGCAATGCCGCGCTCGCGCAGCGGCCGGGCAATGTCGAGTGCGCGGGGAAACTGGTTGGACTGAACGCCGATCAGCATGACCATGCCGATATCGGCAGCCTCGATGTCCCGGGCGATCCTGTCGACCTTCACCTCGGTATTGGTCTCGTCCATCGCATGGACGACGATCTCGGTGTCGGGCCCAAGCACCTCGCGGCCGATGCAATCCTGCGTCAGACCATAGACGGCGGCGAGCGAGTTGGACGGGATGGGAGACTTCCACCACTGGATCACATAGCCATCGTCGTCGTAATGCGACGGCTTGATCAGGTAGAGACAGAACCGGCGCATAGACTTCGTCATAGAGCTGTTACCCCAACGAACGGTCTAGTCTTGGACGCGAGCGGGCAGCCTAGGCTGCATTTGCAACAAAGGGAAGGCGCGGGAAATAACGGGGATATCCGATCAGGCCGCCGATTAATCGACGAAGATCAGTCCGTCGAAATAGGCCTGGGCCACGAGCAGTGAATACGGCGCGACGCCGAGGGCGGCGGCCTCCGCCGCCGAGCGGATGATCACGACATCGGCCAGTTCGCGGTCGTCCTGCCGGTCGAGATTGGCGCGGACGCGCGCGGCGAGCACGTCGGCGGTGTCAGCAAAGCGGAAAATGCGGCCGAAGGAGAGGAGGCCACCATCGGGGATGGCGACCAGGGAGCCGGCCTCGGCATCCTCGGCGCGCAGTCCGGTCTCTTCTTCCAGCTCGAGCGCGATGCAGCGCGGCACGTCGACCCGGCCATCCTCCAGGACGTCGCGCGGCTCGAGCGAGCCGCCGGGCGGGTAGATGCGGCCGGCATTGGCGGTGTGGCCGCCCATCACGCCATAGATGATGGCGCCGTCGCTGCTGGCGATCAGCGCCCAGCCGAAGACGTGGCACATGCCGATGTCGGGAAAGCCCTGATGGCGCCAGAGCATGAAGGCCGAATAGGCATCCTCGCGCGCCTCGGCACGGAAGACGCCGGCCTCGACCGTTGGGATGCCGCCGCCCGGGGCCGAAAAGCCAAGGATGCGCCCGTCCCACAGATGCGGATTGGCCGCAGTCGCGCCGTGCCAATAGTCGGTAACGACCGCGCGCTGCTCGGCGCTCAGTGGCCACTCGCCGGGCACGCGGATGATGTCGATGGCGGTGACGGGAATAATGCGCATGGCGCAAACACAGCGGCCGGGGTTTCCCCCGGCCGCTGGGGGTGGGGTTGTTCTTGGGGGTTTCGACCACTGCGCCAGCCCTGTTACACCGCCAAATGTCGCGCAGCGTGTGGGCGACCTCCACG
>CBIHQV010000023.1:0-60055 GCA_966212275.1 uncultured Devosia sp.
ACTATGTGACGGTTATCTCGATTGCGCGCGGCACCAATAACGGTGAGATGATGAGCAAGCCCGCGACGAACAAGCCGGTAGAGTTCCAGGCAATCGACGTCTGGCTGGTCAAGGACGGAAAGCTTGCCGAGGTCTGGCACGTCGAACAACTGCTGCAGATGATGACCCAGATGGGCGCCATGGGCGGCGGCTGATCGACCGATCTTATCGCGAGCCGACCGGCCTCAACGAGAAAGGGGCCCGCGGGCCCCTTTCGAATTCCGGTTACGGCTGCGAACCGCTTAGTTCTTGGCCTTGTCGACCAGGGCGCCGGCCTTGATCCACGGCATCATTCCGCGGAGCTTTTCGCCGACCACTTCGATCGGATGCTCGTCGGCGAGACGGCGGGTCGCCTTGAAGCGCGACGAGCCGCCCTTGTATTCCTGCATCCACTCGGAGGTGAACTTGCCCGACTGGATGTCGGCCAGCACGCGCTTCATCTCGGCCTTGGTTTCCGAGGTGATGATGCGCGGGCCCGACACGTACTCGCCCCACTCGGCGGTGTTCGAGATCGAGTAGTTCATGTTGGCGATGCCGCCCTGGTAGATCAGGTCGACGATCAGCTTCACCTCATGCAGGCACTCGAAATAGGCCATCTCAGGAGCGTAGCCGGCTTCCACCAGCGTCTCGAAGCCGGCGCGGATCAGTTCCACGAGGCCACCGCAAAGCACAGCCTGCTCGCCGAACAGATCGGTTTCGCACTCTTCGCGGAAGTTGGTCTCGATGACGCCCGAACGGCCGCCGCCAACACCCGAGGCATAGGCCAGCGCGATGTCATGGGCATTGCCCGACGCATCCTGGTGCACGGCGATCAGGCACGGCACGCCGCCACCCTTCTGGTATTCGCCGCGCACGGTGTGACCCGGGCCCTTCGGCGCGATCATGATCACGTCGACGGTCGACTTGGGTTCGATCAGGTTGAAGTGCACGTTGAGGCCATGGGCGAACGCCAGGGCCGCACCGTCACGGATGTTGGGCTCGATGTGCTGCTTGTAGATGTCGGCCTGGAGCTCGTCCGGGGTCAGCATCATGATGACGTCGGCCCATGCTGCTGCGTCGGCAACCGACATCACCTTGAGGCCTTCGCCCTCGGCCTTCTTGGCCGAAGCGGAGCCGGGGCGCAGGGCCACGACAACGTTGGTGACACCCGAGTCACGCAGGTTCAGCGTATGGGCATGGCCCTGCGAACCGTAGCCGACAATGGCGACCTTCTTGGACTTGATGATGTTGAGATCGGCATCACGATCATAATAAACGCGCATGGGTTTCTCCCTTGAAATACGGTGTTATGGGTTGGCTTTCGCCCCGTAGAGGGCGAAGAACTGGTCGGTCGCAGCCTTGACGTCGGCTTCGATATTGGCCTCGACATTGGACTGGGTCAGGGCCTTGTCGCCGAGCAGCAGACGGATCTGCACGTCGCGGACGACGAGGCCGAAAAAAGTGCGGTAGGCATCTTCGCTGGAGTTGAAGCGCAACAGGCGCGCATCGCGTCCGGCCTCGAGAATGGGCTTGAGCCGGCGGCGAATGGCCAGCGGACCATTCTCCAGCACGATGAGGCCCAGACTATCCTTTTCCTGTGCCGCATGGGTGACGGCGGTACGATTGAGCGTCACCGAGACCTCGCCCACGATGACAGTCAGCAGGTCACGCGCGAACTGTTCGATGGAAAGGCGCAGCGCCTTGGCATTGAGATGGGAGCGGTCAACGACGGGCATACGGACCTTGGCGGCCTGCCATTGCACGGTGGCGGTCAGCAGCCCGTCGCGGTCGCCGAACCACTTGTAGAGCGTTTCCTTGGAGCACGAGGCGCGACGCGCCACCGCCGTCATGGTCAGGCCGTCGCCATTTTCGACGAGCAGATCCAGCGCCGCCGTCAGCACAGCCTGCTGGCGCGGAGTGAACGTCTCTTCGTTGACCTTGATGGTCAGTGGCACGGCTGTGGCCTCGACTGGTGGCATGCTCTTCGATTGCAGGCGTACCGTACGGTACGGTTCCAGGCAAGCTCTATTTGTAGCCTCCAACGGATTTGCCACGGCCATGTTACGGGCCATTTGAACCGCCCGAAAGCCCAAGGCCGGCGGGCTGTCCGACCGGGTTATCAACACCAGTTAACAAAACCTCTTGCCAAAACCATCTTAGTTGATAACGTTTCAACTTACTTGATGACGACGACAACAGCCGCGTCAAGGAGGAGGAGAAATCATGTTCAACCGCACTATGCGGCGCCGCACCGTATTGGCCGGCGCCATGCTCGCAGCGCTTGCCGGAACCAGTTCCATGGTCCTGGCCCAGGAACTGAGCGGCGAGCTCGTTGTCCTGCAATGGCAGACGGGTACCGATGGCGAGATGTGGAAGGAAATCGAGGCCAAGTTCACCGAACTGAACCCCGGCGTCACCGTCCGCGAATTCCAGCCGGCCGGCGGCCAGGGCGATGCCCGTGGCGGCATGCGCACCGCGCTGATGGGCGGCGAAGTCGTCGACGTCATCATCAATACCTGGCCGGCCTTCCGCGCCGAGCTGGTCACTGCCGGCATTCTGCGCCCGGTGGAGGACCAGTGGGCCAGCTTTGGCTGGGACGACAAGCTCAGCCAGTCCTGGCGTGAACTGGGTAATGTCGATGGCACGACCTATGGCGTGACCTATACCTACGGCGATCGCTCGGCCATCTGGTACAAGACCGCCCAACTCGAAAAGGCCGGCATCACCCCGCCCACCACCTGGGAGGAATTCCTCGCCAGCTTCGAAAAGCTCAAGGCCGCCGGCTATACGGCGCCCATCGTGATCCCGGCCAAGTACTGGGCCCACACCGAATGGTTCGAGACCCTGCTGCTTCGCACGGCCGGCGTCGAAACCGCCTCCCAGCTCGCTGCCCACGAGATCCCCTGGACCGACCCCAAGGTCAAAGCAGCGCTGATGAAATATGCCGAAATGCTGCAGGCGGGCTGCTGTGCCGATCCGGCGACCATGCTGGCGGTCGAAGACCCCTACCCCACGCTCTATACCTCCGAGGAATCCAACTACCTGCTGTTCGGCATGTGGACCAATGCGGCCCTCAAGAACGAATATGCCCTAGAGGAAGGCGTCGATTACTCGATCTTCCAGTTCCCCGCCCTCGGCATGGGCTTCGACGACACATCCAGCGTCGACACCAAGGAGCTCAATGTCACGACCAATGGCGCCAATCCGGCAGCGGCCGACGCCTTCCTAGACTTCATCATCGGACCCGACGCGACCAGCATCCTGGTCAAGTATGGCTACGCCTCGCCGAGCACGGCGATGGACGGATCCGCGCTTGGCCCGGTGCAGCAGGTCGCGACGGCTGCTGTCGCCAGCTCCAAGGTGCAGTTCGTCCTCGGCGACCTGCTGCCGGGCGATCTGGTCGATGAATACCGGGTGCAGTTGCAGAAATTCCTGCAGGACCCAAGTGAAGCAACGGTCGACGCGGTGCTTGCCGCCATCGAGGCCAAGGCAGCGACGGCTTACTGATGACCAGGACTGTCGCAGAATTGGCGGCAGACCCGGCGGGGATGTCCTCCCCCCAGGGTGGCGCGCGGCTTCGGCTGCCCGCCACCCGCGGCTGGCGCATTTCCGAGGCGCCGGCGGCCTGGTTGCTCATCGCCCCCGTCATCGTGCTGTTCGGCATCTCGGTGGTCTATCCACTCATCGACACGGTCCGGATATCCTTCTTTGATATCAAAGGCCTGGCCCCCGCCAAATGGGTGGGCCTCGGCAACTACACGACGCTGTTCGCCGATGCGACCTTCCGCAATACGCTGCTGACCACACTGATCTTCACCCTCGGGACCACCATCATTTCGGTCAGCCTGGGCTGGGCGCTGGCCATGCTCTGCGCCTTCGCGCCGGGCCATACCACGCCCTTCCGTGGCATGTTCTTCGTGACCTTCGGTATCTCGGAGGCTGTTTCGGGCTACATGTGGCTCAACATCCTGCGGCCCGACAAAGCGGGCCTACTCAACGCCATCATCGGCGTTTTCGTGCCCGGCTATTCCCATTCCTGGCTGGGCGATCCCAATACCGCCCTGTGGTCGCTGATTTTCGTCGCGTCCTGGAGCGGGGTCGGCCTGCCACTGATGCTGTGTTTCGCGGCGGTCCAATCCATTCCCAAGACCGTGCTCGAGGCCGCCTATATGGACGGCGCCCGGCCGGTGTCGATCATGCGCCACATCATGATGCCGCTGTCGCTGCCCGGCGTTCGCGTCGCGGTGTTCATCAACCTGCTCGGCGCCCTGCGCGCCTTCGACATCATCTACGTGATGACGGGCGGCGGGCCGGTTCGCGCCACCGAAACGGTGGGCTACTTCATGTACCGGGAATCCATGACGCAGTTCAAACTGGGCTATGGCGCCGCCGCCACGGTGGTGCTGCTGGTTGCCGTGCTCATCGTTTCCATCCCCGCCATCATCCAACGCACGGCAGGTGCCAAATGATCGGGCGTATTCCCTGGTGGACCGTCGTGCTGGTGGGCGTCATCGCCACAATCTGGGTCATTCCGGTGCTTGGCATCGTCGTCACCTCCATCCGGCCGCCGAGTGAAGTGGCGCTCGGCTGGTGGCGGCTCGACAATGTCAGCTTCACCCTCAGCGCCTGGATCCGTGTCTGGGAGCAGTATCCGCTGGCGCAGGCTTTCTGGTTCACCGGCATGCTGGCGGCGCTCGGCACGCTGGGCACCATGCTGCTGACCCCGGCCGCGGCCTATGCCTTCCACTTCCTCAAGTTTCCGTTCCGCCGCGTGTTGTTGATCATCATCATCAATGCGTTCGTGCTGCCGCAGCAGGTGGTGGTGATCCCGCTGTTTGTGCTGTGGCGCGATCTCAAGCTGATCGACAACATCGCCTCGGTGCTCATTCCCTATATCGGGCTGAGCTTTGCCTGGTCGATTTTCCTGGTGAAGAACTTCCTCGAGGACTTTCCCAAGGAACTCATCGAAGCCGCTCGCATCGATGGTTGCGGGCCGATCTCGACGTTGCGTCACGTCGTGCTGCCCAACGCCACAAGCCCGATCTTCGCCGTAGGGGTGCTCCAGTTTCTCTGGACCTGGAATTCCCTGCTGCTGCCCATGCTCTATCTCCGCAGCATGCAACCGCTGCCGGTGCTGCTGACCAAGGTCTCCGGCACCTATGAGAGCAACTGGGACCTCCGCTCGGTGGCGGCGATCGTCACGACTATCGTGCCGCTCATCGTCTTCGTCATCTTCCAACGTCAATTCGCCGCCGGGTCGCAGACCCGCACAGGGGCCAAAGAGTGACCAATACTACCCGTACCAACAAGCCGCTTCGCTACCGCCAGATTCATCTGGACTTCCACACGTCCGAGCATATTCCAGCCATCGGCGCCGATTTCGACGCCGCCGATTTCGTGGCGACCTTCAAGAAGGCCAATGTGGATTCGGTGACCATTTTCGCCAAGTGCCACCATGGTTGGGCCTATTACCCCACCGAGGTCGGCGCGCCGCATCCCCAACTCGCCCGCCCGGACCTGCTGGGCGAGATGGTCAATGCGCTCAACGCCGCCGATATCGAATGCCCCATCTACATCACCGTGCAGTGGGACGAGCGCAATGCGCGGCTGCATCCGGAATGGCGCGCCCGCTCGGCCACGTCGAACCGGTTCGACCCCAGCCAGCTCAAGGCGGGCTGGCATACGCTCTGCCTCAATCACAAAGCCTATCGCGACGAGTTGCTGGCCATGGCCCGCGAAGTGGCGAGCCGCTACGCCACGCCCGGCATCTTCTTCGACATCGTGCTGGCGCCCGACTGCGTCTGCCAGGAATGCCTCGACACCATGGCCGCGCAAGGTCTCGACCCGGAAAATTCGGCTGACCGCCTGGCCAAGGACGAATGGGTCAACGAAGTCTTCCGCACCGAAATGAGCGAAGCGCTCAATGCCGAGTTCCCCGGCCTGCGCATCTTCTACAATTGCGGCCACATCCATAAGCAGGGTCCACAGCGCTTCGCGCCCTATAGCCACCTTGAGCTCGAAAGCCTCCCTACGGGCGGCTGGGGCTATAACCACTTCCCCTCCAGCGCCCGCTATGCGGCAACGCTCGGCCTCGACTTCGTCGCCCATACCGGCAAGTTCCATACCTCATGGGGCGAGTTTGGCGGCTTCAAGCACCCAGACGCCCTCGAATTCGAGGCAGCGCAGATGGTGTCGCTTGGCTCCAAGTGTCTGGTCGGCGACCAGTTGCACCCGAGCGGCGCAATCAACCCCGACACCTACGCGTCGATCGGCCCCGCCTATGCCCGTGTGGCCAAGCTCGAGCCCTACCTCGAAGGGGCGAGGCAAGTCTCGGAGGTGGCGATCCTCTCGGCCGAATATTTCCACCACGCCGGCGACCGCAACAATAATGCCGATGACGGCGCGGCGCAGATGCTGCAGGAGCTGCAGCGTCCGTTCGACGTCATCGATCCGCATGCCGATTTCTCGGACTATCGTGTCATCATCCTGCCCGACGAAGTGCCGGTCGAAGGTGAATTGGCGGACCGCTTCCGGGACTATCTGGCGGGCGGCGGCAAGCTGCTGATGAGCGGCATTTCCGCTTTGCAGGACGACGGCTACTTCGCCGTTCCGGCGGGCATCCGCAGCGCCGGCCCGGTGGAGTTCGACCCCTCCTACCTGCGCGCAGGCAGCGATCTCGACCGCTCGCTGACCCAGACCCCCTTCGTGGTCTATGGACGGGGCCAGGCCATCCAGGCCGAAGGCGCCACTGTCCTGGCCGAGGTCGTGCCGCCCTATTTCAACCGCAGCTACAAGCACTTCTCCTCGCACGCCCACGCACCCGACGATGTTGGCGCTGCGCCGCTGGGTGCAGGCGTCACCATCCATGGCGGTGTGGCCTATGTGGCCTATCCGATCTTCTCGATCTACCGCGCCGTGGGCCAGCCGCTCTATCGCTATCTGGTGCGCGGCCTGCTCGACAAGCTGCTGCCCGATCCGGCCCTGACGACGGATCTGCCCAGCTCCGGCCGGGCATCGCTGACCCATCAGGACGAGCGCGGCCGCCATGTGCTGCATCTGCTCTATGGCGCTCCGCAGGTTCGCGGCAACGGCGTGCCCACTCAGGACGGGGTGCGCGTGATGGAGATGATCGAGGACATTCCGGCCATCGGCCCGGTTACCGCAAAAGTCCGCCTGCCCAGTGCGCCAAGACGAGCCTTCGAGGCCGTCTCGGGTGACGAGGTCGCAGTGACCGATCTGGGCGACGGCCAGTATGGCGTGACGCTCGACCGGCTGCGTATTCACGCAGCCGTGGTCTTCGAGCATGCCTAGATTGAGCCGGACATGGCCGGTTCCAGTAGTACATCGGCCATTCCCGGACTATGCAAGCAGAAGGCGCCCGTTCATCGGTGAACGGGCGCGTTCAGGCAGGAACAGCAGACGCATGACCGACCAGACCATCACCAGGCCCCGCCCGGCCACCATTATCGACGTTGCCCGCGAAGCCGGCGTCGCGGTGGGTACGGTGTCGCGCTATATCAACGGCCTGCCCATCCGCGGCGGCAATCGCGAGCGCATCGCCCAGGTCATCGAGGAACTGGGCTATCGCCGCAACAGCGCCGCGGCGTCGATCAAGACCAACACGACCCACATCGTGGGCATGCTGGTGCCGGCCCTCACCGAGTTCCATGCCGCCCTGCTCGACCAGGTATCGCGCCGCATGCGTCAGACCGGGCGTGCCGTGCTTTGCTATTGCCACGACACTGAGCCGGCGTCCTTCCGGGAGGCGCTTGATTTCTTCGCCGGGCATCGCGTCGATGCGGTGGTGCTGGACGGCAACGAGGAACTGCGCCAACGCCTGACGTCCCACGTCGATGCGGGCCTTCTGGTCGTGCTGTACGACAACGACCTGGCCGGCCTCAACGCCGACAGGGTGTTCGTCGAGAACCGGCGGGCCAGCAAGCGCCTGGTCGACCATGTGCTCGACCTTGGGCACGAGCGCGTTGCCATCATCCATGGCTCGCTGACCGACACGGTGGGACGCGAAAGGCTTGAAGGCTATCGTGATGCGCTCAAGGTGCACGGCATCGCCGAAGTGCCCGAACTGGTCGTCAATGGACGCTGGACCGAGCAGCGAGCGCATGCCTGCATGGGCGAGCTGATGGCGCTGCGCAATCCACCCACCGCGGTGTTCGGTGCCAACTACAATATGAGCATCGGTGCCCTCCGCTGGCTGCAGGAGCACGACGTATCCATTCCTGACGAGATGTCCCTCGTCAGCTTTGACGACGTACCGGCATTTTCGGTGCATTTGCCCGGCATTACCGCGGTCGGTCAGCCCGTGGAAAAGCTCGCCGACAACATAGTTTCCATCCTGCAGGAGCGGCTGGCGCCGGGCGGGTCGCTCGGCAAGCGCACCATACGCATCGATGCGGACATCATACTAAGAGGTTCGACCCGCCGCTTGCGGCGGTAGCGAGCCACGCCGGAGGAGGCGAGAATGGCGAATGTAAAGCTGAGCAATGTCAGCAAATCCTATGGCAATCTCGAGGTCATCGAGGGGCTGAACCTGAGCATCGACGATGGCTCGTTCACCGTCTTCGTGGGTCCGTCGGGATGCGGCAAGTCGACATTGCTGCGCATGATCGCCGGGCTCGAACCCATCACGCGGGGCACCCTCGAAATCAACGGCAAGCCGATGAACGAGGCCGACCCCATCGAGCGCGGCGTCGCCATGGTGTTCCAGAACTATGCGCTCTATCCGCACATGACGGTGGAACAGAATATCGGCTTCTCGCTGCGCATGGCCGGGCTGACCAAGGAAGATATCGCGCGCCGGGTCGCCGTCGCCGCGCAGACCCTCCAGATCGAACCGCTGCTCAAGCGCAAGCCGGCCCAGCTTTCGGGCGGCCAGCGTCAGCGCGTCGCCATCGGCCGCGCCATCGTGCGCGACCCGGAGGTGTTTCTGTTCGACGAGCCGCTCTCCAACCTCGATGCCGAGCTGCGTGTGTCGATGCGGGTGGAAATCGCCAAGCTGCACAATGCGCTGGGCTCAACCATGATCTACGTGACCCATGACCAGACGGAGGCCATGACGCTGGCCGACAAGATCGTCGTTATGCGATCGGGCAAGGTCGAACAGGCCGGCACGCCCGAAGAGCTCTACGACAACCCAGACAATCTCTTCGTTGCCGGTTTCATCGGTTCGCCGCGCATGAACTTCCTGCGGTCCACGCTGGGCGGCGGCAAGCTGCGGCTCGAAACCGGGGCTCAATGGGCGGCCTCCGGGGAGGAAGGTTCGGTATTGGTCGGCGTACGACCCGAGCATTTCGTCGAGCCCGGCAACGGCGCCGCTGACATCTCGGTCAAGGTCGACGTGGTGGAGAACCTGGGCGGCACGCGCTTCGTCTATGGCACGCTTGGCTCGGGTGAAAGCGTGGTGATCGAGGCCCGCGAACGCACAGGCATCAAGGCCGGCGACGAGATTTCCTTCGGCATCCGGCCCGAGCGGGCGATGCTGTTTTCTTCCTCCGGAACGCGACTGCGGAACATCTGATGACCAACAAACTCTGGTATCGCAAACCGGCCACCGAGTGGACGGACGCTCTCCCCTTGGGCAATGGCCGGCTCGGCGCCATGGTGCATGGCGGCGTCGGTCGCGAGGAATTGCAGCTCAATGAATCGACGCTGTGGTCGGGCGGGCCCTACCAGCCCACCAATCCCGAGGCTTTGCCCAACCTGGCGCAGGTGCGTGAGCTGATCCTCGACCGGCGCTATGCCGAAGCGCATGCCGTGGCGCAGGCCCATCTGCTGGCCAAGCCGCATCTGCAGATGAGCTACCAGCCGGCCGGCAACCTGTTCCTCGACTTCCGGCACGAAGCCATTCCCGGCAGCTATCGCCGCGCGCTCGACCTCGATAGCGCCGTCGCGACCACTAGCTATGGCCTGCTTGGCAGCGGCCTTGATCCGGATGCGGCCCAGTTCACGCGCACGGCCTTCGCCTCCGCCGCGGACGATGTCATCGTGCTGCGTCTCGCCTCCACCCTGCCCCGCTCGCTCGATTTCGAGGCCTGGTTGGACAGCCCGCAGACCGGCGACGTCACGCCCGGCGACGGCACATTGCTCTCCTATCGCGGCAGCAACTTCAGCAAGCACGGCATCGATGGACGGCTGCGCTTCGGCATCGACGTGCACCTGCGCGTCGAAGGCGGCACCGTGGAGCGGCGCGGCCGCCGGCTGGTGGTGCGCGACGCCACCTCGGCGCTGATCCTGATCGACATGGCGACCAGCTTTACTCGCTTCGACGATGTCTCCGGCGACCCCGAGGCGCGCCTCGCCGGCCGCCGCAAGAACCTGCATGGGCTGGACTTCGACACCCTGCTCGCCCGGCACCTCGCCGCGCATGCCGACCAGTTCAAACGCCTCGACATCGACCTGGGCAAAGGTCGCGAAGACCTGCCGACCGACGAGCGCATCGCCAATTTCGCCGCCGGCGACGACCCGGCGCTGGCCGCACTCTATGTCCAATATGCCCGCTACCTGATGATCAGCTCAAGCCGTCCCGGCACGCAGCCGGCGACGCTTCAGGGCATCTGGAACAAGGACACGCGGCCGCCCTGGGGCAGCAAATATACCGCCAATATCAACCTGCAGATGAACTACTGGCTGCCGGACCCGGCCAACCTGCCCGACATGATGGAGCCGGTCATCGCCCTGGCCGAGGATCTCGCCATCAGCGGCGCGGCCATGGCGCGCGCGCACTACGACGCCAGCGGCTGGGTGATGCACCACAATACCGACCTATGGCGGGCCACCGGCCCGGTCGACGGCGCATCATGGGGTATTTGGCCCACCGGCGGCGCCTGGCTCATGGCGCAGCTCTGGGACCATGCCCGGTTCGAGGGACGCCCCGCCGAGCTGGTGCGCCGGCTCTATGGTCCGCTCAAGGGGGCGGTGCAGTTCGCGCTCGATATCCTGGTGACGTTGCCGGGCACGGACTATCTGGTGACGGTGCCGTCCATATCGCCAGAAAACCGGCATCCGCATGGCTCGTCGCTCTGTGCCGGCCCCACGATGGACAACCAGATCCTGCGCGATCTCTTCGCCGCCTTCGCTGAGGCGGCAGCGCAACTGGGCGAGGATGCCGAGCTGGTCGAGGCAGCACTCGCCGCCCGCAAGCGCCTGCCCGAGCATCGCATCGGCCATGCGGGGCAATTGCAGGAATGGATGGACGACTGGGACATGGACGTTCCCGAAATCCACCATCGGCATGTGTCCCATCTCTATGGGCTCTATCCCAGCGACCAGATCGGGCCGGACACCACCCCCGAGCTGGCGGCCGCCGTACGCCGATCGCTTGAAATCCGCGGCGACGAGGCCACCGGCTGGGGCATCGGCTGGCGCATCAACCTGTGGGCCCGACTCCGCGAGGGCGATCATGCCCATGCCGTGCTGCGCTTGCTGCTCAGCCCCGCCCGCAGCTACGCCAACCTCTTCGACGCCCATCCGCCGTTCCAGATCGACGGCAATTTCGGCGGCGCGGCCGGCATTCTCGAAATGCTGATGCAATCGACCGGCGACGCCATCCGACTCCTGCCAGCCTTGCCCTCGACCTGGCCGAGCGGCGCAGTGCGTGGCGTGCGGGCGCGGGGCGGTGTGGAGCTGGATTTCGCCTGGGAAGGCGGCAAGGTCACGTGGGTGCAAGCCCGCGCGGCCCGCGATTGCCGGGTGACCCTGCATGCAGGACAAACCATCACCCTCGACATAAAAGCAGGCTCGATGGCGCGGCACGAGTTCTAATCTCGCGCCGCCCGAGCGGTCTGCGGTTCCGCTGAGACGCGCCTGCGGGCGCGCCTCGACGGCTGAGGCCGGCCCTACCGAACGATGCGCTGGCCGCTTTCGCTGTCGAACAGGTGCAACGAGTTGCTGTCGAAGGCGATGCCGACCCGTTCGCCCGGGGCTGCGGTGATCCGTTCGCGGAACACGCCGACGAAGTCGTGCCCGCCCAGCCGGAGCGCCACCTGCGTCTCCGAGCCCGTCGGCTCGATGACCAGAACCTCGGCCATCGCCCCGGCAGAGTCGAGCCGAAGATGCTCCGGGCGCACCCCAAGGGTAATGGCGCCATCGCTCACGCCGGTCGGCAAGGCCCCGAGCTGGATAGTCGTGCCATCAGCCAGCCGGAACGTCGTCCCGGCAATCGTGCCCCCGATGATATTCATCGCCGGCGAGCCGATAAAGCCCGCCACAAACAGGTTCGCCGGGTAGTCGTAGAGTTCCAGCGGCGTGCCGATCTGCTCGATATTGCCCGAATGCATCACCACGATGCGGTCGGCCATGGTCATGGCCTCGATCTGGTCGTGGGTAACGTAGACCGTGGTGGTCTTGAGGCGCTGGTGATTGAGCTTGATCTCGCTGCGCATCTGCACACGCAACTTGGCATCGAGGTTCGAAAGCGGTTCGTCGAACAGGAACACCTGCGGGTTGCGCACGATAGCGCGGCCCATGGCCACGCGCTGGCGCTGCCCGCCCGACAGATGCCGGGGATAGCGCGCCAGATAGGGATCAAGTCCCAGCACTGCGGCGGCGCTGGCCACGCGGCGCTTGATCTCATCCTTGGGCACCCGGCCCAGCCGCAGTGAGAAGCCCATATTCTCTTCCACTGTCATGTGCGGATAGAGCGCATAGGATTGGAACACCATGGCGATGTCCCGGTCCTTTGGCGCCAGGTCGTTGACCACCATGCCCGAGATTTCGATCTCGCCGCCGGTAATGTCCTCGAGGCCGGCAATCATCCGCAACAGCGTCGACTTTCCGCAGCCGGAGGGTCCCACGAGGATCACGAACTCGCCATCGGCAATGTCGATGGAAACCCCGTGCAGCACTTCGACGCTGCCATAGTTCTTGCGCACGTCGCGGATCGTTACGGCACCCATCTGTTCTCCTCCCAACTCGATGGCCATCGCTCGTCGACCGCGCATGGCACGGCCGCCGAGCTTAGCGATGCGGTTCGCCCTTGTGGCGCGCGCCGCCCTCCCCGGCAGTTCGCGCGGGCAAGCCGCATCCCAATTTGTCTAATGCCCCTGCAAAGCCTCATCAAGTCCTTTTGTAGGACAAAAGGTTGACTCGATACGCTTGATATCCCTATTCTTGCCCTGTTCGCCGTCAATGATGGGACAAAAGCCCACTTTGATGCGTGGATCGAGTGAAGGAGCGGGAGGCTCCGCCACTCGGGAGGACGAAGCGCACAGCGACAGTTTTCACGCCGATACCGACGGGTTCGCGAGCGCTCAGCCATGTTCCAACAAGGAGGAGACAGGAAGCATGACAGATAAGTTCAATCGCCGTGACGTGCTGAGGACTGGCGGGGCCGCGGGCCTCGGCCTATGGGCTGCAAGCAACGGTTTGCCCGTGTTTGCGCAGGACGCCCCCGCCCCCGAGCTGGATCTGCCGCAGGGCGCCGCCGGCAAGCTGACGGTCATTCACCGGACCGAATATTTCGAAGCCGCCCAGAACCTGTTCCGCGACACGGTCGCCAAGTTCGCCACGGCCAACAATACCGAACTCGATATCTCGACGACGAACCCGGAATCCTTCGGCGACTTCCTGGGCAAGATGTCGGCCGCCGTGAAGGCCGGCAACCCGCCCGACCTGGCCTATACCAGCAACGTGTCCGTGCCGCAGATGCACCTGCTCGGCCTGCTCGAAGACGTCAACGACGTGGTCGAGGAAGCCATCGCCAAGTACGGCAACGTGATGCGGGGCATCAATGCCGAAAAGATCGGCAAGATCGACGGCAAGTGGATGGCAATCCCATTCATCGCCAACACCACCGGCACGTTCTTCCGCGGCGATAAGCTCAAGGAAAAGGGCATCGATCCGGCAACGCTTGACACCTGGGAAAAGCGGCGCGAGGCAGCTCTTGCCATTTCCGACCCGGATAACGGGTTCTGGGGCTGGGGCGTGACTGTCAACCAGTCCGGCGACGGCTGGGGCATCGCGTCGGGCATCCTTAACGCCTTTGGCGGCCATTTCACCGACGCCACCGGCACCAAGGTCGAGTTCGACACGCCGGAAACGGTTGCGGCTTACGAGTTCGTTCGCGAAACCTACGACCGCAATGGCAAATACGCTGCCATGCTTCCTCCAGGCGTCGAAAGCTGGGGTGATACCTCCAACAACGAAGCCTGGCTCGCGGGCAGCATCGGCTACACGCACAACGCCTTCTCGGTCTATGCGGCGGCCAAGCGCGACAACAATCCGGTGTTCCCCAACATCGTGTTGCTGCGCCAGCCGAACGCAAACAACGGCGACAGCCGTGACGGCGGTGCGGTGGGCGGCTGGCTCACCATCTTTAAGGGCGCGCCCAATGCGGAACTGGCTAAGAAGCTCGCGCTCGAACTGCTCGATCCTGCCAACTTCACTCCAATGTCCGCTGTTGCGGGCGGCCTCTTCATGCCCGCCTACGAAAGCCTGTGGACGGACGAACTGATCGCAGGCGATCCCAACTATGCGACCATCAAGGACCAGGTCAGCGTCGCCGAGCCATTCATCGGCGCGTCCTGGCCAGCTCAGCCTGCCGCGCAGATCGATGCGATCCGTGCCCAGGGTGTCCTGGAACAGTCGATGGGCAATGTGATTTCGGGCCGCATGACCTCGCAGGAGGCGGTGACCGACGCACACAACAAGATCGTCCAGATCTTCGAAGAAGGCGGCATCATGTAGCCGAAGGGGCAGCGCGACGGGGCTGGGTGCACCATCCACCCCGTCGCAGCTATCGACCGACCCGTGTCTGCGCGGCCCTGCTGTTGCGCGGTCGCTTTCTTGTTTCGACGGGGACTGGCCCGATGGAGTGTAGGCATGGAAGATCGGATGACCTTGACGATAGCTTCTGCAAAGCCGCGGCGGCAGTCCGGTAAGAAGCGTCTGGAGAACCTTTTCGGTCGCGACTGGAGGGTCGGCTATCTCTTCGTGCTGCCCATGGTTCTCATCATGGCGCTGCTGATTTTCTGGCCCTTCGTCAGCGCCATTTTCATCAGCACCACATCGCTCAACTTCCTGACCGGCGAAACCGTCGACGTCGGCTTGCGCAATTATCAGCGCCTGTGGACCAGCAGTGATTTCCTGCAGGCGATGCAGAACACGATCCAGTTCACCTTCTGGTCGCTCGCCCTGAAATTCGTCATCGGCATGACTGTGGCGCTGATCCTCAACAGCCGCCTGCCATTCCGCAGCTTGCTCAGCGGCATCATGCTGCTGCCCTGGATCGTCCCCGAAATCGTCACTGCGCTGGCCTGGAAGAGCATCTACGACCCCATGTTCGGCGGCCTCAATCCGATCCTGCAGGGCGCGGGGGTCATAGACCGCCCGCTTGGTTGGCTGTCCGATCCCAACATGGCTATGGGCAGCATCATTTCGGTCAATGTCTGGAAAGGCATCCCCTTCTTCGTGCTGCTGCTGCTGGCCGGCCTCAAGGCTATCGATCGCGAACAGATCGAGGCCGCGCAGGTCGATGGCGCCAACGCCGTCCAGCGCTTCCGCAACGTAACGCTGCCTGGCCTGCGCTATGTGATCGTCGTTACCCTGCTGCTCTCGTTCATCTCCACCTTCAATCAGTTCGGCCTGCCCTTCCTGATGACCGGCGGCGGACCGAGCGGCGCCACCAAGCTCTATTCGATCCTGGCCTATGAGAAGGCCCTCGGTTCGCTGCAGTATGGCCCGGGCATCGCCATTGCGTTCAGCGTCGCGCCGCTGATGGCAATCCTGATCTGGTTGCTGGCGCGCTTCATGCGCCACGACGACAAGCGCGATGGCGCGTCCGAACGCGGCCCCGGGATTGCCGACCGGCTGCTGGCCGGTGGTACCTGGCTGGTCAATGGCATCATCGATCTGGTCTTCCTGCCGATCCAGTTGGTATTCGCGGCACTCGAATGGGTCGTGCGCCGGGTTCGCGTGGCGACCGGCCGGTCGCCTGTCCAACCCATCTTCCGGCAGTCCGCGCGGTCCAATGCCGGTCCGCTGGCGCGCCTGCTGGTCCTGGCCCCGCTCCTCGCCTTCGTAATTTTTCCGTTCTACTGGATCATCACCACATCGCTCAAAACCACCCAGCAGATCAGCCAGCGCACCTCGATCTTCTGGCCACAGCCAGCCACGCTCGATCAGTACAAGTCGCTGCTGACGGAAACGCCGTTTCTGGTCTGGCTGGGCAATTCGGCATTCGTGGCGGCCGCGGCCACCCTCATTTCGGTGGGCCTGGCGTCGCTTGCGGCATACGCGCTGTCGCGCCTCCGCTTCCGGGGCGCGGGCCTGCTGACCACGCTGCTGCTGATCACCTATCTCCTGCCGGGAACGCTCCTGTTCATCCCGCTCTACCAGACCCTGACATCGCTGGGCGTGATTAACACCCACGCCGCGCTGATCATCACCTATCCAACATTTCTGTTGCCCTTCGCCACCTGGGTGCTAATGGGCTATTTCCGATCCATTCCGGTCGAACTCGAGGAAGCGGCACGCATCGATGGCGCGAGCAGGCTCTATATCTTCTGGCGCATCACCCTGCCCCTTGCAGCCCCGGCAATCCTGTCGGTGACCCTCTTTGCCTTCACCAATGCCTGGAACGAGTTCCTCTTCGCTTTCGTGTTCATCACCAGCGAATCCCTGCGCACCTTGCCGATCGGCCTGCAATCGCTCGTCATCGGCGATATCCTGCCCTGGGGCGAGCTGATGGCGGCGTCGTTGCTGACGGCGATCCCGGTCGCGGTGCTCTATATCTACGCGCAGCGCTTCCTGGCTGAGGGCCTCACCGTCGGAGCGGTCAAGGGATGAACGATTCGCCGGCGGGGTCAGCGAGCAGAACGCTCAGCGCCGGCATCATCCGGAGCTCGATCCCGTCTGCCGTCGATGCCATGGTGCTCAATATCCGTGGCCTGATTTCCGACGGCGGCCTCGGCGTTGGAGACAGCCTGCCCACCGAGCGCGAGCTTTGCGAACGTTTCCAGGCCAGCCGGAATACCGTGCGCGAGGCCATGCGCATTCTCAAGGCCTACGGCATCGTGACGGTGCGGCCCAAGGTGGGCGCGACTATCATCGACGATCGGATGGAGCGGGCGCTCGACCTGTTCTCGTTCAACACGCTCGACGTTTCGCGCCGCACCTTCAATGACATCCAGGGCTTCCGCAAACTGATCGAGGTGGGCTCGGTCGACGCCATCTTCGACCACATGCGGCAGGCCGACATCACCGAGATGCGCAGCATCAACGCCCAGCTCCGCGCCGCCAGCTCCATCGCCGAGGCCTCCGAGGCCGATTTTCGCTTCCACCTTCGCCTGGTGTCGATCCTGCGCAACCGCGCCGTGCTCGACGTCTATCGCATCATGAAGCCGGTCATCATCCGCATCATGGAGCGGGCCAAGGAACTGCGGGACTTTACCGACGACACCTACGACCAGCACGCTGCCGTGGTCGACGCCCTCGAGCTGCGGGACCGCATCCGCTACCAATATGCGCTGCAGTCGCACCTGCAACTCGGCCTCACCACCTTCGAAGACGACGGCGAGCTGCCGTAGCCGCGAGGCTGGTTACGCGTTTTTCCGAAAGCGCCCCATCCCACCCAACCGATTCTTGAACTGACGCGCCCGCGCGGCGCCGCGGGCTTTTCCGCCCCATCGCACCGCTCGATGCGCGGGCCGGAGCCCCGCATTTTTTTGCCTCTGCGCAACACGATTTCCACACCCCATCTGATCACTAATCATCATTTGATAATATCACTGATAATTCTCTTGATCGGAGCAAAACTGCGCTTTATGTATAAAATACATATTGGGGAGCAACGCAGGTTGAAGACCGGTGAGTAGAGATCAGGCCATTTCCATCAAGCAGTCTGGGGAGCCGGCAGCCGCCCTTTCCCTATGGCTCAAGCTGCTCAGCGCCGGCCCCATCGCCATTCTGATCGCCCTGATTGTCGTGCTCAGCGTGACCGCGCCGAACTTCCTGACGCCGCGCAACATCTCCAACATCCTGGCGCAGACGGCGGTGATCGCGGTCGTGGCCATGGGGCAGCACCTGGTGATCCTCACCCGCGGCATCGATCTGTCGGTGGGGTCAAACCTGGCGCTGGCCACTGTGACCGGCGCAATGGTCTACCAGGCCACTGGGTCCGACGTTTTGACCATTCTCACCATGCTGGCCAGCGGTGCTGGCGTGGGCGCGGTCAACGGCCTGTTCTACACCTTCGGCCGCCTGCCCCACCCTTTCATCATCACCCTGGCAACGCTCAGCATCGCCAAGGGCACGGCGCTGCAACTTGCCGACGGCCGCGCCATTCCCGGCATGCCCGAATCCATCAAGTTCCTCGGCGGCGGCACGATCCTCGGCATTCCGGCCTCGACCGTCGTGGTCGCCGGCGTTGCCGGGCTGATCCTGCTGATGGCGCGCAAGATGGTCTGGGGCCGCTGGATCTATGCCGTGGGTGGCAAGCCGGAAGCCGCCGTTCGCATGGGCATCCCGGTGCGTGGCGTCCTGATTTCAACCTATGTGCTGGCCGGCCTGTGCGCCGGGGTGGGCGCCGTGCTGCTGGCTGGTCGCACCGACGCCGGCTCGCCGCTCTTCGGCAACCTGCTCGAACTCGATACCATCGCCGCTGTCATCATCGGCGGCGCGAGCTTCCTCGGCGGACGCGGCCATATCGGGCACGCCTTGGTGGGCGCGGTGATGATCGGCGTCATCCGCAACGCGCTCAACCTGCTCAATGTCGACATCTTCTTCCAGCTCATCGCCATCGGCGTGGTGATCGTGCTGGCCGTGGAGGCCGACGTCCTTCGCACCTATCTCGAGGGTCGCGTCCGCACCCTGCGCGCGGCGAGGCTGCAATGACCAATCCCATCATCCTCAGCGTCCGCAACGCCACCAAGCGCTTCGGCCCGGTGCTGGCCCTCAACGACGTGAGCCTCGAGGCCCGGGCCGGCGAGGTGCTGGCCCTGCTCGGCGACAACGGCGCCGGCAAGTCCACGCTGATCAAATGCGTCAGCGGCGTGTATCAGATCGATAGCGGCGATATCGCCATCGATGGCGTCACCACGGCGATCCGCTCGCCCGCCGATGCCCGCTCGGCCGGTATCGAAACCGTCTACCAGGACCTGGCGCTCTTCGACAATTTGACCCCGGCGCAGAACTTCTATGCCGGCCGCGAAATCGCCGTGCCGACCTGGCTGCCGCAGGGATTGCGCTTTCTCAAGTCCCGCCAGATGGACGAAGAGACCAGCCGCGTACTCGACCGACTCAAGGTCATCCTGCCCAAACAGGATGCCACTGTCGCCCTGATGTCGGGCGGCCAGCGGCAGGCCGTGGCCGTGGCGCGCGCCAGCGTCTTTGCCCGCAAGGTGGTGATCCTCGACGAACCCACCGCCGCCCTCGGCCTGCGCGAGTCCCGCAAGGTGCTCGATCTGGTGGCGCAACTGCGCGACGAGGGCAATGCGGTGATCCTGATCACCCACAATATGGAACACGTCACCGAACTCGCCAGCCGCGCCGTGGTGCTGCGGCAGGGGCGCAAGGTCGGCGAGATCATACCCACCAAGACAAACCAGCAGGAGCTCGTGGCGATGATCGTCGGAGCCTGATGCTGCACAAATCGGCGCTCCGGGGGGATCGCTGATAGCGGCCGGCTGCTGTTGCAGCCGGCTTTCCAGGGAGGAAACAATGAAACTAACTCATATCATCGCGGGAGGACTGGCACTGGCAATGGCCGGCGCCTTCCCGGTCTTGGCGCAGGACGCGGTCAAGATCGGCTTCATCACCAAATTCCCGGTGGAGTTCTTCTCCACCATGGAAAACGCGGCCAAGGCCTATGCCGAGGCTCATCCGGAAGTCGAAATCGTCTACGGCCAGGGCGCATCGGGTGCCGATATCGAAGGGCAGATCGCGCTCATCGAGTCCATGATCACCCAGGGTGTGCAGGGCATCGCCATCACCCCGGTCGATCCGACCGTGGCAGCCGCCCTCGACAAGGCCGTCGAGGCTGGCATCAAGGTTGTGCTGATGGACAACGACATTCCCGACTGGCTTGGCAAGACGGCGCTGGCCACCACCGACAACTTCAATGCCGGCCGCATTGCCGGCGAATATCTCAAGACCGTGCTCAAGGATGGCGACACCCTGGGCATTCTCGAAGGCGTCCCCGGCGTCCCGGCGCTCGATGATCGCGTCACCGGCATGCTCAAGGGCCTGGCCGGCGGACCCGATGTCCAGATCGTCGGCAAGAACAGCACCAACTGTGCCCAGGAACTAGGTCTGTCGGCAGCCGAAGATCTGCTGACCGCCAACCCCGAGCTCAAGGCCATCTACGCAGCCTGCGGCCCGCCGGCTGTTGGTGCCGCCCAGGCCATCTCCAATGCCGGGATCGCCAGCGACGCCATCGTGCTGGTCGGCTTTGACGCGTGCTGCGGTGAACTCGACCTGATCGTCTCGGGCGAAGAAGACGCCACCGTCGCGCAGTTCCCCGCCAAGATGGGCGAGCTGGGTGTGGACACCCTGGTCAAGGCCATCCGCGGCGAAGAAGTGACCCAGCTTGTGGACACCGGCGCTGGCCTCGTCACCAAGGAAAACGTCGCCGACTTCCAGTAGGTCGGCCGTCAGGCGCGGAGGACAGGGTATTCCCTTCCCTGGCCCCCGCGCTCTTTTTCACGCGTCAGGACAGCCAAATGGATTTCATGAATGCGCTCGAATGCACCGAGCCCGGGGTACTTACCCTTGTCCGCCGCCCGGCGCCGGTTCGCGGGCCCGATGAAGTGCTGGTCCGCCCACGCCGCATGGGCATTTGCGGCACCGATTTCCATATCTACGAGGGCAAGCACCCCTTCCTCGTCTATCCCAGGATCATGGGGCACGAACTGGCCGTCGAGGTCGTCGAGGCTCCCGCCACTTCGGGCTTTGCGCCCGGCGAAGTGCTGGTCGTAAACCCCTACATTTCCTGCGGCTCCTGCGTCGCGTGCCGCCGCGGCAAGCCCAATTGCTGCACCGCCATCTCGGTCCTCGGTGTGCATCGGAACGGCGGCATGGCGGACCTGCTGGCCCTGCCTGCAATCAATCTGGTGCGCGCCGAGGGGATCAGTACCGATGCCTGCGCCACCGTGGAATTCCTCGCCATCGGCGCCCACGCCGTTCGCCGCGCCGCGCTGGATAGCAGCGAGCGCGTGCTGGTGATCGGCGCCGGTCCCATAGGCCTGGGCGCGGCCATGTTCGCCGCGCAAAAGGGCGTCCACCTCACTGTCATGGATCGCGATCGGGCGCGCCTCGCCGCCGCCTCGACCATCATCGGCGGCATTTCGACCATCGTCGCCGATGACGAACCGCTGGCCGCCGTCCGCGCGCTGACCCAAGGCGACGGCTTCGACGTCGTCTTCGACGCCACGGGCAACACCCAATCGATCGAGAGCGGCTTTGACTTCGTGGCGCATGGCGGCCGCTATGTGCTGGTGAGTGTGGTCAAGGGCGACATCCGTTTCGTCGATGCCGAGTTCCACAAACGCGAAATGACCCTGTTGGGCAGCCGCAACGCCACCAACGAGGATTTCGCCACGGTGATCAGCGCCATCCGCAGCGGACGGGTGCGGCCCGATGACCTCATCACCCACCGCACCAGCCTGGCCGGAGCGGCGCAGGACCTGCCGCGCTGGGCCTCCGACAAGACCGGATTGATCAAGGCCATTGTCGAAATAGACTGAACTATGTGCGATACGGCGATCGGGCGGCATAACGCCCAGGGTTGCCGGAATCACGTCGGCGACCCGCGGCAGTGGCTTCAGGGGATGAGATGAAAACCGACGCAGTCTTCAAGGCAGCCTTCAACGATGCCCTTGAGATTGTCGCGGCCGTCGGCGCCGGCGCCCCGGTCCCCGCCGAGAATGAACTCAGCCAGCGCCTCGGCGTGAGCCGGACCACGGTGCGCAAGGTGCTGGTCGCCATGACCGAGCGCGGCTATCTGGCTGGCGAAGGGCGCAACCGCGTCGTCGCGCGGGATGTGCAGCACGATGCGGGATTTCCTATCGAGGAGACGATGGCCGCCTCCGCCCAGGTCGAGCGGCAGTTCATGGAATGGATGCTGCGCGGCGACACCAAGCCCGGCACGCTTATCAATGAACTGGAATTGGCCCGCATCTTCGGCGTGGGCACGACGGGCATCCGCGAATTCCTCAATCGGTTCAGCCGCTTCGGCCTGATCGAGAAGCGCCCCAATTCCGGTTGGTTGTTCAAGGGCTTCACCACGGCCTTCGCCTCCGAGCTGTTCGAAATACGCGAAATGTTCGAACAGCGGTCGGCAATGGCCCTGCTGTCACTGCCGCCGACAGCGCCCATCTGGACCCGGCTGCGGGCCATGGAGCGCGAGCATCTGGATCTGCTCCGCGATATCGACAAGCGCTTCCACGATTTTTCCGACCTCGACAACCGGTTCCACCGGCTGATCAACTCGGCCGTCGCCAACCGCTTCATCGACGACTTCTACGACATCATCACGCTGATCTTTCACTACCACTACCAGTGGAATAAGCGTGACGAGCGCCACCGCAACGAGGTCGCCATCGGCGAGCACCTCGACTACATCGCCGCGTTCCTGGCGCGGGATCCGGTCGCCATACGGCAGGCTTGCGCAAGGCATCTGGCCTCGGCGCAGCGCACGATGATGGATTCGCTGACGGCGCCGGACGAATAGCCCCGATCAGGCTGTCGTCTCAGCCAGCGCAGTCTGTTCGGTTCGCGTCGATTCGCGTTCCACCAGCTTGCACTCCACCTTGATGCCGCTTGCCGACGAGTGCAGCCCGCCAGCATCGTCGAGGATCATTTCTACAGCCGCGCGACCCATTTCGTAGAGCGGGAGCACGAGGGTGCTGAGCGGCGGGTGCATGTATTGGGCGACGTCGCGGTCGTCAAAACCGATAACCGCCACATCGCGCGGCACCTGCAGCCCCAGCTCCCTCAGGGCGTCGTAGCAACCCAGCGCCATCATATCGTTGGCGCAGAAAATCGCGTCCGGCGGCTCGCTCAGCGCCATCAATTCGCGTGTCATCTCGTAGCCTGCCGATGGCTCCCAGTTGCCGGGCCGCACCAGCGCCGGATCGAACAGAATGTCGTTGCTCGACAGCGCCTGCTTGTAGCCCTTGAGCCGGTCGCGCGCCGCATCGACGCCCTGCTGGCCATTGATGAACCCGATGCGCTTGCGCCCAGCCTTTAGCAAATGATCGGTGGCGGCCCGCCCGCCCAGCACGTCGCCAGGCAACACGGAATGGTGGGCCTTGCCCTCGTCATAGCAGTTCAGCAGCACCAGGCGCCGGCTGGCCAGCGCCGGAGGAACCTGCACCAGCCGGGTGAGAATGGTACCATAAACCACGCCCAGGACCGGCACCTTGTCGAAGCCGGCGAGGATGCTTGTTTCGACATCGGCGTCGCCGTGGCTCACGCCCAGCAACACGTTGATCCCCACCTCGAGGGCCTTGTCGCGGGCACCTTCGAAGGCCAGCGACATCCAGGGGTCGGTGATCGTTTCGTCGGCCATGAACAGGATCGTGCCCTGCCCGGCGGCATCGGCGCGCGAGCCGCGGCGTACGAACTTGTAGCCAAGGTCCTGCGCGGCCTGCAGCACCCGGCGGCGAGTCTCGTCGGTGAGCCTGGCACCCTTGCTGCCGCTCAAAACCAGTGAAACCGTGGCTTGGGAAACTCCCGCGGCAGCCGCCACTGCCATCATGGTGGGGCGGCCTCGCGCCGCGCGTCGTTTCAGACCAGTCACGTGTCGATTCCCATGAGGCGGGAGGGAGTTTCCAGGCCTGCCTGGCTGAATAGGCTTGATATCATCTCAGTTCAATTCACCTCGGCCGTCGATGCACTCCCGACTGCGATAGCGAGGTGATCAGAAAGTTGGCGGCAAGAAAAGTCGCTGCGGATCATATCGATCCAGAAAGCGACACGCAAAGAAATCGCGTAGTCGCCGCGCCGGGCGGGAACATATCCGCGTCCCGTGCCGTCGCCGGCCGGATCGCGCCGCCGCCTACCCCATTGGCGGCGCCAGATGGGTGCCAAAAAATGCCAGCGCTGCCGCCCGCATCGCTTCTGTCTCCCGATGTCCCACCCCCGCCTCGCTGACCAGTTCCAGCCGGTCGCGCGTGGCCGCATAGGCAGGTTCGAGTTCCGCCCAAGCACGCTCCACCGCCAAGGGTGGCGTGAGGCTATCGGCCGCGCCGATGCACACCAGTTGCGGGCGCGGCGCGATCAGCGCTGCGATGCTGCCGCCGTCGCATTCCCGCAGGAGACCCGGCACGGTGAGGTAGATGCCATGCCCGTCATGGGCCCCGAGCTCGATCATAGTGCGGAAATCGGCAAAGCAGCAGAGATGCGCCACAGCCGCGATCCGCGCGTCGGCCGCTGCCAGGCAGTAGCTGAGTACACAACCCATCGAGATACCGAAGGCGCCGATGCTGGCCGTGTCGACGTCGTCCCGGCTGGCAAGATAGGTCAGTGCCGCCGAGTGGTCGGACAGCATCTGCCCGAACAGCGATTTGCCATGCCACAGCAGCGCCTTGGCCGCATAGCCTTCACTGACCGAGGCGCGTTCACCGAATACCGGCATATCGATGCAAAGCGTCACATAGCCCGCACGCGCAAATGCCGGGCCAAGCGGATCGAGCAGATATTCGCGCCCGTCCAGCAATTCGCGAGCGCCGATGTCGTAGCGGCCACCATGGGAATGTCCATAAAGGATCGCCGGTAGCCGGCGCGTGTTGTCCTCGGGCCGGGTGAGGATGCCGCGAACCTCGGTTTCACCGAGCCGCAGGCGCAGATGTTCCATGACATAGCCATCCGCTAACTCGAGCTTGCTCGACATCAGGGTGACGGTGGGCTCGTCGAGGCCGACGAGTTCGCGGAAGCGGCTGCGCGTGATGGCCATGGCCTACTGCTTCCAGCCATCGGCTTGCGGCAGCGGTTCGCCCGTTCCGGCAGCCGGCTTGCGATCGCCCACCCAGCGGTTGAACCGCGCCAGCGCCACCCCGAAGCCGATCAGCAGCAGGCCGCCGCCAAGGATCGAGAATGGCTGGGCGCCCAGCACCATGAACCACTGCGTGAAGAAGTGCAGCGCCCCAAACACGGCCACCGTATTGACCACCCAGCGCCGGTTGGCGAACACCGCCCAGGCGCCGAAAGCCAGCAGGGCAATGGCCCAGGCGACGGAGAAGTAGAGCCCCGGCAGGCCCAGCAGCTCGTCGCCGAATATGGAGCCGACGAAGAAGGCGGCGTTGACCAGCAGGATCGCCGTGCGCATCGCAATGATGGCGAGGCGCTCATGCGCCGGAGCCAGCCGCAGCGACAGCAGGTAAAGCCCCAGCACCAGTGCCGACAAAGCCAGGATGGCGACCGAAAGGTAGTGCGTCGGCGCCCAGATATCGACGTCGAGCGTGATGGTGGCCGCGAAGGCCAGAACGGCCAGCGACGCAATCAGGCCGGACGTCGCCAGCACCGCTGCAACGGCCGTCGCGACCGTCAGCGCCACCCGCACCCAGAGATGCTCACCAAACAAGCCCCCCAGCCCACCCAGCAGCGCCAGCGCGCCAATCACCATGATGATCTGCGCGAAAACGTTCCAGCGGGCCACCCGGGTCACGCGGAGCCAAAACCCCACGCCAAACAGCACGGCGCCCAGCGCGATCACCGTTTCGATGGTCGGCAACAGCACGCCCACGCCGATGGCCACCGCCGCGGCGCCCAGCGCGAACAGCACATTGCTGCCCAGCTCGCCCGTATCGCTGGCCGCAAAGCCCTTGAGGCGCTCGGCTTCTGCAGCCGTCAGCTTGCCCTGCGCAACAAGCACATCGAGATCGAGCGTGATCTTCATCCTGGTCTCCTCATCGAGCGGACCCTAGCCTGCGGCGCCAAGCGGGAAAAGCGGTCGCGGGAAAACATTGCGTTGCATGCACTGACCGCAACAGTGCGTTCTTCCATCGGCACTTGCCGATGATCGACGAAGGGCGCATCTATGCGGGGTATTTCCGGCAGACCAACCACGAGCCATTTCATGTCCAAGCTGTTCTCCCCCACCACTTTGCGTGGCCTTACCTTGCGCAACCGTACGGTTGTCGCGCCCATGTGCCAGTATTCGGCGCAGGACGGCTTCGCCAACGACTGGCACTTCGTTCATCTTGGGCGCTTTGCCATCGGCGGATTTGGCCTGGTCATCGTGGAGGCAACAGCCGTCGCTGCCGAGGGCCGCATCAGCTATGCCGACGTCGGCCTGTGGAAGGACGAGCAGATCGCGCCGCTGACGCGTATCGTCGACTTCCTGCACAGCCAGGGCGCCGCCGCCGGTGTCCAGCTCGCCCATGCCGGGCGCAAGGCTTCGACGCCGGTGCCGTGGCGCCATGGCTTCGACGAAACCGAGGCAGAAAAGCAGACCCTCCATTTCGAGAGCTGGACGCCTGTCGGCCCCACCGACGAGATCCATGCCGAAAACAAGAACTTCACCAAGCCCGAAGCGCTCGATGAAGCCGGCATTCGCAATGTCATCGATTCCTTCGCCGCAGCCGCCAAACGCGCCGACGAGGCCGGCTTCGACACGATCGAAATTCATGCCGCCCACGGCTACCTGCTCGATCAGTTTCTCTCGCCCCTCGCCAACAAGCGCACCGATCAATTTGGCGGCAGCCGTGAGAACCGCATGCGCCTGCTGCTCGAAGTCACCGAAGCCGTCCGCGCCGTATGGCCGGCCGACAAACCGCTGCTGGTGCGCCTGTCCGTAAGCGACTGGCACCCCGAGGGCTGGCAGGTCGAGGACAGCGTCGCGCTTGCCCGCGAACTCAAGGCACGCGGCGTCGATGGTATTCACGCATCGAGCGGCGGCTTCGAAGGCGCTTCCATTCCGGTCGCGGCCGATTATCAGGTGCCCTTCGCCAAGGCCATCCGCGCCGAGGCCGGCCTTCCCACCATCGCCGTTGGGCTCCTGGGCAGCAGCGCTCCCCGTGCCGAGGAAATCATCGCCACCGGCGAGGCCGACTTCATCGCCCTGGCGCGCGGCGCTCTCGACGATCCGAACTGGCCGCTCCATGCGCGCCACGAACTGGGCGACAACGACTATGACCTTTGGCCCAACCAGACCAAGCGGGTGCGCGAGCGCGACCGTGCCCTGGGCCAGCGCGGCTGGGCCTGAATTTCCGCCAAAGCACCTTCGCGGCAACGCAAATTTGCCGCGATTGAACTGCCCTCTTGTTCGTCGCAGCGATCATCACCAGATCAGCGGCGAACAGGGAGCAGTTCAAATGGATACCAAGGCCGCTATTCTCGCCCTCATGAGCGTTTGGGGCGTCGGCACCTGCGCTACGCTTCCTGCCAGCGCCCAGGATGCCGACACCGCTGACGAGGCAACCGACGAGGCCGGCGACAGCAGCAATCCACTGCTCAACAAGGTCTGGATCCGCGCCGATGCCGACGCGTCCCTGCCCGGCCCCATGCAGATCTTTCTCGGCGATGGCACGCTGGTTAGCGACAGTTGCTGGGAAACCTACCGGCTCTCCAAATGGCAGCAGGTATCCGACAGCGCCATTAGCTGGGATGAAGACGGCATGACCATCAATGCCGACATTGCCAGCCTGAGCGATACCGAGCTGGTGCTGAACCTCAAGCTGGGCAGCGACATACAGGAGCAGCGCTACACCACCGCCACGGTGCCTTACGTCTGCCCGGACATGGTGAAATAGGGGTACCCTACAACACCACCTGCGTGCCGATCTCCACCACACGCCCCGTCGGAATGTGGAAATACTCCGTCGCGTCGCTGGCATTCTTGGCCAGCCGCGTAAACATCCGGTCCTGCCAGAAGCGCAGCGGATTGCCCGGCTTGGGACCCGGCTTCAAGGACCGGCGCGACAGGAAGAACGAGGTCGACATGATGTCGAACTTCCAGCCCAGCTTGCGGCCCAGGGCCAGCGCCTTGGGGATGTTGGGGCTTTCCATATAGCCGAAGGTGACGACCACCCGGCTGAACAGCTCATTATAGGCGTCAATGGTCACCTTCTCATCGTCTGGCACGCGCGGCGAGGCCGAGGTGCGGACGGTGAGGATCACATTCTGCTCGTGCAGCACCTTGTAGTGCTTGAGGCTGTGCAGCAGCGCCGTCGGCGCGCCTTCGATATCGCTGGTGAGGAACACTGCGGTGCCCGGCACCAGCGTCGGCTTTTTCTTGGAGAGATTGTCGACGAGGAACTGCAGCGGCACCTCGTCGCGGCGCGTCTTTTCCGACAGGCGACGGCGTCCGATCATCCAGGTCCACATGATGACGGCAACCGCCAGAGCCACCACGGCCGGCACCCAGCCGCCCTGGAACAGCTTGGCGGCATTGGCGGCGAAAAACCCGCCATCGATGATCGCGAACCCCACGCCAAAGACGATTACGGCCGCCGGGTGCCACTTCCAGTTGCGCCACATCACCACGACGAGCAAAGCCAGCGTGACGATCATCACGCCTGAAACCGCAATGCCATAGGCCGCCGACAGCGCGCTCGAGCTGCGGAACATTAGCACCAGCAGCAGCACACCCACCATCAGCATGGTGTTGATCTGCGGCATGTAGATCTGCCCGCTCTGCGTCTCGGAGGTGTGCGTCACCACCATGCGCGGCAGCATGTTGAGCGCGATGGCCTGCTGGGTGAGGCTATAGGTGCCTGAAATCACCGCCTGGCTGGCAATGATGGTGGCAAGCGTGGCAAGGCCAACGAAGGGTAGCAGCGCCCATTCGGGCTGCATTTCGAAGAACGGGCTCTCGACATTCTCGGGGCCGACATCGAGCACGAAGGCGCCCTGCCCGAAATAGTTGAGCAATAGGCACGGAAAGACCAGCCAGAACCAGGCCAGCACGATCGGCTTGCGGCCGAAATGGCCGAGATCGACGTAAAGCGCTTCCGCGCCGGTTACCGCGAGGAAGATGGCGCCGATCACGACGAAGGCGATGCCGACATGGGTGAACAGGAACTGCGCGCCCAGCAGCGGATTGAGCGCCCACAGCACGTCGGGATTGCCGACGATGTGGACGAGGCCGGAGACCCCGAGGGTCAGAAACCAGATCGCGGTGACCGGCCCGAAGACGATCGACACCTTGGCCGTGCCAAACTTCTGCACGAAGAAAATGCCGAAAATGATGACCAGGGTGATTGGAACCACCCAGCTTGTCAGATCAGGCGCGACCAGCTCAAGCCCTTCCACCGCCGAAAGCACGGATACCGCCGGGGTGATGATCGCGTCGCCGAAGAAAAGCGCCGCGCCAAGCACGCCCAGGGCGGTGATCCAGACCGGTGGATTGGTGAAGGTCTTGCGCGCCAGGGCCACCAGCGACAGCGTGCCGCCTTCGCCATTGTTGTCGGCGCGCGTCACGAAGAACACGTATTTGAGCGAGACGGTCAGCGTCAGCGCCCAGACGATCAAGGACAGCAGTCCGAGAATCTCCACCGTGCTCGATGCCGCGCCGGGCCGAATGTGCATGGCCTCGCGGAAGGCATAAATCGGACTGGTGCCGATGTCGCCATACACGACGCCAAGCGCGCCGAGCACGAGGACCGGAAGATCTTTACGGGAATGGGAGTGGCTGGTGAGGTCGCTCGCATCGACACCGGCGTGGGAGCCGCCGGTAGTGCTCGTCTGCGTCATGAACCTGATGCTCTCTTGGTCAAGGCGGGCGCCGCTATACACCCGCCCACCGTCACACACAACACAATCGCATCACAATGGTTCAAACGGCAAGGGCCGCCCCTTGCGGAGCGACCCCTGACGATCAGTAAGACTGGAGGTCTTGGTTAGGCTTATTCAGCGGCCTTGGCGGTGGCGGCGTCTTCTTCACGCGCAGCCTTGGCAGCGGTGCTCCACCAGATCAACTGGTCCAGCATGTCCTTGGCCGAGTTGCCGATCGAGCCTTCGATCTCGGTGAGCGACTTGGTGCCGCCAAAACCGGGATGGACGGCCATGAAGTCGGCACCACCGATGTGAACAGCCGAACGGGTCGAAACCATCTGCAGCTCGACGCCGATACCGCGCAGGTGCTCGATGGCACGGGCGCCACCAACGGTGCCGTAACCGACGGCGCCGAAAGCCTTCTTGTTCCAGTTCACATAAGCCTGGTCGATGGCGTTCTTGAGGGCGCCAGTGATCGAGCGGTTATATTCGGCGGCGACGAAGATATAGCCGTCGAACTCGTCGATCTTGTTCTGCCACTTGACCGCATTCTGGTTGGCCGAAGGCATCCAGGCATTGGAGGCCATTTCGTCGAAAAACGGCAGGTCGAAGTCGCGGATGTCAACGATCTCGGCCTGGATTTCAGGGCGCTCATTGGCCTTTTCCAGGATCCACTTGGCCGGCAGTTCGCCAAAGCGGGTCGGGCGGGTGGAGGAGATGATGACGGCAATCTTGAGTTTGGACATTTGAGCCCTCCTTAGTAACAAATCGTAACTGAGGCGATATATGTGCCTATCGGCGACGCTCACAAGAAGGCACTTCGCTGTGGTGCGAAGACAGCAAGCTGCCTAGGGCACATCAGTGTAAGTATTGGTGAATGCTGGGATTTTTGCCGATATGAGCCCTATTCGCCGGCCGCGACAGAGAATGCGCCACCGCAGCGAAACGGACCGTTCAGAAAACGGAACCAATCGGGGCTGATACCGCTCGCGCGACGCGCATTAATGACGTCCGTCGATTTACTGGGCATTTGAAGTAAAAGCGACGGCAGCGCCTTGTGTTTTACCTGATGACATAAGCAGTTGGCGCGCAGCGGAATTACCCGCCCAAACCCGAGAAATGCATGCGCATCCAGTTCGCCGCCGCCGTGACGCTCGCCACCGCTCTGTTCGCCCTGACCAACAGCGCCACCCTGGCAATGGAACGCAAGGTCACGATCAACAACCAGACCTCCTTCACCATCGTCGAGTTCTACGCCTCCAACACCGGCACCGCCGATTGGCAGGAAGACATTCTGGGCAGCGACGTCCTGGCCTCGGGCAGCAGCGTCGTGATCAACATCGATGACGGTTCGGGCTACTGCAAGTACGATTTCCTGGCTGTGTTCGACGACGGCGACGAACTCGTCTCGGCCGACAACAACGTCTGCGAGCTGGACGAATTCAACTTCACCGACAATTAGCCGCTGGTTGAGCATGTAGTATGGAAAAAGGCGCCGGACTTTCCGGCGCCTTTTTTGCTTGTAAGTTGAGCGACGCTTGCCTGCTTATTCCGCGGCTGCCGGCACGGCCATTGGCGTCGGCTTGATGGTCAGGCGCGTGAGCGCGAAGGCAACCACCGCACAGGCGGCAATACCGATGACCATGGGTCGTGCGGTGCCATCAAAGAAGCTGCCGACCACCCCCATCACCACCGCCGCCGTTACCAGTTGCAGCGTGCCCATCAGGGCCGACGCGGTGCCAGCAATCTGGCCGTGTTCTTCGAGGGCCAGCACGGCCGTGGTCGGGATGACGAGCCCGAGGAAGCCGTAGCCAATGAACAGCAGCACGGCGAGCACTTCGAGCCGGTCGACGCCGGTCAGCCACACCGCCAGCAGGGCCAGCATGGTGACGATGAAGCCATTGACGGCCGTGCGCACCACCGCGTTGAGGCCGAAGCGGCGGGTCAGCACGCCGGTCAGTTGCGATACGCCGATGAAGGACACGGCGTTGATCGAGAACATGACGCTATAGAGCGTCGGGTTGAGCCCGTAGTGGTCGATCAGGATGAAGGACGAATTGGCGAGATAGGCCATGAAGCTCGACATGCCGAAGGCGCCGATCATGCTAAGGCCGAGGAAGTTGCGGTCGCGCAGCAGCACGCCATAGCCGCGCAGGGCCGAGCCGATGCTGCTTTCGAGCCGGGCTTCGGGCGGACGCGTCTCCTTGAGGAAGAACAGGACCAGCAGCGCACCAAGCACGCCGATGCCAGCGACCACGTAGAAGATAGCGCGCCAGTCGCCGAACTGCACGATCAGGCTGCCGCCCAGCGGAGCCAGGATCGGCGACACCGAAAAGACCAGCATCAGCAGGCTCTGCAACTGCGCCGCATCGGCCCCGGTATAGCCATCTCGCACGATGGCACGCGGCAGGGCCATGGCGGCACAGGCGCCGACACCCTGGAGGAATCGAGCAGCGATCAGCCACTCGATGCTCGGCGCCATGGCAGATCCGATGGCACCGGCCACGAACAGGGCCATGCCGAAATAGAGCGGCGGCTTGCGGCCGACCATATCGCTGATCGGACCGTAGAAGAGCTGACAGACGGCGATGGCGGCCATGAAGGCCATGAGGCTGGCCTGGACACCGGCCGTATCGGCGCCGAGGTCTAGCCCGATAGCCGGCAGGGCCGGCAGATACATATCGATGGCGAACGGACCGATGGCCGACAGCAAGCCGAGCACCAGCGCAGCGCGCAGGATCTGGGAGTTCATTTGGCAATACCTCTTCGACCCACGCCACGGCGCTGAGTCGCATCTGGATGAATTTTGAATCGGCGTGAACAGGGAGGTCAGGCAGCCGACGACCTGATATTGGACAGTGTTGTAAAATCAGTCAAGCGTGATCGTCCAGAAAAATGGACAGAGTTGTAAAATTCTTCGAAGCGTGTATGTTGGCTGCAATGAGTGTCACCGATTTCGCACCCGCACCACCAGCTTTTCCCAAGGCGCAGACCAAGCGCATGGCCATTCTCGACGCGGCCAAACGCGCCTTCGTCCGCGACGGTGTCGGAGCCGTCAGCATCGACGCCATCGCCATGGAAGCCGGCGTCTCGCGCCAGACGGTCTACAACCAGCTTGGCGACAAGGATCAACTGCTGGTCGCTGTCATCGAAGACGTGACCACGCGTTCCAGCGCCCAGCTCATGGCGGTGGTCTCCACCTTCCCCGAAAAACCCGAGGATGTGGAAGCCGACCTGATCGAGTTCGGCATCCAGTTGGCCGGTCGCTGCATGTGCGACCTCGACGGGCGTGCCCTCGCCTGGCTGATGGAGCGCGAGGCCAAGCGCTATCCCGAACTCTTTGCGACCTGGAAGGCCTATGGCCCCGGCGAAGGCTGGCCGATCATCGCCGCCTGCTTCTCTCGGCTGGCGCAGGATGGCTATCTCGATATCGACGACGCCAGCGTTGCCGCCCGGCATTTCGTCGCGCTGATCAATGCCGACCTGCCCAAGGACGGCCCCTGCACGCGCCCCACCGACGCCGCTCTGCGCAAGGCCGTCACGACCGGGGTCAAGACATTCCTCCGGGCCTTCGGCGCGCGGCAGGTCTAGCTGCCGAGCGCTGCCCGATACTGCCGCACCGCCTCGGCAAAACCCATCAGCAGCGCATCCGCGGTAATGCCATGGCCGATAGAGGCCTCGTCGACATGCGGCACGGCAGAATGGAATGCCGGCAGGTTGGCCAGCGTCAGGTCATGCCCTGCATTCACCCCCATGCCGGCCGCGTGGGCAGCCTGCGCGGTATGTGCCAATGCCGCCAGTTCGCGCACCGCACGGTCGGGGTCACCGTAGCAGCCGCCATAGGGCCCCGTATAAAGCTCGACGCGGTCGGCGCCCGTTGCCTTGGCCGCCGCAATGCCTTCGACGCCGGCATCGGGGTCGCAGAACAGCGAGATCCGCCGATCGGACGCCTTGAGGCGCTGCACCACCGAGGTCAGGAAATTGCCCTTGCCACGAAAATCCCAGCCATGGTCCGACGTCGCCTGGCTCGGATCATCGGGCACCAGCGTCACCTGCTGCGGATTGACCTGGTCGATCAGGTCGAAAAAATCCTCGCTCGGGTAGCCTTCGATATTGAACTCCGCCGCCGGGTATTCCGCCCGCAGCAAGTCGGCCAGCTCGAACACATCGGTCCGCCTGATATGCCGCTCATCGGGCCGCGGATGCACCGTCACGCCGCTGGCCCCAGCATCGAGCGCGACACGCGCCAGCCCGACCACGCTCGGCCACGGCAGGTTACGCCGGTTGCGGAGCTGGGCGACGGCATTGAGATTGACGGAGAGAAGAGTCATGGCGAGCCTGTCGATGCGATGACGGAGGCTTACACCAGCCGCGCCCGCCAGCCCAATGGAACATTGTGATCCCGCCGATCAAAAGCGCTGATCGTTAGGGCGACACCACCACGACGCGACGCGGCCAGCGCTCCAGCGCCACCACGGCCACGCCACTGAGCACAATCAGCCCGATGCCGCCCAAGGCCAGCAGGTTCGGCGCGGTGCCAAAGATCAAAAGGCCCGTCACCAGCGCCCAGATGGTGGACATGTAGAGGAACGGCGCCACATTGCCGACGCTGGCGACGCGATAGGCCCGCAGCAGCAGCCACTGCCCCACCAACAGCAACGCACTCGAGCCGAGCACGAAAAGCAGTGTGAGCGGGCTGGGCCACACCCAGGTCTCGAACAGCAGCGTCGCAATGCCGGCCCCGATAATGCCCATCACGCCAACGCCGACCACGATCACGATGCCCGGTATCTCGGCATGGATGCGCCGCCCGATCAGGTCGCGCACCGCAACCCCAGCGGCACTCCACAGGCCAAACAGCGTATAGGGCGAGAATTCGCCACCGCCCGGCTGGGCCACCAGCAACGCCCCCACGAACGCGAGCAACACCAGCCCGATCTGCGGCCGTGTCAGCTTCTCGCCCAGAAACAGCATTGCCCCCGCCAGCAGCAGCAGCGGCGAAGTCTGCCCGAGCGCCGTGAGGTCGGCGATTGGCGCCTGGGCCAGCCCGATGACGAAGCCCAGCGCGGCGATGACCTCGAAGGCGTTGCGCAACTGCACCCGCCATTCGAACGCGCGGGGCAGGAACCGCAACTGCCCCAGACCCGCCAGCAGCGGAACGCCAAGCAACACCACCGCGACACCGCGGATCAACAGCGCCTCGAACGGCGGAATCTCGGCCATGGCCAGCTTGAGCAAGGCGTCGTTGATCGCAAAACACGCGGTCGAGATCGTCATCATGACGATCCCGACCGTATTGCCGGAAAGTCCGCGCATATGGGGGAGGCCTACATACTCTGCGGACCGCGCGAGATTGCGGCGAGTCCTGTCCGCACGACTTCTACCAGCCCGAGCGGCTGCATCAATGCGATGAAGCTATCAATTTTCGCCGGCTTGCCGGTCACCTCGAACACGAAGCTCTCGACCGAAGCATCGACGATCTGCGCACGGAAGGCGTCGGCCAGCCGCAGCGTCTCGGCGCGATGGTCGCCCGAACCCGCCACCTTGATCAGCGCCAGCTCGCGTTCCAGCGAAGCGCCCTCGGCCGTCAGGTCGTGCACCTTGTGCACCGGCACAAGGCGTTCGAGCTGCAGCTTGATCTGCGTCAGCGTCTTGGGGGTCGCTGTCACCACTACCGTGATGCGACTAAGTCGGCGCCCGTGTTCGGTCTCGCTGACGGTCAGGCTTTCGATATTATAGCCACGCGCCGAGAACAGGCCGACGACGCGGGCGAGGATACCCGGCTCGTTGTCGACCAGCACGGACAAGGTGTGGCGCTCGATTTCCTGGGTTTCCTTGGTGAGGAAATAGGCAGAGCCGGTGGGCTGCAGATGTGCGTTCATGTGCGTTTCTCCTCTGCAGCGCCCTAGACGAGCTGCCGTCCCTTCTCGTCGATGATGTCCCCGATATTGGCCGTATCGGGCAGGATGATCTCGTTATGCGGCTTGCCCGACGGGATCATCGGCAGGCAGTTCTCGTCCTTCTCGACCAGCACGTCGAACAGCACCGGGCCGTCATAGTCGAGCATCTCGGCAATAGCGGCATCGAGCTCGGCCGGGTTGTCGCAACGAATGCCCTTGCCGCCGTAAGCCTCTGCCAGCTTGACGAAATCGGGCAGTGACGCCGAATAGGAATGGGCGTAGCGCGAGCCATGCAGCAGGTCCTGCCACTGGCGGACCATGCCCATGCGCTCATTGTTGAGGATGAAGATCTTGATCGGCAGGCGGTACTGCACCGCCGTCGACATCTCCTGCATCGTCATCTGCACGCTGGCTTCGCCGGCAATGTCGATTACCAGTGCATCGGGATGCGCCACCTGCACGCCGACAGCGGCCGGCAGGCCATAGCCCATCGTGCCCAGGCCACCCGAGGTCATCCAGTGGTTGGGCTTGTCGAAGTGGAAATGCTGCGCAGCCCACATTTGGTGCTGGCCGACTTCTGTGGTGATGTAGACGTCCTTGCCCTGCTTCCGCGTCGCCTCATAGAGACGCTGGATCGCATATTGCGGCTTGATCACGGTGTCCGAGTTCTTGAAGCCGAGCGAATCCACCGCCCGCCACTTCTCGATCTGCTTCCACCACGGCGCGATGGCCTCAGTGCGCGGCTGATTAGTCTTGCTGCGCCACACGCGAACCATCTCGGCCAGCACGCGCTCGCAATCGCCGATGATCGGCACATCGACGCGCACGACCTTGTTGATCGAGCTCGGATCGATATCGACATGGATCTTGCGGCTGCCCGGCGAGAAGGCGTCGATGCGGCCTGTGATGCGGTCGTCGAAGCGCGCGCCGATATTGATCATGACGTCGCAGTCATGCATGGCGAGGTTCGCCTCGTAGGTCCCGTGCATGCCCAGCATGCCCATCCACTGCGGGTTGGACGCCGGGAACGCACCCAGACCCATCAGCGTCGATGTCACCGGGAAACCGGTCAGCTCGGCCAATTCGCGCAGGTGCTCGGACGCTTCCGGCCCGGCATTGATCACGCCGCCGCCGGTATAGAAGATCGGCCGTTCGGCCTTGAGCATCAGGTCCACAGCCGCCTCGATGGCCGCCGCATCGCCATCCATCTGCGGACGATAGCTCTGGTGGCGCAGCGTCTCGAGATCGGGCTTGTAATAGTCGCCCAGCGCGAACTGCACATCCTTGGGAATGTCGATGACGACAGGACCGGGCCGCCCGGTCGTGGCGATGAGGAAGGCCTCATGCATGATGCGCGGCAGGTCTTCCACGCGCTTCACCAGGTAATTGTATTTGGTGCAGCTGCGGGTGATGCCGACGGTGTCGCATTCCTGGAAGGCGTCCGAGCCGATGAGCGTCGTCGGCACCTGCGCGGTGATGCAGATCATCGGGATCGAATCCATCAGCGCATCGGTGAGGCCGGTAACCGCATTGGTGGCACCAGGACCGGAGGTGACGAGAACCACGCCCGGCTTGCCGGTCGACCGCGCATAGCCTTCGGCCATATGGGTCGCGCCCTGCTCATGCCGCACCAGGATGTGCTGCACGGCATCCTGCTGGAACATCGCATCATAGATCGGCAGCGCCGCGCCACCGGGATAGCCGAAGATGTGCTCGACACCCTGGTCGGTCAGGGCCTGGATCACCATTTCCGCGCCGGTCATTCTTTCGGCCATCGTTCTAGTCCTTCCTTAGATCCAATTCGGCCCAGTCTCGTAGCGGCGAAAACCGGGCAATAAAAAAGGCCCCGTTCGGGACCTGTTTTCGGCGCACCAGCTATCGCGCGGGATACCTATCCCACGTTGCCGATGCGCCTGCCTACTACGAGAATGAGTGCCCGCACGGGACCTCTCCATAAATTGTGGCCGCATTGATAGGTGCATTGGCGCCGGAGTGTCAAGGGTGCCGACGCGTCAGGCGTGGCGGCTTCTGCTGCGGACGGGCGCCCAACGTGCATTTGGGTCGACAAAGCCGGCGAACCATAGTCCATAGTCGCAACGTATCTTTGTGGACCGCCGCGCGACTCATGCCACGGACAATTCTGCCTCTGGGCATTGCGCTGATCTTCCTGCTGGGCGCGGCAATCCTCGCCTTCCTCGCCATGCCTCCCGGTCCCCTGCCCTTTCTCTTCATTCTGGGGTCGGTAGCGGCCGGCTATATGGCGCTCAATATCGGCGCCAATGACGTTGCCAACAATATGGGCCCCGCCGTCGGTTCGCGGGCGCTGACCATGGCGGCCGCCCTCGCCATCGCCGCCTGCTTCGACGCCGCGGGGGCGCTGCTGGCCGGCGGCGACGTGGTCGATACCATCGCCAATGACCTGCTGCTGCCGGCTGCCGACCTCACATCCCTGACCCTGGTCATCGTGATGATCGCCTCCCTGCTGGCGGCGGCGCTCTGGATCAACGCCTCGACCTTCGTGGGCGCCCCGGTTTCGACCACCCATGCCATCATCGGCGGCATCATTGGCGCCACCATCGCGGCCGCCGGCACAGGCGCGGTGAGCTGGCCCGTCATTGGGGTCATCGCCGTGAGCTGGACCCTGTCGCCTATGCTGGGCGCGGCATTTGCCGCGGGTCTCCATGCCATGATCCGCCGCCTCATTACCCGCCGGGCTGACAAGGTGGCGGCGGCGCGCATTTGGGTGCCGGTCCTCGTCGCCGTGATGTCCGGCGTTTTCGCCATGTATCTGGCCCTCAAGGCAATGGCGCATTGGTGGCAGCCGGGCGTCCTCGCCACGTTGCTGGTCGGCCTTGCCGCCGCGGCGGCTGGCTGGCTCGTGGCCATGCCCTGGATCCGCATGAGATCGCTGGGCATGAGCAACCGCAAGAAGCAGGTCTCGACCCTGTTTCGCCCGCCGCTCATCGTTGCCGCGGCGCTTCTGTCCTTTGCCCATGGCGCCAACGATGTCGCCAATGCGCTTGGCCCACTGGTGGTGATCGTGCGCGAAGCGCAGTTCATGGCGACCCCCGGCCTGCATGTTCCCCTCTGGGCGCTGGCCGTCTCGGCGGCGGGCCTTGCCCTGGGCATTGCGCTATTCGGCCCGCGCGTCATTCACACCGTCGGCGAACAGATCACCAAGCTCAATGAAATCCGGGCCTTCTGCGTCGCTCTCTCCGCTGCCTTCACGGTGCTGGTCGCGTCCGCCTTCGGCCTGCCGATATCGTCGACCCACGTTGCCGTCGGCGCCGTCTTCGGCGTCGGCTTCGTGCGCGAATTCCTCGCCATTCGCAACATGACCGGCGCCGCCGTGCCTGTACGCGCCAGCCTCGTCGATGCGGCAATGCTCAACGATCGCCCCGAACAGGCGCTGGCCCGCGAGCGGCGCAATGAACGGCGCTATCTGGTGCGCCGGTTCAAGCTGGCCCAGATCGGCGCGGCCTGGCTGGTCACGCTGCCTGCCTCGGCTCTACTGGCGGCTTTGGCCTATCGGGTCCTGGCTGCGTTTATTGTATGACGCGCCCGCTCGTGAGCTGCTTGTGCAGCGTCTCGGCGAGCCGCACCAGCGCCCGATCCGCCAATAGGCGACGGGCTTCGGCCAGCAGCGCCCAGTGGCGCAGCCGCTGGTCCATCTCGTCCCAAGTCTCTAATTGCTCGCCCACCTTGAGCGGATATAGATCGATGTCGACCAGCAGCCCCTTGTCGGTATTCTGATAGGTTCCGAGCGGCTCGCTGCCGATCTCGCCGATCACGCCGGCCTCCTCGAAGGCTTCCTTGGCGGCGCTGTCCCAGGCGGTCATTCCCACACTGATCGAGCCCTTGGGAAATATCCAGCGGCCGGTCCGGCGCGAGGTTACCAGCAGGAAAACGACCCGACCTTCGACCAGGGTGTAGGGCAAAGCACCAGACTGGCGCGGGCCCGGGACGGGCTCGACCACGGGGCTCCAATGGCGGAGGAATTCGCGCAGCATGGGCCGCTCCGTCACCTGTCATCGCGGCGGCGACAGTGGCATGCCCGCACGGCCCGAGTCGACCCTGCCGGGCGCGCCTGTGCATAACGCCCCTGTGGAAGAACCTTTCACCGGGAACGGAAGCAGCAAAAAAGGGCCCCGTGGGGCCCTTCGAACGTCTTGTGTCAGCCTTAGCTGAGCAGGGTGATGTTGGTCGCAGATTCCTTGCCATCGCGGCCGGTCTCAAGCTCGTAGGTCACCTTGTCGTTCTCGTACAGGCCCTGCAGGCCCGAGCGCTGAACGGCCGAAATGTGAACGAACGCATCCTTGCCGCCGCCTTCAGGCGAGATGAAACCAAATCCCTTGGTGGTATTGAAGAATTTTACGGTGCCAGTGATGACAGCCATGGGAGTAAAGTCCTCTTCGTGGACGCCGCCGAAGCGGCTAAGGGTTGAAAACGGGCAATTGACGCGCCCGGCCTAAACGATTCACAGATCAGGACGTAGCCAAGTTCCCGGCCTTCTGCCGGTCGATCAGATAGCGCAAGACAGTGTCGTCATTTCAAAAATATGTCGGCTGTCTGATCGAAATTCAAGGCGATTTCGCTGGTCAATGAGAAGCCCCCGATCCAGGAGGGACTCCGGATCGAGGGCCAGGGCGCCCAAAAGGGCGCGTGCAGCATGGGGCGATGCTGCAATGGTATTAGCCGCGCGGGCAGGTATCGCGATAGCGGCTGCCGTCGGCACGTTCGTAGATGCAGATGTCGCCGCTGCCGGACACGCGGCCAAGCACATTACCTGCCGCCGCGCCGACCACTGCACCGACACCGGCACCAACCGCCGTACCGACAACATTGCCGGTTGCGGCAGCGCCGATTACGGCACCGCCAACGCCACCAACCACGGCACCCTGCTGGGTGGTGGTGCAGGCCGCGAGCGAAAGCGCCGTTGCGGCGATGATCAGGAATTTGTGCATGAGAAACCCTCCAAGGAACTATCGAGGGCAAGAATGCGGCACCCCCATATTTGGTTCCGCCGCCATTTTAACTAATTTGCAGGATTGTTCGGCCCGGCCCGCCAAGTGAGTGCGGCGACCACGATCGCCAGCCAGCCGCCGATCATTCCAACGCCACCAATCGGCGCCGCGCCGGGGAACAGGCCATGCCCGAGCCATTCGCGCACGCCCAGGTCTCCGATGAAAACGGCCGTGCCCACGGCGAGCAGCGCCGCCGCAATGCCGAGCACCCTGCCGCGTCCTGCCAAGACCAGGGCCAGCAGCGCCGGCCCATGCGCCAGCCCGATGGCGGCAATGGCGCTGAGGTTGCGCTGCTCCCCGCCATGCGAGGCACCTGCGGCCGCCATCACGCCGACGGCGCCGAACACGCCGGCTGCCGCCAGCACCACCCGTCGCCACGCTTCGCTTCTATTGGCCATGCCTCTGTCCCTGCCTCTTCCGCTGGATAGCGGTTTCCTCTAAATCATTGCCCCGCGAGTAGGAAATTCAAATGAACGAGCCAGTCACGGTTGCGCCGGGCGCAGCCGACGCCAGCTATTCCCCCATCAGTGGCTGGATCACCGAATTGCGCGCCACCTTCGCCCTGGCCTGGCCGCTGGTCATTGCCCAGTTGGCGCAGAATGCCCTGCACACCACGGATGTGATCATGCTGGGCTGGCTCGGTCCGAGCTATCTTGCCGCTGGTACGCTGGCCACCACGTTCATCATGCCATTCCTCGTCGGCGGCATGGGCATTGTCGGCGCCGTCGCGCCGCTGGTGGCGCAGGCACGTGGCGCGCGCGACATCAAGGCGGTGCGACGCGTCGTGCGCCAGGGCATCTGGGCAGCCATCGTGCTGGCGGCGCTGATGGTGCCGATACTCTGGCAAATCCGCCCGATCTTCGGCCTGCTCGGCCAGAACCCGCAGGCCACCATCATGGCCGAACAGTTCATGCAGATCGCCGCGTGGATGCTGTTCCCTGCCCTCGCCATCGTTGCCCTGCGCTCTCTGCTGTCCGCATTCGACGCGACACGCATCATCCTGCTGATCACGGTCAGCGGCGTAATCTTCAATGCCTTGGTCAACTATCTGCTGATCTTCGGCCATTTCGGCTTCCCCCGCCTCGAACTGCGCGGCTCGGCCATTGCCACCTTGCTGACCAACATCCTGATGTTCGGGCTGATGCTCGCCTATGTACTGCGCCACCCGCGCTTCAAGCGCTTCTATGTGCTCATGCGCTTCTGGACGCCGGATTGGCCGCGCTTCCGCGAACTCTTCCGCATTGGCACGCCCATCGGGCTGACCGTGCTGGCCGAAGTCGGGCTCTTCACCGCCGCGGCCCTCCTGATGGGACGCATCGGCACCGACGAGGTCGCCGCCCACGCCATCGCGCTGCAATGCGCCTCCATGGCCTTCATGGTGCCACTGGGGCTCGGCATTGCCGCAACCGTCCGCGTCGGCATGGCCTATGGCCGCACTGACCCCGAGGGTATCCGCAAAGCCGGTTGGACCGCCTTCGTGCTCGGCACCGGCTTCATGGCCATCACCTGCACCCTGTTCCTCACCATCGGGCCCACCATCGTCAGTTGGTTCCTCGATCCGCGTGTGCCAGAAAATGCCAATGCCCTGGCACTGGCCGCGACTTTCCTCGTGGTCGCCGGCGTCTTCCAGCTCGTCGATGGCGCGCAGGTCGTCGCCGCCCATGCCCTGCGCGGGCTGAGCGATACCAAGATCCCCATGGTCCTCGCCATCGTCGGCTATTGGGCCGTCGGCCTGCCCATCGCCTATGTCCTGGGCTTCAACGTCGGTTGGGGCGGGGTCGGCATCTGGATCGGACTGGCCGCCGGCCTCGCCTTTGTCGCCGTCGTGCTCGTGGCGCGCTTTGCCATGCGCGAGCGGCTGGGCCTGCTGCGCTCGCGCGGCTAGGCCCCCGCCAGCCCGCGCCGCGGCCAGTCGCCAAATCGGTTGCGGAACCAGGTCCGTTGCCGCTTGGCATATTGATGGGTCGCGATAACAGCCAGCGCGATAGCCTCGTCGCGTCCCAGCGTCCCGTCGAGCCAGTCGCCGATCTCGCGCACCCCGATGGCCTTCATCACCGGCAGCGACGGATCAAGCTTGAGCGCCCGCAGCGCCTCCACCTCGGCCACCGCCCCGCCGGCGAACATCGCCTCGAAGCGCAGCGCGATGCGATCGCGCAGCACCTGGCGATCCGGGTCGAGCACCATGCGGTCTATGTCGAAATCCGCAAGAATTCCTGCGGCATGCTCGTCCTGAAACGAGGATAGCACCCGCCCTGTCGCCCGCTTCACCGCCAACGCCCGCGTCAGCCGCTGCGGATCCGCTACCTTGAGCCGCGCCGCCGCAACCGGGTCTTCGCGCTGCAGCAGCGCCAGCCGCTGCTCCCCGTCCAGCGCTTGAATCTCTTGCTGAACTTGAAGCGTAATTTCGGCCGGCACTTCCGGAATATCGGCGAATCCGTTTAGCAACGCATCGAAGTAAAGCCCTGTACCGCCAACGAAAATCAGCGGCCGCCGCTGATCGGCATCTGCCATCACCGCTCGGACCGCGGTCAGCCACTGCCCCGTCGAAAACCGCGTCGCCGCTGGCACCGTGCCATAAAGCCGGTGCTCGGCCAGCCCCGTTTCGGCATCGGCAGGACGGGCCGTCACCACCTGCAGCGTGTCATAAATCTGCATGGCATCGGCATTGACGACGATGCCGCCCTGCTCCCGCGCCATGGCAAGCGCCAGCGCCGACTTGCCGCTGGCAGTCGGACCCGCTATCAGGACGGCGCGCCTGCGGCCTGTCACGCGTTTCTCCAAAAAGTAGACCCCATGCCGGTTCTCTGCCTCATCGCCGATCCTGCCGATTCCGAACTCGACCCCGCGCTTGCTGCCGCTGTGGTCAAGCAAACCGGCGGCGAACTCAACTGGCTCAATCACTCCATTGCCTGCGAGATCATCGAGCCGAAGTCAACCGAGGCACTGGCTGTGGCGCGCGAGATCATCGGCAGCCGCCGGGTCGATGCCGCACTGGTGCCGACGGAAAACCGCCGCAAGCAAATCCTCGTCGCCGACATGGACTCCACCATGATCAATGAGGAATGCATCGACGAACTCGCGGCTGCCCTTGGCATCAAGGCGCAGGTCGCCGAGATCACCGATCGCGCCATGCGCGGCGAGCTCGATTTCGGCCAGGCCCTCGATACCCGCGTCGCCCTGCTCAAGGGGTTGGAACGCAAGGTCATCGAGGAAGTCCGCCGCGAGCAGATCACCCTCGCCCCGGGCGGCCGCGCGTTGATCCAGACCATGAAGGAATATGGCGCCTTCACCTCGCTGGTCTCAGGCGGCTTCACCTTCTTCGCCGATTATTTCGCCAAGCGCATCGGCTTCCACGAGGCCATCGCCAATGTGCTGGAATTCGATGGCGACCGGCTGACCGGCACGGTGACCAAGCCCATCGTCGACAAGAGCACCAAGCGCGACCGCCTCGAAAGCCTTGCCGCCGAGCGCAACCTGCCGCTGAGCCAGACCATCGCAGTCGGCGATGGCGCCAACGACCTCGACATGATCCGCATCGCCGGCTTCGGTGTCGCGCTGCATGCCAAGCCCGCCGTAGCGGCCGAGGCCGGCTTCCGCATCGATCACGGCGACCTCACGGCCCTGCTCTATCTGCAGGGTTACAGCGAAGAAGAGATCGTCCGCTAACTAAGCCCCGTCAAACAAAAAAGCCGGCGCAGAGGCGCCGGCTTTTTCTTGTCGATCGCTGACCCTTACTGGGCCGGCGGAGCCGCAGGCTCCTCGGCCGGCACCGGAACATCGGTGCCAACGGTCGGCGTCAGTTCCGAACCATCCTCGAGCGTGATGCTCGGAAGGGTGCTTTCCTCGATGCCCAGGCCATCCAATGCCGGCTCGTTCGTCGCCGGAGCGGTGATCGGAGCTGCGCTCGGCTGGATCGGCGGCGCCGGGTTCGGATTGCCGGCGGGAATTTCGCCATTGGATCCGAAGTAGCGGAAGAACTCGCTGTCAGGCGACAGCACCATGGTCGTGCCGCTGTTGGCCAGCGCGTTGCGATAGGCTTCCATCGAGCGATAGAACTCGAAGAACTCCGCATCCTGGCCGTAGGCAGCCGCAAACAGTCGGTTACGCTCGGCGTCGCCGGTACCACGGATGATTTCCGAGTCACGGGTGGCCGCGGCCACGATTTCCACCGCCTGGCGATCAGCGATAGCGCGCAGGCTCTGTGCCTGCTCCTGGCCACGGGCACGCAGCAAGGCGGCTTCGGCAAGGCGCTCGGCACGCATGCGCTCATAGGTCCGCTCGAACACGTCGGCGGCCAGATCGGTGCGCAGGATGCGCACGTCGAGCACTTCGATACCCAGTTGCTCGACGTCCGGACGGATAAGGTCACGGGCCTCGAGCATCATCTGCGGGCGCTGCTCGGAGAGAGCGGCGTTAAATTCGCGCAGACCATAGACCTGGCGCAGAACGGCGGCGAAGCGGGTTGCGATGCGGTCTTCAACCACCGCAAGCTGGCCCTGGGCACGTTCGCGGAACAGGCGCGGGTCGGTCACGCGGTAGGTGAGGAAGGCGTCGACTTCATAGAATGCGCCGCCCGAAACCTGCACGCGCAAGTCCTGGATATCCTGGCGCAGCAGCCGATCTTCGATGATCTGCACGCTGTCCACGAAGTCGGTCGGGATCTTGAAATAGATTCCCGGCTCGGTCCGCACATCGGTGATCTGGCCGAAGCGGGTGACGATAGCCTGGTCGCGCTCGTTGACCACATAGATCGACGAGAAGAACACGTAGAGCGCCGCGAGCAGGACAACGCCAATGATAATAAGACGATTGTTCATGGCTCAGTTCCCCGTCGTCGTGGTGGTCGTGGCGCCGGAGCGGAGTTCGGGCAGTGGCAGATAGGGGATGACCCCCTGGCCATTGGCTCCGTTCTCGATCAGCACTTTCTCGGAACCACCCAGCACTTCTTCCATCGTTTCGAGGAACAGGCGCTTGCGGGTCACTTCGGGGGCATTGACGTATTCGGCATAAATGGCGTTGAAGCGCTCGGCCTCACCGGTTGCTTCCTGTACCACGCGGTTGGTGTAGGCAGCCGCATCTTCACGCAGGGCCGCCGCACGACCGCGGGCATCGCCCAAGAGCGTATTGGCATAGGAGCGGGCTTCTTCCTGCACGCGGTCCTCGTCCTGCTCGGCACGCTGCACTTCGTTGAAGGCGTCGGCCACTTCGGCCGGCGGCGCCGCACCCTCGATCGAGATCTGGCTGACGGTGACGCCAAGGCCATAGCTGTCGAGAATGGTCTGGGTGATTTCCTGGACCTGGGCTTCGATGCCGGCCTGGTCGTCACGGAACACGTCATTGGCCGGGCGACGGCCGACGACTTCGCGCATGGCGCTTTCGGCGGCGTTGCGGACCATGTCTTCCGGATCGCGAACGTTGAACAGGTATTCGACCGGGTTGGAAACGGCCCAGAAGACCGAGAAGCGCACGTCGACAATGTTCTGATCGCCCGAGAGCATCAGGCCATCATCACCACTGCTGCGCGAACCAGCAGCGGCCGGCGAACCGATGGTGGTCTGGTTGACGGTTACCGTGACGCGCTCGACGGTCTCGATCGGCCACATGTGGAAATGCAGGCCCGGCATCGACAATTCGGGCTTGGGCGCACCAAAGCGCAGCTCGACGCCGACTTCCTGCGGATCGACCGTGTAGATCGAGTTCAGCGCCCAGAAAGCGACGATGGCCAGCGCGCCACCAATCAGCGCCCAGCGACCGCCGGGAACGCCGCCGCGAAACTGATCGCGGCCGCGGTTGAGAATATCCTCGAGGCTGGGCGTATTGCCACCACCGGGACGCCGCGGATTATTGCCGCCGCCAGGTGTCTGGCCCCAGGGTCCGCCATTATTATTGCGGCCACCCCCACCTCCGTTACTCTCCCACGGCATCGCGTCCCTTTCGGATAATTTCGTTTCGTTGAGGACTTATATAGGCAAGGGCTTCGCCCGATCAATGCGCGGCGTCTTGCCGCCTCTCGTACACTTTGACGCGGTAGCTCGCTTCGTCCTTGGGAGAGGGCGTGACCTCGGGCAGGTCGACCACCGCCCATTGTTCGGGCGCAATGGCGGGAAACAGCACGTCTCCGGCCGGATGCAGGTCGATATGGGTGACATAGAGCCGGTCGGCACGCGCCATGAGCTGCGCATAAAGCTCGCCGCCGCCGATGATCATGATTTCGTCAACGCCATCGGCCTCGGCAATCTTGCGCGCTTCTCCAAGCGCGGTCTCGATGTCGTGGAACACCAGCACACCCTCGGGCTGGTATCCCTGCTGGCGCGTGATGACGATGTTGGTCCGCCCCGGCAGCGGCTTGCCCACCGTCTCGAATTGCTTGCGCCCCATGACGATTGGCTTGCCCATCGTCGTGCGCTTGAAAAACGCCATGTCCGAGGGCACGCGCCACGGGATCGTCTGCTCGCTGCCGATAACGCCGTTCTCGGCCACGCCGACAATCATCGCGATCTTGACCGTCATGACGCCCCCAGCTTCAGCAGTGCATCGCCGTCGACGCGGACCTTGGTCCACTCGTCCTGCATCACGCCGCCCTGCGACTTGTAGAAGTCGATGCTCGGCTCGTTCCAGTCGAGCACCCACCATTCAAAGCGCCCCAGCCCCTCGGCCACGCAGCGCTGCGCCAGGTTGACCAGCAGCGCCTTGCCTACGCCCTTGCCGCGCATGCCTGGATCGACGAACAGGTCCTCCAGCCAGATGCCGTGCCGTCCCTGGAAGGTGGAATAGGTGTAGAACCACAGCGTGAAGCCGACCGGCTTGCCCTGCCACTCCGCAATCTCGCAGAACACCTTGGGATCGGTGCCAAACAGGTCGCGCAGGATGTCGGCTTCATTAGCCTTGGCCTCGTGGCTCAGCTTCTCGTATTCGGCCAGCGCGGCGATGAATTGAACGATGAGCGCGGCATCCGCGCTCACCGCCTGGCGGATCGTCAGGGTCATTATTCGCCTTCGCGCCGCTGCAGAATCAGGATGTCGAGTTCCCTGTCCGGCCAGAAGTCGGTCTTGACCATTTCGAATGTGGTCGGCCCGATTTTCTTGACGTCCTCGCCGCAGAACGACACGAAATTGTCAGCGCTGCCCTTGTCGACAACCAGGCGGAAGTTCTTGATTGCGCCGCCACCCCAATTGCCGCCGGTGGTCAGGATGTAGGAAATCCACTGCTCGGTGAACGGGGCCGAATAGGTGTCTTCCGGGCTCGTCTGCGTTGCCGCCACTGCAGCGCGGAAGGAGTCGTCAGTACAATACTTGGTGCGGTACTCGGTCGCCGGATCGTAGTCTTCGTAAGGTTCGCTGAGGAAGCTGACCGCCACCGTGCCGCCCACGCTGGGCTTGTATGTGTGGACCACCTCGACCACTTCGCCAGCCGGAAACTCACCCTCCCAGGTGTAGGTCGCCTTGTAAGTCCAGGCCGGCCAGTAATGCTTTTCCCAGCCTTCGCCGGCATCGAACTCATCGGGCGTGACCAGCCCCATATGCAGCAGTTCCGCCGTCGTCTCGTCATCGAGCCCATCGGTCGCTTCGCTCGCCGCGGTGCTGATCGGCACGATGGGCAGGCCGAGTTGCTTCAGCAGCTTGGTGCGATCGACGCCGAAGGCATAGGCATATTCGTGCAATGTCGCTTCGACCGGCTTGCCGTTCAGCGTCGTCTCGAATTCGAACAGGTTGTCATCCGGGCCCATCGGAAATGCCACCGGCGACCAGAAGTTGGGCACGATATCGGGCATTGGGAAGGCGACGAGAATGTTCTGGTCGACCTCGCCGGTATTGCGGAATTGGTAGACCACCTTGATCTGTTCGGCCGAGATGAAGAGTTCTTCGCTCTCCATCACGATCGTCTCGTTGGTGATGAATTCGAGCCCGCCAGTGGTCAGCACCGCCGAAGTATCATTGGCCACAACAGGCGCCGCCAGCAGCAGCGCAGAGCAAACCAGCAGAAGTCTCATCGCACCCTCCCAAGGATCGTTGCTCATCCTCTAGCACGGGCAAATCTAGCGCGGCAGATACTTGAACCATTTCCGTTCAAGCGCCGCATCGAGGTCGATCCCGTTGTTGCGGGCAAACAGCAGCAGCATGGCCAGCACGTCCGCCGTCTCGTCCTCAAGCGCGGTGCGGACCGCCTCGGGCGCGGCACCCTTCATCCGGCCGCGTCCGCTTGAGCGCAGATACTCGGCCGTCAGCTCGCCCAGTTCTTCCTGCAGCTTGAGCATGTACCAATCGTCATCGCGGGCGATGGCGTTGCGCTCGGCATAGATGTCCGAAACCTGCGCCACCAGGGCACTCAGCTCTGGCAGGCCGCCGCTCATACTGCGATGGGCGCTTTGATGGTGGGATGCGGATCATAGCCTTCGAAGGCAAAATCCTCGAACACGAAGTCTTCGAGCCGCTTCACATCGGGATTGATCTTGAGCTTGGGCAGCGGCCGCGGCTCCCGCGTCAGTTGCAGTTGCGCCTGCTCGAAATGGTTCGAGTAAAGATGCACATCGCCGAATGAGTGGACAAAGTCGCCGACCTCCAGCCCCGTCACCTGCGCCACCATGTGCGTCAGCAGCGCATAGGAAGCGATGTTGAACGGCACGCCCAGGAACGTATCGGCAGAGCGTTGATAAAGCTGGCAGCTCAGCTTGCCGTTGGCGACATAGAACTGGAACAGGCAATGGCACGGCGGCAGCGCCATCTCGTCCACCTCGGCCGGGTTCCAGGCCGAAACGATATGCCGCCGCGAATCCGGCTTGGTCCGAATGGACTCAATCACATTGGCGATCTGGTCGATCTTGCGCCCGTCCGGCGCCGGCCAGCTCCGCCACTGGGAGCCATAGACCGGGCCGAGATCGCCGTTCTCGTCCGCCCACTCATCCCAAATCTTGACGCCCCGCTCCTGCAGCCAGCGCACATTGGTCTCGCCGCGGATGAACCACAGCAGCTCATAGATGATGGACTTGAGATGGAGCTTCTTGGTCGTCAGCAGCGGAAAGCCCTGAGAAAGGTCAAACCGCATCTGGTAGCCGAATAGGCTCCTTGTGCCGGTGCCGGTCCGGTCGGACTTGTCGGTCCCGTTCTCGAGGATATCGGAGAGAAGTTTCAGGTAGGGCTGCATGCCCGCATCCTACTTCGATTCGCCCTGCCCCGCCTTGGCGACATGCGTTTCCACCAGCTTCGTCAGCAGCGCGATCTGTTCCTGTTGCCGCGCAATCAGTTGCTTGAGGTCATCGTTGCGCAATTGGTCGACCTTGTCGTGCAGCGCCATGATCTCGATCTCCGCCTTGAGATTGCACTCGTAATCGTGGCTGGTGACCAGCCGATCCTTGGCCGCCTGCCGGTTCTGGCTCATCATGATCACTGGCGCCTGCACGGCGGCGAGCATCGACAGCAGCAGATTGAGAAAGATGAAGGGATAGGGGTCCGGCGCCGACTGCGTCAGCAGCAGATTGATCCCGACCCAGGCGACCAGCACCACGCCAAAGCTGATCAGGAACGTCCACGAACCGCCGAAAGCGGCAACGCCATCGGCCACGCGCTGGCCGAACGTCGCCTTCTCGTCGAACAGGGCGCTGGTATCCTGCGCCAGTGCCCGCTTGCCTATGGCCTGCGCCAGCACTTGCCGCTCCACGCCGCTCAGGGCAGCCTCGCCTTTGCCGAGAAAGCGCTCGGCGGCTTCGATGAGTTTGTCGGTCGATTTGTCGATCATGGTTGAGTCTCTCGGCTGGTCGCCCGGCGACTTTACACCGAATAGGCAGCGCGGAACCGGGCACGGCATGCCGGGTTACTCCAGTAGCGGCTCGCTACCGCAGGTAATAGAATACCGCATCCCATGCTGACACCCACTGTCAGCGCGCTCGCCCTATCGATGGCGAGACGCAAAAAGGAGAGACAGCCATGTCCGTCGAACATCTCAATCCGGATGGAATGTACCAGAGCCCCGTCTTCTCGCAGGGCATCATCCTGCCCGCCAATGCCCGCATCCTGCTGATCGGCGGGCAGAATGGCGTCAACGAAAAGGGCGAGGTCGTCGACAAGACCGATGTCGGCAAACAGACCGAGCGCGCCCTCACCAATATGCAGAAGGTGCTCGCCGCAGCCGGTGCCACCATCAAGGATTTGGTCAAGGTCACCATCGTCCTGCATCAGGATGCCGACCTGCAGGCTGGTTTCGCCGCCTGGATGAAGGTCTGGGGCAAGAATACCAACCCGCCGGTGGTCAGTGCCTTGCGCGTCCCAGGCTTCGCCAATCCGGATTTCCTCATCGAGATCGAGGCTCAGGCGGTGCTGAAATGAGCCCCGTCCTCCGCCCGCTCCGCAAGCGCGAGGACATGCCCGATTTCGTCCGCGAAGCGCTCGAGGAACGCGGCCTACGCGACAAATACGACGCCCGCCCGCCCTATCAGCGCAACGACTACCTGCTCTGGATCAACAAGGTGAAGCGCGACGACACCAAGCACAAGCACCTGGCCCAGATGCTCGAAGAGCTGGAAGCCGGCGACGCCTATATGGGCATGACCTGGAACGGCTGAACTCAACCGAGCTCGCTATGCAGCACGATCGTATCGCGCTCCCACACATGTGTGCGGTCGATATGGGCCAGTGACCAGGCAAAGACCTTGTGCATGGCCCGCAGGTCTCGCGCGGTCACGGCCTCTTCCAGCAATTCGTTCATCCGCATCTTGGCCGGCAAATGGCCGGGCGGGCCGACGCGCTCGAACTCCACCCCCACACCCTCGGCCACCCAGCCGCCGACCATCGCGGCAAACTCCTCCGACACCAGAAATGGCGAGAGCTGCAGGATCAGCAGGGTGACGGTGTCCTCGTCGAAGTGTTCCGCCCGTATGACCACGCCGCTGTTGTTGGGGTGCCATTCCGGCCCCAGCTCGGGCAGAAAAAACCACCCGCAGTAAAAGCCGCGGCACACGGCCGGCCGAGCCTCATAGACCGTGCAGCCCTGCCCTTCGGCGCAATGCGGGCAGAGCAGGTTGGCGGGCTTTTGCAGCTTCTCCGTACGGATGGGCGGAAACGCGCAGCAGGCCGTGCAGCCTTCGCAGCTCCTGTCCTCCAAAACAGCAAGGGGCACGCCAGTCCTCCGCCACATCCCTGTGAGAAGCTAAGCGGAAATGCCCGTTCAGCACCAGCGTATCGCTCACACTGTTTGCAACCTGCTGCGGGGTCACCTATATTGGACGTGCTCGCAAGAGCTATGGCGATAAACTGTCATCGTAATAAACCTTTCGGACCCGGGGGCAGTACCCGGCGCCTCCACCATCTTCCCGCCGCTGGCGGGCAGCCAATGGGGGCGAAACAGGATCGACGAGGGCGTAAAGGGTGTGCTTTTGCTCGGTGAGGTACCACCGTTATCGGTCCAAAACTTATAGTTGCAAATGACAACCATAAGGCTCCGGTCGCTCTCGCCGCGTAAGCGGTGCTAGCACTGGGAATTTAAGTCCTCCACCCCTAGCCGGGTGACAGGCGGGGTTCGCAGGCACCTGGCAACAGAAGCCTGCACCTTCCCATCGCGCCCTTGCCTTTCTCCTTGAAATCTCTTGGAACGTGAGGCTGATATGGACCGTTCGGGATTCTATCCCGTGAGACTGGAAGGTTCCGATGGCCGAAGATCACATGCGTTACGACATCCTGACCCAGGAAGCCCTGCGCGGCGTCGTGCGCAAGGTGCTGTCCGAAGTGGCCAAGACGGGCCTCCCCGGCGAACATCACTTCTTCATTTCCTTCGTCACGCGCGCCCCCGGCGTGCGCCTGAGCGAGAAATTGCTCGGCCAGTACGACAAGGAAATGACCATCGTCATTCAGAACCAGTATTGGGACCTCAAGGTTTCCGAAACCGGCTTCGAGGTCGGCCTGTCCTTCGACGGCATTCCTGAAACGCTGGTGATCCCCTTCTCGGCGGTCAAGGGCTTCTTCGATCCGTCCGTGCAATTCGGCATGCAGTTCGACCCGGCGACAGCGCCCGGCGCTGCCCACACCGAAGCCAAGGCCGACGCCTCCCTGGAATCGACCGCCGCCGCCAGCGGCCACGACGAAACCGAAGAGAAGCCGGGCGAGAAAGTCGTGAGCCTCGACGCCTTCCGCAAGAAGCCCTGATCCGCCTTCATGGACAAGCGATCCCTGTCCATATCAGGTCACCGCACGTCCATTGCCCTGGAGCCCGAATTCTGGGCCGCGCTTGAGGCCATGGCGGCTGAAAAATCCCAAACCATGGCCGGCCTGATCCGTGAGATCGACGAAAACCGTCAGACCGTAAACCTGTCCTCGGCGACCCGGCTGGCGGTATTGCGCTGGTACCAGGCGCGGGCGGACCAGGCCGCCACCCCCTAGAAAAGCGGCTGGTTCACACCCGTTCCGATCGGCTGGTTCACCTGCGGCGGCGGCAGGCCCAGGTCGAGCGGGGCCGGCGTGGGCTGGTTCGGCAAGGTCTGGATCGATGGGCTAATGGTCTGAGGCGCTTGCTGCTGTTCCAGCCGCCGCGCCTCTTCCTCCGCCGCCAGCCGCGCCTGTTCCTCGGCGGCAAGGCGAGCGGCCTCCGCCGCAGCCCGGCGTCGTTGTTCCTCGATCAGGCGGTTGCGCTCCTCGGCGGCGGCGCGCTGCCGCTCGGCATCCTCGGCGCGCAGAATTTCGAGCCGGTCCACTTCGAGCTCGTTGGCCCGCACCAGCACCGCCGCGATCATTTCCTCCAGATCCAGCGTCACCACCGGCGCCAGCAGCGTGCCTGCGAGCCTTGTGATGATGCGCGACGTATCGGCACTGACCAGTCCGCTGGTGTCAGCAAAGTCACGCGGTGTCATCACAAAGCCGCCGCTGAGGCCCAGCTCGGCCAGCGAGAGGTTCACGTCGCCCTCCAGATGTGCCCCTGCCCCATCGAGAATGAGGTTGGCAAGGCGAACGACGCCTCCGGCAATGGTGAAGGCACCCGTGGCGCTGGGCGCAGTGAAATCGCCCTGCCCCAGTGCCAACCCCATGATCGCGCCCATGGCATCGGGCTCCATGGTGAGCACATCATCGAGCCCCGCTATCGTCGGATAGACCTGCGGCGACAATTGCTCCACCGAGAGCCCCGTCAGCGTGACATTGCCCTCCCCCGCCATGGCGGCCATGACCTCGGCCAGGCTGGCGCCAGTGCCTTCGAACTGCACACCACCATCGACCAGGCCATCGATCATCTCTGCCATGGCCGGCGGCGCGATCAGCCCCATCGGGGTCGCGGCAATACTCAGGCGACCACTGACCGTCTTGTCGGTCAGCGGCCCCGCGCAGCAAACCGCCACATCGAGATTGATCGTGCCCAGGTCAGCCACCGCCTTGAACCGGGCTAGCCGTGTCCGCGTTTCGTCCCAGCTCAGCTCGAAACTGGTCTTACCCAGCCGCTCCACCTCGCCGGCCGCCAACGCTCCGGCTGTCACGCTGACCGTGCCGCGCGTCTGCCGCGGCCCTTCAGCCAGGCTGATCGGCCCCTCGGGCCACACACTGCTCCCGCCGACCAGCGCCGTTGGCCCGAACAGCGCGGCCGCGAGGCCCTCGACGGAAACCAGGTCAACCGCAATTTCCCCGGCAACCACCGCCGTGCTGCCCGCGCGCGACAGCGACAGATCTCCAGCAAAGCCGACATCGCCCGAACTGCCGGCGATCTCGCTCAAGCGCGCCAGGCGCGCACCCTCGAAATGGACCTGTGCGCTGCCCTTGGCCGCCGGCAGCGCCAGTCCGTCAGCGCCAACGATCCCGGCCAGCCCGCCGGCATTGGCGAGCGCGACGTCGAGCGTGCCCGTGCCCTGTATTTCTCCATCGTCCAGCGACAGCAGGTTGCCGGCAAAGCTGACGCTCTCGTCGCCGAGGCTGGCCGTGAGATTGGCATCGAGGCTGTTGCTGGGGGACCCTTCGAGGCTGACACTGACCAGCATCGAGCCATCGCCATCGAATAGCGGCGCGTCGCCAAAGCCGATCTGCTTCGTCAGCCCCGCAATGTCGGTCGATTCCAGCCCGGCCGTTACGCGCAACGGCTCGGTGGCCAATGCCACGATGCCGCCATCGAGTTCCGCCCGCAGGTTGAGCGCGCCAACGCCCATCGAGCCCGCCAGGGTAAGCGTCTGGCCACCATCAACTGGCGCACCCAGATCGACCAACAGGTCCGCCGGCGCCGATAGCGCCAGGGAATCGCGCCAGCTCTGCGGCACGTCCAACAGGTCATAGAGGCCCACCAGGGCCGGCGCGTCGCCTGCGTCGATCCGCACCATGCCGGAGCCGGAAACGTCGGGCTCGGCGGCGGTACCGCCCGCCGTCAGGGTAGCGTCGAGCCCGACCCCGCCCCAATCCTCGGCCGACAATCGGGAGAAGCTGACTTCATCGCTGCGCCACTGGCCCTCGGCCACCAGCCCTGTGCCATCCAGCCCGAAAAGTCGTGCGCCTTTGCCGGTTAGCGAAAAGCTGCCGAAAGGAAAGCTGATGCCAAAGGCCGGGTCCGCGGCGACGTTGGGCAATAGTGCCCCGACAATGGCGCTGCCTCTCTCCACCAGGTCGTCGAAATGCGCCACCAGATCGAGCCGTTTCTCCTCGCCAAAGCCGACCCGCAGTTCGAGCGCATGTGTGCGTTCGTTGAGCGTCAACACACCACCGACCAGCCCCAGCGCGTCACCGCCCAGCATGACCTGCCCGGTCAGCGTGCCGGGTTCGTTGAACAGCAGATTGTTCTCATCCGGCTTCCGCCAAAGCGCCGCCAGCCCGTCGAGACGTGCACTCGTCACCGAGACATCGCCGCGGAATGCGGGGCGATCATTGTCGCTGCTCAACTGCCCGCTCGCGCGCACCTCGGTTTCGCCGGGCAATTGGCCGGTAAACTGCTCGATCTGCCAGGTGGAGCCGTCGGTGCTGGCATCGAGGCGCACATTGCGCAGGGCAAAGCCGCGCAACCCGATTTCGGCCAGGTCGATACCCACCCGTCCCGCCATGGGCGGCATGATCGGCGCCGGCAGCTCGGCCAATAGCCGCACCGCCTCATATGGCAATGTGGTCGCATCTTCCTTGGCGTCACGCGGCGGCAGCGAGAAGACGCCCCCCGAGATCACCGCGTCGAAGCTTCTGACGTCGCCCAGTTGAATGCTCGCCGCCCCGGTCAGCCGCGTACCGGCCCGGTTCTCGTCCGGACGGAGCGTATAGCCGGAGAGGACGATGCGGTCGGTGGAACCCGTAACCTTGCTCTCGAGCACCAGGTCGCCGCGAATGTCGGTAGCCACATCGGTCGCCGGCGGCTTCTGCCGATAGACCATGTCGCCTTCAAATTTCGGCGCCATGCCGGGCGCCAACAGGCCCTCCAGCGAGAACGAAAACCCGCCCGATTGCGGCTGCAGAAACAGCGACACGCTCGATTTGCCGGCCGCGTCGGGCGCGCCGGAATTGAACCTTATCGAATAGGGCTCATTGCCGTGGCTGCCGCTGCCTTGAAACGACAAAGGGCCGGTGAAATCGGCCAGACGCAGCTCGCCGCCGACATTGTCGGCCACGAAGGTCTCGCCCGAGCGGCGATCCATCAGCCGCACCGTGGCGCCGACAATGGTCGTGTCTCCCAGCCCCACCCCGCCGGCCCCGGCGGCCAGGGTCACGCCGCTGCCAAAGAAGCCGCTCTCGTCGATGCTGAAATCGACCACCGGCTGGCGCAGCACCAGGCGCGTGACATTGTAGTTGTCGCGCAGGAAATCCATCAGCGAGAATTCGGCCTCGACGCTGTCGACGGTCGCGGCAGGTTCCTCTGCCGAACCGACCAGCACATCCGAAAAGCGCAGGCGCGGTTGCGGCAACAGCGTGAAGTCGATTTCGCCGCGCACCGTCACCGGTGTTCCGAGCACGCTGGTCGCCAGTTCCTCCATCCGGCCGCGATAGTCGCTCCAGCGGACGAAGTTCGGCGCAATGAACGCACCGGCGAGCACGATGATCGCCAGCATGCCGACGATGATGTAGATGCGGTTCAGCACTGCGCGTGGTCACCCGATTGCCCGCGGCAGAGTGTAGGCAAGCGCGCGGCCCGCGCAACCCCGCCATTGCCTTGAATTGACATATGGATTTGGGCGTAAAACCGTCCGCCGCCATCACATGTCGGTCATATCAGACAAAACAAAACAGCCGGACCCTGCGGCCCGGCTGCAAATGCGCTGGTCAGCGGGCGCTAGAGCGCGCCAATCGACCAGAAGAAGGTCTCGCCCGAGCTGTCGTCGACACCGTCATTGTCGGTGATGACAAAGCCGTTGCCTGCGGCGTCGATGGCCAGGCTCTCCACCTTGTCGACCACATAGCCGTTGTTGGCCTTGAGGTCCGGCACCAGGTCACGCACCAGTTCCTTGCTGACAACGGGCAGCTCGCCATCGAGCGGGGCCGCGACCAGTTCGCTCACCGGCACGCGGTAGACCGCCTTGAGGCCAGCCTTGCCAGCGATCTGGTTGTCGCGCTCGATGACATAGGCATAGTCGCCGTGCACGGTGATTTCCGACAGGCCAACCCAGCCGCCTTCCGGCGCCGCTTCGAGCGGGTAGCGCACGGCGCCCCATTCTTCGGTGTCGGTATTGTAGGCGACCAGCTTCACGAAGCCCTTCTCGTCGTCCTTCCACTCGCGCTGGATGGCGATCCACAGCGTATCGCCGATCTTGGCGACGCCTTCCGAACCCGAGCGGGTTTCAACGGCCAGCAACGCTGCCGGATAAGCGATCTCGTCTTCGATCTCGCCATCGGCATTGACGTGGTAGAGCGCATGCGGCGTCAGCTTGGCGGTGTCGCCTTCCGATGCCAGCCAGAAACCACCCTCGCCGTCGAGCGTAATGCCTTCGAGGTCAAGCTTCTGCGCATTGTCGCCGCCGCGGGTGATCACGGTCTTCTTGACGATGCGGGCCGGCTTGGCCGTCGCGTCGATCTCATAGATCGCCGGGGCACCGCTCAGCACGCTGTCGCTGACGGCATAGAGGATGCCCGGCTTTTCGGCATCGGCAACCGCGCCCGAAATGGCCGCCCAGCCGATCGGATGACCGTCTTCACCTAGCTCGGACGCAAGCTGCGGATAGGCGGCCTCGCCTTCGCCGAGCTCATAGAGCATCACATGCGAACCGCCCAGGCCATCGGCCCGCAGGTCGACTTCATTGGCGGTGGCCAACAGGTTACGCTCTGGAATGGCAACCAGGCCTTCCGGGGAGATGCCCGAAGGAACCGACTGCACATATTCCGGCTCGGCCCCGGTATCCTTGTAGATGGCGATCAGCGACGAACGCTCTTCGGCGACGAAGATGTACTGGCTCTCGCCAAAGGTCGCGACTTCGAGGCCTTCCGGCTCCACGCCCTTCTTGTTGCGCGCATCCGGATAATGGCCGAGCAGCGCGGCACCGACATCGAGCGCATTGCCCGAGTCGAACAGCACCGTGCCGTCACGGCCGAAAATGCTGAAGCCACGCGAGCCGCCGTCGAGGTCACCCTCGTTGGCGATGACGAGGCGCTCATTGTCCAGCCACTTCACTGCGTCTGGTTCGCGCGGCACTTCCTTGTTGGTGCCCGAGAAATCGATGACGCCGTCCTTCTTGGTGTCGACACCGTCGACCGCAGTCGCACCAGCCGAGAAACCGCCGGTCACCGTGCCGGTCTTGGCATCGACGATGGCGACCCAGTTGTTTTCCTGCAGCGTCACCGCGACTTCGTCGGCATCGTTGAACGACACGAATTCGACTTCGGCATCATCAGGCGCGACTTCGGACAGCCCTGTCAGCTCGACCTTCTTGATGCCCGCTTCAGTCACCGCGCCATCGGTCAGCGTCACCAGCGTCAACCAGCCCGAGGGTGCCTGCGGAATCGCGCCGTCATTGACCTCTTCGTCGCGCTCGTTTTCGATCGCGATGGCGAGGATGGTATTGTCCTTGTTGTGGGCGATCGAATCCGGCTGGCCGCCGAGTTCGAACTCGCCATCGATCGCCTTGGTGGCGATATCGACCACGACCAGCTTGCCGGTCTGGTTGATGAAATCTTCGCGCGTATTGACGGCCACATAGGCCTTGCCGCCGATGACCGTCACCGAGGTGGGCTCGCCGCCCATATCCATGAAGCCGCCTTCCTTGGGCGCCTTGGGGTCGGTGATATCGACAAAGCCGATGCCGCCGGCCGGGCTGTCCGAATAGATCAGCGTCATGCCGTCATCGGTCGCCGTGATGATTTCGGACGACGACGTCTCGGCTTCGGGATTGTTGAGTTCGACTGGAAAGCTGGCAATGCGGTTGAAATATTCGGCGGCCTGGGTGGCGGTCGTGGTGGTGAGCAGCGCAACGGACAGCGCGCTCAGGAGTTTTGACGAATGCATGAAAAGGAGTCCCCCTGTCGACAGACGGGCTCCGATTAGTGCCGCCAGAAGAACGCTGGATGACGCCTACATGACGGATCGGTGACAGGCCGCCGTTCTATACAGCGGCCCTGCCAATCCCTATATTGCCGACGAGAACAAAATAAGATTCGTCAATCCCCGCGCCGCGTCTGCCGGTCCCGGCACGCAGCGATGGAAAGGCCCCTGAATGCCCGGCAAAGCCCACAATATCGACCGCCCGTCCGCTGGAGCAATCACCAGCCAGTTCGGTCGGTCGCAACCGGCGCCGGACTATCTCAAGGGCCTCAATGACGAACAGCGCGACGCGGTCCTGACCACTGAGGGCCCGTTGTTGGTGCTGGCCGGCGCCGGCACGGGCAAGACGCGCGTGCTGACCACCCGCATCGCGCATATGATCAACACCAAACTGGCCTGGCCGTCCGAGATTCTTGCGGTGACCTTCACCAACAAGGCGGCGCGCGAGATGAAGGAGCGCATCGAAAAGTCGGTGCCGCGCCTTGAGGCCATGCCATGGATGGGCACGTTCCACTCCATCGGCGCCCGTATCCTGCGCCGCCATGCCGAACTCGTCGACCTCAGGTCCGATTTCACCATTCTCGATACCGACGATCAGATCCGCCTGATCAAGCAGTTGCTCGACGCGGAGAATATCGACGAGAAGCGCTGGCCGGCGCGCCAGTTCGCCGGAATGATGGACACCTGGAAAAACCGTGGCCTGCTGCCCAAGGATGTCTCCCCGGCCGATAGCGGCTCCTATGCCAATGGCCGCGGCGCCAAGCTATATGCCGATTACCAGGCACGGCTGAAGGTGCTCAACGCCGCCGATTTTGGCGATCTGCTGCTCGAAAATATCCGCCTTTTCCGCGAATATCCCGATGTGCTGGCCGACTATCACCGCCGCTTCAAATACATGCTGGTGGACGAATATCAGGACAGCAACGTCGCCCAATATCTCTGGCTGCGACTGCTGGCTCAGGGCAAGCCCGCCAGCGAAGCCAATATCTGCGTGGTCGGCGACGACGATCAGTCGATCTACGGCTGGCGCGGCGCCGAGGTCGACAACAT
>CBIHQV010000024.1:0-60015 GCA_966212275.1 uncultured Devosia sp.
CCATGCTCTGGGCCATCGGCTTCATCTTCCTGTTCACCGTCGGCGGTGTGACGGGCGTGGTGCTAGCCAATGCCGGTGCTGACCGCGCCCTGCACGACACCTACTACGTGGTCGCGCACTTCCACTACGTGCTGTCGCTGGGCGCCGTGTTCTCGATCTTCGCGGCCTGGTACTACTGGTACCCCAAGATGTTCGGCTACATGTACAACGAGTTCCTGGCTCAGTTGCACTTCTGGGTCATGTTCGTCGGCGTGAACCTGATCTTCTTCCCGCAGCATTTCCTCGGCCTTGCCGGCATGCCGCGCCGCTACATCGACTATCCGGATGCGTTCGGTTTCTTCAACCGCATCTCTTCGTTCGGCTACTACATCACCTTCGTCGCCATGCTGATCTTCTTCTACGCGACCTGGGAAGCCGCCCGTAAGAAGCGCCCGGCTGGTGACAGCCCGTGGGGTGATGGCGCGACGACGCTGGAATGGACCCTGTCCTCCCCGCCGCCGTTCCACCAGTTCACGACGCTGCCCAAGATCGACTCGACCAACGCACACTAAGACTTTCCGGGCCGCGTCCGCGCGGCCCGTTCCCTACTAACGAAGGCTAGGCCATTGGCTCTGATCGACGACAGCAGGAACCTGCCCGGCATGACCGGCGAAGCGCGCGTGGAGGACTACCTCGCGCTGCTGAAGCCGTCCGTCATGCAACTGGTCGTGTTCACCGCCATTGTCGGGCTGATCGTGGCGCCCGGTGGCATCAACCCGATCGTCGCCGTCATCGCCATTGCCTGCATCGCCATCGGGGCAGGGGCCTCTGGCGCGCTCAACATGTGGTATGACGCCGACATCGACGCCATCATGAGCCGCACGCAGAACCGGCCGATCCCCGCCGGCCGCATGCCGCGCGAGCATGCGCTGGTCTTCGGGATGGTACTGTCGGGTTTCTCGGTGGCGCTGCTGGGGCTCGCGACCAACTGGGTCGCGGCGAGCCTCCTCGCCTTCACCATCTTCTTTTACGCCGTCATCTATACGATGTGGCTCAAGCGCAGCACGCCGCAGAACATCGTCATCGGCGGCGCGGCCGGCGCTTTCCCGCCGGTCGTCGGCTGGGCTGCGGTCACCGGCACCGTGTCGCTCGAAAGCGTCGTGCTGTTCCTCATCATCTTCCTGTGGACCCCGCCGCATTTCTGGGCGCTGGCGCTCTACAAGCAGTCCGACTACGGCGCTGCCGGCGTGCCGATGATGCCCAATGTGGTGGGTGAGGCTTCGACCAAGCTGCAGATCTTCGTCTACACGCTGATCCTCGCCGCCGCCGCCATGCTGCCGACCTGGCTCGGCTTTGCCGGCTGGGTCTATACCTCGGTGGCCGTCGTCACCGGCGCCTCGTTTGTCCTCCTGGCTTGGCGCCTGCTGCGGACGCGCGAAGATGTCGCCATGCGCAAATCGGCCCGGACGCTGTTCAACTACTCGTTGAGCTACCTGTTCATCGTGTTCTTTGCCTTCATGACCGACAACCTCCTGACCCGTTTCGGGGGCTTTGGCGCATGAGTGCACCCGACGAAATCCGCAGCGTCGAACCCGAAACGCCCGAGGTTGCCGCCGCCCGCGCCAAGCTCCGCCGCCGTCGGTCCATCGCGCTGGGCATTGCGCTCGCTCTCTTCGCGCTGACCTTCTACGCGCTGACCATCGTCAAGATGGGGCCGGCTTTGTTCGATCGGTCGCTGTGATGGCCGAGCTGCACGTCCCCGGCATTGATCCTGCTTTGGCCCGCCGCAACAAGCGCGTGGCCATGGGGGGCTTGTTCATCGCTGCCGGCATGGTGGGTCTCGCCTATGCCTCGGTGCCGATCTATCAGCTCTTCTGCCAGATCACCGGTTTCGGCGGCACCACGCAGGTCGCCGGCGACGCGCCCAAGGGTGCCATCGCCCGGCAGATGACGGTACGGTTCGACTCCAACGTGGCCAATAACCTGCCCTGGACGGTGACCCCGGCCGCCCACATCACCGACAATATCGGCAGGGTCGACACGGTCAATTTCGTCGCCACCAACAATTCGGACAAGGCCGTCACCGGCAATGCCGTCTTCAACGTCTCGCCTGAAAAGGCCGGCGTTTACTTCAACAAGATCGAGTGCTTCTGCTTCACCGAGCAGACGCTGCAGCCCGGTGAAACCGTGGACATGCCGATCGTGTTCTTCGTCGACCCCGAGCTCGCTGACAACAGAGAGCTCGACACCATCAAAGAGATCACGCTCTCTTACACTTTCTACGCTTCAGACAACGAGGGAAGCTGACCATGGCCGGAATAGCCAAGAACCACGACTATCACATGGTCGAACCGAGCCCGTGGCCGTTTGTCATGTCGGCCGCCGTGCTGATCATGGCCATCGGCGCCATCTCCTGGATGCACGACTGGACCCCGTTCGTGTTCTTCATCGGCCTCGCGGGCGTGCTCTACACCATGTATGCGTGGTGGAGCGACGTGATCAAGGAAGCCAACCAGGGCGACCACACCGCGGTCGTGCAGATGCATCACCGCTACGGCATGATGCTGTTCATCGCCTCCGAGGTGATGGTGTTCTTCGGCTTCTTCTGGGCCTATTTCGACGGCTTCTTCCGCTGGGACGACGTCGAGCAATATGCTCGCCTGGCTGCCAGCGGCGGGCATTGGCCGCCGGTTGGCGTCGAGCTGTTCGACCCCTTCCACCTGCCGCTGTTCAACACCTTGCTGCTGCTGACCTCTGGCACCACCGTGACCTGGGCCCACCATGCGCTGCTCGAGGGCGACCGTGAGGGCCTGAAGTGGGGCCTCTGGCTGACCGTGATCCTCGGCGCCGTCTTCACCGGTGTGCAGGCTCTGGAATATTCCGAAGCCGGCTTCATCTTCGGCGGCGGCGATGCCCGCATGTATGGCGCGACCTTCTTCATGGCCACGGGCCTGCACGGCTTCCACGTGCTTGTCGGTACCATCTTCCTGTTCGTCTGCCTGCTGCGCGCCTATCGCGGCGACTTCACGCCCGAGCGTCATCTGGGCTTCGAATTCGCCGCCTGGTACTGGCACTTCGTGGACGTGGTCTGGCTGTTTCTGTTTGCCTCGATCTACGTCTGGGGCGCCTGGGGCGTGGCGATCCACCACTAGGGTCCCGCCCGGACATCTTTTCGGGGCGCAGCCGCAAGCTGCGCCCCGACTTTTTTGGAGCTCCCTTGGCCCAGCCGTCGCCCATCCTGACCGGCCTCACCTGCCGCTGCCCGCGCTGCGGCGAGGGCAAGCTGTTTGCCGGTTATCTCAAGGTGGCGCCGGCCTGCGCGGTCTGCGGGCTCGATCTCAAATTTGCCGATAGCGGCGATGGCCCGGCGATTTTCGTCATCTTCCTCGTGGCCCCCATCGTCATTGCCCTCGCTCTGCTGGTCGGAGCGCTGTTCAACCCGCCGCCCTATGTCCACCTGATCCTCTGGATCCCGACCACGCTGCTTTTGTCGCTCCTGCTGCTGCCGCCCTTCAAGGGCGTGCTGGTGGCGCTCCAATATCGCCACGACGCGCATGAGGGCCACCAATGACCGAACGGCGTGTCAGTCCGGCAATGACCTGGACCTTCGCAATCCTGATGCTGGCGCTCGCCGCCACCTGTGCCTGGCTGGGCAGCTGGCAGATGCAGCGGCTGGCTGAGAAGGAAGCGCTGATCACCGCGGTCGATAGCCGGCTGGATGCCACCCCGGTGCCCGTGCCGCCCGCCGACCAGTGGGATAGTCTCGACCTCGAAGCGCTCAATTTCCAGCCCGTCTCGCTGACCGGCGCCTTCCGCTACAACCAGACGGTGACGGTGTTCACCAGCCTCGCCAATGCGCGCGGCCCGGCCTCCGGCCCCGGCTATTGGGTGGTGACGCCCTTCGTGCTGGCCGATGGCGGCACAATCTTCGTCAATCGCGGTTTCGTGCCGCAGGACTTCCAGGAAGCCGCCGTCACCGACGGGCAGGGCGACGACAGCCAGGTGACCATATCGGGCCTGCTGCGGCCGGCCGAGGCCGCCGGCATGATGACGCCTGGGCCAAACACCTCCGACCGCATCGAATGGGTGCGCGATCCCCAGCGCCTCGCCGCCATGGTCGATCCGGCTCTGGCGCCATTCGCGCCTTTCTATGTCGATCTGCCGGCCGGCCCAGCGGGAGAACTGCCGCAGGGCGGCGAAACCGTCGTGGAATTCCCCAACAACCACCTGGGCTACGCCTATACCTGGTACGGCTTCGCCATTGTTGCAGTGGTCATGCTTGGCTTCTGGCTGTGGCGCGAGCGCGCCGCCGGCAAGGGCTGAGCCAGCAAACTTGCGGTTCACCCGCTGTTTCACTAGGTTGCAACAATTCTAAAGGGGCACTTCTCCCGAATGCAGTTTGTCTCAACGCGCGGCCAGGCGCCCGTCCTCGGTTTCTCTGATGCGGTCCTGGCGGGCCTCGCTTCCGACGGTGGCCTCTATGTGCCGCAGACCTGGCCCCAGGTCAGCCCAGCCGAGATTGCCGCCTTCGCCGGCAAGCCCTATGCTGACGTCGCCTATGCCATCATCAGCCGCTTCACTGGCGACGAGATCGCGCCGGCCAAGCTCAAGGCGATCATCGACGAAGCCTATGCCGTATTCCGTCATCCCTCGGTGACGCCGCTGCTCGAGCTTGAGCCGAACCACTTCGTGCTGGAGCTGTTCCACGGCCCGACCTTGGCCTTCAAGGACGTGGCGATGCAGTTCCTGAGCCGGATCATGGATCACATCCTGGCCGAACGCGGCCTCAAGGCCACTATCGTCGGCGCCACCTCAGGCGATACCGGCTCGGCCGCCATCGAGGCCTTCCGCGGCCGCGACACCACCGACATCTTCATCCTCCATCCCCAGGGCCGCACCTCGCCGGTGCAGCGCCTGCAGATGACCACAGTTCTCGATCACAACGTCCACAATATCGCGCTCGAGGGCACGTTCGACGACTGCCAGAACATCGTCAAGGCGATGTTCAACAACCACAAATTCCGCGATCGCGTGCGCCTGTCGGGCGTCAACTCCATCAACTGGGGCCGCATCGTCGCGCAGATCGTCTATTACTTTACCGCGGCCGCATCGCTGGGCAGCCCGCATCGCAAGGTGAGCTTCACCGTGCCGACGGGCAATTTCGGCGATATCTTCGCCGGCTATTGCGCCAAGGCCATGGGCCTGCCGATCGACCGGCTTATCATCGCCACCAATGCCAACGACATCCTGCGCCGCACGATGGATACCGGCCGCTACGAGATGGACGGCGTGGCGCCCACCATCAGCCCGTCGATGGATATCCAGATCTCATCCAATTTCGAGCGGCTGCTGTTCGAAGGCGCTGGCCGCGATGCGGGCGCCGTCGTGCGCATGATGGATGGTTTGAAGCAGTCGGGCGGCTTTGCTCTGCCCGAGCATGCTCTCAGCGCCATCCGCCGCGATTTCGCCGCCGGCACCACTGGCGAGGCGGAAACGCGAGCGACGATAGCGGCGACGCTGAAGAAGTCGGACTATCTGCTCGACCCACACACCGCCGTCGGCGTTCATGTGGCGCGCACCCATCTGGGTGCAACGCCGATGGTGACGCTGGCGACGGCGCATCCAGCCAAGTTCCCGGCCGCCGTCGAGGACGCCTCGGGTATCGCGCCGGCTCTGCCGGCCTGGTTGGCGGACCTCCATACCCGCGAAGAGCGCCTTAGCGTTCTTGCCAACGACCAGACTGCGGTCGAAGAATTCATTTCAGCGCGTACGCGCGCTGCCTGACGATGCGGGGGCCAGTGGTCGCTCGACCGCAGGCCTCGTGAAGGAGCCTAGCGTGAGCGTACAATCGACAACACTTGATAATGGCATGGTGGTGCTCACCGACGATATGCCACATCTCGAAAGTGCCTCCCTCGGCGTCTGGGTCAAGGCCGGCGCCCGCAGCGAGCGCAAGGCCGAGCACGGCATTTCCCACCTGCTCGAACACATGGCGTTCAAGGGCACAACCTCGCGCTCTGCCTTGCAGATTGCCGAGGCCATCGAGAATGTAGGCGGCGACCTCAATGCCGCGACCTCGATCGAACATACCGGCTATTTCGCCCGCGTTCTCAAGGAAGACGTGGTTCTCGCCGCCGACATCCTCAGCGACATCCTGCAGAACTCGCTTTTCGAGGACGACGAGCTGACCCGGGAAAAGCAGGTCATCGTCCAGGAGATCGGCGCGGCGCGCGACAATCCTGATGATCACGTCTTCGACCTGTTCCAGGCCGCGGCATTCCCCACCCAGCCGATCGGCCGCACCATTCTGGGCACGGTGGACTCGGTGCGCGACTTCACCCCCGACACCGTCCGCAAATATATGAACCGCAACTATGTGGGCGACCACATGGTGATGGCCGCCGCCGGCAATGTCGATCATGACGGCCTGGTCGACGTGGCGCGCCAGCACTTCGCCACGCTCAAGCCCAATGGCGCCCCGGCGCCGCAGCGCGCCGAATATCAGGGCGGCGAGGAGCGGCTCCTCTCCGAGCATGAGCAGGCCCATATCGTCATCGGCTTCGAGGGCCGCGCCTATAATGCGGACGGCTTCTACGCCGCGCAGGTGCTGGCTTCGATCCTGGGTGGCGGCATGAGCTCGCGCCTGTTCCAGGAGGTGCGCGAAAAGCGCGGCCTGTGCTACTCGGTCTATTCGTTCCACTGGGCTTTCGCCGATAGCGGCGTGTTCGGCGTTGCCGCGGCCACCGGCGAGGACGAGGTCGCCGAACTGGTGCCGGTCGTCCTCGACGAACTCAAACGCGCCACCGAGAGCATCACCGACGACGAGGTGATTCGTGTCCGCAACCAGATCCGCGCCGGCCTCCTGATGTCGCTCGAAAGCCCATCGGCCCGTGCCGGCCAGTTGGCGCGCCAGCAGATCCTCTGGGGCCGTCCCATCCCCATGCAGGAGACCGTCGACCGCATCAATGCCATCACCGCCAAGCGCGTGCAGGAAGTTGCGGGGCAGATATTCACCGGCGGTGCGCCTACCCTGGCGGGCATCGGTCCCATCGGCAACCTTGCCGATGTCGGCTCCATTGGTGACCAACTCAAGCGCTGAGGCCGCCGACACGCCATGCTGTGGCCCTGGTCATCCCCTGCTCCCCTGATCTCCCTGCGCGGGCCGCGCATTCTGCTGCGCCTGCCGCAGATGGGCGATTACGAGCACTGGTATGCCCTGCGTCGCGCCAGCCGCGATTTCCTGCGGCCCTTCGAGCCACGCTGGACCGAGGCGGACCTTGGCCGGCGCGTCTTCGCCACCCGGGTCAAGCGCGCCCGCGAGGAGGCGGAGGAGGGGAGCGACTATTCCTTCTTCATCTTCCTCACCGGCGGCCGGGAGGAGACGCTGGTGGGTGGCATCACCCTGTCCAACGTCCGGCGCCGCGCAGCGCAGTTCGTCAATCTCGGCTATTGGATGGGCCAGCAATTTGCCGGGCAGGGCCTGATGAGCGAGGCGGTGGGCGTCAGCCGGCCCTTCGTGTTCGACACGCTCGACCTGCACCGCATTCATGCCGCGTTCCTGCCGGGCAATGCCGCGTCGCGCCGGGTGCTCGAAAAGAACGGCTTCGTCGAAGAAGGCTTTGCCGAGAAGTACTTGCAGATCAACGGCCACTGGGAAGACCATGTGCTCATGGGGCTGACCAAGGAGCGCTACGAGCAGGCCCGCTATATCAGGCGCGTCTAGGCTCGACAGTTCCCGCGCCCCAAACTATCTATAAAACCATGCCCGAACCCAAAGACGAGACCATCGCCGCACGCATCAGCCGCGTTCTGGCCGAGCGCATCATTGACGGAAGCATCGAGCCCGGGTCCCGCCTGCGCCAGGATCACGTCGCCGCCGAATTCAGTGCCAGCCACGTGCCGGTGCGCGAGGCGTTCCGGCGCCTGGAAGCGCAGGGGCTGGCGGTGAGCGAGCCGCGCCGCGGCGTTCGGGTCGCCGCCTTCGATCTGGCCGAAGTGCGCGAAGTCGCTGAAATGCGCGCCGCCCTCGAGGTACTGGCGCTGCAACACGCGGCGCCGAACCTGACCAAGCTCATCCTCGACCGCGCCGAAGCCGCGACCCGGGCTGGCGACAATTCGGCCGACGTCACCATGTGGGAGGCTGCCAACCGGCTGTTCCACCGCACCCTGCTGGCGCCCTGCAACATGCCGCGCCTGCTCGCCGCCATCGATGACCTGCATGCCAAGAGCGCCCGGTTTCTCTTTGCGTCCTGGCGCTCGACCTGGGAAGTGCGCACTGACCACGATCACCTCGCCATCCTCGCCGCCTTGCGGTCGGGCAATATCGAGGAGGCCTGCGACGTACTCGGCCGCCACGCCCGCTGGATCGGCCAGCGACCGGTACGAACCCCCACCGGCCAGACCCGCAAGATGTTCAATATTGTCGGTTAGGGCTTGCAGAGCCGCATGGATCGAGTCTTTAGTAGATTGTCGAATGAAATTATCTATAATTCCTGAGGATGACCATGGCTGATACCACTCTTTCCTATAGCCCGCTCCGCCTGGAGAGCCGCTCCCTGCTGTGGCAGTTCGCTGCCGTAGCTTTGGGCACTCTGTTCCTTGCCGCCTCGTCCTATGTCGAGGTGCCGATGGTGCCAGTGCCCATGACCATGCAGACCTTTGCCGTGACCATGGTTGGCGCACTCTATGGCTGGCGCCTGGGCGGTCTCACCATTGTCGCCTGGCTGATCGAAGGAGCTTCGGGCCTGCCGGTTCTGGCCGGCGGTGCATCCGGCGCAGCCCATTTCCTCGGCGCGACCGGCGGCTACCTTTTCGCCTTCCCCGTCTGCGGTGCCCTCGTTGGCTGGCTGGCCGAGCGCGGCTGGAACGGCAACCGTCCCGTCTTCGCCTTTCTGGCCGCGCTGGCGGGTAACGTGGCTTGTCTCGCGCTGGGCGGTGCCTGGCTGGCGGTGATGATCGGCGCCGAGGCGGCTTTCATCCACGGCGTTGCGCCGTTTCTCGTTGGTGCCGTGCTGAAGTCGGTGCTCGCCGCCGCGGCCCTGGCCCTGCTGCATCGCCGCGCCAAGGCATGACCGTTCGCCTGCGCGCACATCATCTGTTGTGCATGCTGACCTATGTGGGCAGGGGTTATACCCCTGCCTTCGTCGAAAACTACGACGCCGTGGCCGCGCGCCTGTCGCAGCGCGAGCCGATCCAACTGGTCGACGGCCCCGACGATATCTGCACCCCGATCCAGGACATCCCCACGGCCCATTGCCACAATGAGAGCGTCGTCGAGCGGGACCGTCTGGCGCTCGACGCAGTGCGCGCGCTGTTGGGGGTGGCGGTCGATCTCGATCGGCAATTCAGCCTCGATCACGTCATGCTGGCCCGCTTCCGCGAGGCCTTCGCCAAGGGGCGGACCCGCGCCGCCTGCACGGGCTGCGAGTGGTCGGGCCTCTGCGATCACGTCGCCGGAGAAGGCTTTCCGGGTGCAGTACTGCACGTCAAAGGCGGCTGACACCGCCGGGCGTTGCTATTTGGCAACAGTTCGCTAACCTTGTCGCAAGCGTCAATCCCCGCTACCAAAGGGCGCTCCCGCCAAGAGGATGCCGTTTCTGCACCTGGTTGCACATGCATCCTCCCGCCGGAACGCTGCCACAATGAAGCCTACCGCAGGATATAATCGCCCCTGATGCGTCACCTCTTTGCACTTGCGATGTGTCTTGCGTTCGCGCTGGCCGCTCTTGCTCCCGCCGCCGCCTTCGAAGTCATTTCGGTCCCCGAGGACGTCAACGCCGTCAATCTCAGTGACGTCGTCGAGATTCAGCCGGGCAGCGATGGGCGCGTGCAACTCTCCACTGCACCGGGTGAAGATGGCATCATTCGCCGCATCGAGGTTCTGGCCACGGCGCAGGGGACCAACCCCGATTTCGCGCTGTTCGCCCTGCGCAACGAGAGCGACCAGCAGATCGAGCGCCTGCTCGTGGCGCCCTTCTTCCGTCTGCCGGGCTCGGGCATTTTCCAGCCCGATCTGGGTGATGACCGCCTCACCGCGCTGACGCCGAGCGCCGGCATCCGCCCGGTTCGCCTCACCGACAGCGAAGCCGACGTGTTCGAAGTGACCCTCGACCCGGGCGCCACGGTGACCTTCGTCGCCGAACTCTCGGGCCAGCAGTTGCCCGAACTCTATCTCTGGCAACCCAATGCCTATCGCGACTACGTGAACTCCTTCACCCTGTTCCGCGGCGTGGTGCTGGGCGTGGCCTCGCTGGCCGCGGTGTTTCTCACCATCATGTTCGTGGTCAAGGGCCGCGGCATCTTCCCGGCCACCGCGGCTTTCGCCTGGGCGGTGCTCATCTACCTGCTGATCGATTTCGGCGTGCTCGGCCGTGTCCTCGGCCTGCCGGCCGGGGGGATGCAGCCTTTGCGCGCCGCGGCGGAGGCGGGCATAGCAACGACCTTGGCTGGGTTCCTCTTCATCTATCTCAATCTCCATCGCTGGCATCTGCGCTTCATCCACCTGGCGCTCGGGCTCGCGGCCCTGTTCCTGGCGCTCTTTGCTTTCGCCTTCTTCCAGCCCGCCATCGCCGCGACCATTGCGCGGCTGGTGCTGGCGCTGCTGGGTGTCTCGGGCTTCTTCCTCATCCTGCTGCTGGCCTTGCGCGGCTATGATCGCGCGGTGCTGCTGGTGCCCACCTGGATCATCCTGATTTCCTGGCTGTTCTATTCCTGGCTGGTGGTGACAGGGCAGGTCTCCAACGACGTGGCGCAGCCGGCAGTCGGGGGCGGTCTCGTGCTCATCGTCATGCTGCTCGGCTTTACCGCGGTGCAGCACGCCTTCTCCGAAGGGCAGGTCTCCATCGGTACGCTCAGCGAGGTCGAACGGCGCGCCTTGGCGCTGACCGGCTCGGGCGATTTCGTCTTCGACTGGAACATCGAGCGCGACCGCGTATCCGTCAGCGACGAGCTGGCGACACGCCTCGGCGAAAAACGCGGTGCCCTGCGCGGCGCCATCAAGCGCTGGCTCGATCGCGTGCACCCCGATGACCGCGACCGCTTCCGCACCGCTTTCGACACGTTGGTCGAACTGCGCCGCGGCAAGGTCTCGGCCGATATGCGCATTGCCGGCCATGATGGCAGCTATCGTAGCTTCCGCATGCGGGTGAAGCCCGTGCTGGGCGGCGACGGCCAGGTCAACCGCATCGTCGGCACGCTGCAGGATGTCACCGAAGACCGGGCCGCTCGCGAGCGCCTGCTGCATGACGCGGTGCATGACAGCCTCACGGGCCTGCCCAACCGGCAGCTCTTCCTCGATCGCCTCGAACGCGCTTTGGTGCGGGCACGTACGCCAGGCGGCACCAAGCCGGCCGTGTTCCTGATCGACATCGACCGCTTCATGGAGCTCGAAGAGCGCATCGGCCATTCCGCAGCGGATTCGGTGCTGCTCGCCATCTCGCGCCGCATTGCCCGCATCATGCGGCCGCTCGATACGGTGGCTCGCGTCACCGGCGACCAGTTCGCGGTGATCCTCGCCTCCGAGCAGGCGGCCGGCAAGATTGCCGAGACCGCCGAACAGATCCGCAAGGCGCTCAAGGCCCCGTTCAATTTCGGCGACCGCGACCTGACGCTGTCGGCCTCTATCGGCGTCACCATCTATGACAGCAATCCGGCCACCGCCGCCGACGTGCTGCGCGACGCGGAACTGGCCATGTATTACGCCAAACGCCTGGGCGGCGACCGCATCGAGGCCTACCGCGCCTCGGCCCGCTCCATCGCCGCCTACAATCGCGCCAGCGAGGAAGATCTTGAACGCGGCATGAAGCAGGGCGAACTGCATGTGCAGTTCCAGCCGGTGACCGACATCCAGACCGGCCAGATCGCCGGCGCCGAAGCGCTGATGCGCTGGGTCCATCCGACCCGCGGCGTCGTCAACCCGGACGAATTCGTGCCGCTCGCCGAACGCTCCGGCCAGATCGAAAAACTCGGCCGACTGGCCTTCGAGCAATCGGCCGCCCAGGCCAAGGACTGGATGACCGCCTTTGGCCTGCCCGAGGAGTTCTTTATCTCGGTCAACCTGTCGCCGACCCAGTTGGCCACCGAGACGCTGCTCAACGACATGCGCAGCCTCGTCAGCCAGGACAAGGAATTGGCCGGCCACCTCAAGCTCGAGATCACCGAGAGCCAGGTGATGACCAATCCGGAACACTCAGCCTATATGCTGCAGGCTTTGCGCAGCCTCGGGCTTGGCCTGGCGCTGGACGATTTCGGCACCGGCCACTCGTCGCTGAGCTACCTGCATCGCTTCCCGTTCGACACCATCAAGATCCCGGCCGCCTTCGTGAAGATGAGCGAAGCCAATGGCATTGCCCACACCCAGGGACCGATCATGCGGGCCGTGGTCTCGCTGGCCGCCGACCTCGACATGATGGTGATCGCCGAGGGCGTCGAAACGCTCGACGAAATCGAGCGTCTGCGCCAGCTCAACTGCCGCTACGCCCAGGGCTTCGCCTTCGGCGCGGCGATGACCGGCGCAGAACTGGGCAAGAAACTCGCCGCGCAGATGGGTCGGTAGACTTCTTCTTACCTCGCCCCTCCGGGGAGAGGTCGGCGGCGAAGCCGCCGGGTGAGGGGCCTTTCTTGATGCGGTGCAGCGGAGTGACCCCTCACCCGACCCTTCGGGTCGACCTCTCCCCGGAGGGGCGAGGTAAGGTGAGCATCTTAAGCATGCCCGGCATCAGGGCTCAGCGTCGCCCTGGTAATATGCAAACTCGCCAGTGCCGCGTCGTAGCGCTCACCGACTGGCGTTTCGAACACCAGTTCGGGGCTGAACGGCGCCGTGAGCCAGCCATTGTTGCCGATCTCGCCCTCGAGCTGCCCGGCGCTCCAGCCGCAGCAGCCCAGCACGAACAGCGACGAATGCGGCGCCGGCCCAAAGGCCATGGCCTTGAGAATATCGAGCGTCGCCGTCAGCGACACGCCTGGTGTCACCGGATAGGTGTTGCCGCTCTGATAGTCGGACGAATGCAGCACGAAGCCACGCCCTCGTTCCACCGGCCCGCCGCGCATCACGGCGCGCTGCCGGATCGAATCGGGCAGGCGGATGACCGCATCCGGGTCACCCAGGTCGAGTTCGTCGAGAATGTCGGCAAACCGTAGATTGGCCAGCTCGTGATTGACCACCAGCCCCATCGCTCCCTCTTCGCCATGACCGACGAGCAGGATCACGCTTTCGGCAAAGCGTTCGTCGCCCATGTCGGGCATCGCAACCAGGAATTGTCCTTCGAGCGAGTTCATGCGCCAATTGTAGTCACGGTCGGTCGCCCATGCCAAGTTACGGTTGGCCGGCGTCCGGTTCACGAAGGCATGATGGCCCATCAGCTATTTCTAAACCCGATCCTGCGCTAATGGCTTTCCACATGCGTCTCATTCTCGCCGCCCTCAGTCTTGTCCTGCTTGCCGCCCCCGCTCATGCGGGCGAGACCGCTTGGCAGGAAGTCGCCCCCGGCGTGAAGCTGCGCCTGATCAGCACGGGGCAGATCAAGGCCAATGGCACCACACTCGTCGGCCTCGAGATCGACATGCCCGAGACCAACAAGACCTATTGGCGCGTCCCCGGCGATACGGGCCTGCTGACCGAGCTGGATTTTGCCGGTTCGATCGGCGTGCTCAGCCACCAGATCCTCTGGCCCTATCCGGTCAGGCACCAGACGGCTGAATATCTCGACTATGCCTATTTCGGGCCGACAATTCTGCCGGTGGAGCTGACGGTCGAACCCGGCTCGCCCCAGGTGGAGCTCAGCGCGATGCTGGGCGTCTGCTCCGAGGTCTGCGTGCCGGCCCAGGCGCGGTTCTCGCTGTCGCTTGCCGATGCCGAGCCCGACCGCCCCAATGGCCTGCGCATCCGCCAGGCGCTGGCGACCACGCCGCTCGATTGGCAGGGCGACCCGCAGCCCATCGGCAATGTCGAATTGCGGGCCGAGGACGGAATGCTTGCCGTGCATGTCGGCGACAAGGAACTCGATCCGGCCTCGCTGATCGCGGCGACCGATAGCGGCGAGCCGCTCTTCGGCGCGCCCCAAAAAAGCCCGGAACCAAACCTAGTGCTCATCCCCATTCTGGGCAAAGCTGATGAATGGGGCTTGGAAAACCAGGCTGTCCGGCTCACATTCCTGACCGGCATGGGAGCTTTTGAGGTCAAGCGCACCGTTAAGGTGCCGGCGGCCGACTGAACGGTGCGAGGGGGAAAGGGGCATTAGGCCTTGTCGGCGGCGCCAAAGCCGCTTATCCCGATTGCACTTGAGACCGAAGACTGGCCGCCGTCAGGGGCCGAATGCATGGGGCATATCCGTCTATGATCGATCGCGGCAGTCCGGTCCCGTCCGTGCGGGTTAAGCTCATCGGCGCCGACGGCGCTACGGACGCGACCAGCGACGCCGTTCTCGGCTCTGGGCTCGTCGTGCTCTTCGCCGTCCCCGGCGCCTTCACGCCCACCTGCCACGTCAACCACTTGCCCGGCTTTCTCGCCAATGAGGCCAAGCTCCGCACCGCTGGCGTCGATCGCATCGTCTGCGCATCGGTCAACGACCACCATGTGATGAAGGCTTGGGCCGAAGCCTCGGGCGCGCTGGGCCACATCGATTTCATCGCCGACGGCAATGCCGATCTGGCCGAGGCTCTGGGCCTTGCCAAGGATTTTTCCGGTTCCGGCATGGGCAAGCGCTTCGCGCGTTCCGCCCTGCTGATCCGCGACGGTGTCGTCGACGCCGTCTTCGTCGAGGACGCACCGGGCGTGAATGCCAGTGGCGCTCCAGCCATCCTCATGGCGCTCGAAGCCGCCAAAAGCCAGCCTCTGCGTCAGGAGATCGCCCCATGAACCAGCCCCTTTCCCTGACGCTCCGCCTGTCGGCTTCCGGCGCCGCCGCGATCCTGCTGGCAGGCTGCTCGATGGGCGGCCTGTTCGGTGGCGGCAACGCCGCGCAGAACCAGCAGTTGCAGAACGCCACCGCCACGCCCGCGGCAGTCGCCCAGGCGCAGACCAGCGCGCTGCCCGCCATCGCCACCGAATGCCCGCCGATCCGCATCCGCCCCGGCAGCGAAGCCATGTTCTACTACGGCAACGGCCGCGTCGGCGATGCCAAGACCCTGCAGTACCAGGGCGTCATCGACGAAACCTCGCGCAACTGCGTGGTGTCGAACGGCCTCATCACCGTCAATATGGGTGTTGTTGGCCGTGTGCTGCTCGGCCCCGCCGGCAGCCAGACCACCGTCAACGCACCAATCCGCTTCGCCGTCGAGCGCGACGGCCAGGCTGTGTTCTCCGAAAAGTACACCATGCCCGTGGCCATTGCCGCGCCGGCCCGTTCGGCTGAGTTCGTCAAGGTCATCGAAAACGTCGCCATCCCCTATCTGGGCGGCGAGGAAATCACCATTTGGGTCGGCTTCGACACGCGCGGCTAACCAGCGCCACAACTGAAATTGAAAAGCCCGCGGCCAAGTCCGCGGGCTTTTTGTTTTTTTGCGCACCGTAGTGTCAGTCGTCGCCCTCCCCCTTGCGGGGAGGGCTCAAGAGTGGGGGATGTTTAGCCCGCACATCGGGGCTCCCAACACACCCCCTCCTAGCCTCCCCCGTCGAGGGGGAGGTACAGCGCAGCGTTTGCGGAGAGTACTCTTCCTACTCCGCCGCCTTCAGCGTCTCCGCCACCCGCTCCCACTTGAGGATCGGCGAACGCGCGGCCCGCGTCTCGTCCAGACGCCGGCGCGGCGCCTTGAGCGGGGCTGATGTAAACCGCTCCTTGTTCCCCGCCTTGGCGTCGGCCGCCAGCTCTTCCATCACCTCGCAGAAGCGGTCGAGCGTCTGCTTGCTCTCGCTCTCGGTCGGCTCGATCAACATGGCGCCGTGCACCACCAGCGGGAAATACATGGTCATGGGGTGGAAGCCCTCGTCGATCAGCGCCTTGGCGAAATCGAGCGTGGTGACGCCGGTCCCGGCGAGGAAGCTGTCGTTGAACAGCGCCTCGTGCATGGTCGGGTAGTCGCCGAACGGCACCGAGAAGGCGTGGGCGAGGCGGGCCTTGATGTAATTGGCATTGAGCACCGCATCCTGCGCCGCCTGGGCCAGGCCATCGCCGCCATGGCTGAGCATATAGGTCAGCGCGCGGACATACATGCCCATCTGGCCTTGGAAGGCGGTGATGCGGCCCAGCACTTCGCCTTCGGCATGTTCCACCAGCTCGAGGCCGTCGCCGGCCTTTCGGACGAACGGCACCGGCGCGAACGGCGCCAGCGCTTCCGACAGCACCACCGGACCCGCACCCGGACCACCGCCGCCATGCGGCGTCGAGAAGGTCTTGTGCAGGTTGATATGCATGGCGTCGATGCCCAGATCACCCGGCCGCACCACGCCCATAATGGCGTTGAAATTGGCGCCATCGCAGTAGAAGAAGGCGCCCGCCGCGTGCACGGCTTCGGCAATCTCGATCACCTGCGGTTCGAAAAGGCCACAGGTATTGGGATTGGTCAGCATGATCGCCGCCACGTCTGGCGACAGCGCGTCCTTGACCGCCTGCACGTCCACGGTGCCATCGGTGCGCGCCGGAATCGGCTTCACGGTGTAGCCGAGGAAGGCCGCTGTCGCCGGATTGGTGCCATGGGCGCTCTCAGGCACCAGCACGATCTTGCGGTGGCTCTGGCCGGCCGCGTCCTGCGCCGCCTTGATCGCCATCATGCCCAGCAACTCGCCATGCGCGCCGGCCTTGGGCGTCAGCGCCACGGCGGCGGTATTGGTCAGCGTCATCAGCCAGTGCGAAAGCTGTTCCATGAGCTCCAGCGCGCCCTGCACGGTCGAGACCGGCTGCAGCGGGTGGATGTCCGAGAAGCCGGGCAGTCTCGCCATCTTCTCGTTGAGGCGCGGATTGTGCTTCATCGTGCACGAGCCGAGCGGATACATGCCGCTGTCGATCGAGTGATTGAGGCGGGAAAGGCGCACATAGTGGCGCATCGCCTCGGGCTCGGTCAGGCCAGCCAGATCGAGCGGCAGCTTGCGCTCGAAGCCGCCGAGGCGGCTGGTCGAGATCGTGACGTCAGGCAGGTCGACGCCGGAATGCTCGGTATCGCCAATTTCGAACAGCAGCGGTTCGTTGGGCAGCAATGCCGAGCCCGAGGTCGAGGCAAAGGCGGAGCCGACGGATCCAACGCCCGAGGGGCGGCCCTGATTGTTCATGCTCATGCGAGTTCCTCCGAAAGGGCGGCGCAGAGCGCGGCGATGTCGGCATCGGTGGTGAGTTCAGTGGCGGCCAGCACAATCAGGTTGGCGACCGAAGCATCGGTCGGCTCCAGCCGGCTGACGGGGACGCCGCCCAGGATGCCACGCTTGGCCAGCCGCTCGATGAGGTCGGCGGCAGGCTGCGACGTGCGGATGGTCATCTCGTTGAAGAAGGTCTTGTTCAGCACCTCGACGCCATCGACGGCTTCCAGCGCATCGGCCAGCTTGCAGGCATTGGCGTGGTTGAGCCGCGCAAGGCGGGTGAACCCGGCTTCACCCAACAGGCCCATATGGATCGAGAAGGCCAGCGCACACAGCCCCGAATTGGTGCAGATGTTGCTGGTCGCCTTCTCGCGGCGGATATGCTGCTCGCGGGTCGAAAGCGTCAGCACGAAGCCGCGCTGGCCCTCGGCGTCGACGGTCTCGCCGCATAGCCGGCCCGGCATCTGCCGGACGAACTCCTTGCGGGTGGCCATGAGGCCGAGATAGGGCCCGCCGAAATTGAGCGCATTGCCGATCGACTGGCCCTCGGCCACCACGATATCAGCCCCAAGCGCGCCCGGTGCCTCAAGCAGGCCGAGCGACACCACTTCGGTGATCACAACGATCAGCAGCGCACCCTTGGCGTGCGCGGCGTCGGCCGCCACCTTCATGTTGCGCAGGTGGCCGTAGAAGTCCGGCGTCTGGATGACGATCGCCGCAGTCTGCTCATCGATATGATCGAGAATATCGCCCTGGCCTTCCGGCGAGGCCGAGAGGCATTCGAGGTCGGCATCGTCCTTGAGATAGGCCTTCACCACGTCGCGGTAATGCGGGTGGAGGCCACCCGACAGCACGATCTTGTTGCGCTTGGTGAGGCGGCGCGCCATCAGCACGGCCTCGGCCGTGCCGGTGGAGCCGTCATAGAGCGAGGCATTGGCCACATCCATGCCCGTGAGCTTGGCCACCTGGGTCTGGAATTCGAACAGCATCTGCAGGGTGCCCTGCGAGATTTCCGGCTGGTAGGGCGTATAGGCGGTGAGCCATTCCGAACGCTGGATCAGGTGGTCGACCGTAGCCGGCACGTGGTGGCGATAGGCGCCGGCGCCGACGAAGAATGGGCCATCCGCGCCGGCGTGGTTCTTGCCGGCCAGTGCCCGCATATGCGCCTCGACCAGGAATTCGGGGCTATGGGCGGGCAGGCCGAGATCGAAGCTCTTGAGCGCCTTGGCAGGCACGGCGCTGAACAGGGCATCGATACTGGCCGCGCCGATAAGGCCGAGCATTTCGGCGCGTTCGTGTTCGGAATGGGGAAGATAGCGCATGTTTGTCCGTTACTTGGTCAGGTCGGCATAGGCCGCGTCATCGAGGAGGCCGTCGATCTCGCCGGCATCTGATATGGCGATCTTGTAGATCCAGCCGCCGGCCGTCGGGTCGGAGTTGATGAGGCCCGGTTCGGCCGAAAGCGCATCATTGACCTCGGTCACGGTGCCCGAGACGGGAGCGTAGATTTCCGAGGCGGCTTTGACGCTCTCGACCACGGCGGCCTCGTCGCCTTTCTTCAGCACTTTACCGACGGCGGGCAGATCGACGAAGACGATGTCGCCAAGGGCTTCCTGGGCATAGGGCGTGATGCCGACAATGCCGATCGGGCCCTCGACGCGGATATATTCGTGGTCAGGGGTGAACTTGGTGGTCATGGCAGGCCTCTCAACTGGCTTTGGCTTTGCGGAAATAACGATGCGGCACGAAGGGGATGGGGACCACTTCGGCCGGCTGGGCGCGGCCACGGACCGACACCTGGAGTTTTGCGCCTTGTATGGCATGCGCCGGCGGCACGAAGCCAAGGGCGATGGCCTTGCCCAGCGAGGGGGCGAAGCCGCCGCTGGTAACGACGCCGATGGCATTGCCGGCGGCATCGAGGATTTCGGCGCCCTCGCGGGCCGGCGCGCCCTCGACGATCAGGCCGACGCGAATGCGGCTGAGCTTGCCCTCGCGCTCGGCGAGAATGCGGGCGGCGCCCGGAAAGTCGGCGGCCTCGCGGCGGCGCTTGGATACCGCGAAGCCCAGATCGGCCTCGGTGGGCGAAATGGTTTCGTTGAGGTCATGGCCATAGAGCGGCAGGCCGGCTTCGAGCCGCAGGCTGTCGCGGGCCCCGAGCCCAATCGGCTTCACTCTGGTGTCGGCGAGCAAGGCATCCCACAGCTTGGGCGCATTGGCTGCCGAAACCAGGATTTCGAATCCGTCCTCGCCGGTATAGCCCGAGCGCGCGATGATGAGGCGTTCGCCACCCCAATCGAATGGCGCATACTGCATGAAGCCCAGTTCGACCGCCCCGGGGGCAATCTGGGCCATCACGTTGACGGCCTCTGGCCCCTGCAAGGCGAGGAGGGCATTGTCGGCATCGGCGCGCATCAGCTTGGCCTTGTCGCCAGCCGCGGCTTCGATGATGGCGAAGTCGCCATCCTTGGTGCCGGCATTGACCACGATGTAGAGCGCGCCGGCAAACAGCGGCGAGCGCGCCACCATCAGATCGTCTATGGCGCCGCCGGCCTGGTTGAGCAGCAGCGTGTAGCGCACCTGGCCTGGCTTGAGGCCGGCAATGTCGCCGCAGATCAGCGGTTCGATCAGCGCCGCCACCGCGGCATGGTCTGCCTCGGCGTCGCCGCTGGGATTGCTGAGCGTGAGGAAGCTCGGCCCCATATGGCTGACGTCAAACAGGCCCGCCTGTTCGCGGGTCCATTTGTGCTCGGCCATGATGCCCGAGGGATATTGCACGGGCAGGGAATAGCCACCGAACGGCACCATGCGGCCATTGGCGGCGACGTGGCGCTCATAGAGCGGCGTGGTCTTGAGAGTTTCGGCTGAGGTTTCGGCCATCAACACATCCCGGATTTTGAACAAGGCGACACGACAAGCTTCGCCCTGCGGCGAATATTCCGTGCCCCCTCTGTCCTTGCCCTGAGAGATTTCCCGGCTGAGCGCCGGTTGCTCCTTCGGTGGGATCGAGTGCCGATCCGCTTTCCAGAGTTGTTGACCTGACTGCGGTCCGTTTGCCTGAGAGTTTCCGGGGCGGTTGCTCCTTCGGCGCTGGATAAAACCAGTCTCTCCCGCAGTCCGGGGCACCATGGTGGAGAATCCCCGGGAGGTCAATGATGGGGGCTGTGCAGAAGGGTGTTTGTCGGGGATACGCCCTCCTAACCTCCCCTTGATAGGGGGAGGGACTGGCCGGTGGGTGTGGGCAGGAGTTGCCACGACCTCGTGGTTCGACAGGCTCACCATGAGGTCTACTCGGGGTTCTCAGTAGACCTCATCCTGAGCTTGTCGAAGGACGAGGTCGTGCCCGGATGGTAACCCAAACAAAAAGGGCGGGTCTCGCGACCCGCCCTCAAATCTCGATCTGTCCCAAACCTCAGTTCAGGCGATTGCCCACATCGGCGATGGCCTTGTTGACGACGTCGCCGCCCTTGCGGTTCATTTCGTCGGTCAGCACCAGGCGAGCCGCCTCGATGGCGACATCGGCCGAGCGGGCGCGCACTTCGGCAACGGCCTGGGCTTCAGCCTGGGCGATCTTGTCTTCCACGGCCTTGGTGCGGCGGGTGACGAGGTCGTTGAGCGACACCTGGGCCTCCGCGGTGAGGCGGGTGGCCTCTTCCTTGGCGGCGGCGATGATGCCCTCCGCTTCGGCTTCGGCGGCGACGCGCTTCTGCTCATACTCGACGAGCAGGGCAGCGGCTTCCTCGCGCAGCTTCTTGGCTTCGGCCAGGTCGTCAGCGATCTTCTTGATCTGGCCGTCGAGCATCTTCCCGATGATCTTGGGAATGCCGAAATAGAGCGTGATCGCGACGAAGATGACCAGCGCGACGGTGGCGTAGAACGTATTGTCGAATGCCATCGTCGCTTACTCCTTGGCCTTGGCGACCGCAGCGCGGACGCTGGCGGCCGAGACGTCGCCCACGAGCTGGGTCACGACCGTCTGCGCGGTTTCGGTGGCGATCTCGTCGACATGGGTCAAGGCTTCCGCCTTGGTCGCCGAAATGCGGGCCTCGGCGGCGGTCACCTTGGCGGTGAGGTCGGCCTCGACGGCGCTGCGCTTGGCAGCCAGGTCAGCCTGGATCGCCTCACGGCTCTCATTGGCAATGCCCTGGGCCTTGGACTTGGCGGCAGCCAGCGCAGCCTCATAGGCGGCGATGGCGGCGTCGGTCTTCTGGCGCGAGGCATCGGCCGCCGCGAGATCGGCATCGATGATGCCCTTGCGGTTGGCCAGGATGCCGCCGATGCGGGGCAGGGCCACGCGGCTCATCAGCAGGTAGAGCGCACCAAACGTGATGGCGAGCCACAAAAGCTGCGATGGGAATGTCGCCGGATCGAAGGGCGGGAAAACGCCTGAGCCATGTTCCTCGCCGCCATGGGCTTCGGTCGTGGCATGGGTATCGGCGGTGGGATCGCCGTGAGTGGCGTCGACGGCGTGTTCAGCGCCTTCAACGTGCTCTTCGGCCGGTGCAGCCGCTTCTTGGGCGTAGGCTTGCGTTACCATCAGGTGAGGTCCCGTTAAATCCGGTCATCCGGCTTAAAGCCGGTGAAGTGCGCGCAGCCGGAACTGGTCCCGGCTGCGGAATATCGTGTGCGTGCCAGTATTAGGCGACGAACAGCAGGATCAGGGCAACCAGGAACGAGAAGATGCCCAGAGCTTCGGTCACGGCGAAGCCGAAGATCAGGTTCGAGAACTGGCTCGGAGCAGCCGACGGGTTGCGCAGGGCGCCCGACAGGAAGTTGCCGAAGATGTTGGCCACGCCAATGGCGGCGCCGGCCATACCGAAACAAGCAATACCGGCACCGATGAACTTTGCGGCTTCAGCTTCCATTTTTTAGTCCTTTCAAGCGACTTTTAAGCGGGGTTCTGGCGGAACATCCCGCCGTGACTGGTAGATTAGTGAGACGGGTGGATCGCGTCGTTGAGATACATGCAGGTCAGGACGGCGAAGACGTAAGCCTGAACGGCACCGACGAGAAATTCGAGGCCAGTAAGTGCAATGGCCATGATCAGCGGCAGCGCCGAACCAAGAATGCCGAGGAAACCCAGGCTGCTCATGGTGACGATGAAACCGGTGAAGACTTTGAGCGTGATGTGGCCGGCCAGGATATTGCCGAACAGACGCACAGAGAGCGAAATCGGGCGGCTCATGAACGAGATGAACTCGATCGGCGCCACGATGGGAAGGATGTAGCCGGGCACGCCCGACGGCACGAACAGCTTCAGGAACTTGGGGCCGTTCTTGACGAAGCCGTAGATCACCACGGTCAGGAACACCAGCATCGACAGCGCGAAGGTGACGATGATGTGGCTGGTGACGGTGAAGAAGTAGGGCACCATGCCAAGCATGTTGGCCGTGAAGATAAAGGTGAAGAGGCAGAACACCAGCGGGAAGAACTTCATGCCCGCAGTGCCGGCGGCACTTCTGACCATATTGGCCACGAATTCATACATCAGCTCGCTGAGGAGTTGGGCGCGGCCCGGGATCACGCTCTTCGAACCGGTCGACAGGATCAGATAGAGCGAGATGATCGCGACGGTGGCGACCATGAACAGCGAGGAATTGGTGAAGGCAAACGTGGTGCCCGAACCTTCGGTACCGTCACCGCCGAGGGTGAACAGCTTGAAGATGTCCTGGATGACGAATTGGTGGATCGGATCAGTACCGGCCAAGATAGAGCCCTCTAAGCGTCATCATTTGTCTGTCTCGTCTTCCACGTCGGGTCCCAGATCGGACCCCGGCGGGGGAGGCGAAGCGGCATTCATTTGCGCCACCACGCGGGTGACATTGAGTATTCCAGCGGCGAAGCCCACCAACAACATGATGAGCAAGCCCCAGGGGCTGGTCCCCAGGCCAAGATCGATGAGATAGCCGATAACGGCACCCACCAGGATCGCGGCGATGAACTCGGTACCGATGCGCATGCCGCGCGCCATACCGCTCATCTCCGGGGAAGCATCTCTCGAGGCTCTGTTGTCCTCGATATCGCGTTCCCGCTTGGCCGAGGCGATGCGTGATGCAAGATCGCGCGTCACCCCTTTGGCGCTGTCCGGCTGACCTTCGGTATCTTGCGGTTTTGCCATCCGCTCGCTCCCCTTGGCCGGCTGTTTTCCCGGAGTTCCGGGTACGCCCTTTTAGTCGCGCGCAACATAGTGGTGGGGTCTGAGAGTGTCAAGACAACCTTACCGGCCGTAAGTCTTTGTTATTACAATCGAAAACAGCTTGTCGCAGGGGTGCGGCATGCTGTCCACAGGCAATCGTGGCGAAGTCGGGGCAGGGCGGGGAGGATTCTGGTGCATGTAGGCCCGACGCCGCCCTGCTTTCGGACTATAGCAACCTGCTGCAATCACCGCCTGATAGCCTGCCGTTGTCTACCAGTTTGGGGCCTTATGCGTGTGCGCATAAGGCTGGTGTCAAATTGGGCAATTTCGCATATGGCGGGGCTGAGGCACGGTGGAGGCTCAAAAGGAGCCGATCCATGCCCATCCGTCGCGCCCGCTTCGAACTGTTGCCTCTGTGGCTCGTCCTGCTCATGGCCATACCGGTCATTGCCGGGCTTGTGCGGATCTACACGCTCGCGACCGGCGCGACGATTACCCCGGAAAACATCCGCTTCTTCGACGCGCCGCTGCCGGTGGTGCTGCATATCGTTAGCGCCTGCATTTACGCGCTGTTCGGCGCGCTTCAGCTCACGCCGTCCTTTCGCCGCCGATTCCCCATCTGGCATCGCCGGGCCGGACGGGTGTTGATCCTGGCCGGCTTGACTGTTGCCCTCAGCGGGTTGTGGATGACCTTGCTCTATCCGCTGGCGCCGCTTCAGGGCTCTCTGCTGTTCTGGACCCGGCTGGTGCTTGGATCGGCGATGGCCTTGTGGCTGGTGCAAGGGTATATGGCGGCCCGACGGCGCGACATTGCCACGCACAGCGCGGCCATGATCCGCGCCTATGCCGTCGGCCTTGGCGCCGGTACGCAGGCCCTGACCCAACTGCCATACTTCCTCATCTTCGGGCGGCCCGATCAGGCGACGATCGATGTGCTGATGCTCGGCGCCTGGCTGATCAACCTGGCGGTGGCCGAGTGGGTCATCCGCGCCACTCGCTCCCGCCGGACTCGCGTTCTGGCCTAGGCAACCAGCCTAGCTCGCCTCGCGGAAGCTCTCCGCCGTCGTCAGATCCACCGACACCAACTGGCTCACGCCGCGCTCTGCCATCGTCACGCCGAACAGCCGATCGACCCGGCTCATGGTGATCGGATTGTGGGTAATCACCATGAAGCGCGTGTTGGTGCGCTGGCGCATGCTGTCGAGCAGGTTGCAGAAGCGCTCGACATTGGCGTCGTCGAGCGGGGCATCGACTTCGTCGAGCACGCAGATCGGCGCCGGATTGGTGAGGAATACTGCAAAGATCAGGCTCATGGCGGTCAGCGCCTGCTCGCCACCCGATAGCAGGGTCATGGTCTGCGGCTTCTTGCCGGGCGGCCGGGCGATGATTTCGAGGCCGGCTTCGAGCGGATCGTCGCTTTCGACGAAGCTGAGCTCCGCCGTGCCGCCGCCAAACAGCGTCGTGAACAGCTCCTGGAAATGCGCATTGACCTTGACGAAGGCCTCGTTGAGCCGGGCGCGGCCCTCGCGGTTCAGCGACTGGATGCCGGTGCGCAGCTTGGCGATGGCCTCGATCAGGTCATTCTTGTCCTTGACCATCAGGTCGAGCTTTTCCTGGACCTCGACGGCCTCCTTCTCGGCCGAGAGGTTGACCCCACCCAGCCGCTCGCGCTCAGCCTTGAGCCGGTCGACGCGCTGTTCGGTGGCGGCTTCCAACGGCAGCGATTCCTCGGCGCGAATGCCCGAGGCTTCGAGCGTCTTGCTCGCCGGGATGTCGAGCGTTTCCTCGATCTGGCGCTCGATCTGCTGGCGCTGGGCGATGAAGCCCTTGATGCGCTCCTCGATGCGGGTCAGCTCGATCCGTGCATTGGCGAGCAGGTCGCTGGCGGCCTTGAGCGCCTTGTCCGCCTCGCGATAGCCCGACTGGGCCACGTTGAGATTGTCGCCCGCGGTCCTGTGCTCCGCCTTGGCGACTTCGATCTGGTCGTCGAGCTGGGCGCGCCGGGCGGCAAAGCCATCCGGCGTTTCGGTGACGGTGGTGAGCTGGGCGCCGACTTCGGCGCTGCGCTGATCCAGCGTGGAAAGCTGGGCCAGGGCACCATCGCGGCGGCGGCTCCAGCTCTGCGCATCGCGCTCGAGCTGGGCAAGACGGCCTTCGCGCATGCGGGCGGCTGTCTCGAAACTACCAAGTTTGAGCCGGGCCTGATCGGCGCGATCGCGGGCCGTGGTCAACACCGACTGGCGGGCTTCCGCAAGGCGGGCAGCGTCGTCCTCGGTGCCGGCTTCGATCAGCGCCTGCTCGGCATCGGCCCTGATGGCCTCGGCTTCGCTCAGGCTGGAAGCAAGGCGGATGCGGGCCTCTTCGAGTGCCGATTGGCGGGTGGTGAGATCGCCGATGGCGCGCTGCGCCTTGTCGACTTCCGACTGCGCCGCGCCGATGGCATGCTGCGCCGCGCGCCAGGCTTCGCGCTTGCTGCGTTCGTCCTGCCGCGCCGTGTCGAGCGCCGCCGCCAGCGCGTCCACATCGCGCTTCCAGCCATTGCGTTCGCCTTTGGCGCGGGCGATTTCCTCGTCGAGATCGGCAAGACGGTTGCGCTGAGCGAGGCGCTGCGCGGCCGGGCTCGGCGCATCGGCAGCGGAAACGAACCCATCCCAGCGCCACAGCGCACCATCTGACGTGACCAGCCGCTGCCCGGGCTTGAGCGCATGCATCAGGCCCGGACCATCGGCGGCATCGATGAGGCCGATCTGGTCGAGGCGGCGCTTGAGTAGCGGGCTGCCGGTGACATAGCGCGACAGCGGTTCGGCCCCCTGGGGCAGGGCGGCATCGTCGGTGTGATCGACCGGGACCGACCAGTGCATCGGTGCGCCGGCGTCGGAACTGGCTTCGAGATCATCGCCAAGCGCCGCACCGAGCGCGGTTTCGTAGCCCGGGGCAACCTTGAGTTGGTCGACAATGGCCGGCCACAGGCTGGCGCCGACATTGAGCATCTTGCCCAGTGTAGCGGCCTCAGCCTCGAGGCGATTGAGCGCCGCCTCGATTTCCGCCAAGCGCGGGCGGGCCGCGTCGAGCTTGCTTTGCGCCGCAGCTGTGGCCTCGTCAGCCACGGTCGCCAACTGCTCGGCTTCCGCCGTGCGCGCCTGGGCCGCGACCAGCGCCGCGCGCTTGAGGCTGAGCGTTTCATCGGCATCCAAGCTGGCGGCGACGGTCTGCGCCTCGCGCTCCACTTCGGCAACCTGGGCGGTCAGCCGCTGAATGCGGGTGGCGGCGTCCTGTGCCGAACGCGTCGCCTGCGCGCGGCGGGCGCGCACCTGGGCTAGCGCATCCGCGGCGGCACGGGCCTCGGCCTCAGCTTCGGTCACCGTAACGCGCGCCGTTTCGGCCTCGGCGCGGGCGCGGTCGAAATCGGCCTGCGCCGCCTCGCCCTCGGCGGCAAGTCCGGCCTGCTCCTCGGCATAGGCGCCGAGCGTGGTTTCGGCTTCGCTGACCAGTTCCCGTTCGCGCACGCCATCGGCGGCAAGCTGGCGGATGCGATCTTCCAGTTCCGCCCGACGCTGGCTGGCGCGGCGCGCTTCCTCGGCAAGCTGCTCGGAGAGGATCGTGTAGCGTTGCAGCACCGCCCCGGTAACCGCCTCGCGGTCACGCAGCGGCTGCAGCGCAGCGTCGGCCGCTTCGAGCTTCTTTTGCGCCTGCAATTCAAGATGGGTGGCATCGGCCAGTTCGCGCACCAGCACGGCCTGCTGCGCCTCGGTTTCCTTCTCGGCAAACCGCGCCGCAACCCAGCGAATATGAAAGAGCGTCGCCTCGGCGCGACGGATATCGCCCGACAGCGAGCGGTAGCGGGTGGCAAGCCGCGCCTGGCGCTTGAGCGTTTCGAGCTGGGTCTCGACCTGGGCGATGATGTCGTCGACGCGTTCGAGATTGCCCTCGGCGGCGCGCAGCCGCAGCTCGGCCTCATGGCGGCGCGAATGCAGCCCCGAAATGCCGGCGGCTTCTTCAAGCAAAGCGCGGCGCGCGGTGGGCTTGGCGGCGATCAGCTCGCCGATCTGGCCCTGCCGCACCATGGCCGGCGAATGCGCACCGGTCGAGGCATCGGCAAACAGCAATTGCACGTCGCGGGCGCGCACTTCCTTGCCGTTGACGCGATAGACCGACCCGGCCTCGCGCTCGATACGGCGGGTGACTTCGAGCACATCGGCATTGTTGAGCGCTGCGGGGGCCGTGCGGTCGGCATTGTCGAGGATGAGGGTGACTTCGGCCGAGTTGCGGGCGGGGCGGTTGCCGGAGCCCGAAAAGATCACGTCATCCATGCCCGAGGCGCGCATGGCCTTGTACGAGCTTTCGCCCATCACCCAGCGCATGGCTTCGACGAGGTTGGATTTGCCGCAGCCATTGGGGCCGACAATGCCGGTCAGCCCCGGCTCCATCACGAGCGTGGTTTCGTCCGAGAAGGATTTGAAGCCGTGCAGCTTGAGGCGGGAGAATTTCATGGCAGCGCCACCAGGGTGGCGCTGCCGAAGGGCAGGTTACTGCGCAGGAGCGACCGGCGTTGCAGCAGGCTCAGCCGGGGCCATCGCATCGGCGGCAGGCGCCATGGCGTCGGTGGCAGCAGGGGCAACGGCAGGAGCTGCAGCGGCAGCCGGAGCGGCCGGCGTCGTAGCGACGAAATCGGCAGGGACGAGCGGATCGATCTCAGCGGCGAGCTGTTCGAGTGTCTTGTCACCAGTGAGCGTCTTGCCGTTGACATAGAATGTCGGGGTGCCTGAAAGACCGAATTCGTTGAGCGCCTGTTCGCGCAAGGCTTCCATCCCTTGATAGGGTGCCTGATTCGTCAATGCAGCCTCAAAAGTTTCCTGGGTAAAGCCCAGTTGCTGCGCCACCGCAAAAATGGCGTCGCGCGGCGTCTGCGAGGTTGCCCAGGTGTTCTGCGTCTTGAAAAAGGTCGACAGCACATTGTGATAGTTGGTCGGGCCGGCGGCCTCGGCCAAGAGGAACACTGCGGCGTCGAGCGCATTGCGCACGAACGGGCGGGTGATGAGCTTGACCTTGCCGGTATCGACATAGGCCGCGATGAAGCCCGGCAGCACATCATTGGAGAAGGCCGCGCAATGCGGGCAGGTCGGCGAGGCATATTCGATGACCGTCACGGGCGCGGTTTCGCTGCCCTGCACATGGTCCACGACATCCCCGGCCGGCGCCATCAGCTTGGCGACATCGACCATGTCGCCGTCGGCAGCGCTGGCGGTGGCAACCCCGCAAAGGCTCAGCGCGGACGCAGACGCGGCCAGAATAAGGGTGTCACGGCGGGTGAATTTCACTTCTAACGCTCCTGTTTTGATGTGCGCGACACTACACGGGGCAAATGTGTGGGCAAGTGGGCAAGATCATCAACCCGGCGTGAACGGTCCGGTTGCATTGTCGCATGGCAGGCTACTTACGCCCCGATCTGCTGGATAGCGCGTGACCAAGTGTCCGCAACGCTTCCCTCAGATCATCATCTGCCACATCGGCCACCTGGGCCCCGACCTTCGCGATAGTGCTCTGGCTCGGTTGACTGGGGTTTTGCGCCTTCTGCCCTGAACCGGGGGTGAACGCCTCTGCCGACAGTTTGACAGTTCCCACCAGCACGAAACCGAAATAGCGGTTGATGGCCGCGGCGATCTTGGGGCCCTCATGGGCGATGGCCAGCGCATGCCCGGGCACGCAGCGCAGCAGCAGGGTCGCGCCCTCGGCGCTGCGCTCGCCCCGCGGCCAGGTCAGCTTGTCGGGAATGGCGACGGTGTCATACGGCTTGGGCGCCATCACCGACCAATGGGTGATGATGTCCCGACTGGCAAAGCCGCGCTTCTTCAGCACCGGATCGAGCGCGCCACTGAGCACATCGGCAATGTTCATCGTCCGATTGCGGCGTTTCGGTTCGGGTGGGTCATCCTTGGCCATGAAGATGGAGTACTCGCATGCCGGCCCCGCCGACAAGGGGACAGTTGCCCCTTGAGGCCCGGCAGGCGAGCGGCTATCCGATAGCCATGCTTCTCCCCGCTGCCGCTCCCATCGACGCCCCGGCCGTGCTCGCCTGGTATGACCGGCATGCCCGCGAGCTGCCATGGCGCGTGTCGCCCGCCGATCGGGCGCGGGGCGTCAGGCCCGATCCCTACCGGATATGGCTCAGCGAAGTCATGCTGCAGCAGACCACTGTCGCGGCGGTAAAGAACTACTTCCTGCGCTTCACCAGCCTCTGGCCCACCGTGGCCGACCTGGCCGCCGCGCCGCTCGACAGCGTGCTCAAGGAATGGGCCGGGCTCGGCTACTATGCCCGGGCGCGCAACCTCCATGCCTGCGCCCAGGCCGTGATGCGCGACCATGGCGGTGTCTTCCCACAAACCTCGGCGGGCCTCCAAACCCTTCCGGGTATCGGCGCCTATACCAGCGCCGCCATAGCGGCGATCTGCTTCGATGTGCCGGTGGCCGTGCTCGATGGCAATCTCGACCGGGTGCTGGCCCGCTACCATGCGCTGCCCGTGCCGGTGCGCGAGGCGAAAGACGAACTGCGAGCAGCCCTCCAGGCCGCCGTGCCCGAGCGGGCAGGGGACTTTGCCCAGGCCATGATGGACCTCGGCGCCACCATCTGCGCGCCGCGCAGCACGGTCTGCATGCTGTGCCCGCTCCAGCCCGGTTGCCTCGCCACCCGGACCAGCGACCCCACCATCTATCCGGTCAAACCAGCCAAGGCGGACCGCCCGGTGCGCAAGGGCCACGCCTATGTGATGCTCGACGCCGATGGCGACGTCTACCTTCAGAGCCGCCCGGCCAAGGGTCTGCTCGGCGGCATGACCGAGGTGCCGGGCTCCGTCTGGTCGGCCGAACTGGGCAGCGCCGCTTATCCCGTCGCGGGCGATTGGCAGCATCGCGGCCAGGTCGTCCATGTCTTCACCCATTTCCGCCTTGAGCTGGAAGTGTGGTCGGCCATGGTCGATCCCAACGAGCTCGAGCACGGCTGGTGGACCGACCGCCAGGCCCTTGCCGGCGAGGCGCTGCCCACCCTGTTCCGCAAGGTGCTGGCGACAGCCGGGTTGGACTAGCCCGTTTACAAGCGACGGCCCATGCCCGAACCTTGCGGCATGACCCGTCGCACCACCAAGCTCAAGAGCTCGAAAAAAGCCCCCGCATAGGGGCTGATGGTCGTCGCGCGCAGGTTTTAGCAAGCAAACGGATCAGATTGACCCCGCCGGTTCCGACGGGGTTTCTTCGCATGCGCGCTCCCGTCTCCCGGCCCTAGGAGATGGACTATGGAAATCACCCCCTCGACACTGCATGGCCTGTGGCTGCCGCTCATCACCCCATTCCGCGACGGCGCGCTCGACGAGACCTCGCTGCGCCGGCTCGTCACCCACTATGCCGCCGAGCCCGTCGATGGCTTCATCCTCGGCGCCACGACCGGCGAGGGCATGTCGCTCGATGACGACGAAGCCGCGCGGTTGGTGGCAGTGACGCACGATGCGCTCGCAAAGGCGGGCCGGGCCATGCCGATCTATCTGGGCCTCTCGGGAAGCGACACGCGCAAGCTGATCAAGACCATCAGCCAGACCGCGCAATGGGGCATGGACGGCTATCTTATCGCCTGCCCCTACTACACCCGCCCCTCGCAACAGGGGCTGTTCGAGCACTTTGCGGCATTGGCCGACAGCACCGCCAAGCCGATCCTCATCTACAACATCCCGTACCGGACTGGCGTCAATCTGGGCAACGAGACCATGCTGCGCCTCGCCGAGCGTGCCAATATCGTCGGCGTCAAGGATTGCTGTGCCGACCCGGCGCAGTCCTTCGATCTGGCGCGGCAGAAGCCGGCCGGCTTCGCCGTGCTGACGGGCGAGGACCCATTCTATTATTCCGCCCTGACCCAGGGCGCCGATGGCGCCATCCTCGCCTCGGCCCATGTGCATACGGCCGGCTTCTCGGCCATTCGCAACAAGCTGTTGGCCAATGACCAGCAGGGCGCGCTGGCCGATTGGCAACGCCTGGCCGACATTCCCCGTCTGCTGTTTGCCGAACCCAGTCCCGGCGCCATCAAGCACTGGCTCTGGCGCGCCGGGCTCATCGACAGTCCGGAAATGCGCCTGCCCATGGTGCCGGTAAGCGCAGCGCTGGCGGAAAGGATCGAGCGAGCGATGGCCGAGGCTTAGCCTACGCGGCCTGTATGCGCCGGTTTGCCGACCGTCCGTCGCGATCGGCCTCCGGGCAGATCTCGACGCAATTTCGGCCGGCTTCCTTGGCCCGGTAGAGCGCCGCGTCGGCGCGCACAAAGGCGCTGGCCGGCGGTTCGTCGGCCGCATATTCGGCAATCCCGAAGCTGGCGCTGAGCCGCTCATCTGCGGCGAGCGCGAGGTGGATCATGTCGTTGAAACGGACGCGGATCATCTCCGCCAGACCCTGCGCCTGCGGAACACTGGCCCCCGGCAGCAGCAGCGCAAACTCCTCGCCGCCAATGCGCGCCGCATGGTGGCCCGTGCGCTCGATGATAGCGGCAAACGCCTGGATCACCGCGTCACCCGCCTGGTGGCCATAGCGGTCATTGACTCGCTTGAAGTGGTCGATATCGCAGAAGATCACCGCTCCACCCGCCGGACTGCGCTGCGCCGCCATCGCATCGACCGCGCGGCGATTGAGCAGGCCAGTAAGGCCATCACGTTCGGACTGCTGCTGGAACGTGGCGATGGTGTCGGCAATGATCGAGGAAATCACCAGCGTGATAATGCCAAGCGTCACAAGGCTTTCAACAGCCAGCAAGGCCAATTCGAGCGAGGAGCCATTGAAGGCGAGAAACTCGACATCGAGCCCGAAATACCAGACCAGCAGCGGCAACCGTGCCAGCCGCACCAGCGCCAGCGTGCCCACGGCGATGAGCAGCGACACATCCAGCACGCGCCACCACTTCATGCCGCTCATGACCCGCAAGGCGGCATCGAACATGGCCAGCGTACAGGCGAGCTGAACGAAGAAGACCTGATAGAAAAACGGCGCACCCGCCGCCGTCAGCGCCACCGCAACCGCGCACAATCCCACGAAGCCGGCTAGGTATCCCCGCCGCCAGCGCTTCTCGGGCATCAGCGCATAGATGGTATTGTTGGCCAGCCAGAAGCCGAACGGCGCCAGCACCATGGCCGAGGCGAATTCGAGCACCGTGCCCGGCGCGAAGGTGAGGAACAGCGTCTGCACCGTACCCACCGCCAATGCACCGGCGAGCCATGCCAGCGGCACATTGCGCCGCAGCGCCAGGCTGGCGACAGCACAGAGCAGGGCCAACAGGCCCAGTATGCTGGCAATAACGATGTTGAGGCCAACCATGGTGGTCACGGCAGCGGTCCCTCGCGACGTGAAGCGACACCATGCTGGACGAAGTCAAGTTAACGGAGCACTTCGGCGACAGCAGGAAATGTCGATAAGTGGCCGATATCGTTAAGAAAATGGGGCGCGGGCTTGAAGGTGGGTCGAGGTGCGGGTATTCGCCGACTGGCCCCACATTCAAATCTAGTACGCAATTGTACACAGCAAGCAACAAGTACGGATCAGGCAAAGGTACACTTCATCCACGCCATAACCACGCAATGAGACTCGATTGTTGTCTAGAGTTGCGTTAGCATTTTCGGGAGTACTAGCGAGGCCAATTGATCAAAGTATCGGGAGAGCTTGATGGTCAGAATTGCTACCTACAACGTGGAAAACCTGTTTTCACGTCCTGTACTGTTCAACATGAAGGATCACGACAAGGCAGCCCTTTATCTCGACAAGATCAAGGAGTTGACGCGGTTGCTCGACAAGCCGAACTACACGGCTGACAAGGCGAAAATCGAGACCCTTTATGAGGATGTGAAGAACTACATCATCGTCAATATCCGCTCCTCCAAGATCGGTCGCAACCTGGTCGAAAAGGGCAAGCTGAAGGCCAAGGGGCGCGACGACTGGGACGGGTTCATCGATCTCAAGCGCGAGCGCTTCGACGATGCGACGGTAGCCTTCACGGCCAAGGTGATCACCAGCGCCAATGCGGATATCCAGGCCTTGGTCGAAGTGGAGAGTGCCCCAACGCTGCAGATGTTCAATACCGACAGGCTCAAGGGGGTCTATCGCGACCGCATCGTGGTCGACGGCAATGATCCGCGCGGCATTGATGTCGGCCTCATCGCCAACAAGGATTTCCCGATCGTCACGGCAAAGACAAACATCTTCGCCCGAAGCGGCGACTCACCGATCTTTTCGCGCGACTGTCTCGAGGTGGAGCTCACTCTGCCCAGCGGCCGCAGCCTGTTCGTGCTGGTCAACCATTTCAAGGCCAAGGACCGGGACATGGTCGCGTCCAACAAGAAGCGCAAGGCCCAGGCGGCCGAGGTCTCGCGCATCCTGCAAACCCGCTACAATCTGGCCAAGGACTACGTGGTGGTGGCGGGCGACCTGAACGATGAGCCCGGCAGCGACCCGCTGTCCCCGCTGCTGGCGACCCCCGGTCTCACCAGCGTGCTCGATGTCCTGAATCACCCGGCCGATGACCGCTGGACCTACTATTACGCCACGGACAAGGCCTACAATATCATCGACTATCTGCTCGTTTCGGATGCGCTCAAACCCAAGGTCAAGGCGGGCGGCTTGGAGCGCCGCGGCATGTTCGACCTGGCCAAGCTCACCGGCGGCAAGCAGGAGTCATTCAAGGGCCTCAATCACTGGAAGCTCGCCGGCTCGGATCACGCTTTGCTGTGGTTTGACGCGGACCTGTAGCCAGGCGGGTCTCTAGCCAACAAAAAGGCCACCGGGGCAAACCGGTGGCCAGTTATAGAGCCTGAGACGATTGGAGGTCAGGATCAGGCAGAAAGCAAATCAAGTTTTGCACGAATTCCCGTGCGGAGTTCATCGATCGGGCTAACCTGCCCGTTCTGTTCGTGGTGCCAGAAGGTCCAGCCGTTGCATGCTTCGGCCCCTTGAACCAGGGCACCAACCTTGTGGATGGAGCCTTGATGGGAACCGGAGACCAGCGAGCCGTCTGCACGAACCATGGCGAAGTAACGTTTCGTTAAGTCGAAGAGTTGCGTGCCCGGATCAATAAGTCCCTGCTCGATCAGCGAGCCGAATGGAATGCGCGCTTCCTTGCGCTTCGGGGTCACCGATTGCAGAGCCTCGAACACGCCGGGGCGGATCGCGGCGATGCGCTTGAGCGCCGCGTTGATATAGGTCTCTTCCCGCTCGATGCCGATAAAGTGCCGGCCGAGCTTGCGGGCCACGGCGCCGGTCGTGCCAGTGCCGAAGAACGGGTCGAGCACCACGTCGCCGGGCTTGGTGGTGGCATTGAGAATGCGGAACAGCAGCGCTTCCGGCTTCTGGGTCGGGTGCACCTTGTCGTCGGCATCGTCCTTGAGCCGCTCGGCGCCGGTGCAGATGGGGAACAGCCAGTCGCTGCGCATCTGCGTGTCGTCGTTCGCCAGCTTCATGGCTTCATAATTGAAGGTGACGCGGCTCTTCTGGCTCTTGGCGGCCCAGATCAGCGTTTCATGCGCATTGGTGAAGCGGGTGCCGCGGAAATTCGGCATCGGGTTGGCTTTGCGCCAAATGACATCGTTGAGCATCCAGAAATCGAGATCCTGGAGCGCCGTGCCGACGCGGAAAATGTTGTGGTAGCTGCCGATGACCCAGAGGGCCCCATCGGGCTTGAGCACGCGCCGCGCTGCCTTGAGCCAGGCGCGGGTAAAGGCGTCGTAATGGGCAAAGCTCTCGAACTTGTCCCAGTCGTCATCAACCGCAGCGACCTTGCTCTGATCGGGGCGGGTAAGGCCCTGGTCGAGCTGCAGGTTATACGGTGGGTCCGCAAAAATGAGATCAACCGAGCCGGCCGGCAGGGCATTCATGTGGTCGATGCAATCGCCCACAAGGATGGTATCGATCGGGAGGCGCGATGCCTCCTCCGCAGCGGCCTGAACGGCCGTACGCGCGGTACGCAACATACACTTAACCCTAACGCAGTACTAACCAGGCGGTTATAGCCCGCCCAGGGTTAATGGAGCGTTCTTAAGGGGTTAGCGGGAGGTTAAGAGAGGGTGGTTCAGGCGGGCCACGCATGCCAGCGCTAAGCCACCTGCACCAAGCCCCGCACCCGCTCCCACGCCTCGGCCACCGGCGCGAATTCCTCGCGGTGGTGCCGGCACGGACCGTGTTCCACCAGAGCCCGCATATGCTGGGGCGTCGAATAGCCCTTGTGCCCGGCAAAGCCGAAATGCGGCGCATCGCAATCCATGATCCTGCACATACGGTCGCGCGTCACCTTGGCGACGATGGAGGCCGCGGCGATCGATACGCTGCGCCCGTCGCCGCCGATCAGCGCCAGGCCATCGCAGGGCAGGCCCATGGGTACATCGCGGCCATCGATCAGCACGCGATCGGGGCGGAGGCTGAGGCTGCAGGCGGCCTGGGCCATGGCCCAGAGCGTCGCGCCACGAATATTGCGGCTGAGAATGATTGAGGGCGGCGCCACCACTACCGACACCGCGAGGGCGGTGGCCATCACCTGACCGAACAGCAGCTCGCGCTGCTCCTCGGTCAGCTTCTTGGAGTCGTTGAGCCCGGGCGGAATGGCGCGGCCATCGAGCACCACGGCCGAAACCACCACGGGACCGGCCAGCGGACCGCGTCCCGCCTCGTCGACACCGGCAACGACGCGCGCCCCGCGCGCCAGCAATTGGCGCTCGTGGCTATAGTCGGGCTCGGTCTGGACAGGCGAATCGAACAGCATGCCGCCAGCATCGGTTCTGGACCGATCAAGTCAACCCAATCGGGCTTCACAAGCGTGCCAGCAGGCTCTCGCGATCGGGCACGAACAGATGGTTGCCGTGCCGGTTGGTCTCATAGACGAAATCGTGCAGCGACTTGCTGGCCGCCGTCTGCGCGGAGATGTCACCCAGGACCACGAGGCGCCGCTCGTAGTTCTGCATTTTCTGGAAGAACCCACCGGCCAGGCCACTGCGCAGTTCGAAAAAGGCAGGATCAAGCCGCTCCACGGGAATGACGACGACTGTGGCATCGGTGGAGAAGGCTTCGCTGAGCACATCGGACGCGTCGCGGTCGCTGCCCAAGGCCGGCCCCGCGATGTCCAGTTCGAGCAGGGTGAAATCTTTATGCGTCGTCGTCTTCACCGCAAATTCTCCTTTGTCTTCATCGCCCTGCCGCCTGTATTCCTGCCGGAGGGTTGCTATATGTAGGTCGCTGGGGGGCCAGCGGGAAGTTACCTCATGATCGCCAAATTCGGCTTTGCTGCCATTTTGCTTCTGACCGGGGCCGTGCCATTGGCCGCCGAACCGTTCCATCATCCCTTCGGCGAGTGGCGAGAATATTTCCGCGACTGGCTCGCTGCCTGCCCCGACGTGATCGACGAAGGCGCCACCGATTACTATGGCTTTTCCTGCTTTGCCAGCACCGGCAGCCAGGAACTCAACGGCGCCAACCTGCCGGCCTATAAGCTCACCGTGTTCCGCAACCGGCTCAATGGCGAACTCGACGTGGCCATCACCGTGGCCGCTGACAACGCCGAGGCTGATACCAGCCGGCCCGTGACGCTGGCCTTTGGCGGCGAGGCGCCTGAGAGCTTCGATTTCACCACCGATCTCGAAACCCGCTACAACACCGTCAACCAGTTCTTCGTCGCCGATCCCGCTCGCAAGGCGGCCCTGCTCGAGAAGCTGAAGGAGCGCAATTCGCTGCTGCTGACCGTGCCACTCACCGGCGCTCTGGACAGCAAGGAAGTCTGGCTGTCGCTGCGCGGCGTCACCGCCTCGATCGATTTCATGGCCACCTATGCCCGCAAGGTGGCGCAGTATTAGAGCGGCGGCAGGCGCCGCTTGACGGGCTGCGCCTTGACGATCGCCGTGCTCGTCTCCGCCTTGTCGGCGATCCGGTCGAGGATTTCGTCGAGCTGCTCGATCGACCGCATCTGCAGCCGCGCGACGAAACAATCGTCTCCCGTCACCTTGTCGCACTCGGTGATCTGCGGAATGTCCTCGATCAGCCGCTGCACAATGTGCAGTTTGCCGGGCAGTGGCCTTATCCGCACGATGGCCTGCAACGGATAGCCGACGGCTCGCAGGTCGAGATCGATGGTGAACCCGGCGATCACGCCGCGCTCTTCGAGCCGTCGCAGCCGCTCCGACGCGCTGGGCGACGATAGCCCGATCTGTTGCGCCAGCTCCTTGATCGACAGCCGCGCATTGTCGGCGAGTGCTTCGATGATCTTCTGGTCAATCTCGTCAACCATGACAATTCCGCAGGAAAATGGATCAGGTGACCATGCATTATAAGGCAGATGGCGCAATCTGCCTATAGATCCATATGGAAAGCGACAGTCCACGCGGCGTATCTTATCTCCAAGATGGAGGCGGCGATGAGCACGACGCGCGGAACGATTGAAATGACGGTGGCCATGGCCATATCGGGCACGATCGGCGCCTTCGTGGTGTTCTCAGGCCAACCCATTGTCGATGTCGTGCTGTGGCGCTGCGTCTTCGGCGCTGTGCCGCTGCTCATTGCCTGCGCCGCGCTGGGCCTGTTGCGACGCGACGTCATCACGCCACGCCAGTTCCTCCTGGCAGCGCTGGGGGGTGTCGCGATCGTTGCCAACTGGCTGCTGCTCTTCGCCGCCTATCCGCTCGCGTCCATTTCAATCGCCACCGCGGTTTACAACACCCAGCCCTTCATGCTGGTCGGGTTCGGGGCACTGTTCCTGGGGGAGCGGCTGACCCGGCACAAGCTGGCCTGGCTCGGCATCGCCTTTGCCGGCGTGGTGTTGATCGCCAATGCCAAGGCGGGGCCGGGCGGAACCGACTATCTTTCAGGCATAGCGCTGTCCCTGGGCGCAGCGGTCTGCTACGCCGCCGCCGCCATCATCACCAAGCACCTCAAGGGCGTGCCGCCACATCTGATCGCGCTGATCCAGGTGGGTGTCGGCGTGCTCATGGCCGCGCCTTTTGCCAACCTGACGCACCTGCCGACCGCGCTGGACACCTGGCTCAGTCTCGCAGCGATCGGCGCGTTGCATACCGGCTTGGTCTATATCCTGCTCTATGGCGCCATCCAGAAGCTGCCGACCCATTTGATCGGCGCGCTGTCCTTCATCTATCCGGTGGTGGCAATCCTGGTCGATTTCGTCGTGTTCGGGCATTGGCTGGCATTGCCACAGCTCGTGGGCGCCGCCGCTATTCTGGTGGCTGCGGCGGGCATGACGCTGGGCTGGACTCCGCTCGGTGGCGGGCGGCTGAAGGCACAGCCCGCTAGCGAGTGAGCCAAGCCGCGACGCCGGGCAACATTGCCGCGACGTTCTCGGGCAGGTGGGCCTCGACGGCCAGTTCCCAGAGCCAGTGGGTCGAGGTCAGCACCGCGACGCGGTCGCGGTCGATGCTGCGCCCGCTATGCCGCTCGTAGCTGGCAATGATCCGCGGGGCGAGGTCGGGCGAGATGATGCTGGAATAGACGAATTCCCGGTGCAGCGGCCCGATGCCGGAATCGCCGAAGTCATAGATGCCATTGAGCCGCGCAGCCTGGTGATCGAAGGCCATGTTCCAGCCATGCCCGTCGAAGAAGCCGTAGATCTGGCCATAGGGATCCGGCCCGAGGTCGCGCCACCGCTTCATCGCGGTTTCGGCGAGGGAGAGCAGCGGCTCCGGCAGCACGGGCCGGACCCGCCGCAGAATCTCATCCCCGTCGAGCCACGCATCGGCCGCTCCGGCGCCGACGGCAACCGCCTGCGCCGGTTTGATCATATGCAACTCGGCATAAAACCGGCCGAGTGTCTCGCCCAGCGCCTGCCGTGCGGACTCGTTCAGGGCCCGGTACTGCTCGGGCAGCAGGTGCTCGCCGGGGATCTTGTCATGCCGAGAAAAGGTCTGTGGTTCGCTAAATAGCGTCAGCGACGGCACCGGCAGGCTGACGGCAGCGCCGACCAAGCCAAGTATGCCGGCCTCGCGGCGCAGGCCCTCCTCGCCCAGCGCGTGGCGCGGGAACTTGAAGATCAGGCGGTCGTCCACATCCACGGCCACGCTGTCCCAGCCTTCGCTCAGCAGCGTGAACCGGGCCTCCGCCAGGTCGGGAAAGCGGTCGACAATGACGTGCTTGAGCGACCCGAGTTCGAATTGCGATGCCGGCATCACGCCTCCGGATTGACCTGCGGCCGCATTTGCTGTTCCACACGGCAAGCCGTGGTTCTAGCGGCCCTGTCTCTCTCCTGGAAGCGCAATGATCCCCGTTCCCGGCGCAGCCCTGCTGTTCGACATCGATGGCACCCTGGCCGATACCGACCCGCTGCATCTTGAAGCCTTCAATCGCACCTTCGAGCCCTATGGCCACGTCTTCGACAAGCCACGCTTCTCGCTGGAGCTGCAGGGCCTCGCCAATTCCGCCATCGCCGCCCGCTTTGTGCCGCACCTGTCGCCTGCCGACGGCATGGCCGTGCTCGATGGCAAGGAAGCCGTGTTCCGCGAGCTGGCTGGTTCGTCGATCCATCCGGTGCCGGGCCTGTTCGAGCTGCTCGACCTGGCCGATGCCGCCGGCCTGCCGGTGGCGGCGGTGACCAATGCGCCGCGCGCCAATGCCGACCTGATCCTCGATGGCCTGGGCATCCGCCATCGCTTCCGCGCGGTGGTCATCGGCGGCGAACTGGCGCATGGCAAACCCCATCCGCTGCCCTATCTCGAAGGCCTGCGCCTGCTCGGCGCGCGCGCCGAAGTGTCGGTAGCCTTCGAAGATTCCCGCACCGGCATCGCTTCGGCAACCGCCGCCGGCATAGCCACGGTTGGCATCCGGACCTCACTGCTGCACGAGGATCTGGTCGCGGCAGGGGCGGCTCTAACAGCGGATGGCTACGATGATCCGGCCGTGCTGGCCTTCATCGCGGAGCGGGTGAGCGCGTCCAACGACCTCTGAACATCCGAGCTCGGCGCTCCGCTTCGGGCGTGCACGACATCCGTGGCTCCCGCCACCCCACCCTCGGTCCCTCCCCATCGAGGGGAGGGAGGCGCCAGCTCCGACGCCCATGTTCATCGTCTCCCTCCCCCTTGTGGGGCTTGGGAGCGGCCCGCAGGGACAAATCGCTCCAGTGGAGCGATTTGAGCGAACAAGGCAATGAGAGCTGTGCTCGAATGGCTGGATCAAGGGTGGGGGTAGGCCACGCACACTGCACTCGCCATCAATAGCGAGGCCCGCCTCAAAACAAGCTCATCTGCCTCTCTTCCAGCCGCGGCGCGTCGAACAAATCGTTGCGCAGGCCGGGCAGTTTCGCATCCAGGCCATAGCGCTCGCGTGCCTTGTCGAAGCGCTGGCGCAGCAGGATGGCATAGGGGCCCTCGCCGGTCATGCGGGTGCCGAAGCGCGAGTCATAGTCCTTGCCGCCGCGCGTATCGCGCACCAGCGCCAGCACATGGCGCACCCGGTCGGGGAAATGCCGCAGCAGCCATTCGCGGAATACGTCGCGCACTTCGCCGGGCAGGCGCAGCAGGATCATCGAAGCACTCTGGGCGCCCTGTGCCGCCGCCGCATCGAGAATGCGCTCAAGCTCCATGTCGTTGATCGCAGGAATCATCGGCGACGCGAACACCGCCGTCGGCACGCCGGCCTCGCTGAGCAACCGGATGGCCTCCAGCCGGCGGGCAGGGGAGGAGGCGCGCGGCTCCATCTTGCGGCTGAGCTTGTGGTCCATCGAGGTCATCGAGATCGCCACCTTGACCAGCCCCAGCTTGGCCAGCTCGGTGAGAATATCGAGGTCGCGGATGATCAGCGCCGATTTCGTGGTGATCATCATAGGATGGCGCGTCTCCAACATCACTTCGAGAATGCCGCGCGTCAGCTTGTGCTTGCGCTCGGCCGGCTGGTAGGGGTCGGTATTGGTGCCCATGGCGATGGGCTTAACCTTGTAGCCCTTGGCGCCGATCTCGGCGCGCAAGGCCTCGACCGCATTGACCTTCACATAGATGTCGCGCTCGAATTCGATGCCGGCCGAATGGCCCAGAAAGGCATGCGTCGGCCGGGCAAAGCAATATGAGCAGCCGTGCTCGCAGCCGCGATAGGCGTTGATGGAGCGCTCGAAGCCGATATCGGGGCTGTCATTGGTGGTGATGATGGTCTTGGCGCGCTCGATATGCTCCACCGTCTGGAAGATCGACAGCGGCTCGACATTGTCCCAGCCGTCGTCGAACCCCTCGCGCGTCTGCTTCTCGAAACGGCCGGTATGGTTGGACTGCGCCCCGCGTCCGCGGATGCGGTCGGGGTCCAGCAGTTCACGCCGCGCCAGATCGGCGTCGCGGCTGCGGCTGAGCTTTTCCAATGCTTCGAAGGACGGGGCCTGATAGAGGGCCATGGGACATCTCCTGTCGGGCGCCCGCAGTCGAATCGTGACTGCGAACCTCAAAAGATGTAACAGTTCATATGGAACAAAACAAGAACGAAGCCGCGAGACAAGAACACGCGGGACCGGCTCCCGTGGCACATATGGGAACATCCAGGCCGCGTTTGAAGGGCCAAAAACACGATTTCGCATCGCAGAATTGCGTTTCTGCGGGTGGACGACGACCGCTCGCGGGCCTAAACAGGCCGACCGCTCGGGCGGCCGCATATCGGCCGGATATTGCTTAAGCGAATAATTCACTATTGACCCGCAACAGGGTCCACATTACTGAAGTCAGCACTTAACAAATGCTGCTGACACAGCCTGTCGCAGAATCTTTCCAGAGTGGCGTCGAAATCATCGAACGCCGCTCGTCGTCTCGGTGACACGCAATTCAAAAAGGTTGAGGGACCATCATGAGTACCGACACAACAACATTCGACGCCGACCTCGCCGGCACCCCGCCCGTCAGCCAGACGGACGCCGCACGCAACAAGCTGGTCATCGCTTTGCTGCTCGTTTCCACCTTCGTGGTGTTTCTGAACGAGACCATCATGAGCGTGGCCATTCCGCATCTGATGAAGGATCTGGGCGTCGCCGCCAGCGCCGCGCAGTGGCTGACCACGGCCTTCCTTCTGACCATGGCCATCGTCATTCCGGTGACCGGTTTCCTGCTGCAGCGCATGAATACGCGCCCGATCTTCATCCTCTCCATGTCGATCTTCTCGCTCGGCACGCTGCTCTGCGCCGTCTCGCCGGGCCTTGAACTGCTGGTTCTGGGCCGGGTGGTGCAGGCCGTCGGCACGGCCATCATGATGCCGCTGCTGATGACCACCGTCATGACCCTGGTTCCGCCGGAAGCCCGCGGCAAGACCATGGGCAATATCTCCATCGTCATGTCGGTGGCTCCGGCCGTCGGCCCGACCATTGGCGGCTTCATCCTCGCCAATCTCGAATGGCGCTGGATGTTCATCCTGGTGCTGCCGATCGCCGTGGGTGCCCTGGTTCTGGGCTTCCGCAAGATCCAGAACGTCTCGACCCCGCGCTATGCCCCGCTCGATTATCTGTCGGTGGTGCTGTCGGCCTTCGCCTTCGGCGGCCTGATCTATGGTCTCTCCAGCTTCGGCGAAAGCTTCGCCCATGCTGCCGAGCCCACGCTCGTGCCGCTCTGGCTGCCGATCGCCGTCGGTGTCGTCGCCATGGCCGCCTTCATCTGGCGTCAGCTCGGCCTGCAGCGCGACAACAAGGCGCTGCTCGATCTGCGGGTGTTCCAGTCGCGCAACTACACCGTCTCGGTCAGCATGATGCTCATCGCCATGATGACGCTGTTCGGCACGGTCATCCTGCTGCCCATATACACCCAGAACGTGGTGGGTCTGAACACACTCGAAACCGGCCTGCTGCTGCTGCCCGGTGGCCTCATCATGGGCCTGATGGGTCCGGTTGTCGGCCGTCTCTATGACAAGGTGGGTCCCACGGTTCTGGCCGTGCCCGGCGCCATCCTCGTCTCGGCCGTGATGTGGGCGCTGACCCTTGTCGGTCAGGATACCCCGGTCTGGAACCTGCTGGCTGGCCACATCGTGATCAGCATCGGCCTGGCCCTGATCTTCACGCCCGTCTTCACCTCGTCGATGGCCTCGGTGCGCATGGAGCTTTACTCCCACGCATCGGCCGTCCTCGGCTCGGTGCAGCAACTGGCCGGCGCGGCAGGCATTGCCCTGTTCATCGCCCTGATGACGATCCGCACGGCCAGCCTCACCGCAGAGGGCGTGGTCCCAGTCGAGGCCCTGGCAGGCGGCATCCGCCTGGCCTTCCTCACCGGCGCGATCATCTCGCTGTTCGCCGTCGTTGCGGCCTTCTTCATCCGCAAGCCGGAAGGCGGCATGCCGGGTCACGGTGGCGGCCACTAAGGCTGACGATCGAATGAGAAAACGGCGCCCCGCGGGGCGCCGTTTTGCTTTCCGGGACGCGCTGAACTACTGGGCCACGTCGATGACCACCGCGCCGCGCTTGCGACCGCTATCGACCAGCGCGTGCGCCTCGGCGATCCGCTCGAATGGCAGCCGGCGGTCGATGGTGGCGCGGATGACGCCCCTGGCGGCGAGATCGCGAATGGTCTCGAGATCGACCAGTTTTTCGGTCGCCATGCCGACCGCGATGCGCCGCTTGCCGCGCATCGGCGCCAGCGCTGCCTGCAGGAACGTGCCGCCGCCGCCATTGACGGCCAGCAGCTGCCCGTCCTCCGTGCTGGCGCGGCGAAACTGCCCGATGCTCACCGTATCGACCGTGTCCATGATCACGTCATAACGAATGCCGGACTGCGAGAAATCCTCGGTCGCATAATCGATCACCACATCGGCGCCGAGCTCGCGCGCCAGCTCGGCATTGCGGCCACTGGTCACTGCCGTCACCTGCGCGCCGGCTAGCTTGGCGAGTTGCACGCCGAACGCTCCGACCGCGCCACTGGCGCCATTGACCAGCACCTTCTGCCCCGCCTTGATTGCCGCGCGCTGTACGAAGAACAGTGCCGTCAGCGCTCCGAAGGGCAGGGCGGCCGCTTCAGCGAAATCGAGATTGTCCGGGATATGGGTGAGCGCCCCCGTGTCGGGCATCACCTTGTACTCGGCATGGACGTCATAGACATGCATGCCGAACACGCGGTCGCCCAACTTGAACCGGGTGACGCCGGCGCCGACGGCTTCGACGACGCCGGCAAATTCGGAACCCAGCACCGCCTTGCGCGGCTTGCTAATGCCGAGGAACAGCCGGGCCGGCAGCCAGAAGGCAGCGGGCACGCGGAAGGCGCGCAGCCGGGAATCCCCCGATGTGACGGTGGTCGCCATGATGCGCACCAGCACCTCATTATCCTTCGGCACGGGCTTGGCGATATCGCGGATGACGACGACTTCGGGGCCGCCATAGGCGGTCTGTACGGCGGCTTTCATGGAGTTTCTCCCTGGGCGGCCTTCTTCCACTGGAAGACGTCGCCGATTTCGACGCCGAACACCTCGGCGATGCGGAACGCGGCTTCGAGCGACGGCGAGTATTTGTTCTGCTCTATGGCGGCGATGGTCTGCCGCGTCATGCCGATCTTGTCGGCCAGCTCCTGCTGCGTCATCTCGTTATGGTCGAAGCGCAGCCGCCGTATGGCGTTGCTGATCGGAGGCGGGGCCATCAGGCAGTCATCCGGAACAGGACGATCTTGGTGCCCTCGCGGACCAGTTCGACCAGTATGAACGTCATCAGGAACCCGTTGACGAAGATGATCGCGGTGGCGCCGGCCGGGTCATCGGGGAAGGCCGTGCTTATGGCCTCGACATTGAGCAATCCGCCGATCAGCAGGATCGGCACCAGCAGTTCGAGCAGCTTGAAGCCGATGCTGTTGGCACGCGCCTCGATCTGCCGTTCCAGCTCATCGGGCGGCGCATCCATCGACTGTCGCGCTGCCACAGCCATCGCGATGGTCAGCCCCAGCATGATGATCACCGAAATGACCATGCAGATGATGAACAGGTTGCGGACGCTCTCGCCATTGATCCGCCCGCCCAGAGCGTCACTCCAGAACGTACCGAAATAATAGCTCCAGATGACCAGCGTGGTCAGCACGGCGATCCATGACGTCTTCTCCCGCATCGACATTCGCGGCACTCCATATGCGTAAGTTAGCTGACTCTGTATCTGATATTTTTGGCGTGATGTAAAGGGAATTTAACATGATGGTGGGAATTTATAACGCGAAGGCTCGATGCGCGTTGCCGCACCCCCTCCCAGCCTCCCCCAATCAAGGAGGAGGTGTCGCCTTGTGGGCTGACCTCGATCGAGCCCCACGAGTGAAGAGAAACCTCCCCCTCGACGGGGGAGGTAAGGGGGGCGGCCGCAAGAGTGGAGCTCTAGTCCGCCCCCAGGAACCCGCCCGACTGCCTCGCCCAAAGCCGGGCATAGATCCCGTCCCGCGCCAGCAACTCGGCATGCGTCCCCGCCTCGGCGACCCGACCCTGGTCGAGCACCACGATGCGGTCCATGCGGGCAATGGTGGACAGCCGATGCGCGATGGCGATCACCGTCTTGCCCTCCATCACCCCATAGAGCGTGTCCTGGATCGCCGCTTCGACCTCGGAATCGAGCGCCGACGTCGCCTCGTCGAGCACCAGGATCGGCGCGTCCTTGAGAATGGCACGCGCCAGCGCAATGCGCTGCCGCTGTCCGCCCGACAGCTTTACGCCACGCTCACCGACATGCGCATCGAGCCCGGTCCGGCCCTCCATATCGACCAGCCCGGGGATGAAGCCATCAGCCGCCGCCTTGATGATGGCCGCGTCGATCAGCGCGGGCGAAATGTCCTCGCGGCCGAAGGCAATATTGTCGCCCACCGATCGATGCAGCAGTGCCGCATTCTGCGCCACCATGCTGATATGCCGGCGCAGGCTTTCCTGCGTCACCCCGGCAATGTCCTGCCCGTCGATGGCGATGCGGCCGGTCTCGGCCTCAAAGAAGCGCAGGATGAGGTTGACCAGCGTCGACTTGCCGGCGCCCGACCGTCCCACCAGCCCAACCTTCTCACCCGGCGCGATCGAGAGAGACACACGATCGAGCCCGCCGCCGCCCTTGCCATAGTGGTGGCTGACCTCGACCAGCTCAATGCCGCCCCCGCCAATAGCCAGCTCACGCGCACCCGCGGCATCGGGAATGTCGATGGGCTGGGCGATGGTCTTGAGCTGTTCGCCCGTTGCCCCGAGATGGTTGAACAGCGACGACACCGCATCGAGCAGCCATTCGGCCATGCCGGTAATGCGGAAGCTCAATGCCAGTGCCGCCGCAACCAGCCCCAGCGGCGCCGCGCCCGCCTGCCACAGCACCACGCCATAGCCGACCAGCGCGACGATCAGCAGGCTGCCCAGGAAATTCATGCTGGCATTGATCGTCACTTCCAGCCGCTGGATGGCAAAGAAACGCTTTCGTGCGGCGTCGAAATGCTGTCGCCCTTCGCGGTCCTCGGCGGCCCGGTCGGCAAACAGCTTGATGGTGTCGATATTGGAATAGGTGTCGACCAGCATGCCGGTCATGGCCGAATTGGCCGCCTGGAAGCACTCCGACTCCACACGCAGGCGTGGCACCACATAGGCCATGAGGCCGAGGTAAAGCGCCACCCAGACGAGCATGGGAATAACCAGCCGCAGGTCGACCGAAGCCATCAGCCAGATCGATCCGGCGATATAAAGCGCCACGTAACAGAGCGTATGCACCACCGAATAGGCCGCGCCGGTGGCGGCATTGCCGACCTCCTGCACGCGCGCAGCGGTGCGCCCTGCAAAGTCGTTCTGGAACCAGCCGACCGAATGGCCCAACACATGGCGATGCGCCCGCCAGCGCAGCAGCGTCACCGCATTGGGCCGTAGCGCGATATCGTTGAGCGACTCGCGCAGAATGTGCGCTAGAGGTCGGCCAAGCAGCACGACCAGCGCGACGATGACCAGCTCGAAGCCATGCTCGGCCCAGAGCCGTTCCGGCGTCGTGCTGGCCAGCACGTCGACCAGGCGGCCGGTATAGCCGATGAGCCAGACTTCGATCGCCACGCCGACTATCGATAGAAGCAGGCTCAGCGTGATGACGGCGCGAAACGGGCGCAGGTTTTCGACAATGAACGGCCAGACGCGATGGTCGGGCGTGTGTTCGACATAAGGGATGAAGGGATCGACGAGCTTTTCCAAGCGACGAAACATGAGTGCCCTCCGGGGGCAGGGTAGTCATTCAATGAGGGCCAACCAGGCAGCCCGACAGGATCGGCAGCCCGTTAGCGGCGGTTGCTCAGGTCCTGTAGTCTCATTGAATGCACTCCTTCATGCGTCGATGGGGCAAGCTAGCGCGGGCAATTCCGCCTGTCACCCCACCCGCAGGCGTTCCCTCGCTGGCGTTGCCATCAAGCAACAGCCTCAGCGCTCGTCCAGCCGCGGCATCAGTTCAACGAAGTTGCAGGGCTTGTGCCGGTAATCGAGCTGATGGGTCAGGATGCCCTCCCAGGCGTCGCGGCAGGCGCCGCGCGAGCCGGGCAGGCAGAAGACGAAGGTTGTGCCGATGAGCCCCGCCGTGGCGCGCGACTGCAGCGAGCTAGTGCCCACGGTCGTGGCCGAATACTGGTGGAACAGCACCGAAAAGCCTTCCATCCGCTTGTCGAACAGCGGCTCGACCGCTTCCGGCGTCACGTCGCGGCCCGAAAAGCCGGTGCCGCCCGTGGTCAGCACCACGTCGACCTTGGGGTTGGCGACAAAGTCCTGCACAGCCTGGCGAATGAGCTGGATATCGTCGCGCACCACGACGCGCTCGGGGCAAATGTGGCCGTCGGCTTCCAGCAACGACTTGAGCAGCGCGCCGCCCGTGTCGGTTTCGAGCGTACGCGTGTCGGAGACGGCGATGACGGCGATGGAAAGGGGCTTGAACGCCCGGTCTTCAAATCGTGCCGTCTTGAACATCGCGTCTGTCCTCATTCTGCGTTGCCAGCTCTTCGGGAACGGGCTCTTCGTCGACCCGCATCTGCGGGCTATCACTATCAGCCCGCGGATCGAGCACAATGGTTTCCGGCGTCACCTGCTTGTCGTTGCCCATCGGCTGGAACGGCGCGCGTTCGGACGCATCCTTGCCCTTGCGGACCCGCATGCGCAGATAGGCGGTAATGGCCAGCGCGCCGTGGAAGGCGGCCGTGACGATGAACAGACCGACCGGCGACCATGCGCCCATGATCAGCGAGGCGACGGCAGGGCCGATGGCGAGGCCGACGCCCAGGATCAGCAGCATGCCGCCGGCAATCTTGGCGAAATCGCCATCCCTGGCGAAGTCGTTGGCATGGGCCACCGCCACCGCATAGATCGGGTTGGCGGCAAAGCCATAGGCCGCGAACAGCACGAACATCATCCAGTTCGGCCCCGGATTGATGATGACCGTCAGCGCGCCGACAATCGCTGCAAAGCCCGAGAGGCCGATCAGCACCAGTCGTCGGTCGATCTTGTCGGACAGCCGCCCGAACGGAATCTGCGCCACCGCACCGAGAATGGCCGCAACGGCGAACAGCAGCGCGATCCCGCCCGAATCGAGCCCTTGCTCATAGCCATAGACCGGCGCCAGCGTACCGAAGGCGCCATTGGCCATGCCGACCGAAAATGCAGCCGTCGCCGCCACCGGCGAGGTGCGGTAGAGCAGGCCGACATCGATCTTGGCCGAAGACAGCGGCCGCGGCTGCGGCGTCGAGGTGAGCGCGGTGGGCAGGACGGCGCAGATGAAGCTGATGGCGCCCAGCACGAAGGGCACATAGCCGGCCGTGCCTGTGATCGACATGGCGATCTGCCCCAGCGTCGAGGCGGCCATGTTGATCGTCACATAGATCGAAAAGATCGTGCCGCGGCTCTTGTTCTCGGCCACTTCGTTGAGCCAGCTCTCGACGATCATCGCCGCGCCGGCAAAGCAGAAGCCGCTCAGCGCCCGCAGCAGGATCCAACTGATATCGTTGATCCACAGCAGGTTGAGAAGGATGGTAATGGTGCCGATCGCCGCCATGACCGAGAAGGCGCGGATATGGCCGACCTTGCGCACCACCAGCGGCACCGTGATCGACCCCGCCACGAACCCCACCGACCAGCCCGTGCCGATCAGGCCCAGCGCCAGGAGCGAGAAGTTCTCCTCGGCGCCGCGCACCGACAGCAGCAACCCCTGCAGCCCGCCCCCGAACATGAGCAGGGCGGAACCCAGAAACAGGGCATAAATCTTGATTACGGAGGCCATGACGCTTTCGGCGGTGAGAACAGGGAAGCACGTTGCAAATCATGCAACAGTGACCATAGCGCGGCGGCTTCCGATTGGCGCGGGGATTTCCGAAATATTGCGCCACGCGGGCGTGGCGCGGGCTAACCCAGCCCCAGCTCCACCATCTTCAGCTTCAAACTCAGCATGTCCCGCCAAGCCTGCTGCTTGGCCGCCGGATTGCGCAGCAGATAGGCCGGATGCAGCGTCGGAATGGCCGCGACCGCATGGTTGCCGATCGTGACGTCCGACCACTTGCCGCGCATCTTGATGATACCGCTCGTGGTGGCAAACACGGTTTGCATCGCCGGGCCGCCCAGCGTCATCACCAGCTTGGGCGCCACCAGCTCCACCTGCCGATGCAGGAACGGCAGGCACAGCGCCATTTCCTCGGGTGTCGGTGTGCGATTGCCCGGCGGCCGCCACGGCACGGTGTTGACGATATAGACCTTGCTCCGATCAAGCCCGATGGCGCCGAGCATGCGATCCAGCAATTGCCCCGATTTGCCCACGAACGGCTTGCCCTGCCGATCCTCCTCGGCGCCCGGCGCTTCGCCGATCAGCATGATCTCGGCCTCGGGATTGCCATCGGCGAACACCAGTTGCGTCGCCCGCAGCTTCAGCCCGCAGCCATCATACGCACCCAATATCGCCTGCAGTTCATCCAGCGTTCGCGCCGAGCCCGCAAGGCTACGTGCCTCCGACGGATCGCCACCCAATATCGGCGCCTCGGCAACCGGCCGCTGCTCCGCCTGTTGGCTGACGGCAACCGCCGCCGGCGTCACGCGCTGCGGCGGCCGCTGCGCGAAGCGATCGACCGGCTCTTCGCCCACGGCGACATCGACACCCGCTGCCCGATACCAGTCGAGCACGGCGAGCATTTCGTCGTGATTTAGCGGTCGATCTTGAGCCATGTTCTCTGTTATGTCACAGCCCGTTTGGCGCGGCCAGCCGCCGCGCATCGAGCGCTGCCAGGAAAAGTGGTACCGGTTTTCCGGTTCGACAGCGCGACCAAGTTGCAACGGGATTCACGAGGCATTCCTATATGGCAGAGGCCGGTTCGCGCGAAACCCTTTCGACCGACGTGCTGATCGTCGGTGCGGGTCCGTCGGGTCTGGCGGCCGCCATTCGCATCAAGCAGCGCCATCCCGAAATCGCGGTTACGGTGGTCGAGAAGGCCGCTGAAGTGGGCGGCCATATCCTCTCCGGCGCCGTGATGGACCCGGTTGGTCTCGACGCGCTGATCCCCGACTGGCGCCTCAAGGGCGCGCCGGTTGGCCCCGATGTGGTCAAAGACACCTATCACCTGCTGACCGAAAAGCACGATTTCGCCTTGCCGCACCTGCTGATGCCGCCCCAGCTCAAAACGCCCAATGGCGTCATCGTGAGCCTGGGTAACCTGGTGCGCTGGCTCGGCGAACAGGCGACCGAACTCGGCGTCGACATTTTCCCAATGACCGCCGCCGTCGACGTGTTGAGTTCCGGCGACGGTCCCGTGCGCGGCATCATCACCGGCGATCTCGGCCGCGACCACGAGGGTAACCCCAAGCCGGGTTTCGCTGAAGGCATCGCGCTCGAAGCCAAATATACCCTGATCGCCGAAGGCGCCCGCGGCTCGCTGGCCAAGCAGGTCATCGCCAGCCACGCGCTCGAGCGCGAGCCGCAGAAATATGGCCTCGGCATCAAGGAAGTCTGGGAGATCCCGGCCGACCGGCACGAGCAGGGCAGGGTGGACCATTATCTCGGCTTCCCGCTCGACAATGCCACGGCAGGCGGCGGCTTCGTCTATCACGCCGAGGATCGCAAGCTCTATGTAGGCCTCGTGACCTATCTCGACTATCAGGACCCCACGCTCTCCCCCTTCGATGAATTCCAGCGCTTCAAGACTCACAAGTCGGTGGCGCCGCTGCTCGAGGGCGCCATCCGCATCAGCTACGGCGCCCGCGCCGTCACCGCCGGCGGCTGGCAGTCGGTCCCGACCCTGGCCTTCCCGGGTGGCGGCCTCATCGGCTGCGCCGCCGGTTTCATGAACGCGCCCCGCCTCAAGGCCATCCACAACGCCATCCTCTCGGGCATCGGCGCCGCCGACGCGGTCACCGAGGCCATCGGTAAGGGTCGCCAACACGATCTGATCAAGGATTTCGGCCGCCGCATCATGGCGACCGGCATCTCGACGGAGCTGCAGGGCGTCCGCAACGTCAAGCCGCTCTGGACCAAGTTCGGCACCGTGCTCGGCGCGCTGGCCGGCGGCGTCGAGCTCTGGAGCTCCGCCATCCTGCGCCGCTCGCTGCTGGGCACGCTGCATCATGGCAAGCCCGACTATCAGGGCCTCAAGCCCAAGGGCGTCCTGCCGCCTCGGCGCTATGCCAAGCCAGATGGCACGCTGACCTTCGATCGCGCCTCGTCGGTCTATCTGGCCAACCTGGCGCATGACGAAGACCAGCCGGTGCATCTGCGCCTTGCCGATCCCGCCGTGCCGGTGCGCGACAACCTGCCCCGATATGGCGAACCGGCGCCGCTCTATTGCCCCGCCGGCGTCTATGAAATGGCCGAAGAGGGCGGGGCGCCGGTATTCCGCATCCACGCCGCCAACTGCGTGCATTGCAAGACCTGTGACATCAAGGATCCAGCCAGCAACATCACCTGGGTCCCGCCCGAAGGCGGCAGCGGCCCCAATTACACCGGCATGTGAGTTCGGGGCGCTATCACGCTCTAGCGCGCGCCCTTGCGGCGCGGTCCCAAAACGGACAATCTTCGCCGCCAGAACCGGCCCTGACAGGCCAAGGAGTAACCAGCCTCGTGACATCGCTTCTGACCCGCATCGCGCGCCCGGCCCTTATCGCCATGTTGCTCTCGGCAACCGCCGCTCATGCGACGCACGCGGCCCAGTCCGCGCAAACGGCCCAGGCCGATCCGCTGGCTGTGTTCGATCTGCTGCCCATCTTCCGCACCAGCGTCACCGGCGCCTTCATGGCTGGCCAGCAGGCGCTGCACGATCTGCGCACCGATGAGGCCGCGCGCTATTTCGCGCAGGCCGCACAGGCCGATTGGGACAATCCGGTTCTCGTCGAGCGCTCGTTCATCGCCTTTGCCGCCGATGGCCAGATCGGCCAGGCCGCCTCCACCGCCAAGCATCTGCTCGAGCTCGACCCGGCCAATGAACTCGCCGAACTCGTCGTCGCGACCGAAGCGCTCAAGGAGCGCCGCTATGGCGCCGCCGAACAGATGCTGAGCGAAATCGGCCAGGACAGCTTCACCGGCATCACCGCCGGCATCCTGCGCGCCTGGGCCCTCGTCGGCGATAACCGCATGGACGAGGCCGAAGCCGTGCTCGACGAGCTCGGCCAGTCCGGGCTCGAGGATTTCCTGGTGTTCCACCGCGCCCTGATGGCTGAATCTTCCGGTGACACCGACAAGGCCATCGAGCTGGCCGGTCGCGCCTTCGATGCCGAGCCCTATGTGGCCCGCATTGTCGAGGTCTATGCTCGCGTGCTGGGCAATGCCGGCCGCTTCGACGAAGCCAAGGACATCATCGCCCAATTCGAAGACCAGGGCCTGACGCACCCGATCGTCACCATCGTCAAGGAACAGATTGAAGCCGGGCAGCGCCCCGACATCTTCGCCGCCAATGTGCAGATCGGCGCCGCCGAAATGTTCCACGGCATCGGCGTGGCGCTGTCGCGCGACGGCAGCCTCGATCTCTCGCTGGTCTTCCTGCGCATGGGCCTCTACCTCGATCCGTCCGCCGATGTCATTGCCGTCGCCCTAGGGCAATTGCTCGACGCGGCCAGCCAGCACGATGCTGCCAATGTGATCTACGAGGCCGTGCCGCCCACCTCGCCGATGAAGTCGACGGCCGTGGTGCGCGTGGCGCAAAATCTCGATGTGTCCGGCGATCGCGAAGAAGCTTTGCGCCGGCTCGGCAATATCGTGACCAGCCAGCCCGACGACCTCGATGCGATCTCGGTTCTGGGCGACCTGCAGCGCTATGACGAGCAGTATGTCGAGGCGACCGAAACCTACACCAAGGCGCTCGAACTGACCGGCGGCGAGAGCCCGTCCGACTGGCGCTTCTATTATGTGCGCGGTATCGCCTATGAGCGGGCCAAGGAATGGCCCAGGGCCGAAGCCGATTTCCTCAAGGCGCTCGAACTCAATCCCGACCAGCCGGCCGTGTTGAACTATCTCGGCTATAGCTGGATCGATCAGGACATGCATCTAGAGCCGGCTCTCGAAATGATCGAGAAGGCCGTCGCGGCGCAGCCCCAGGATGGCTACATCGTCGATTCGCTAGGCTGGGCCTTCTACAAGCTCGGCCGCATCGACGAGGCGGTGGTGACGCTGGAGCAGGCCGTGCTGCTGCGCCCCAACGATGCCGAGATCAATGACCATCTGGGCGACGCCTATTGGCGCGCCGGTCGCAAGCTCGAAGCCAAGTTCCAGTGGAACGTGGCGGCTTCGGTCGATGAAGTCGGCAACGTCAAGGAGCGCGTCGCGCCCAAGCTCGCCGAGGGACTGACCGAAGCCAACGCGACCGAATAGCTGGATGGTAGAGCCGCTTCTCCAGCTCGCCCCGGCCAAGGTCAACCTGGCGCTGCATGTCACGCGTCGGCGTGAGGACGGCTATCACGACCTCGAAAGCCTCGTGGTCTTCGCCGACGTGGCCGACGAGTTGCAGGCCACCTTTGCCGCAGCCGACAGCCTCACCGTCGGCGGTCCCTTCGCCAAGGCCCTGGGTGTCGGCGAAGCCAACCTCGTATCGCGCGCCGTCGCGGCCTTCCGCGCCCGCTGGCCCGACGCGGTGGCGTCCGGGCTCGCCTTGCATCTGACCAAGAACCTGCCGGTAGCCGCCGGCATCGGTGGCGGCTCCGCCGACGCGGCCGCGGCTTTGCGCATGATGTCGAGCCTTTCCAACCAGCCTATTGCACTGGCCGACCTCGCCGATATGGCGGCCCATCTCGGCGCCGACGTGCCGGCATGCCTCATTTCGACGCCCCTGGTGGCGCGCGGCGTCGGCGAAGTCCTGGCGCCATTGCCGGAATTTCCGGCGCTCCACATCGTCTTGGTCAATCCCATGATTCCGCTGGCCACCGCCGACGTGTTCCGGCGCCTGCGCGCGCATGACAATTATCCGCTGCCCGAATTGCCCTCGCCGCTGACCCGGCCGGCGCAACTTGGCCTCTGGCTCGCTGAAACCCGCAACGACCTGCAGCCACCCGCCGTCAAGCTCGTGCCCGCCATCGGCGATATCGTCGCCACCATGGCCGAAACGCAAGGCTGCATCCTCGCCCGCATGTCAGGCTCCGGCGCCACGGTCTTCGGCCTGTTCGGCTCTAGCGGCCAAGCCCACCAGGCCGCCCAGGTCATGCGGGCTGCCAACCCGGACCATTGGGTTGCCGCCGCACCACTGATTTGGCCCTAGGGCTTCCTCACCTCACCCCTCCGGGGAGCGGTCGGCGCGACGCGCCGGGTGTGGGGGCCTTTGCTGGGTGAGAAGCTTGGGAAGACCGACGGCGGTTCGACCTCCCCAAAGGAAGAGGTAAAAAACCTCAATAAGCCCGCAGCACGCTGAATTCGACCACATCGGCCAGCAGCGCGCGCATGTCCGAAGCCGGCAGCGCCTCCAGCGCCTGCCGGGCTGCGCTGGCATGCTGGTGGGCCTGGTCGAGCGTGCGCGCCAGCACCTTGTGCCGCTCCATGATGGCGACCACGGCAGCCACCTGCTCGGCGCTCGCCTCGGGATCGCCCAGCGCCGCCGTGATCGTGGCCCGTTCGGCTTCCGTCCCGTCGGCCAGCGCCAGGATGATCGGCAGGGTCATCTTGCCTTCGCGCAGGTCGTCGCCGGTATTCTTGCCCAGCGTGCCCGCCTGACCGCCATAGTCGAGCGCATCGTCGACGAGCTGGAAGGCATTGCCCAGCTCAAGCCCATAGCGCGCCAGCGCCGCGCGGCCGCCGGCATCGGCGCCGCCAGACATGGCGCCGACTTCGCAGGCGGCCTCGAACAGCACGGCAGTCTTGGCGCGGATCACTTCGGCATAGTCTGCTGGCGTCGTCGTCAGGTCGCCGGTCTTGGCGAGCTGGAACACTTCGCCTTCGGCCATCACCGCCGATGCGGCCGACAGCACGCCCAGCGCGGCGATGTCGCCGGTTTCCACCATCATCATGAAGGCCTGGCCCAGCAGGAAATCGCCGACCAGGATCGAAGCCTTGTTGCCCCACACCATGCGGGCTGCGGGCTTGCCGCGGCGCATGTCGCTCTCGTCGACCACATCGTCGTGGAGCAGGGTGGCATTGTGCATGAATTCGACGGCGGCCGCGAAATTGACGGCGCTGCCCTTGCCGTTGCCGAATAGCTGCGCAGCGGCCACGGTCAGCATGGGCCGCAGGCGCTTGCCGCCGCTCTCGATGAGGTAGCGCGCGAGTTCGGGCACCATTTCGACATGGGAGTCAGCGCGGCTCAGGATCAGTTCATTGACCTTGGCCATGTCGGCAGCGGTCGCCTCGAGCAGCCGTTCCACGGGATTGGCCGCCGGCGCTTCTCTCATCTGCGTCAGAACTGACACTGCTATTCCGTCCTCGTTTGCCGCCTCGGCAAATCTGGTTGAGCCTGCGGCACCTGGCCATGTAAGGTCGCGCCGAACCGGCCTTTCGGGGTGCGATGTCCCTAGACCAGCCAAAAGCCTTTGTAAAACACCAATCGGTTACGCGCGATGCCTTTTTAGGCGGACTGCTCACTGTGTCGCAGCCCGCCCGCGGTTTCCGCGCCGGACTCGATAGCGTGCTGCTGGGTGCCGCCGTGGCCGAGGCCAGCCGATCGCTGCTCGACCTGGGCTCCGGCGTGGGCACGGCCGCGCTCGTGGCGTTGGCCCACAATAGCGGCCTCACGGCCACCCTGGCCGAGCAGAATCCCGAAATGGTCGCCCTGGCCCAAACCAACCTGGCCGACAATAGCGTCACCGGCCGGGCGACTGTCGTCACGGCCGATGTCACCGGCCCCGGCGCCGAGCGCCGCGCGGCAGGCATCGTCGACAACGGCTATGACAGCGTCATCGCCAACCCACCCTTCTTCGCCGATGGCGGCGGCACGCTGGCATCAGATGCGGGCCGGGCAGGGGCCCGCCATATGGACACGGCAGAGCTCGATCGATGGATCAAGACCGCTGCCGGCGCCGCTGCTGCCGGGGGTGAAGTGATCTTCGTCTACCCCGCGGCCAGCCTCGCGCCCCTGCTTGCCGGCTTCACCCAGCGTTTCGGCGCCGTCACCGTGCTGCCGCTCACCCCACGCGACGGCGAGGCAGCCGGCCGCGTGCTGGTACGCGGCATCAAGGGGTCGCGCGCGCCGCTGACCCTCCTCGCAAGCCGGGCCTTGCACGAGCCCGAAGGGCGCGCTTTCCAGCCCGACTTCGATGCAATCTTTCGTGGCAGCGCGCGGCTCGTCTGGTAATCGGCGCCGACCCGCCCTAAATCTGGCCTGAAACAATAAGGATCTGGTATGGCCGATCTGACCACGCCGAAGCGAAATTGGCTGCAGCGCCTGACCGGCCGGGGCAGGGTCACCATCCCCGTTGTGCGCCTCCACGGCGTCATCGCTGCCGAGCAGCGCCAGGGCCGGCTCAACATCGCCACCGTGGCCCCGCTGCTGCAGCGCGCCTTCGCCATCAAGACGGCGCCCGTGGTCGCCATTATCGTCAACTCGCCCGGCGGCTCGCCGGTGCAGAGCCGGCTCATCGCCAAGCGCATCCGCGACCTCGCCGACAAGCACGACAAGCCCGTCCTGGTCTTCGTCGAAGACGCCGCCGCCTCGGGTGGCTACTTCATCGCCGTCGCCGGCGACGAGATCATCGTCGATCCCAGTTCCATCGTCGGCTCCATCGGCGTCATCATGGCCGGTTTCGGTTTTGTCGGCGCGCTCGAAAAACTCGGCATCGAACGGCGCGTTCATACAGCGGGCAACAACAAGTCCACCCTCGACCCGTTCCTGCCCGAAAAGGCCAGCGACATCGAACGCATCAAGCAGTTCGAAATCGACATTCATAACGTGTTCATCGATGTGGTGAAAAAGCGGCGCGGCGCCCGCCTCAAGGCTGCCGACGACACGCTCTTTACCGGCGAGTGGTGGACCGGAATACGGGGCGTCGAGCTCGGCCTCGCCGACGCCATAGGGGACATTCACGAGACCCTCCATACCCGTTACGGCTCGCATCTCAACCTCAAGGTGATCGAGCCCAAGCGTAGCTGGTTCGGCCTTCCCCGCATCGGCTTTTCGGCGAGCCTGGGCACCGACATCGCCTCCACCATCGAGGATCGCGCGCTCTGGGCGAGGTTCGGCCTATGAGCGCCCTCTTTCTCCGCGTCCTCGTCTTCGCCATCATCGGCATCGCTATCTGGCTGGGCGTACGCAAGATTTGGCGCGATTGGACCGGCCAGTTCAAGGCCGAAGACGATGAAGCCAAGCGCCTGCGCCGCGAACGCGACCTGCGCGAGCGCGCCCAACCCGGCGTCATCGACCTCAAGCGCGACGACGACGGCACCTTCCGACCCGGCGACGACGACAAACGCCGTTGACCGTTGCGCCCTTCGCGACCCGGCCATAGGCTTACCTCCGTTCTGCAGGAGGGGGTTGCATGAGCGAAACGGACGATCGGGAAGAGATCCTCGCGCTGTTACACGCCAACCGCATCGGCATCTGGACAAAGAATTTCGAGTTGTGGTCCGCATGCTTCGTGCATACCGACTACCTGACGCGCTGGGGCTACAACGTCCAGGGTGGAACCTCGATCCGACGAGGCTGGGACGACATTTCGCGCCGGGCGCAACCCGTCTTTGCCGGAGCGGAAATGCCGGTCAATCCGGACTTCGCCTATAAGACCACGATCGAGAATCTCACGCTCAGGATAGAGGGCGATATGGCCTGGGCTTCCTATGAGCAGCACCATCCGCAAACCGGCTTTCCCGGTTTTCGCGGCTCGGGGTTGACCCATGAGCTGCGCGTTTTGGAGCGTCACGAGGGGCGCTGGCGGATCGCCGTGTTGGGCCACATGGGCAATAATGGTTTTCACGACGGCGCCGCGATGCTGGAGCTTGCGCCGGATGGCGGCGTGCGCTGGGCCAGCACCCAGGCGCTGGAACGCTTGCCCGACGACGACGACCTGGTCCTCCGCAACGGCAAGCTGCGTGTGCGAAACGCTGCCGGCCAGCGCCGCCTCATGGCCGCTCTGACCTGGGCGGCCAACGTCGACAGCGGCTACAATCCGCAGCGTGGCAGCATGCCAATTGTCCTGGAGGCCGGCGAGGGCGTGCCGACGCGGGTCTGGTGGGTCCTGGTGGATGCGGGCGCGATCTATTTCCTCATGGACGAGCGGTCCATGACCGATGAGCGCCTCGACATCGCCGCCACCATATTTGGCCTTTCGGCTGGCCAGCGGCGCGTGGCGCGCCTCATCGCGGACGGTCAGTCGCTGCCAGACGCAGCGCGCGAAATGGGTATTTCCGCCAATACCGCCAAGACCCACCTCCAGCGCATCTACGACAAGACTGGCGTTCATACCCAGCCGGCACTCGTTCGAGTCCTGTTGTCCGTCGGCTTGCCATTCTAGTCCTCCGATCGGGGGACATGGAGCTGTCCCATGATCCACGCACAGCCATCTTCGCCACCTCAGCCTAGCCTCGACACATTCCAAATGCACAGGGATGGAGGCAGATCATGGCTTTGGTTGCAGGTTGGACAGATCATGTTGCGCATGGGCGTCCGTGGTGGCGCAGGAGTTTGTTGCGGCTCGCCGGTTTGTTCCGTAGCTGGCAGCGTCGGCTGGCGCGACGTCGCTTCGTGAGCGGCGTTCTGACGCAAACTACGGACCCTGCCATTCTGGCCGATATTGGCATCGAGCCCGCCGAGAGACGCGATGTCGAGCGCTGGATCATGGCCATGCTCTGGCACCAGCACTAGCGCCGGCACCCGTTGACCGGAGCAGGCGTGCCGACTAGGTTCCGCGCACCTTTAGCGCCGGACCACCTTGATGACCAACCGCCCCGCCCACATGGACCCGAAAAATTCCTTCCAGGGTCTGATCCTGACGCTGCAGAATTTCTGGGCGGAGCAGGGTTGTGTCATCCTGCAGCCCTATGACATGCCGATGGGCGCCGGCACGTCCCACACGGGAACCGTGCTGCGCGCTCTCGGGCCCAAGCCCTGGAACGCTGCCTATGCCCAGCCGTCGCGTCGTCCCAAGGACGGCCGCTACGGCGAAAACCCCAACCGCCTGCAGCACTATTACCAGTTCCAGGTGATCCTCAAGCCATCGCCCGACAACCTGCAGGAGCTTTACCTCAAGTCGCTCTATGCCATCGGCATCGACCCGTCGCTGCACGACCTGCGCTTCGTCGAGGACGACTGGGAAAACCCGACGCTCGGCGCTTGGGGGCTAGGCTGGGAAGTGTGGTGCGACGGCATGGAAGTCAGCCAGTTCACCTATTTCCAGCAGGTCGCCGGCT
>CBIHQV010000025.1:0-57680 GCA_966212275.1 uncultured Devosia sp.
GCCGTTGGGGGGGGGGGGGTCGGGCGGGGCGGGGGGTATCGTTTGTGGGGGGGGTTGTTCACCCGGACCGCGTGGGGGCGGGGGGGCTAAAGCCCCGCGGTGTGGGCGCGGTCGACCGACCCCTGATCGGTTACATCGGTTTCGACGAAGAACGCCCGCCCGCCGAGACGGGCCGCCGTCGCGCTGCCAGTGACAGTGTCGCGCTCGGCGATCGCCACGACGGCGCCCTCGCGGACGAAGGCCTCCGCGATGGCGGCACCGATGCCGCGGCCGGCGCCGGTAACGATGGCAACCTTGTCGTCGAGACGCATCCTACCAATCCACGATGGTGCCATCCTCGAGGACGGCGTTCTGGGTGTGCAGCACTTCCTGGGCATAGGGATGCTTGGCGCATTCCGCTTCGTCCACGACAATGCCCAATCCCGGGGCGTCCGGCACTTGCCAGAAGCCGTCGACGCGCCGGATGGGGCCTTGGACGACGTCGAAATACCACGGCACGGCGCCCACCATTTCTTCCTGGATGACGTGGTTGGGCGTCGACACGGCAAAATGCAGCGCCGCGACGCCGGCGATCGGACCCAGCGGATTGTGGGGCGCGACGCCAATGCCAAGGGCCTCGGCGCGGGCCGCGATCTTCTTTGCTTCCATCAATCCGCCGCAGTGGCAGATGTCGGGCTGCACGATGTCGATCGCGCCGGTGGCGAACAAGGCATCGAACTCGTTGCGGTCGATCAGGCGCTCGCCAGTGGCGAGGGGAACACTGGTGCGGCGCGCCAGGTTGGCCAGGCTCTGGAAATCTCCCGGCTGCACCGGCTCCTCGACAAACATGGGCCGGCCAGCGGCCAGCGCCTCGATATAGGCAAGGGCCGCGCCAGCCGAGGCCGGGCGGCCATGGAAGTCCACCATGATCTCGATTTCGTCGCCGACGGCAGCTCGCATGGCTTCCATCATCCGGGCCACCTTATCGACCTGCGGCAGGGGCGCATGATAGTGCGTATAGGGGATGAAGACGGCCTTGAAGGCACGATAGCCGCTCTCCACCACCTCGCGTGCACGTTCGACCAGCGGGTCGATGGAATCGGTTTCGTACACGGCGCGCATGTCGCCCATGCCCAGATGCGTATAGACGCCAACCTTGTCTCGGACCTTGCCGCCGAGCAGGCGCCAGACCGGCACGTCCAGATGTTTGCCCAGGATGTCCCACAGGGCCAGTTCGATGCCTGACACGGCGCTCATGCCGACAGCACCCAGGCGCCAGAAGCTCTGTTTGGTCATGGCCCGATAGGCTTGCTCGATGTCGCGGGGGTCGCGGCCGATCAGCAGCGGCGTCAGATCCTCGATGGCGCCCACCACCGCCCGCGTCTTCCATTCGAGGGTGGCTTCGCCCCAGCCAAACAGGCCGGGCTCGTCGGTCTCGACCTTGACGAACACCCAATTGCGCATTTCGGCATTGACCACACGGCTTTGGATGGATGTGATTTTCATGTGCTTTGTGGCCTATCATCAGATGATAGAGAGTTTTGGCGGGGCACAAACCTCATGTCAAGCGATCAAACTCCTCAATTGTCATATTGACGAATGATTAATCATCAGATTATCAAAATGGCATCGGAGGAGAGCTTATGACACTGGCTTCCACTTTGGTGGGCATGCGCAAGAACGGTGCGTTTTACGCGTCGATCTCACCGTTTTTCGTCGTGTTCCTCGTGTTCTCGATCTTTCCGGTGGCGTTTTCCTTCTATCTCGGCATGTCCAGATGGGACGGCTTCAGCGACCCGCAATTCGTCGGCGTCGAGAATTATGTGCGCGCGCTGGGCGATCCGGTTTTCCAGAAAGCGATCTGGAACACGATCTACCTCTGGTTCTGGTCGACGCTGCTGACGGTTGGCCTCGCCCTCGTGCTGGCTGTGCTGGTCAATGACTATGTGATCGGCGGAAAGACCTATTTCCGGCTGGTCTTCCTGTTGCCGCTGCTGGTCGCGCCGGCCATCGCCGCCATCATTCTGCGGGTGCTCTTCACTTCCAATGGCGGCGTTGTGAACATGCTGGTCGGCGCTGCGCAGGGCGAGCCGAGTTACTTCAACTGGCTGGCCTCCGAATTCTGGATCAAGCCGCTGGTCATATTGCTGGTCATCTGGCGCTGGACGGGCTGGCACATGGTCATCTTCCTGGCCGGCCTGCAGTCCATTCCGCGCGACATCTACGAGGCTGCGCGCATGGAAGGGGTGAGCCGCTGGGCCATCTTCTCGCGCATCACCCTACCGCTGCTCATGCCGTCGATCGCCTTCTCCATCGTCATGGCGACGCTGGGCGGCTTGCAGATGTTCGACGAGCCATTCGTGCTGACACAGGGGCAGGGCGGCACCAACGACTCCACCACGACGCTGGGCATGTACCTCTATGCCACCGCCTTCCAGCAGTTCGACTTCGGGCTGGGCGCTGCCGTCAGTTGGTACATCTTCGCCGCCGTCGTCGGGTTCACGATGCTGAGCCGAGTGATCAACCGCCGGTTGGGGGTGTCGTGATGATGAAGCTTCTTGCCAATCGCGAGCGCCGCTTCAACCTGCTCGTCACCATCGCCCTCGCGTTGCTGTCGGTGATTTTCATCCTGCCGCTCTACTGGACGGCCGTGTTTGCTACTCGCACCCTCAGCGAGGTGTTCCAGTTCCCGCCGCCGCTGTGGTTTGGTGACTCGCTGATCGACAACTACTACCGCATCGAAGCGGTGTTCCCGCCCTTCCGGCCGATCATAAACAGCCTGCTGGTGGCGGTGCCCAAGACCATCGGGCTGGTTCTGGTGAGCGCCCTGGCCGGCTACGGCTTTGCCCGCTATGTCCGCGCGCCGGGCCGCGGCTTCCTGCTGGCGGCGACCTTCGGAACGCTGTTCTTTCCCCCGTCTTTGGCGCTGATCCCCTTCTTCCTGCAGATGGGCTGGATCGGCTGGCTCAACACCTTCTGGCCGCTGATCGTGCCGGCGGTGGCGTCCGGCTTCGGCGTCATCTGGATGTACACCTATATCGGCTCCGCCGTGCCGCGCGAGCTTTACGAGGCCGCCGAAATGGATGGCGCCAAGGGGTTTGCCACCTTCTTCCTGGTCGTGGTCCCGATCATCCGGCCCGGCCTGGCGGCGCTGGCCGTCTGGACGGTGATCGGCACCTGGAACGAGTTCCAGTTGCCGCTCGTCGTGCTGGGCGACGGTACCAAGTTCACCGTGCCGCTGGCGCTGACCACGCTGTCCACCACCCATTACTCCGACACCCCGGCCGTCATGCTGTCGACGCTGATGGGGCTGGTGCCGGTGTTCGTCCTGTTTGCCCTGCTCAGCCGAGAATTCATCGCGGGGCTCACATCCGGCGCGGTCAAGTCCTGACCGCCAACACGCAAAGTTTCGAGGAGGAGACTCTCATGCGACTGACCAAAACCATGCTGCTGGCGGCTACGGCCGCGGTGGCTCTCACCGCGGCGACGCAGGCCCAGGATGCTGTGCCCTATAAGCCCAGCGCCGACACGTCCGGCACGATCAAGGTCTGGACCTGGCCCAACAATGACCGCACGTTCCAGGCCCTGATGCCGGCCTTCAACGAGGCCTATCCCAACATCAAGGTCGAGGTGCAGGGCTTCCCCAACGCCGACAACCAGTATCTCAACACGCTGCAGCGCGCGCTGCTGAGCGGTTCGGGCCCTGACGTCGCTATGATCGAAATCGGCGTCCTGGCACTGCTGCGCGAACGTCCGCAATGGGTGGATCTTTCGCAGGATCCTTACAATGCCGACGACCTGATGAGCCAGTTCGCTCCATTTGCTGCTGCGAACGTCACCTTGGCCGACGGCAAGATCGTTGCCTTGCCCAAGCATACCGGCCCCGGCGGCTTCTTCTATCGCCGCGACATTTTCAAGGAAGCAGGGCTAGCCACCGAGCCGGCTGAAGTCCAGGCCCAGTTCGCCGACTGGAATGCCTTCATCGAAGAAGGCAAGAAAGTCGTGAAGCCCAATGAGCGCTGGCTCGTCGCCAATGGCATGGAAATCGTCTCGACCATGATGGCGCAGCGCGGCGTCAGCTGGTTCGATGCCGAAGGCAATCTGCAGCTCGACAACCCGATCGTGCTGGAAGCATTGCAGGTTGTCGACAAGGCTGCCGATGCCGGCCTGATCTCGCCCTTCAGCATGTGGTCGCCCGAGTGGCAGGGTGCGTTCGGGCGCGGCCAGATCGCCACCATCATGTCGGGTAACTGGTTCGGCGGGCTGCTGAAGCGCGCCTTCGCGCCAGATGATGCCGGCAAGTGGGGTGTGGCCGCAGCGCCTGCCGACAGCACGGGCAACCGCTCGTTCAATGCCGGCGGCGACCATATCGGCATTCTCGAAACCTCGCAGAACAAGGAAGCCGCCTGGGCCTTCATCAGCTGGGTGGTGACCGACGGTGTCAGCCTGCAGCAGCAGTATCAGAACGACGACCTGTACCCGGCCTGGAGCCCGGCCGGCGCGACCGAATGGATCAACTTCGAAGATCCCTACTATGCCGGCGAGAACGTCAACGAGGTCTTCGCCGACGTGCAGGCCAACCTGATCCCCTCCACGCTCAACAAGAGCGACAGCATTGTTGGCGCGGCCATGGAAACGGCCGTCAACAATATCGTGCAGGGCGTCGCGACGCCCGACGAGGCGCTGGCTCAGGCCAAGACCGAAGTCGCCGCGCGTCTCTAGCCGACCCGGGCGGCGGTTCCCTCCGCCGCCCTAATTCCCCTCATATTGTCCAAGGCCTGCCCAATGCTCTCCAGCCTCGATCTTTCCGGTACCTGGTCCTTCGCCCTCGATCCGCAGGGCACGATGCAGGAGACATATTGGGCTGCGCCCGCCGCGCTGTCGGACACGATCGCGTTGCCGGGCAGCATCGACGAGGCCGAAAAGACGCCCCTGAGCACCGGCCGAACCATGGCCTATCTCAGCCGCAAGCATCCCTATGTCGGCAAAGCCTGGTATCAGCGGACCATCACCATCGCGGCCGATCAGGCCGACCGGTTTCACTGGCTGTTCCTGGAGCGGCCGCATGGACAGATCGACGTGTTCGTCGATGGTCTGAAGTTCGGTCGGGACGAGAGCCTTTCGACCCCCAACCGGTTCTTTCTCGGCAAACTGAAGGCGGGTGAGCACGTGCTCACCCTGCTGATCGACAACAGCCGGTTCGAAGCGGTGGGTGACGCACACTTGCCTCGCAATCCCGACGTCGCCCATTCCAAGTCCGATCATACGCAAACCAACTGGAACGGCGTGGTTGGCCGCATCGAGCTGCAATCGCAATCGGCGGGCATCGCCAAGCTTGCCGTGTTCGCGCCGAGCCGCTCGGTACGCGTCGATTTCGATCTCGAAGCCTATGACGCCGAGACCTTCTGGCCCACCACCTGGAAGGGCGAGCACGCGGACATCGTCCGCCTGACCTTCAAGCTCGCAGAGGCCGAGACCGTCATTGTCGAGCGCAAGCTCGATATCACGTCGTCGCTGAGCCATGTTTCGATCGAGGCGGCCCTGCCGGAGGCTGCCCGCCTTTGGGATGAGTTCGATCCGGTGATCCACCATGTCGAGGTCGAGTGGCTGCGCGATGGCGTCCTGCTCGATCGGACCGGCAGCGATTTCGGCATTCGCTCGGTCACCACCAAGGGGCGGCACATTCTGCTCAACGGTCGGCGGATATTCCTGCGCGGCACGCTCGATTGCTCGATCTTTCCGCTCACCGGCTATCCGCCCACCGACAAGGCGGGCTGGCACAAGGCCTTCGGCACGGCCAAGGCCTATGGCCTCAACCACATCCGATTCCACTCCTACTGCCCACCCAAGGCTGCCTTCGAAGTGGCCGACGAACTTGGCCTGATCCTCCATGTCGAGACACCGATCTGGGCCATCCTCGGCGCCGATCCGGCGCTGGACCGCTATATTCGCAGCGAGGCCGAGCGGATCGTCGAGGAATACGGCAATCATCCAAGCTTCATGATGTTCACCGTCGGCAACGAAGTCTATGGCGGCCGCATGCATGTCTTCCTCGAGCGCTTCGTCGAAGACTGGAAGGCCAAGGACGATCGCCGCATCTACAATGGTGGTTCTGGCTGGCCGACCACCGAACGCGCGCAATATGTCAGCAAGCCCGAGCCGCGCAGCCATCGGTGGGGCGAGGGCATGAACAGCCGCCTCAACGCCCGCGCGCTGGAAACGCGCACCAACTGGTCAGAATGGGTCGAAAAGGTGCCGATGGCCCTGGTCAGCCACGAGATCGGCCAATGGTGCGTCTATCCTGATCTCAAGGAGATCGCGAAATATACCGGCGTGCTCGAAGCCAGGAACTTCGAGATGGTACGCGACGATCTCACGGCCAAGGGCCTGCTGGAGCACGCCGACAGCCTCATGCGCAACAGCGGCGCCTTGCAGACCATGCTCTACAAGGAAGACATCGAGGCAGCGCTGCGCACGCCCGATTTCGCCGGCTTCCAACTGCTCGGGCTGCAGGACTTTTCCGGGCAGGGGACGGCCCTGGTCGGCGTGGTCGACGCCTTCTGGGACGAAAAGCCTTATGTGACGCCCGATGCCTTCCACGAATTCTGTGCGCCAACAGTGCCGTTGCTGCGTGCCGATGGCTTCGTGATCCGCAAGCGCGAAACCTTCGTTGCCGATCTCCAGATCGCTCATTTCGGTGCCGGGACATTGCCCGCCGGAAAGATTGCCGTCAGTGCCGTCGATCGCGACGGCCGCATACAGGGGCATTGGTCGGTTGACGCGGGGGCGCTCGCCACGGGCAATCTGCACGATGTGGGCAAGCTCAGCATTCCGACCGCCGACCTGCCCGAAGGGCTTTTCGAGCTGCGCCTGTCCGGCGACGGCTTTGCCAACCGCTATGAGCTGGCCGTGCTCGCGGCTGCCCCCGAGGCGCCGCTCGACATCGTCAGCGTTCTCGATGCCGCGACGCTGGCCAGGATCGAGGCAGGGCAAACCGTGGTCTTCGCGCCAACGCCCGATAGCATGCGCCCCAATGCCGAACTCGGGCACACGGTGCTGTTCTGGAACACGCTGTGGACCGGCGACCAGCCGCCGCACACTTTGGGCCTGATCAACGATCTGACCCACCCGGTTTTCGCAGCCTTCCCGGCATTGGAACACAGCTCCTGGCACGAATGGGAACTGACCCACGGTCGCCGGGCCATTGATGTTGCCGGCCTTCCGGTCCGTCACCTCATCCGCGTCATCGACGACTGGAACAAGAATCGCGACCTGGCGCTGGTCGCCGAAGTCCAGATCGGCCAGGGCCGGCTCGTGCTCTGCGCCGTCGATATCGAATCCCGGCTCGACGATCGCCTGGTCGGCGCCAAGCTTCGCTCGGCGCTGTCCGGCTACGCGGCCGGCGCTGCCGCGGCCGCGCCGCAGGCGACGTCCGGCGACGTCCTCACCTGGTGGGAAAGGATCAAAGCATGAGTGCCATTGCCCTGAGGCAGGTTCGCAAGACCTACGGTGCAACCAAGGTCATCCACGGCATCGACCTTGTTATCGAGGAGGGCGAATTCTGCGTGTTCGTCGGCCCCTCGGGCTGCGGCAAGTCGACATTGCTGCGCATGATCGCGGGTCTGGAGGACATTACCGAAGGCACGGTCGAGCTTGGCGGCACGGTCGTCAACGATATCGAGCCATCAGCGCGTGGCCTCGCCATGGTGTTCCAGAGCTACGCGCTCTATCCGCACATGACCGTCAAGGGCAATATGAGCTTCGGCCTGCGCATGACGGGCACGTCCAAGGCCGAAACCGAAGCACGCGTGCTGGCCGCCGCGCGCATCCTGCAACTCGACAGCCTGCTGGATCGCAAGCCGGGCCAGCTTTCGGGTGGACAGCGGCAGCGCGTCGCCATTGGCCGGGCCATCGTGCGCCAGCCCAAGGCCTTCCTGTTCGATGAGCCGCTCTCCAACCTCGACGCCGAACTGCGCGTCGCCATGCGCGTGGAAATTGCCAAGCTGCATCGCGAACTGGGCTCGACCATGATCTACGTGACCCACGATCAGGTGGAAGCCATGACCCTGGCCGACAAGATCGTCGTCTTGCGCGCCGGGCTGGTAGAGCAGGTCGGTTCCCCCAACGAGCTCTACACCGATCCGGACAACCTGTTCGTCGCCGGCTTCATCGGCTCGCCGCGCATGAACCTGCTGTCCGCCCAGTCGGATGGTGAAACGATCTCGCTGGGAGACCTGCGTTTCAAGCCCGGCCTTGCCGGAACCCTGCCGAAGGGAAAAGTGACCATCGGCATCCGACCCGAGCAATTCGAGGCCGAAGCCGATGCGGTCGTGTTCAACGTCAAGGTCGACGTGGTGGAGAACCTTGGGGCCAGCTCGATCCTTTATGCCCGACTGGCCGATGGGCAGGAACTGCTGATCGAGCAGCGGGGAAAGCTGCGCGCCAGTAGCGACGATGCCCTGTCCGTGCGCGTCGACCCCGCCGACATCCTGGTCTTCGACAGCGACGGCCGTCGACTGCGCTAGGCTGGAGATCAACTGTATGCAGGCCGATCTGGTTCTCGATTGCCGCAATGTCCACGGCGAAGGCATTTTCTGGAATGACGTCGACCAGAGGCTTTGGTGGACCGATATCTATGGCCGCAAGCTGTGGTGGCTCGATCCCGTCAGCGGCGAGAGCCAGTCAATCGACGCGCCAGACCGGGTCTGTGCGTTCGCGCCGCGCCGGGCGGGTGGACTGCTGCTGGCCCTTGCCGATGGTCTTGCCTTCTCCGGCAACGGCCGCGAAGCGGAGGTTTTCCACGCGTTCGAGCCCGAAAAGCCTGACACGCGACTCAATGACGGCCGCACCGATCGTCACGGCCGGTTTGTGGTGGGCGGCATGAATGAAGGCGACGGCGCGGCCAACAGTTCAGTCATCCGCCTCGACGAAGACGGTACGGTCACCACACTCATCCGCGATGTCGCGATCTCCAATTCGATCTGCTTCTCGCCCGACGGCGGAACGCTCTATTTCACCGATACGCCGCAGCGGCGCATTCTTGCCTATCCCTACGAGAGCGATACCGGAACCGTGGGCACGCCGCGCCTGTTCGCCGACCTGTCCGATCAACCGGGCTTTCCCGATGGCTCCTGCGTCGATGCCGAGGGCGGCTTGTGGAACACGCAGTGGGATGGCCACCGAGTCGTACGCTATGCGCCGGATGGCCGGTTAAATGCCGTGGTCAGCTTGCCGGTGGGCAAGGTGACATGCTGCGCCTTTGGCGGTGCCGAACTGGACACGCTCTACATAACGACGTCCAGGCTCGGCATGGACGACGAGGCCCTGCAGCGGGAGCCATTCGCTGGCGGACTGTTCGCTGTTCGCCCCGCCCAAAGAGGCGTCATAGACCTGCCGTTCTTCGGCTGACCGGCTCAGTTGGTGACGCTGGAGGTGCCTGCCGTGCTGCGGCGAACGACCAGCCGAGGGTGCACCAGAAAGTGTTCGGCCTTGTGCCGTCCCTCGATGCGCTCGACCAGCAGCCGCGTGGCTTGCAGCCCAAGTTGCTCACCCGATTGGTCTATGCTGGTCAGAGCATTCTGGTCGAAGGCGCAATACATGGTGTTGTCGTGGCCCAGGATGGCAATGTCGCGAGGCACGGAGAGCTTGAGAATGCCGGCAACGCTGAGGGTCTCGAGGGCAACGTAGTCGGTCCAGCAGAAGATGGCTTCGTTCTTCGCTGTGATCAGTTGCTGCGCCGCCATCTGGATGTCGCGGAGGTTCTGCGGTGCGCGGACGATTTCGACATTGCGTGACAGGCCAGCCGCTTCCATGGCTTCGACATAGCCCGCTTCGCGTTTTTCGATCACCAAACCATTGCGCGTATCAAGGCTCAGCATGGCGATCTTCCGATAACCCTGCTCGACCAGATGTCGAACGCTCAGTCGTCCGCTTTCGAGATCGTCATTGTTGACCGTGTCGAGCGTCGTCACGCTGGACAGGTGATGGCCGATCACGACCAGCGGGATCTTGAGGCCCAGGTTTGAAAGCGCCTCGGCCTCACTGATGCTGCCCACGATGATGAGACCATCGAGCTGCATGCTCAGCATCGACTGGACCAGCGCCGCTTCGGTTGAATGCTGCACGATGCCCTGCACCATCTGGTAGGTGGTGCGTTCAAGGGCCGACGAAATGCCCGCAAGGATATCGGCAAAGAACGGATTGCGCATGTCGGGGAAAATAACGCCGACGACGAATGTCCGGCCGCCACTGATGCCCCGGGCAGAAACGCTGGGCGTGTAGCCCAGCTTCGTGATCGAGGCATTGACCTTCTCGCGCAGCGCATTGCTGACGCCATAGGCATTTCGCAACACCTTGGAAACAGCCGAAAAAGAGACTTCGGCGTCCTTTGCGACGTCGTGGATGGTGACCCGTTTGGTCTTTGGCGGCCGCGCCATGAGTGCTCCTCGAATTCCCTCGCAATCTGCCTGAATACCGAGCGCATGCAAGACGCAATCGCACGGCAAGGACGGCGTCTGCCGACGAAAACGACACACAAGATCGGGATGTCGAAAAATCGGGTCTTGCATTCCCTTTCAAAGTGTACAACGTTGCATGTACAGCGCTGCACGAAGATGCAACCGAAAGCGTTACGGAGGACTCGGTGAACGAATTGAGCAAGCCCAACGGGGCGTCGCTGGCCTATCGGCTGGCCGACAATTGGGCGGCTCGCATGATCCATCCGCTGGCTGACCGTGGCGTCGGGCAGCCTGGGTCGTTCGTTACCAAGACGTTTGATCTGGCTGAAGTGCGCGGTTCCGAAACGCTGCTCATCACCGCCTGGGGCCTCTATCGAGCAACGATCAACGGCCAGCGCGTCGGCGAGGACGTGCTCACGCCAGGCTGGACCAATTACGACGCTCGCCTGTCGGTGCAGAGCTACAACGTGGCCGGTTCGCTGCGGCAGGGCGCCAACACCATCACTATCTCCCTGGGCGATGGCTGGTTCCGCTCGCCCCTGATGTGGACAGGCAACGGCTTGGCCAATGTGTGGGGCGACAAGATCGGTGCCTTTGCCGAACTGCGCTCTGCTCCCGACGGGCAGGTGCTACTGGCAACCGACGCGTCCTGGCAGTCCGGCGAGACCGCGATACGCAAATCCGGCATCTATTTCGGCGAGACCTTCGACGCGCGCGTCGAACCTGCTGTCACCAGCGGCGTCGAGGAACTGGCCTTCAATCCGGCGGTGCTGGTGGCGCAGGAATGCGCCCCCGTGCAGGAGATGTCCGAACTCGCTGCCATCAAGTCCTGGCAGGATGCCGACGGACGAACTGTCTATGATTTCGGCCAGAATATCGGCGGCTATGTTGCCTTTTCCGGCACCGGCGCGGCAGGCGCGAGCGTACTGGTCGAGCACGCCGAAGTGCTCGACAAGGATGGTTCATTCTACAACGTGAACTACCGCAGTGCCGAAGCGAAGGTGGAGTTTATCTTCGCCGGCAAAGGCGACGAAAGCTACCGCCCGACCTTCACCTTCCAGGGATTCCGCTATGCGCGGCTGACGCTGGCCGGCGAGGTGCACCTTGGCAATGTGGTCGCCGTGCCGATCACCTCGGTGCCGCATGCAACGGCCGGTTTCAGCTCGGGCAATCCGCTGGTGGATCGGCTGGTGCTGAACACCATCTGGTCGCAGCGCGGCAACTTCATCGATATCCCGACCGACTGTCCGCAGCGCGACGAGCGCCTGGGTTGGACCGGCGATGCCCAGGTGTTCGCGCCGACCGCATGCTACCTGGCTGATAGCCACGATTTCCTGGCCAAGTTCGTGCGCGAGATGATGGTCGACCAGGAGCCGGATGGCGCCATCGCCCACGTGTCGCCCAATCCCCTGCGTCTCAAGCCACCAGCGGACGGCAGCAGCTTCGCCGGCTCTACCGGGTGGGGCGACGCCATCAGCGTCATCCCCTGGACCCTGTTCCAGCACTATGGCGACAAGGCCATTCTCGAAGAGGCCTTCGAGGCAATGACGCGCTGGAACGACTTCGTCTGGTCGATCAGCGACGGTCCCGTGGTGCGGCCAACCTCGGCCTGGGGCGGGCGTGGCTTCACCTTCGGCGACTGGTTGCAGCCGCAGAACGACCATCTCAAGGCCGTGCCCACCATGGGCGACGACGCGGCCGCCACGACCTACCTCTATATTTCGTCGGCTCAGATTGCGCAGATTGCCCGCGTCCTCGGGCGCCACGAGCAGGCTGGCCATTTCGAGGCACGCGCCGAGCAGGTGAAGGCCGCATTCCAGCGCGAGTTCATCACGCCGGCCGGCCGGCTGCTCTATGACGACCAGAGCTCCTATGCGCTGGCTTTCCTGCACGGACTGATCCCGCCGGAGCATGTCGAGGCCGCCAAGGGCTTCTTCAAGGCGACCATCGAGCGGGCGCGCGGACGGATCGGCACCGGCTTCATCGGTACGCCGGCGCTGTTGCCGGCACTGGTCGAGATCGGCGAGCCGGAGCTGGCGGCCAGCGTTTTTCTGCAGGAGGACGTGCCCGGATGGCTGGCGCAGGTCCGTCGCGGCGCCACCACGATCTGGGAGCGTTGGGACGGCATCAAGGCTGACGGCTCGATCTTCGAGCCCACCATGAATTCCTACAACCACTATGCCTATGGCGCAGTCTGCCAGTGGCTGTTCGAAGCGGTGGCCGGTTTCCGGCCCGATCCGGTGCGACCGGCCTTCGAACACATCATTTTCGAGCCGCTGATCGTGCCGAGCCTGTCGCCTGTCGCTGCTCACCACGAGAGCATTGCGGGACGAGTGGAGGCCGGTTGGACGCTCGCCGGGGAGGTGGCGACCTACACCTTCACAGTGCCCGAGGGCAGCACTGGCGAACTCGTGCTTGCCGCAAACTACACACCGATTTCTCTCGATGGCGAAGCTCTGCTCGCCATCGCAGGAAGCAAGACGCGCCGCCCAGTCGCGTCTGGAACTCACACCGCAACGTTCCGCATCCACTGGCAGCAATAGCGCACAAGCGCATGGGAGGACTTTTATGATAACGACGAGCAGACGCGCACTTGTCGGCCTGACCGCTGGCCTGATGGCGATGACGGGCATGGTTGGCCTGGCCATGGCCCAGCAGACCACGCTGAGCCTGTTTTCACCAAACGACCAGGCCGCAGTCGCCTATACCGAAGCCATGGTCGCTGCCTTCGAGGCCGCCAATCCCGACATCAATGTTGAAATCGAAGTCGGGCCTGGTGGCACCGAGCGTGACAACATGGTCAAGAGCCGCCTGGCAACCGGCACGATGAACGACGTCTTCGTCTACAATGCGGGCTCGCTGTTCCAGGCGATCAACCCGGTGCAGACGACGGTCGACCTGACCAAAGAACCCTACATGTCGACCATTCTGAACAGCTTCAAGCAGACGGTGACCGCAAACGACGGCACGCAGCGCGGCGTTCCCTATGGCCAGGCGATGGGCGGCGGCATTCTCTACAACAAGAAGGTCTATGAGGAACTCGGTCTGTCGGTCCCGCTGACTTGGGCCGATTTCATGGCCAACAACGCCAAGATCAAGGAAGCGGGCAAGGCTCCCGTGATCCAGACGTTTGGCGACACCTGGACCAGCCAGCTGTTCATCCTCGCCGACTTCTTCAACGTGCAGGCCAAGAACCCGCAATTCGCCGATATGTATACGCGCGGCGAAGCCAAATACGCCAACGACCCGGCGGCCATGGCCGGCTTCCAGAAGCAGGCAGACGTCTTCAATGCCGGTGACCTCAACGAGGATTTTGGCGCCGCCACGCTCGATGACGGCCTGCGCATGCTGGCTACGGCCGAAGGCGTCCACTATCCGATGCTGACCTTCGCGGTGGGCAACGTCGCGCAGAACTATCCAGAAAACCTGAACGATGTCGGCTTCTTCGCCCTGCCGGGTGACGACGCATCCATCAACGGCACTACGGTCTGGATGCCCACCGCTCTCTACATCTCGGCTGCCAGCCCCAATCAGGAAGCTGCCAAGAAGCTCGTAGCGTTCGTTGCGAGCAAGCAGGGCGGCTGCGATCCGTGGGTCGAAATCAACGCCATCACCGGACCATTCCTCATCCAGGGCTGCGAACTCCCGGCCGACGTCCCGGCTGCCGTGTCCGACCTGCAGACCTACTTCACCGCCGATGGCCGCACGGCTCCGGCGCTGGAATTCCTCTCGCCGGTCAAGGGGCCCAGCCTTGAAAACATCACCGTCGAAGTCGGCTCGGGCATTCGCACTCCGGCAGATGCCGCCGCGCTCTACGACGAGGATGTAAAAAAGCAGGCGCAGCAGCTCGGTCTCCCAGGCTGGTAAGCGACTGCCGGGGCGGCCGGATTCTGGTCTTTTCGACCGCCCCACTTTGTTCTTGGAGGAGAGCATGTCCGTAGCGATATCTGGCCGGGCATTGACGGCAAAAGCGCTTGGCTCGGTCAGGGCCCGTATGTCGGCCTATCCGGGTTGGTTCATCCTGCCCGCTGCCATCATCTACACCGTGCTGTTCCTGCTGCCGACGCTGTCGTCGCTCTATTTCAGCCTGACGCGGTGGACGCTGTTCGACTCGGTCTTCATCGGCTTTGAGAACTTTGCGCAATTCTTCCGTGAGCCGTTCCTCATCAAGGGGCTGGTCAACACGGTCATCTACGCCGTCGTCACCTCAAGCATGAAGGTGGTCATCGGCATGCTGTTCGCCCTGCTGCTGACCAGCAACGTCGTGGCGCGTGGCTACCTGCGGTCCGTGGTGTTCTTCCCAGTCCTCGTCTCCACCGTCGGGGTTGGCATTACCTTCGTCGTGTTGATGCATCCTACCCAAGGCATGATCAACGAGACGCTGGCCCTGTTCGGCATCAAGGGACCGGGCTGGCTGACCAACCCGTCGCTGGCCCTGTTCTCGGTGGCCCTGGTGGACGTCTGGAAGGGCGTGGGGCTTGCCACCGTCATCTACATTGCCGGGCTCGTCGCGATCCCCAGGGACTATTACGAAGCTGCCCGTATCGACGGTGGAACCGCCTGGCAGAACTTCTGGTATGTGACGCTGCCACTGAGCCGTCCGGCGACGGCCACCGTCATCACACTCTCGTTCATTGGCGGGTTGCGCACCTTCGACCTGATCTGGGCAATGACCAAGGGTGGACCCGGCTTTGCCTCCGACACCGTCGCTTCGGTGATCTACAAGCAGTATCAGGCCGGTTTCTACGGTCTCTCGACCGCCGGCAATGTCGTGCTGTTCATCCTGATCGCCGTGCTCGTCCTGCCATTGACCATGGCGCTGAACAGAAGGCAGGGCCACGAATGAAACGCGCGCTTCCCCTGATCACCGGAGTTGCCGCAATTGTCGTCAGCTTCTTCATCTTCGTCATTCCGTTCGTCCTTATCGTCCTGACCGCGGTCAAGGATCGCAAGCAATCCTCGCTGCGTGACTTCTCCTGGCCGAGCGGTTTCCACCTCTGGGACAACCTGGTCGAGGTGGTGACGACGCGGAACTGGATGATGGTGACGGCCTTCGTCAATTCGACGCTGATCACCGTCGTCAGCGTCACACTGTTGATCGTCCTGGCCGCCATGGTCGGCTACGTCCTGGCCCGGCGCAAAGCGGCCTGGAACGCACCGATCGAATTCCTGATCCTGGCAGGGTTGATGATCCCGCCCGCCGTCGTGCCGACCATCTGGCTGCTGCAGGGCCTCAAGCTCTTCGGCACGCTGCATGGCATGATCCTGATCCAGGTGGCCTATAACCTGCCATTCTCCATCATCCTCTACCGTGCCTTCATCGCCACCATTCCGCGGGAACTGGACGAAGCGGCCATCATCGACGGCGCGCGCCCGCTGGACGTGTTCTTCCGGGTGGTGCTGCCGCTGCTCTGGCCGGTGACGGTGACCAATATCGTGGTGCAGTCGGTGGGCATCTTCAACGATTTCACCAACCCGCTCTACTACCTGCCGGGTGCGAGCAACGCGACGGTGCAACTGACGCTCTACAATTTCCAGAGCCAGTTCAACACGTCCTACAACCTGCTCTTCACCAACATCCTGCTCATCACCATTCCGCCCTTGCTGGTCTTCCTGTTCTTCAACCGGCAGATCGTGGCGGGCGTGACGGCCGGCGCCGTCAAGGGCTAGACAACATCCCAGGGAGGCCGAAATGGCCGGGCTCGAACTCAATCAACTCTACAAGAACTATGGATCTGTCGAAGTCATCAAAGGCGTGGACCTGACAATTGAAGACGGCGAGTTCGTGGTCTTTGTCGGCCCGTCCGGCTGCGGCAAATCCACGCTGCTGCGCATGATCGCCGGGCTGGAGGACATTTCCGGCGGCGAGCTGAGCATTGGGGGCAGGGTGGTGAACGATGTCGAGCCGCGCGACCGCGGCATCGCCATGGTGTTCCAGAACTATGCGCTCTATCCGCACATGACCGTCTACGACAATGTCGGCTTCGGTCTCAAGCTGGCCGGCACCCCCAAGGATATCCGCGACCAGAAGATCCGCGAAGCCGCACGCATCCTCCAGATGGAGCATCTGCTCCAGCGCAAGCCGAGCCAGCTTTCCGGTGGCCAGCGCCAGCGCGTCGCCATCGGCCGTGCCATCGTGCGGCAGCCGGAGGTCTTCCTGTTCGACGAGCCGCTGAGCAATCTCGATGCCGCCTTGCGTGTCGAGACGCGCATGGAGATCGCCAAGCTTCATAACGACCTCGACGCGACCATGATCTATGTGACCCACGACCAGGTCGAAGCCATGACGCTGGCCGACAAGATCGTGGTGCTCAACGCCGGTGTGGTCCAGCAGGTCGGCAGCCCCATCGAGCTTTACAAAAATCCGGCCAATCTCTTCGTTGCCGGCTTTATCGGTTCGCCGAAGATGAACTTTCTCGCCGTGCAGATCGATGCAATCGACGGCCACATGGTGACCGTATCGGGCAAGGATGTCGCAAAGGTCCAGCTCCGCGCCGGCGCGCGTGACCTCAAGGTTGGCGACGCTGTAACGCTGGGTGTCCGTCCGCAGGCACTTGAGATCGCCGAAGGCGGCTCGCTTGCAGGCAAGGTGGCGCTCGTCGAGCGCCTCGGCAGCGAGACCAATGTCAGCGTAACCCTGCCTTCGGGCGCTTCGTTCCTGGCGGTTCTCGAGGGCGACCGGAACGTCAGCAACGGACAGGCCATCGGGTTCGCCTTCGATCCGAACGAAGCGATCCTGTTCGATGGGGCCGGTGCCGCCCGGTACGCCTGACAGCCTGCCAGCCTGGGTCAACGTCAAGCCGTGCCGAACTGTCCTTCGGCGCAAGCAATGTCGCATGTCCAAAAGCATGCGGGGAGCGAGGAGCATACAATGTCGGACTTTCGCATGACGCGCAGAAACGTACTCTACGGGGGTGGTGCTCTGGCCGGTGCCTTGGCGCTGCCCTGGGCCACTTTTGGCCAAGCAGGGACTGAGACGATGGAAACCACCACGACCTATGGCCCCGTTCGCGGTCGCCTCGAAGACGGTATCGCCAAATTCCTCGGTGTTCCCTACGGGGCGCCGCCGGTGGGGCCATTGCGCTTCCGCGCGCCGCAGCCGCCCGCGGCCTGGACCGAGGTCCGCGACGCCCTCGAATTCGGCAATCCCGCATTCCAGGCGCCACAGCCCGAAATGGGACCGTCGGGCAATGGCCGCATGCCGGCTCCGTCCGAGGATTGCCTCTATCTCAACGTCTGGACACCTGCAGCCGATGGCAAGCGCCGCCCGGTGATGTTCTACAATCACGGCGGCGGCTACATGATCGGCTCGGGTTCTGCGACGGGGCAGGACGGCACCAATCTCGCCAAGCTCTACGATGTGGTCGTGGTCCAGTCCAACCACCGCCTTGGCCTGCTGGGCTACCTGTTCCTCGGCGACATCGGCGGCGATGACTACACGGCCAATGCCGGCATGCTGGATATTCAGGCGGCTTTGCAGTGGACGCGGGACAATATCGCCAATTTCGGTGGTGACCCGGACAATATCATGGTCTGGGGCGAAAGCGGCGGCGGCTCCAAGACGGCGTGCATCTACACCATGCCCGGTGCTGCTGACCTCTTCCACAAGGCATCGATCGAAAGCGCTGCGCCCTTGCGGCTGCCGACCCGCGAGCAGGCCAATGCCCGTGCCAGGAAGACGCTCGAACTGCTCCGCATCGCCGAGGCGGATATTGCACAGCTGCACGACGTGCCGGCTGAGAAGCTGCTGGAAATTCAAGGTATGGATGTTCCCAGGGGGCTGGCGCCGTGGGGCGATCCGGACCCGGTACCGGGTTTCGGGTCTTTCGTGGACGGCACCATCATCCCGCAGAACCCGTTTGCTGACGGCGTCGCCAGCTTCTCGGCCGACAAGCCGCTGATGTGCGGCACGACAAGGGACGAGTCGGTCTTCTTCAGCCTGTTCGGACCGCCGGACATCTTCTCGATCGACGAGGCAGGCCTGCGTGAGCGTCTGGCCGCTGACTATCAGGGCGATGAGCTCGACAAGATCATTGCGACGTTCAAGCAATCACGCCCGGAAGCAAGCCCGGCTCAGCTCTACTTCGCGATTACGACTTCGGTCATCTGGCGCGACGCGGTCAAGATCGCGGAGGCCAAAGTCGCCCAAGGTGCGGCGCCGGTCTACATGTACCAGCTCGCCTATCAGAGCCCGACCAAGGTGCCCGGTACCGACTTCGCACTGGGTTCGCCGCATGCCGCAGACATCAACATCAAGTTCGCCAATACCGACAAGAACCGGGACTTCTTCCTTTACGATGACGCCACGCCCGAGCGGCTGGCGACGTCCCTGCATATGAGCGCGCTGTGGGCCGGTTTCGCACGAACCGGCGTGCCGCATGCCGAAGGCGTCCCCGAATGGCCGGCCTATGACCTGACCGATCGGCCCACGATGTGGATCGATGCCGAGTGCCGCATCGTCAACGACCTCGATCAGCCCGAACGGCTGTATTGGCAAGGGGCCTAGAACAGCGTCACTGCCGCAGCGTCCCGGGCGCTGCGGCAGTGACCGGGATTTTGCGATGAGGGACACGAACGCGGCCAAGCGAGTGACCATAAAACAGGTGGCGATCCGGGCAGGGGTCTCCGTCTCGGCTGTCTCCAAGGTCATGCGAGAGGCCTACGGCGTGAGCTCGTCCATGCGAGCGCGCGTGCTGGCCTCCATAGATGACCTCCAGTATCGGCCGCTGGCATCGGCCCGGGCCCTGAGGGGGCGGACCTTTTCGATCGGCGTCGTGCTTCCCGATATCCGCAACCCGTTCTTTGCGGAGATACTCAACGGTGCAGCAATCGAGCTCAGGGCCGCGCATTACCAGGTGATCCTTGGTGTCAGGGAGGCGTCGGGTGGCGAAGCCGCCGTCGTTGAGTCCATGCTGGACCGGCAGGTGGATGGCATCGTCCTTGTCGGTACTGAACTGGATGATGGCGAGATAGAGCGTCTGGGAGCACGCATTCCGCTGGTTGCCGTGGCTCATCATGCGGCGTCCCAGTCGACGGGTTTCGACACGGTGAACAATGACGACATTCTGGGCGCGCGGCTGGCCGTGCGCCATTTGCTGGCCAGCGGCTTTGCAGACATTGCCATGCTCAGTCTGGCAGACACAAAATCCACTTCCATCGCAAGGCGGGAAAAGGGTTATCGCCTCGAGATGGAGGACAATGATCGTGGGGAGCGGGTCTCGGTCCTGCCATCGGCCGCTTCACCCGACGACGTTCGGTCCGCGGTGAAGAATGCACTTGCAGCCTCAACGAAACGATCAGCGGTGTTCTGCTGGTGCGATATGGTTGCCTTCCAGTTTATCAGCGCTGCACTCGAAAAGCGGCCTGTCCATACCTGCAGATATTGGCGTCGTCGGGTATGACGACTCGGCGCTCTGCGAACTATCCCAGCACCGGCTGACGAGCATCCATCAATCCGGCTCGGAGCTTGGCGAACTAGCCGCTACGCTTCTCACGCAAAGGCTATCCGGTCGACCCGGTCCTGCACATGTGCTGGTGGAGCCGTGGGTCGCCATCAGGCAGAGCACGATGGCCTACAATGACGAACAGGTCGCGCTGCTCGGCATTTGACGAAAACCGAGTGGACGGTGAAACGCTTGTGCGCACGAACGCTGCGTCGCTTGGTGGCTAGCCCAACTCCAGCGAGGAAATTCCGAAGATCTTCATCAGGTGCACATCGGGCGGTCTGCCCCGGTACATGCGCTGCGTCTTGAACCCCGCAGTGAATCCGCGTGTTTCCAGCACCACGAGCCATTCAGTCTGGAAACTTGGGACATCGATATGAACCAGTCCAGAAACCTGATCGAGCAGGCTGGTGGCCGCGTCGAGCGAGGAGGCAAATAGCGGACCTATCTTGGACCCTTCGTGGAAGGACCGCGCAACGCCATAGGCGGCTACGTCATTTTCCACAAAGTGAGCCAGGACGACGTTGGGCGGGGACAGCCAGTGCCGCAGGAACGTCGGACGCGGCGCTGGGAAGCATTGGCGGTCCAGCGCGTCGACATCATCTACGCTCAAGGCCGGGGAGTGAGCGATGCCGGTTGACCGAGATAGCGTTCCGCTCATCCGGATGGTTTCGTAGGCAGGGACAAACCCCATCCTTGCATAGTTGGCCTGTTGTTCGGCAACGCCGTCGAGGCCGATTGTACGATTGCCCAGATGCGCCATGCCGGCGTCCCACACAGCCTTGCCATGCCCCTGGCCGCGCCAGTCCGGATGGCAAATGTAAAGCCCGATGAAGCCGAAGTGGTCGTCATAGGCGACCGCCGAGATGCCAGCGACCATGGTGCCGTCGACAAAGGCGCCGAAGAAACCCTTGGGATCGGCCGCAGCGAAGGCCGCCGCATCGTCGTGGCCCGGATTCCAGCCTTCTGCGGCAGCCCAGTCCAACAGCGCGGTGATGCCGGCAAGGTCGAGGTTGCGGATTGTGCGGGTCATGCCGGGGCAAACTCGGCCAGCGCTCCCAGGTAGGGCTTGGCGACAGGCGCGGCATAGGCACCGCGTTTGCTGGTTCTGAGGCCGAGCGCCACCAACGCCTCGGCTTGCTTGACCGCGGCACCGACGCCGTCGATCACCGGCATGCCGAACTCGTCCTGCAAGGTGCGGGCAAGGTCGGCCATGCCGGCGCAGCCCAGCACGATGGCTTCCGCATTGTCCTCGCCGATGGCCCGCACGATCTCGTTGCGCAGGCGATCGCGCGCACCCGAATTGGGGTCTTCGAGCGCCAGCACGGCGATATTGGCGGCCCGGATACGGGCGCGCCCGGCCATGCCGTAGCGATGCGCCAATTCCTCTATCGGCACGCGCGAGCGCTCCATGGTGGTCACCACGGTAAAGCGCTTGGCGACGAATGCCGCCGTCGCCAGCGCCGCCTCGCAGATACCGATCACTGGAATGGTTGCCATGGCTCGGGCCGCATCGAGACCGGTATCGTCGAAACAGGCGATAACCGCAGCGCTGGCACCCGCGCGCTCGGCCAGGCCGATTTCACGCAACAGGCCGGGCAGGGCGAAGGCCTCGTCGTAATAGCCCTCTATCGATACCGGGCCCATGCTCGAGGTCACGGGGACGATTTCGGTGCCCGCTGCCGCCACCAGTCGTGCCGCATGGGCAATCGTCGCCGTCATGCTGGCGGTGGTGTTGGGATTGATGACGGCGATACGCATCATGCCTGGGCCCTGCGGCGGTTGACCCAGAGGATGATGCCAAGCGTTACGAGGATCACAAGGAAGGAGAACACCGTCGTCACGGTGCCTAGTGCATAGAGCACCGGCGTCGTGACATTGGTGGTCATGCCGTAGATTTCGAGCGGCAGGGTGTTGGAACTGCCCGAGGTCATCAGCGTGCGGGCGAATTCGTCATAGCTGAGCGAGAAGCCGAAGAGGCCCACGCCGATCAGGCTCGGCGCAATCATCGGCAGCACGACATGGTAGAAGGTCTGCCACGAGCTGGCACCCAGATCGCGCGCCGCCTCCTCGTAGCTGGGTGAGAAGCGGTTGAAGACCGCGAACATGATCAACACGCCGAAGGGCAGCGTCCAGGTCAGATGAGCGCCGAAGCCGGAGCTGAACCAGTTGGGCTGCACCCCGATCTGCTGGAACAGCACGCCGATGCCCAGCGACACGATGATGGAGGGCACCACGAGGCTGGCGACGGTGAGATAGAACAGCGGCGAGGCGCCAAAAAACTTGCGGCGGAAGGCGAGGCCGGCCAGCAGCGAGACGAGGACCGTGGCGCCCATGACCATCAGCCCCAGCACCAGCGAGCGGCCAAAACTGGCGCCGAAATTGCCCACCGCCTGGGTCTCGAACAGGTTCTGGAACCAGCGCACCGACACGCCATTGAGCGGAAAGGTCAGCCCGCCCTGCGGCCCCTGGAAGCTGAGGATGAACACCGCCGACAGCGGGCCGTAAAGGAACAGCACGAACAGCACGAAGAAGGCTGCCAGCACGTAAAAGCCGACGCTGCGTTTTTCCTGGCCCATTTCAGAGCTCCTTGCGGATGTCGACGATGCGGAGAATGCCCGCGACCATTGTTAGTACCAGCACCAGCAGCACGATCGCATTGGCCGCGGCGGCTGGGTACTGCAGGAGGCTCATCTGGTTGCGCATCATCAGCGCCACCGAGGCCGACTGGCCGCCGCTCATCACCTGCACGGTGGAGAAATCAGCCATCACCAGCGTGACGACGAAGATCGTGCCAATGGCGATGCCGGGCTTGGCCAGCGGCAGGATGACGTTCCAGATGATCTGCCAGTCGGCCGCGCCGCCGTCGCGCGCCGCCTCGACCAGCGATTTGTCGATACGCATCATGGTGTTGAAGATCGGCGTCACCATGAACAGCGTGTAGAGGTGGACCATGGCCAGGATCACCGCGAAGTCCGAATAGAGTAGCCATTCTATCGGCTGGTCGATCACCCCGGCGCCGACCAGTCCCGAATTGATCAACCCGTTGCGACCGAGGACGGGGATCCACGAGATCATGCGGATGATGTTGGAGGTGAGGAACGGCACCGTGCAGACGAGGAACAGCACCATCTGCGAGGTGGCGCTGCGCACGTGGAAGGCGAGGAAGTAAGCGACCCAGAAGCCGATAAAGGCGGTGATGGCCCAGACGATGGCAGCGAATTTGAGCGTATTGCCGTAGGTCTTCCAGGTGACCCAGGAGCCAAGCGTCTCGCCATAGTTGAAGGTCACGAAGTCCGGATACATGCCGGCAAAGTCGTAGTCCCAGAAACTGACGATGAGCAGCAGCAAGATGGGGATGGCGAGGAAGAAGCCGAGAATGACGAGAAGGGGCGTCGCCTGGATGTAGGGCGTGGCGCGGCTCAATAGGTTCTGCATCTCTTCGGCCCTCCGGGCTAGCTGCATACCCTCCCCACGAGGGGAGGGTATGTAAACGGCGAGCGATTAGGCAGCGATGAACTCGTTCCAGCGGCGGACCATGTAGCGGTCCTCATCCATCACCGAGTTCCAGCAGGCGACCTTGCCCATGCGCTCTTCGAACGAGCCGCCATCACGGATGGCGCCGGCCTTTTCCATCACGGTGCCATCGGGCGCCAGGATGTCGCCGGTCGCAGCCTTACCCTCGATCCAGTAGCCCCATTCGTCGGCCGACATGAATTCCTTGGCCGTCTCCATGGCCGCCGAGTAATAGCCCTGGCGGTTGAGATAACCGCCGACCCAACCGGACGTGTACCAGTTGATATATTCATAGGCGGCGTCGAGCTGAGCACCCTGGAGGTGGGCGGCAAGGCCGAGACCGCCGCCCCAGGAGCGGTAGCCTTCCTTGAGCGGCTGGTACTTGCAGGCAATGCCTTTGGAGCGCACGGCGGCAACGGCCGGCGACCACATCGACTGGATCACCACTTCGCCCGATGACATCAGGTTCACCGACTCGTCAAAGCTCTTCCAGAAGGCGCGGAACTGGCCGTCCTGCTTGGCCTTGATCAGGAAATCGATGGTCGCATCGATCTCTGCCGTCGTCATGTTGCCCTTGTCGCCATAGGTGATGTTGCCCATGGCTTCCATGATCATTGCCGCGTCCATGATGCCGATAGACGGCACGTTGATGATGGCGGTCTTGCCCTTGAAGGCCGGGTCCATGATGTCGGCCCAGGTCGAGATTTCGCGACCAACGAGGTCCGGGCGGATGCCGAGGGTGTCGGCATTGTAGATGGTTGGCACCATGGTGAACCAGCCGGTCTCACCCTTGGCGAAAGTCTTGTCGCCGGGAGCTTCGACGAAGCCCACGGTATGGGGGGCAGTGCCCTGCGCAATGACGCTGTCGGGCAGCAGCTTGCCGGTTTTGAACAGCGGCACGATCTTGTCGTAATAGGTCAGTTTGGACGTATCCATCGGCTGGATCACGCCGGTCGGGAACACCTTCTTGAGGATCCAGTATTCGATATCGGCAATGTCGTAGCTGTCGGGCTGAGTCACGGCGCGCTGCGCGGCAGCGTCGGAATCGGTTGCCGTCATCTCGAGCGTGATGCCCAGGTCCGCCTTGCACTTCTCGGCAATGGCGTTGAGGTTCGACACGCCCGTGCCGAACTGGCGCAGCGTGATCGGGTTTTGCGCCCAGATGGTGGGGAAGCCGGTGATTGCGCCGGAGCCGAGGGCGGCGCCGGCCGCGGCGGCAGCGCCGCTCTTGAGCAGGTTGCGGCGGGAAATGCCGGTTTTCTTGGTTGCTTCTGTCATAGCCTGAGGTCCCTTTTGCTGGCTTTGATTACGAATTGAGCGCGCCGAGGATGATGGCGTCCTCGGCCTCCCAATGGAGGGGCACCGCATCGCCCACCGCGACCGGCGTCGCGTAGAAGGCCGTGTCGGTGATGATGGCGGTGAATTCGGCGATGCCGGCGCCCTCGATGGTGAGCTTCACCGTGGCGCCGCGATATTCGAGATTGGAGACGATGCCGGTAAAGCCGAGGCCCTTGACCCGGCTTTCGCCGATCCGGACATGGTCGGTGCGGATGGCGGCATCGACTGCCGCACCGGCAGGCCTCGGTTCGCCCGAAGCCGAAAAAGTGCCGCCACCGACAACCTCGAAGGTGACGAGACCATTGGAAGAACCGATGACCTTGCCCGAAATCACGTTGTGGTCGCCCATGAAGCGGGCCACGAAGGCGGTAGCCGGGCGCTCGAACACTTCGCGCGGGCTGGCTGCCTGTTCAATACGGCCGTCGCTCATCACCACGATGATGTCGGCCAGCGCCATCGCCTCTTCCTGGCTGTGGGTCACATGCACGAAGGTGATGCCGAGCTGTTTCTGTAGCTTCTTGAGCTCGGCCCGCATGCGGATCTTGAGGAACGGGTCGAGCGCCGAGAGCGGCTCGTCCAGCAGCAGCGCTTCGGGATCGGTGATCAGCGCGCGCGCCAGCGCCACGCGCTGCTGCTGGCCGCCCGAGAGCTGGGCCGGTTTGCGGCTGGCATAGGCGTCCATCTGCATCAGCTTGAGCATGTCGAGCGCTCGGGCGCGGCGCGTTTCCTTGTCGACGCCGGCCATCTTGAGGCTGAAGGCAACGTTGTCGACGAGGTCGAGATGGGGAAACAGCGCATAAGACTGAAACATCATCGCCGTGCCGCGCTTGGCCGGGGGCAGGTGGGTCACCACGGTCTTGCCCAGCACGATGTCGCCGATCGAGACGCTTTCATGCCCAGCGATCATGCGCAGGGTCGACGTCTTGCCGCATCCCGATGGCCCGAGCAGGCAGCAGTAGCTGCCGGCGGGTATCTTGAGGCTGATGGCATCGACCGCAGTGGTTTTCCCGTAGATCTTGGAAACCGAAGCGATGTCGATCTCGGCAGCTTTGGACATTCAGCATCCCCCGATTGTCGGGACATGACTATGCATCTGCCGTGCCAGTCTCCGGGGCGGGCGTTAACCTCTTGTCATGGTTTGAAAATCGGAAATCATCGGCATTGGACGATTTATGGGCAGGCTGGGTGTCTGCTCGAAATATGTGCACGTGTTCGCATGTTGCGCCGAAATTGTATGCAATCTATTGGGCGACTGTATGCGACTTCCCGCTTTCACTGCGACGCGATTGTCCCTATGAATGGGTCATGACGCTCGCCGACCAAAGTTTTGCCCCGCCGCTTGTCGCCGAAGATCGGGCCATGATGATCCGCGATCACCTGCGCGACGCCATTGTCGATCGCCGGCTGGCGCCGGGCACCAAGCTCAATGAGGCGGAGGTCGGCACGCTGTTCGATGTCAGCCGCACCGTCGTGCGCGCGGCGCTCCAGGCGCTGGCCTTCGAAGGCCTGGTAAAGACCGAGCGCAATCGCGGCGCCTTCGTCGCCAACCCAACCCCGGACGAGGCTCGACAGGTCTTTGCTTCGCGACGTCTGATCGAACCCGGGCTGGCGCTCGCCGCTGCGCAGCGCATCACCACCAGCGAAGTCGCAGCCTTCCGCGACCGACTGAACCACGAAAGCGAGCTGCTGAGTCAGCGCGGACCAAACGCGCGGCGGGCCGAAATCCACGCTTCAGGGGATTTTCACCTGCTGTTGGCCCAGGTCGCCGGCAACGCCATCCTGCTCCGCTTCATGGAAGAGCTGGTCGCCCGTTCGTCGCTGGTCATCGCACTATACGGTCGGTCCGGCGCCTCGAGCTGTGGCCACAACGACCATGGCAATATCCTCAAGGCGCTCGAGGAGCGCGATGGCGACAGGGCCAGCCGGCTGTTGCTGACCCATATCGACCACATCGAGGCCGACCTCGATCTCCGCAACACCAGCGACCTGCCACTGCGAGAAGCCTTGGCCAGCGGGCTCAAGCTCTAAAAGTCGCCGTTTCGCCTTCAACCGGTGACGAAGGCCGGCGCCCTAAACGCTATTTGACCTGGTTGCCGCCCAGCTTGCCGACCGCTTCCAGGCGAACCCGAAGTCCCTGAGCTAGCAGTTTCAGCGCGGCTTTGAACCAATTTGGCATCACGCGATCCTCAATTGTTGCGGGAGGCGATGAAGGCGCGCCACCCCCCGTGATGGGTGATCTCCTCGGCACCGGCCAAGGCGTGGGCCTCGCAGAGAAAGCCGGAGACGGACGAGCCGTCATCGAGCGTAACCTTGCCGATGCCGAGCGGCGCCGGAATGCGGGCGACGAACTGGCCGAAGGCGGCCGGTGGCAGTTCCCAGACCTCGACGGCGAGGCCGGGGCCGGCAAAGCCGGGCTCGCGGACGAGGCCGGGCTTTGGCGGGGTCGTATTGGGCAGCGCGTAGAGCTTGTAGTCGGCTGCGGTGCGGCAGGTTTTCAGCAGCTTGCCGCCGGGGCCGGTAAGTTCCTTGTTAAGCGGCATGCCGGTGAGGTGGGCGCCGACCACGACGATGGGAACCATGTCGCTGGCCACAGGAGCGACCTTGCTGGCTTCAGGCAGGACGGCGGCCTTGTCGCGCCCCATGCCACGGCCAACCATGCGATGCAGCGCGTCAGCCAGCGAAGCGAGGGCATCGTCGGTGAAGGCGGGAGCGATCATGGTGACGCCTGCGGGCAGGTGATCCTGGCTGTCGAAGCCGGCCGGGACGGCGATGGCGGCGCAATCGAGCAGATTGGCGAAATTGGTGTAGCGGCCGAAATGGCTGTTGAGGCGGATCGGATCGGCTTGCATGGCCTCTACCGTGTAGGTCGTCGGCGATGTCGGCAGCAGCAGGACGTCGGCCTTGGCCCACTCGGCCTCGGTTTTGCGGCGCAGTTCTTCGAGGCGGTATTTTCCTTTGAAGGCGTCCACCGCCGTCTTGCCCTTGGCGCCGGCGATGATGCTGCGGACGGTGGGGTCGAAATCGACCTCGTTGCTGGCGAAGAAATCTTCCACCGCGGCGAGGCGCTCGGCGACCCATGGGCCGTCGTAGAGCAGGGCGGCTGCCTCGCGGAAAGGCGCATAGTCGAAGGGGACGACCGTGGCGCCCAGGGCCCGGACGTTCTCGATAGCGGCATCATAGAGCCGTTCCACCTCGGCATTGCCGAAGAATTCGCGCTCCGCACCATCAAGCACACCGACGCGCAGGCCGGACGGTGGCAGCGACGCCCATTTCGCCTTGCGCGAGAACGGATCGGCGGCATCGAAGCCCTCGGCAACCTTGCGGATGGCAACGCCATCGCCGACCGTCGCGGCGAAAATCGTAACGCAGTCAACGCTCTTGCAAGCCGGCACAACGCCGGTATTGGGCAGCAGGCCCGGCGTCGGTTTGATGCCGACGAGGTTGTTGAAGGCGGCCGGCACACGGCCCGAGCCGGCAGTGTCGGTGCCCAGCGAGAAGGTGGCGAAGCCGGCGGCGACGGCAACGGCTGAGCCGGAGCTCGAGCCCCCAGAGACATAGGCGGTGTCAAACACCGAGCGCGGCGCCCCATAGGGCGAGCGGGTGCCGTTGAGGCCGGTGGCAAACTGGTCGAGATTGGTCTTGCCGATGACGATGGCACCGGCCGCGCGCAGGCGGGCGACGACGGTGGCGTCGGCTGCCGGATCATAGGCGAAAGCCGGGCAGGCGGCCGTCGTGGGCAGCCCGGCGACATCGATATTGTCCTTGACCGCAAAGGGGATACCCCAGAGCGGCAGGCTGTTGGGCTCGGGGTGTTGGAGCATCAATGTTTCGGCGGCAGCGAGCAGGTCGACATCGCTGACGGGCGTGATGAACACGGCCTTGTCCGGCCAGGCGGCGCGGCGTTCGAGGACCGCCTGCATGACATCGCGCGGCGTGGCACTGCGGTCGGCATAGAGCGCCCTCAGCGTCGCCAGATCGAGGATGGTGGGCAGCATCAGATTTCCTCCAGCACGACGACGACATCGCCGGTTTTGACGTTTCTTCCAGGGCCGGCACGCACCTCGCGCACCCGCCCGGCCGCATGGGCGGTGACGGTGATTTCCATTTTCATGGATTCAATGATGGCGACGGCCTCGCCCTCGGCGACATCGGCGCCGTCTTCAACGAGGATTTTCCAGATATTGCCCGGCACCCCGCTGGCGACGCCGAAGCATCCCGCCGGGATGTCGCCCTCGATGGCGCTGTTTCCGGCGTCGTCAGCGATAAAACTGTCGAGCCCCTCGGCCTTCCAGCGATTGCGCTCGGCATCGAAGGCGGCCTGCTGGCGGTCCTTGAAGGCCGTGATGCTGTCGGCATTGGCCGCGAGGTCGCGGGCATAGTCGGCGTAGGAGAACTGCGTCTCCTCGATGCGCAGGGGATAGGCGCCGTGCGGGAAGGCAGCACGGGCTTCGGTCAGCTCATCGTGGCTGACCGGGAAGAAGCGAATTTGGTCGAAGAAGTTGAGCAGCCACGGCTTGCCGGGCTCGAAGGCGGGCGTCGAGCGCCAGGTGTTCCACACCTGGATGGTGCGACCGAAAAGCTGATAGCCGCCAGGGCCTTCCATGCCATAGACGCACATATAGGCGCCGCCGATGCCCACCGCATTTTCCGGCGTCCAGGTGCGGGCCGGGTTGTATTTGGTGGTGACGAGACGATGGCGTGGATCGATAGGCGTCGCCACCGGCGCGCCGAGATAGACGTCGCCAAGGCCGAGCACGAGATAGCTGGCATCGAAGATCGTCCGCTTGACGTCTTCGATACTCGCCAAGCCATTGATACGGCGGATGAATTCGATATTGTCCGGGCACCATGGCGCATTGGGGCGCACCAGTTCCTGGTACTTGCGCATGGCAAGCTGGATATCGGGATCGTTCCACGACAGCGGCAGATGCACGATGCGGCTGGGGACGACGACGTCTTCGGCGGCGGGGAGGGATTTTTCTATCTCCGCCAAGAGCCCCAGCAGTTTGCCACGCGACAGCACTGTGCCGTCATAGTGGATCTGCAGCGATCGGATGCCCGGCGTGAGGTCGATAATGCCCGGTACGCGTGATTTCTGAACGGATTCCAACAACAGATGAACGCGCAAACGCAGCGCGATATCGAGCGACATGTCGCCATACTCGACCAGCAGGTTGTCATCGCCCTGGCGGCGATAGACGACGGGCACCGGACCGTCGTTGGACCGGGCGAGAATGGCCGAGCCGGTGTCGAGTTCCGGGCGATGGATGGCAGGGCCGGCTACGGGATCGTCCGGGCGCGCCACCGGGTGAAAGCGAATGGTATCGCCGGGCTTGAACTGGCCCATCTTCCACAACTCGTCGCGGGCGATCACGGCCGGGCAGACGAAGCCGCCGAGACTCGGGCCATCGGGGCCGAGGATAATCGGCATGTCGCCGGTAAAGTCGATGGCGCCGACGGCATAGGCATTGTCGTGAAGGTTTGACGGGTGGAGACCCGCTTCGCCGCCATCGGTGCGGGCCCATTTCGGCGCGGGACCGATGAGGCGGACGCCGGTGCGGGCGCTGTTGAAATGGACTTCGTATTCGGTGGCGAAGAGGGTTTCGATATCGCCGTCGAGGAAGAAGTCGGGGGCGCCGTGCGGGCCATAGAGGACGCCGACGTCCCAGTGGCGGGTTAGCGGCGCGGGTTCGGCAGCGGGTTGCACGGCCTTCTGGTCGGCTCGGGCGAGATGGAGAACTTGACCAGCCTTGAGCGTGCCGGTGGCATGGCCGCCGAACTGGCCGAGGCCGAAGGTGGCGCGAGAGCCGAGGACGACAGGGGCAGCGAGGCCCCCGGAAACGGCGAGATAGCTGCGCTGGCCGGGTCCGTCGACGGCACTGATAGATAGGGTCTGGCCGCCTTCAACCTTGATCGGCGCGTTGTGTGCAACAGGAGTACCGTCCAGCTTCATCGGCATGGCGGCGCCCGACAGGGCGACGGTGACCGGCGCATGGAAGCGCAGCGTCGGGCCCGCCACGGTCAACTCCAGCGCCGCGGTCACGTCGGCATTGCCGACCAGCCGGTTGGCATGGCGGAAGCTGTACTCGTCCATCGGGCCGCTTGGCGGCACGCCCACATGCCAGAGGCCGAGGCGGCCGGGCAGTTCCTGGATGCTGGATTGGGCGCCGGGGGCGATAATTTCGACCACGTCGGGGATGAAGGCGAAATCCTTGAGGGCTGTCGTCGCTACCTTGCCACTGGCGAGGAGATCGGAGGCGGCGATGGCGCGGAGGTAAGCCAGATTGGTCTCGATGCCGGTAACCGAGGTCGCCTTGAGCGCGGTGCGCAGGTTGGCGATGGCGGTGGGGCGGTCGATGCCAGCGACGATGATCTTGGCCAGCATCGGATCGTAGTAGGACGTGACCTCGGTGCCGGTCTCGATCCAGCCATCGACGCGGGCGTGATCAGGGAAGTTGACCTCGGTCAGGAGGCCGGCGCTGGGCCGGAAATTGGCGTGCGGAATCTCAGCATAGAGCCGGACCTCGATGGCCGCGCCGTGAGGAGTGAGCGGGCCGGCTTTGGCTATGGGGTCCTCGCCTGCGGCCTGACGGATCATCCATTCGACGAGGTCGATACTGAACACCGCCTCGGTGACCGGGTGCTCCACCTGGAGACGCGTGTTGACCTCGAGGAAGTAGAAGTCTTCGCGGACGGGGTCATAGATGAACTCGACCGTGCCGGCAGAAGCGTACTTCACCGCAGAGCCGAGATCGGTCGCCGCCTTGTGGAGGCGGGCCCTGACGGCGTCGGAGAGGCCGGGGGCAGGGGTTTCCTCCACCACCTTCTGGTTGCGGCGTTGCAGCGAGCAATCGCGCTCGCCCAAAGCGATGACCTTGCCCTTGCCGTCACCGAATATCTGCACCTCGACATGGCGCGCATCGGAGACGAAGCGCTCGATATAGACCCGAGCATCGCCGAAGCTTGACGTCGCCGTGCGCTGCACACTGTCGAAGGCGGCGGCGAGGGCCGCAGCGTCGGCGCAAAGCTGCATGCCGATGCCGCCGCCGCCGGCCGTACTCTTGAGCATGACAGGATAGCCGATGGTCTCGGCCTGCGTCAGCGCGTCCTCGGCGTTGGTCAGCAGGCCCGTGCCGGGCAGCAGCGGGACACCGCTGGACTTGGCGAGTTCGCGAGCGGTGTGCTTGAGACCGAAGGCTTCGATATTGGTGGGCGTCGGGCCGATGAAGGTGACGCCTGCCTCGGCGAGGCGCTGGGCGAAGCCGATATTTTCCGACAGGAAGCCGTACCCGGGATGCACGGCCTGGGCTCCGGTCACCTTGCAGGCGGCGATGACGGCGTCGACGTTGAGGTAGGACTCGGTTGCCGGGGCCGGGCCGAGGCGCACGGCTTCGTCGGCGAGCGAGACGGCCTTGGTGAAGCGATCGGCATCGGAATAGACGGCGACGCTGGCTATACCCATGCGGCGCAGGGTCTTGATAATGCGCACGGCGATTTCGCCACGATTGGCGATGAGGACTTTGCTGAACATGGGCTCAGTCCGAAATCACGATGCGGATCGGCGTCGGGTTGAAGCCGTTGCAGGGATTGTTGACCTGGGGGCAGTTGGAGATGACGCAGAGCACGTCCATTTCGGCCACCATCTCCACATGATCGCCGGGGGCGGAGAGGCCATCGACGATCGTCATCTGGCCCGATGGATCGATCGGCACATTCATGAAGAAGTTGATGTTGGGAACGATGTCGCGCTTGCTCATGCCGTGTCTGGTGACTTCGAGCACGAAGTTGTCGCGGCAGGCGTGGAGATACTTGGTGTCATGGCCGAAGCGGACGGTATTGCTCTCGCACGAGCAGGCGCCGGCCGAGGTATCGTGACGGCCGCAGCTATCGGCGGTGACGGTCAGCATGACGTTACCCTCATTGCTGACGATCTTGGTGCCGAGCCCGACATAGGCGTTGCCATTCACGCGCAGGGTGTCCTGGCCGGAATAGCGCTCTGAAAAGTCATCGGCCTTGTAGAACAGCGTGTCGACGGCCTGCTGGCCTTCGCTGTCGATGATGCGGATGGTCTGGCCCTTGCGGACGATGCCGGACCAGGGCTTTTCGGCGGGAACGAGATAATCCATGTCCGTCTCCCTCAAGCCAGCTGCATGGCGTTGTTTTCGAAGCCGCGCACGGCTTCGGCGGTCGCTGTACGGCAGAGGTCGTCGGCCGCGACCGGCAGGCGGAAGCGGGTGACGGTTACCGGCGCAGACGCAGGATCCGGATCAAGCGGGTGAGGGCAGTTGGAGAGGGCGACGACCAGGTCCATCTCGGCACGCAGCTCGACATAATCGCCGCTCACGCGCAGGTCTTCGCGCCATTGGAAGGCACCATCGGCATCGACGCGCAGGGGGGCGAAGAAGGCGATGGCGGACGGGATGTCGCGGCGGTCGAGGCCGAGCTTGCCGGCGACGAGGATGAAGTTGTCGCGGGTGTTGCGCTGACTGGGATGGGTCGCTGATGTGGAGCCGCCAACCAGCGCGTCATGGGCGGTCGAGGCGGCCTCAGTGACCGAGAACATGACGCGGCCCATATCGGTGAAGAGCACCCGACCCTTGCCGACGGCAGTGGTCCACTGGACCTTGACCGTATCGGGCAGGTTGAGGCGCTCGGAGGTGTCCGTGGCGCTCCAGGCGATCATCGAAACGGCGGACGGGCCGGCATCCTGGGCGATGCGGATCGTGTCGCCAGCCTTGAGGCTGGTCGACCAATACCAGCCACCCGGGATGGTCTCGACGTGGATCGGATCGGCGACCGGTGCTGCGGGCAATGTGCTGGCGCCGGGCAGGGCCTTGGGCGCATTCTGCAGGCCTTTGCGCTGGTGTTCCTCATACCGCGCACGGTCGGCGGCGATCTGTTCGGGGGTACGGCTCATGGCGAAGAATCTCCTTGTGGCGCCGGGTCGTCCTGGCTGAGGCCCAAGGGAATGACCGGGTCGTCCCGGTCGGGCTGGTAGATGGAGGGCTCGCCGGCAATACGCGGCGGCCAGATGTCGATGTCGCGGCTGAGCAGCGCGCCATAGCGCTCGCGCTCTTCCGGGCGGTCGCGCGGGCGTTCGAAGGCGATGACGCGGGTGCCGAGGGTAAAGGCCTCGCGCATGTCGTGGGTGACCATGACGACGGTGAGCTCGGTCTCGTGCCACAGGCGCTTCATCAGCACATGGATGTCGGCGCGGATACCGGGATCGAGGGCGCCGAAGGGCTCATCAAGCAGCAGGACTTTCGGCTTCATGATCAGCGCCTGCGCGAGGGCGAGGCGCTGCTGCATGCCGCCGGAGAGCTGGGCCGGGTATTTGGTTTCGGAGCCAGACAGGCCGACTTCGGCAATGAGCGCCATCGCTTCATCCACCGCATTGCGACGGGCTGCGCCGAAGAGGCGGGCGGCGACGGGGCTTTTGAACTCCTTGCCGAGCAGCACATTGCCCAGCACGGTCAGGTGCGGGAAGACCGAGTAGCGCTGGAACACCACGCCGCGATCGGGGCCGGGCTCGGCGACGAGCGGCACACCGTCCATGGTGATGGTCCCTTGGCTCGGCGCTTCCTCGCCCAGCAGCATCTTGAGGAACGTGGTCTTGCCGCAGCCGGAGGGACCGACGAGAGCCACGAAGGCACGCGAGGCTATGGTCAGGCTGATCTTTTCGAGGACGATCTGGTCGCCATATTCCTTCCAGACCTTGTCGAAGACGATGGTGCTCATCAGCGCGCCTCCAGGTTCGACCAGGGGAAGACTGATATGCGCAGGCGATCGAGGGCGAAGTTGGTGAGGACCGCGAGAAGGGTAATCCAGGCCACATAGGGGAAGATCACGTCCATCGACAGGTAGCGGCGGACGAGGAAGATGCGGTAGCCCAGCCCGCTATCGGCAGAGATGGCCTCGGCGGCGATAAGGAAGAGCCAGGCCGGGCCGAGCTGCAGACGCAGGCAGGTGATGAGCCGCGGCAGGATTTGCGGCAGCACGACGCGCAAGGCGATCTGCCAGGAAGAACCACCCAGCGTTTCAGCCTTGGTGATCTGCTCCTTGGGCAGTTCGGTAACGCGGAGGGCGAGATCGCGGATCATCGCCGGGGCGACACCGATGACGATGAGGGTGATCTTGGCGGTTTCGCCGAGGCCCAGTACGATGAAAAGGATCGGCAACAAAGCCAGCGGCGGCACCATGGAGATGGTGGCGATGAACGGCGCCAGCAGCGCCCGGACATAGGGCAGCATGCCAACAACCATGCCAAAGACGAGAGCGATGAGGGTCGAGATGCCGAGAGCCGTGAACAGCCTGCCCAGGCTCGTGCCGGTATCGGTCCACAGGATGTATTCGCCAGTGCGCTGATCGGGGATGAAGGCCATGCGGTTTATGGTGTCGACCATGGTCTGCAGCGCCGGCAGCAGCTTGTCGCTCGGGTTTTCTGCCAGGCGGGCAGCCGAGCCGACGCCATAGGCGATGACCAGCAGCACGAAGGGCGCAAGCATCAGCAACGTGGCGACGGCAGGGGATGGTTTGGTGTTGATCCAGCGCATGGGCAAGGCTCCGCCATGGGCCGGCGGCGAACCGCCGGCCGTGTGGCCTCAGAGGGCGCCGTCGGCGGCTAGCTGCATGTATTCGGCGGTGAAGCGCAGCTTGGTGTTGGCGCTGTCGCCCAGCACCGTGCCGTCGGGCAGCTCGATGCCGATGACGTCGGCCGAGGGGGCACCCGAGCCGAGGAGGCCCTTGTCGAAGAGGAAGGTGCGGACCTTGTCCATGGTGGTGCTGAGGTCGGGTGAGGTGGTGAAGGCCACCGCTTCTGCCGGGGTGGGGAACAGCTTGGTGGCGGCGAGCTGGGCTTCGAAACCGGCCTGGTCGGGGCCCGAGGCAGCGCCCATGGCCTCGCGCGCAGCGGCACCTTCGGGCGTGTCAGCAGTCATGATGGCCATCGTGTCATACCAGATGCCGGCCAGGGCCTTGCCGAAATCGGGGTTGGCCTGCAGCACCTCGGTATTGGCGACCATCATGTCGATGATTTCGCCCGGGATCTGGGCGCTGTCGAACGCCTTAGTGGCGTCGGGGAGGGCGAGGATCTCCGAGACCATCGGGTTCCAGGTGACCATGGCGGTGACGTCCGCGGTCTGGAAGGCGCCGACCATGTCGGGGTCGGAGGTGTTGACTACGCTGACATCGCGCTCGGTCATGCCGACGCTTTCGAGCGCCCGGGCCAGCAGGTAGTGGCTGACCGAGAATTCGACGAGATTGACCGACTGCCCCTTGATCGAGGCCAGGTCGCCAGCGCCCTTGAGGATCACGGCGTCGTTGCCGGCGGAGAAATCGCCGATGATGACCGCCGTGGTGTCGACGCCACCGGCGGCCGGGATGGAGAGCCCGTCCATATTGGTCAGCGTCACCGCGTCATAGGCGCCGGCGGTGTATTGATTGATGGATTCCACATAGTCGTTGAACTGGCTGACTTCGATGGTGATGCCATATTGGTCGGCCCACTTCTTGACGATCCCGCTATCGGCAGCATAGCCCCACGGCATCCAGCCGACATAGATCGACCAGGCGACCTTGAAGTCGGTCTTGGCCTGCGCCAAAGCGAGCGACGATGTACCGGAGGCCAGTGCCAGCGAGATGGCGGCGAGTGCTGCGATTTTGGTCAGGATCTTCATCTCAATTCCCCTTTGCGTCATTCACAAAAAGGGATCGGACAGAAACCATCGCGCCAATCCCTTGGCTCTCGAGGTCTCCCGGGCTTTTGTCCCGCCGTGCGTCCATCCGGATGTCTCCCGGATGGTGGTAGCTCTTGGACCAGACGCGTCGTGGACGCCGGAACCCTAGCTCCTTACTCGACACCAAGAGGAGCAAAAGGCGTGCCAATTCGAAAGACTAATAGGATCAATGAGTTAGAACTTTCGAGGCAAACGCGCATTGCGCAAAATCTGTGCGAGTTCCGGCCATTTGGCTAAAATGTGGGCAGGCGTGACTAGGGGCGGAGGCATAGAGAAAGGGCGAATTTCTGGGAGCTTTTGTGGACTCGGTGCAGGTCTGAGGTGGTGGGGCCGGGCGCCAAAGCTGCCTTCCGGGATCTGTTGTATGCAACGACACACGAGTTGCGCAAAGTTTGTGCAAATGTAAAACAGATGCCCACATCTTGGGCGAAATGCCGCGATCTGGTCGGTAGCTCCTCTGGCCCTCAATCGCTAACGCATTGTTAACATTTGGGTTCTTCTGGCGAGCGCAGCGCCGGGCTTCTGGCATGGGGTTTGCATCGTGTTTCCCGACGCCGCCAGGGGGCGCGTCTCTCGGTGCAGGGAGCTCGTCAATGTCGCTTATCAATCTTTCCCGTCGCTCATTGCTCAAGGCCGGTGCTGCCGGACTGGCTGCGGCGGCTTTGCCCATGGGCCTGGCCCGGGCGCAATCGCCCATCGTGCTCGGGGCTGTCTATGTCGGTCCGCGCGATGACTTCGGCTGGAACCAGGCGCATGCCACCGCCATGGAAATCCTCAAATCCGTACCAGGCGTCACCATCATCGAGGAAGAAAACGTCGCCGAGACCGATGCCGTCAGCCAGTCGATGGAGTCGATGATCAACCTGGATGGCGCCAACCTGATCCTGGCGACCTCGTTCGGCTATTACAGCCCCTTCGTGGTCGAGCTGGCCAAGAAATACCCCGACGTGCAGTTCCGTCACGCCGCGCCGCTATGGAAGGAGGGCGACCCGACCAATGCGGGCTCCTATTTCTGCTACCTCAACCAGGGTCACTATGTGGACGGTGTCGCTGCCGGCCTGTCGAGCCCGACCGGCAAGCTCGGTTTCGTCGCCGCCAAGCCGATCCCGTCGGTGCTCTCCAACATCAACTCGTTCCTGCTCGGCGCCAGGAAGACCAATCCGAACGCCACGGTGCAGGTGATCTTCACCGGCGAGTGGTCGATGCCCGTGCGCGAGGCCGAGGCGACCAATGCGCTGGTCGATGCCGGTTGCGACGTCATCACCTGCCATGTCGATGGCCCCAAGGTGGTGGTCGAGACGGCCGAGGGTCGGGGCGTCAAGACCTGCGGGCACAATGCCAGCCAGGCTCCGCTGGCCCCCAACGGCTTCATCACCGGCGCCGAGTACAAGTGGAGCACCATCTACGCCCTCTATGCCGATCTGCTGGCTAAGGGCGAGGCGCTGCCCAATTTCCTCGCCGGCGGCTACCACAATGACATGCTGCAGAACACGCCCTACGGCGCCGGCGCAACGCCCGAGGCCATCGCGGCGGCCGATGCCGCCATCGCCGACCTCAAGGCGAGCAAGCCCATCTATGTCGGCCCGCTCAAGGACAATGCCGGCAATGTCGTCATCGAAGGCAGCATGGACAATTACGATCCCGTGCTCGACGGCATGAACTACCTGCTCGAAGGCGTGGTCGGCTCGATCACCTGATCCTTGCATGGCGCGATCTCCGGATCGCGCCATTCCACGACTGGTCAGCGGAGCATCCACCATGAGCGCAGAAACAGCCGGTTCCATCCCTGCGGGACGCACGCCCAATGTGCGCACCCTCAAACTCGCCGAGGCGGTCTTCGTGCCGGTCGTGGCGCTGCTGGTCTCGTTCCTGATCTTCTCGCTCTTCCTGCTCGTCATTGGCAAATCGCCGATCGACTTCTTCAGCCTGGTTTGGACAGGTGGCTTCGGTTCGAGCTTTTCCATCCAGCAGAGCATGCAGCGCGCGGCGCCGCTGATCCTCACCGCTTTGGCGTTTGCCATTCCGGCCCGCATCGGGCTGACCATGATCGGCGCTGAGGGTGCGCTGGTGCTGGGCGGCTTTGCCGCGGCGGCCATTGCCATCCCGCTGGTGACGGGTGGCGCGCCGGCCTGGCTCGCCTGGCTGTTCATGGCGGTCGCCGCTATGGCCGCAGGCGGCATCTGGATCGGCCTTGCCGGCTGGCTGCGGCACTATCGCGGCGTCAACGAGACGATCTCGTCGCTGTTGCTCAGCTACATCGCCATAGCCATCATGAACTTCTTCGTCGAGGGCGCGCTGCGCGACCCGGCTTCGGCAAACAAGCCGAGCACCATGCCGATCGGCGACGCCTACCGCGTCGGCGCTATCCCCGGCACCGATGTGCATTGGGGTTTTGCGGCCGGCGTGGTGCTGGCCATCATTCTCTTCGTCCTCATGTCGCGCACCACCTTCGGCTTCGCGGCGCGGATGACCGGCGGCAATGTGCGCGCCGCCAAGGCGCAGGGCCTGCCAGTCGGCTTCCTCGTGGTCGCCTGCTGCGTTATCGCCGGCTGCTGCGCCGGGCTGGCCGGCTTCTTCGAAGTTGCGGCAATTCACGGCCAGGCCAACGCGTCGCTGGTGGCCGGCTATGGCTTTACCGGCATCCTTGTCGCGTTCCTCTCTCGGCATAACCCGGTGACCATCGTGCCGGTCGCCATCCTGTTCGGCGCCATTGCCGCGGCGGGTGGGCTGGTGCAGCGCCGCATGGGCATGCCCGACGCCACCGTGCTGGTGCTGCAGGGCATCATCTTCGTGGTGCTGCTGGCCAGCGACACGCTCTATGGCCGCGTCAAGTTCTTCCAGCCTGAAGCCCGAGGAGACCGCACATGATGGAGAGTGCTTTCGTCACCGTCCTCATCGCCATGCTGGGCGGCGCTATCCGCGTCTCGACACCCTTCATGTTCGTGGCTTTGGGCGAGTGCCTCACGGAAAAATCCGGTCGTATCAATCTGGGCCTCGAAGGCAACCTCGTGCTGGGCGCCATGGTCGCCTATGCCATCAGCTTCCACACCGGCAATCCATGGATCGGCGTGCTGGCGGCCGGTGGCTCGGGGCTCATTCTGGGCGCGTTGCACGGCTATATCTGCAAGCTGCCCAAGGTGAATGACATTGCCGTCGGCATCGCCATCATGAGCTTCGGCACCGGCGTCGCGTTCTTCTTCGGCAAGCCCTACATCCAGCCGTCCGCCCCGCGGCTCGACGCCATCCACCTCGGCGACTGGACCGGCAATCCCGCGCTGGCGCAGGCGCTGCAGGTCAATCCGCTGTTCTTCGTCGGCATTATCCTGGCCGTCGTCATGAGCTGGGCCTTTGCCAATACTCGCTGGGGCCTGATCGTCCGCATGACCGGCGACAGCGCGGCTTCGGCCAAGGCCATGGGTGTCTCGGTCGACTGGGTTCGTTTCCTCGCTACCACGGTGGGCGGTTTCCTTGCCGGTGTTGGCGGCTCCTTCCTGTCGCTCTACTATCCCGGTTCCTGGAACCAGGGTCTCAGTTCAGGGCAGGGATTGATGGCCGTGGCCCTGGTGATCTTTGCCCGCTGGGACCCGGTGCGCTGCATCTGGGCCGCACTGCTGTTCGGCGCGGCCGGCGCCATCGGCCCGTCGCTGCAATCGGTCGGCATTTCGCAGGGCTACTACTTCTTCAATGCCGCCCCCTACATCCTCACGCTTTTCATCATGATCGCCTCCGCCCGTTCCAAGGGCGCCGCGCGCGAGGTGCCGGGCGAACTCTCGATTACCAAATGAGGCTGACCATGAGCTTGACCGACGAACGCGTGGACGAAGCCATGGTGCCCGATGGCACCACCATCGCCAGCGCCGACCCCTATCCCTGGCCGTTCGACGGCGACTGGGGGCCGCACAATACTGCGCTCATCGTCATCGACATGCAGGTCGATTTCTGCGCCCCGGGTGGCTACGTCGACAGCATGGGCTATGACATCGGCCTGACGCGCGCGCCGATCGGCCCGATCCAGGCGGTGCTGGCTGGCATGCGGGACAGGGGCTACACCATCATCCACACCCGCGAGGGCCATAAGCCGGACCTCAGCGATCTCCCCGCCAACAAGCGCTGGCGCTCGCAGCGCATCGGCGCGGGCATCGGCGACCAGGGGCCATGCGGTCGTATCCTGGTGCGTGGCGAACCGGGCTGGGAGATCATCCCCGAACTGCAGCCGCTGCCGGGCGAGCAGATCATCGACAAGCCGGGCAAGGGCACCTTCATCGCCACCGATTTCGAGCTGGTGCTGCGCATGAAGAATATCCGTAACCTGATCTTTACCGGTGTCACCACCGACGTCTGCGTCCACACCACCATGCGCGACGCCAATGACCGCGGCTATGAATGCCTGCTGCTCGAAGACTGCTGCGCCGCTACCAAGGTGGCGAACCACTTGGCGGCGATCGACATGATCAAGATGCAGGGCGGCGTGTTCGGGGCCGTGTCGAACTCGACAGACCTGCTGGCGGTGTTGCCATGAACGCCATCGCCCCCGTTCTCGCCGCCGGCCGTGCGCCCTCGCTGCAGGCCATCGGCATGACCAAGATCTTCGGGCCGCTGGTGGCGCTCGACGATGTCAGCATCAATATCCCGGCAGGGTCCTTCCATGCCCTTCTCGGTGAGAACGGCGCCGGCAAATCGACGTTGGTCAAATCGATCATGGGTTTCTACTCCGCCGACAAGGGCCAGGTGCTGCTCGATGGCAAGGAAGTGGCTATCAAGTCTCCGCGCGATGCCCGGTCCAACGGCATCGGCATGGTCTATCAGCAGTTCACCCTGGTGCCCTGTCTGACGGCGGCGGAAAACCTCGTCATCTCGCGCGCTGATGCTCCCAGCGTCATCGACTGGCGCAAGGAGAAGAAGGCCCTGGCCGAATTCATGGAGCAGATGCCCTTCAAGGTGCCGCTCGACGCGCAGGTGTCTTCACTTTCGGCCGGTGAAAAGCAGAAGCTCGAAATCCTCAAGCTGCTCTATCTCGACCAGCGCTTCATGATCCTCGACGAACCCACCTCGGTGCTGACGCCAGGGGAGGCCGACGAAATGCTCGGCCTGCTGGGCGAGATGGCCGGCCGCAAGGAAATCACCGTCCTGATGATCAGCCACAAGTTCCGCGAGGTGAAAGCCTTCTGCGACGGCTTCACGGTGCTGCGGCGGGGCCGGTTCACCGGCTCGGGTGATGCCCAATCGGCCACCATTGCCGAGATGAGCCAGATGATGATCGGCGACGCCGAGGTGCGCGAGCGCGCGACCCGCCGCGTCCACAATGAAAGCCGCGAAGTGCTCGAACTGGCGGGCCTCTTTGCCGAGGAGGTCGACGGGGGCAATGCCATCGAGGCGATCAACCTCAAGGTCAATGCCGGCGAGATTGTCGGCATTGCCGGCGTGTCGGGCAATGGTCAGTCGGCACTGGTCGAGGCATTGGCCGGACAGCGGGCGCTGTCGGACGGCGTGATCCGCATCCACGGGCAGAACTTCTTCCCCAAGCGGGCCGCTTTCGACAAGTTCAAGGTGTTCGGCCTGCCCGAGGAACCGCTCAAGAACGCCACCGTGCCCAAGATGAGCGTGGCCGAGAACATCGCCTTCCGCGCCTTTGACAAGCCACCGGTCGCACAATTGGGCTGGTGGATGTCGCCGAGCCCGATGCGGAAGAAAGCCGAAGAGCTGATCGCCCGCTACCGGGTGAAAACCACCTCACCAGACGCGCCGATCGAGACGCTGTCCGGCGGCAATGTGCAGCGCGCCGTGCTGGCCCGAGAGTTGAGTGGGGACGTCGACGTCCTCATCGTCGCCAATCCCTGTTTCGGGCTCGACTTCGCCTCGGTCTCGGAAATCCGCAGCCAGATCATGGAACAGCGCAATCGCGGTGCCGCGGTGCTGCTCGTGAGCGAGGATCTGGATGAAATCCTCGAACTGGCTGACCGGGTGGCGGTGATGAGCGGCGGCACCATCACCTATGTGAGCAAGATCGAGGATACCGACCGCAACACGATCGGCCAGCACATGGCGGGGCATTGATGATTTCCGTTCCCGCGCGGCCCTATCCCTTTCAGCTCGACCCCGCCCACACGGCGCTCGTCGTCATCGACATGCAGCGCGATTTCATCGAGCCGGGTGGGTTCGGGGCCAGCCTTGGCAACAATGTCGCCCTGCTCGAGGCCATCATACCGACCACGTCCGATCTGATCGCCTTGTTCCGCCGTCAGGGCTGGCCGGTAATCCACACCCGTGAGGCGCATCAGCCCGATCTTTCCGATTGTCCCCCTGCCAAGATCGCCCGTGGCAAGTCGGGCCTGCGCATCGGCGAGATGGGCGCCATGGGACGCATCCTGATCGCCGGCGAACCGGGCAACCAGATCGTCGATGCCCTGACTCCCATTCCAGGGGAGATCGTCATCGACAAGCCTGGCAAAGGCATGTTCTGGGCCACAGGTATCCACGAGCGCTTGCAGGCCTTGGGCATTACCCACCTCGTGTTTGCCGGCGTCACCACCGAAGTCTGCGTGCAGACCTCGATGCGCGAGGCCAATGACCGGGGCTATGAATGCCTGCTGGTAGAGGACGCGACCGAAAGCTATTTCCCGGCCTTCAAGGCGGCGACCATCGAGATGATCGCGGCGCAGGGTGGCATTGTCGGCTGGGCGACGCCGCTGGCCGAGTTGCAGGCGGCCACCCAAAGCGTGCCGGCATGATCCTCAACGATCCTGCCGTGGTCGCCGAAGTTCGCGACGCATTCGAGCGCTACGAGCGCGCTTTGCTGGCCAATGATACCGATGTGCTCGACGCCATGTTCGTGCAGCGCCCTGACACGGTGCGCTATGGCGTCGCCGAGGTGCAGTATGGCATCGATGAGATCCGCGCCTTCCGCGCCATGCAGCGCCCATTCACACGGACGCTCGACGGGCTTACCATCGTCACCTATGGCAACGATGTTGCCACCGCCTCGACCCTGTTCTATCGGGAAGACTTTCCCGGCCAGGTTGGGCGGCAGCAGCAGACATGGCTCCGCGTGCCCGCCGGTTGGTGCGTAGCCGCGGCCCATGTCAGTATGATGCCAAAGCCCTGAACCACAGAAAGATCCGAAGAGCGTGCTCAAGCGCCCCCGCACATCGGCCGAGGACATCCGGCAGCAGCTCGCTTCCCGGATCATCCGCGGCGAGCTGGCGCCGGCCACGCCGCTGGATGAGACCAGTCTCGCCGCCGAGTTCTCCGTATCGCGAACGCCCATCCGCGAAGCGCTGCGCCTGCTGGCCGCCAGTGGCCTGATCGACCAGAAACCGCATGCCCAGGCGCTGGTCGCCAAGCCCGACGACGCCACCCTGGCCGGCATGTTCGAGGTGATGGGCCATCTCGAGGCCCTGTGTGCGGGACTAAGCGCGGTCGCCATGACGGCGCCGGAGCGGGACGCGCTGGACCGGCATCATGCCGGGATGGCGGCGCTTGTTCGCGCCGGCAACGCCGATGACTACAGCGTGGCCAACGACATCTTCCATAGTGCCATCTACGACGGCGCTCACAACGGCTACCTGGCCGAACTCACCCGGTCCACCCGCCAGCGGCTGCAGCCTTTCCGCCGCGCCCAGTTCGGCATCCTGGCCCGCCTGCGCCGCTCGCACGAGGAGCACGGCCACATCGTCGAGTCCATCCTGCGTGGCGACCGCAGCGGCGCCGAGGCGGCCATGCGCGGCCACATCGTCATCGTGGAAGGCGAGTATAGACGGCTCGTACAGACCAGAGGAAACGGGGGCATTGCATCAGCCGCGAACCGCCCAATCGACCATGTCGGCAAAGAGCTGACTGAGAATTAGGCGCATCGGCGCGGCACGCTCGGGCGAATAGGGCTCGGGCTCAAAGTCGGCGTGCTCGTCCATGTAGCCGCGGCAGGCGATCTCCATCTGCACGGCGTGGACGCCATTGGCTGGATCGCCATGGTGGCGGGTGATCCAGCCGCCCTTGAAGCGACCGTTTGATACGCGGGAGAAGCCCGAGGCGTCGCAATGGCGTTCGACCAGGGCTTGCAGCCCCGGCGCACAGCTCACGCCGCCATTGGTGCCGATGTTGAAGATGGGCAGTTCGCCATCGAACAGGCGCGGGACATTCGAGCGGATCGAGTGGCAGTCGTAGACCACGACGCGGGGGTCGTCGGCGCGCAGTCGGGCGATCTCGGCAGTGAGAGCGGCATGATAAGGATCGAAATAGTCGCGCCGGCGCGCGGCGATGTCGGCGTCGTCTGGCTTGGCGCCGGGGCGATAGAGCGGGGTGCCGTCAAAGCTGGTGGTCGGGCAGAGCTCTGTGGTTGCCTGGCCTGGATAGAGCGAATGGCCCGAGGGGTCGCGATTGACGTCGATGACGCTGCGCGAGATCGCGGTGTGGACGATGGTGGCGCCAAGTGATGCCGCGAAATCATAGAGCCGGTCGATCCACCAGTCGGTGTCGTTGCGGGCCAGTGGTAACGAGGCGAGGCGCTCGGCCACCGGCGCTGGGATTTCGGTGCCGGTATGGGGCAGACTGACCAGGAGCGGCGCATTTCCCCTGGTGACGGTAAGCCAGGTCATGCCGATATCTCCGGCAAATCCGTGCCGCCTATGGCCTCGACCAGCGCGCCGCTCGTGACGAGTCGGGTCGCGGCCGCCATGTCCGGCGCCATGTAGCGGTCGTCGGAGAGATGCGAGACCACGCCGCGCAGCAAAGCGCGGGCGCTTTCCAGCACCCTGCTCGACGCCAAGGGCGCGTGGAAGACGCAGCCCTGCGCCGCGGCCAGTAGTTCGATGCCAATCACATTGGCGGCGTTGGCCGCCATGGGTCCGAGACGCCGCGCGCCATGGGTCGCCATTGAGACGTGATCTTCCTGGTTGGCAGAGGTGGGGATGGAGTCGACGCTCGCCGGAAAGGCCCGCTGCTTGTTCTCGGATACCAGGGCCGCCGCCGTCACCTGCGGGATCATGAAGCCGGAATTGAGCCCCGGTTTCGGCGTCAGGAAGGCGGGCAGCCCAGACAGCACCGGATCGACCAGCATGGCGATGCGGCGTTCGGCGATGGAGCCGATTTCGCACAGGGCCATGGCGATCATGTCGGCGGCGAAGGCGACGGGCTCGGCGTGAAAATTGCCGCCCGAGATAACCTCGTTCTCCGCTGTGAAGACCAGTGGATTGTCCGAGACGGCATTGGCTTCGATGGCCAGCGTGGCGGCGGCCTGGCGCAGCAGATCGAGGCAGGCGCCCATCACCTGCGGCTGGCAGCGCAGGCAATAGGGATCCTGCACACGGGTATCGCCGACGCGATGCGAAGCGCGGATGGCGCTGCCCTCCATCAGGCGATGCAGCGCCTCGGCGACCTCGCTCTGCCCGCGATGGCGGCGCACGGCGTGAATGCGCGGATCGAACGGGCCGTCAGAACCGCGCGCCGCGTCGGTCGACAGTGCGCCTGTGATCAGCGCAGCCTGGAAGACACGCTCGGCCTCGAATAGGCCGGACAGCGCGAGGGCAGTCGACACCTGCGTGCCGTTGAGCAGCGCCAAGCCCTCCTTCGGGCCAAGCTGGAGCGGGGCGAGGCCTGCGTCTGCCAGTGCCTTGGCCGCGGGAACCTCGACTCTGTCAACGAGGAATGAACCGACGCCCAGCAAGGCGGCGCTCATATGCGCAAGAGGGGCCAGATCGCCAGACGCGCCGACCGAGCCCTGGCCGGGAATGAGGGGAATCAGCCCAAGCTCAAGGCACTTCGCGAGCTGGGTGATGGTCTGCCAGCGCACGCCGGAAAAGCCCTGGGCGAGGCTGGCGATCTTGAGCGCCATGATCAGCCGGACCACCGGCACGGGCAGCGGCTCGCCAACCCCGGCTGCATGCGACAGCACGATATTGCGCTGCAGGGCGGCAAGGTCGTCGTCCTCGATGCGCACGCTGGCCAGCTTGCCGAAACCAGTATTGATGCCATAGACCGGCTCGCCCTTGGCGATGATCGCCGCGACCGTTTCGGCCGCCCCCTGAACGGCCGGCTCGGCGCCGGGAGCCAGGCCGCAGTCGGCACCGAAATAGATGTCTCGCCAGACGGCCAGCGGAACCGCGCCGGGCACCAGTTGGTGGTGAATGCTCATCGGTTCCTCCAGATGCGGGCATGCAGCGGGTTGAAGCCGAGCCGGTAGACCAGCTCGGCCGGCCGATCGATGTCCCAGATCGCCAGGTCGCAATATTTGCCGGCTTCGATAGTGCCGGTCTCATTGAGTTTGCCCAAGGCGCGCGCGGCCTCGCGGGTGGTGCCGGCAATGATCTCGTCGACGCGCATGCGGAACAGCGTCGCCGCCATGTTCATCGCCAGCAGCAGCGACGTCATCGGCGACGTGCCAGGATTGGCGTCGGTGGCCACCGCCATCGGCACGCCGTACTGGCGGAACAGGTCCACCGGCGGCAATTGCGTTTCGCGCAGCGTGTAGTAGGCGCCTGGCAGCAGGACGGCGACACTGCCGGCATCGGCCATCGCCCTGACGCCGTCTGCGTCGGTATATTCTAGATGATCGACCGAGAGGGCGCCGAAACTCGCGGCGAGCTTGGCGCCATGCAGGTTGGAAAGCTGGTCGGCATGGAGCTTGACTGGCAGGCCCAGGCTTTGCGCCTTGGCGAAGACGCGCGCCGTCTCCTCGCCCGAGAACGCGATCCCTTCCATGAAGGCATCGACGGCGTCGGCGAGGCCCTCGGCCGCCATGGCGGGCAGGATGGTGTCGACGACGAGATCGAGATAGCCGGCCCGATCCTGCTTGAATTCGGGCGGCACGGCATGGGCCGAGAGGCAGGTGGTGGCGATGGAAATGTCGCGCTGCTTGCCGAGCGCGCGCGCGGCGCGCAGCATGGCCAACTCGCTGGTGAGATCGAGCCCGTAGCCGGACTTGATCTCGACTGTCGTGACACCCTCGGCGATCAGCCGGTCGAGCCGGGGCAGGGCGCTGGCAACCAGTTGCTCGACGCTTGAGGCGCGCGTGGCGTTTACCGAGGCAATGATGCCGCCACCGGCCCGGGCGATGTCCTCGTAGGACGCGCCCTCGAGCCGCATTTCGAATTCACGCGCCCGATCGCCGCCATGCACCAGATGGGTGTGACAATCGATGAGGCCGGGCGTGATCCAGCGGCCATCAAGATCGACGTGTTCGGCAGCTCCTGCCGCGTCAGGCAGATCGTCCATCGCCCCCACCCAGGCGATGCGCTCGCCTTCTGCGAGGACGGCGCCACCGTCGATGATGCCCAGGCCGGGTTGGCTCGGGTCGAGGGTGGCGATGCGGGCATTGGTCCAGAGCCGCGACATGGGCCGGTTCTCCTCAGACAAGCGGCATAGTCCGCAGCAGCGGCCGGATCGCGGCGACGTCGTCGGCCAGCGGCCGGTCGTCGGCATAGGTGGGGACTTTGGCGCGGATCGTCCGCCAGACGGCGTCGGTTGCCGGCGCGTGGGCCAGGCCATCGCTTCTGAGGTCCGCGGCCTGTGCCGCCGCCAGCAATTCGATGGCGATGATGGCTTCGACATTGTCGAGAATAGCCAGCAGCTTGAGGGCCGACGGCGTCGGGTGGCAGATGAGATCTTCCTGGAGGCCCGAGGTTACGCCGGCATCAAGGCTGGCCGGTGCGGCAAGCCGCCGGTTTTCGCCGACCAGCGACAGCGCCGTATATTGCAGGATCATGAAGCCGGAGGCTGCGCCGCTATCGGCGGCGAGGAATGGCGGCAGGCCGCTGACCAGCGGATTGACCAGCCGATCCGTGCGTCGTTCCGACATGGTAGCGACCAGCGCCATGGCCGGCGCCAGCGCATCCATCGCCATGGCGATGCCGGCGCCCACGGCATGCGCCTCCGAAAAGACTTCGGGAGCATCGACGGAGCCGCTCACCACCGGATTGTCGGTGACCGACGCCAGTTCGTTGCCGACAATGCCTGCCACATAGACCAGCATGTCACGCGCCCCGCCGTGCACCTGCGGCAAGGCCCGCAGGCTCAGCGCATCCTGTGTCCGCGCGCCGAGGCTATGTTCGAGAATCTGGCTGCCCACCAACAGGCCGCGCAGGCGCTGGCCGGTTTCCGCCAGCCCCGGCGAGGCATGCAGGGCCAGGCTCTTGGCATCGAAAGCGGTCTTCTGCCCGTTGAGGCTTTCGAAGGTTAGTGCTGCAGCGACATCGGCCCAAGCCAGCAGCGTCTGTGCCTTGGCGACCGCGATGGCGGCTAGACCGGTAACGCAAGGCGTACCGTTGATCAGGCTGAGACCTTCCTTGGCCTCTGGCACCACTGGCGGTCGGCCGATCCGGTTCAAAGCCTCGGCGCCGCTGATACGCGCGATTCCGGCCAGCACGTGGCCGCCGCCGATCAAAATCTGCGCGATATGGGCCATGTGGCTGAGATAGCCGATTGAACCCCGCGATGGGATTTCGGGGGCAAAGCCGGCATTAAGCAGGTCGACCATGGTCTCGACCACATCAAGGCGAACGCCCGAATAGCCATGCGCCTGGTTATTGATCGCAGCCGCCAGGATGGCCCGGGCCTCCAGCGCCGGCAGTGGCGCACCCACGCCGACGGCATGGCTCATAATCAGATTGCGCGACAATTGCCGTTGCATGGGCACGTCGACGACCGTGTCGCTCAGTGCCCCAACGCCGGTATTGACGCCATAGGCACGGATGCCCTTGGCCACGATGGACTCTACGAGCGCGCGGGCATGGACGATACGCGCCCGCGCCGCGTCAGAAAGGGTCAGCCGCGCCCCGGCGGCGACAGCGGCCAGGTCACGCCAGGAGAGCGGTTCGTCGCGGACGATTTCGGTCATGGTCAATCGTGGGCTAAAGCGTGGTGGGCATGACGCTGCACGAAGCGCGCCACATAGTCATTGGCCGGATTGCGCAGGATTTCGTCCGGCGTATCAACCTGCACCAGGCGGCCATCGCGCAGGATGGCGATTTCCGAGCCGATGCGCAGCGCCTCATCGAGGTCATGGGTGATGAAGACGATGGTCTTGGCCAAGGTGCGCTGCAGCTCGAGTAACTGGTCCTGCATTTCGGCGCGGATCAGTGGATCGAGCGCGCTGAAGGCCTCGTCCATCAGGATGACGTCGGTGTCGGCGGCGAGCGCCCGGGCCAGGCCGACGCGCTGCTTCATGCCGCCGGAAAGCTCAAACGGGAACTTGTTCTCGTAGCCCTTGAGCCCGACTGTCTCGATCCACCTCATGGCGGTGTCGCGCACCTGGGCGCGCGGTTCGCCGCGCACGCTGAGGCCATAGCCGGCATTCTGCAGCACGGTGTAGTGCGGCATCAGCCCAAAGCTCTGGAACACCATGGACACGCGCCTCATGCGGAAGGCGCGCAGGTCGCGGGCATTGAGGGTAAGGATGTTCTGGCCATCGAACAGGATTTCTCCGCTCGATGGCTCGATCAGCCGGTTGAGATGGCGCACCAGCGTCGATTTGCCGGAGCCTGACAGCCCCATGATGACGAAGATGCGGCCCGAGGCGATCTTGAGGCTCACATCGCCCAGGCCCATATTGGCGCCGGTCTTGGCGAGGATAGCCGCCTTGTCGAGGCCCTGCTTGGCCAGTTCGATGGTCTGGCCGGTATTCTGGCCGAAGATCTTGTAGACGTTGCGGATTTCGATCTCAGCCATTGCGGGCTTCCTCCAGACGCGAGCGGCCGAAACCCTGCATGATGCGATCGAGCACGATGGCGAGAATGACGATGCCGATGCCGGCTTCGAGGCCACGACCCACGTCGAGCGTCTGAATGCCGTTGAGCACCTGCTCGCCCAGCCCACGCGCGCCGATCATCGACGCCACCACCACCATCGACAGCGCCATCATCACGGTCTGGTTGAGCCCGGCCATGATCGTGGGTGTCGCCAACGGCAGTTCCACGCCAAACAGCAGGCGGCCCGGCGCGGTGCCGAAGGCCGTTGCGGCTTCCACCACCTCGGCATCGACCTGGCGAATGCCCAGATCGGTAAGGCGGATCAGTGGCGGTACGGCATAGACGACTGTCGCGAGGATTGCCGGCACCTTGCCCAAGCCGAACAACATCAGCACGGGAATGAGATAGACGAAGCTAGGCATGGTCTGCATCACGTCGAGCACCGGCAGGGTGATGGCCCGCGCGATACGGTTTTTGGCGCAGAGAATGCCGATCGGCAGCCCGATGATCACCGAAACCAGCGTCGCCACCAGCATCAGCGCGAGGGTTTGCATGGTGAGGTCCCAGAGCCCAAGCACGCCCACGGCCACCATCAGCACGCCGACAATGGCGCAGAACACAATCTTGCGCGTGCTGGCCCAGGCCAGCGCCACGAAGATGACAATGACCGCCCACCAGGGCAGGCCGCGCAACACGCTCTCAACCAGCAGCACGACCTGAAGGATGGCGTTGGAGATGGCCTTGAAGGTAGCGCCATGGTTGATGACGACCGCTTCCACCCAATCGTTGATCGGCGACCGGATGGAAAGCTGCAACGATTCTGGAAACATGGCCCACCGTCCTTGGCTGGCTGGATGAGGTTTGGTGCGCTACCGGACCATGGGCCCGATAGCGCTGGCAAGATCAGAGTCCGGCGACGATCTTGGCGCGGGCTTCGTCCGACACCCAGGGGGCCCAGACATCCTGCTTGGTCTTGAGGAATTCGAGCGCGGCGGCTTCGCCGTCGACCTCGTTCTCCGCCATGAAGGCCAGGCTGCCATTGACTTCGTCGAGCGGGAAAGTGGCCTTTTCGAGCACTGCGATCAGCTCGGGAGCCTCGGCAGCGAAGGTGGCATTGACGCCATAGGACACGTCGACCGAGGGGAATGCGCAGGCCTGATCACGGCTGCCATCGGCGCTGGTTAGCTGCGTCCAGCACTCTTCCGAATAGGCGGGTTCTTCGAGCTGAACCAGGTCGAACTGGCCCATGGCGGCGGTCGGCGACCAGTAATAGAACAGCAGCGGTTCGCCCTGGAGATAGGCCGAGGCAATGGCCGCATCGAGCGCTGCGCCGGTGCCGGGGCGGAAGTTCACGTAGGAGTCGGTGAGCTTGTAGGCTTCGAGCTTGGCAGTCGAAACGCCTTCACAGGTCCAGCCAGACGGGCAGTTGAGGAAGCGGCCCTTGCTGGGCTCTTCCGGATCCTTGAACAGGGCGACGAGGGCGGGGTCGGCGAGCTGGTCGACGCTCTTGAGATCGGGCGCCATTGCCACGATGCCGCGCTCGGTGTCACCCGAAATCACGTAGGCGGGTACGAACCAGCCTTCGGCAGCGCCTTCGAAGGTCTTGCCGATAGCCAGCACCTTGCCGGCGGCGGTGGCTTCGTTCCAAACATCGGAGCGGCCGAGCCATTCCTCGGCGAAAATCTGTACTTCGTTATTGGCCGTGGCCTGTTCCAGGGTCACCGAATTGCCGGGGATGGCGTCGACCGTGCAGTCATAGCCCTTGGAGAAAATGGTCTTCATCACCTCGGTGATGAAATCGCCGCTCTGCCAGTCGATGCCGGCGAACATGACAGTCTTGCCATCGCTGCAATAGGAGGCCTGGGCCGGCGCCGCGGCGAGCAGGAAAGTGGCCGTCCCCAGAGCGAGGGAGGTAGCGAGCAGTTTCATGTGTATTCCCCTTGGTTGAAGGACTGGCGTCCCGGTCATATGCGTTGGGCGATCAGCAGAGGCGCGCGAGCACTCCGCGGAATTTTTGGTCGATCGAAGCGTCGAGCCGGTGTTGCCGGTCGGTGATCTGCCAGCGTCCCGCCACCATGACGTCGCGCACGGCGCGGTCGCCCAGCGTGAACAGCCAGCGATCGAGAATGGCGTCGTCCTTGGCGGTGGCGATGAATGGATCGGCCCCGTCGAGCACCACGAGGTCAGCGGAAGCACCGACGGTCAGGCCGGTTATGGTCTGACCCAGTGCCTGCGCGCCGCCCGCCAGGGCCGTGTCGAACAGATCCCGGCCGTTGGAGCGTCCAGGCCCGTTCACCAGCCGCACCCGGCGCTCGTCGCGCAGGCGCTGGCCATATTCGAGGAAGCGCAATTCTTCGCTGGGGCTGGCGGAGACATGGCTATCCGAGCCGATGCCAAACTTGCCGCCCAGGCTGCGATAGGCCGTGGCCGGAAAAATGCCGTCGCCCAGGCTGGCCTCGGTCGTCGGGCAGAGCCCGACAACGGCGCCGCTGGCCGCCATCCGCCGAACTTCATCAGCATTGGCATGGGTGGCGTGGATCAGGCACCAGCGGGCATCGACCGGCATTTCGTCGAGCAGCCATTCGAGCGGGCGCCGGCCCGACCAGGCGAGCGACGCATCGACCTCGGCCTGCTGCTCGGCAACGTGGATGTGGATAGGACCGTCGCCGGGAGCGATAGCCAGGATGGCGCGCATTTCCTCGGGCGTCGCTGCTCGCAACGAGTGGAAGGCATAGCCCAGCGTCGCGCCCGAAGCGGCAACCTGCGGCCGCAGCTTTTCCATCAGGGCGAGGAAGTCGTCGACGCCATGGATGAAGCGGCGTTGGCCCTCGGTCGGCGCCACGCCACCGAAATTGGCATGCGCGTAGAACACTGGAAGCAGCGTCATGCCAATGCCGCTGGCCGAAGCGGCCGCCAGAATGCGGCCACTCATCTCGGTTGGGTCGACGTAGGGCACGCCCGACTGGTCATGGTGCAGGTAGTGGAACTCGCCGACGCGGCCATAGCCACATTTGAGCATGTCGATATAGAGCCGCGTGGCAATCACCTCGACATCGTCAGGCGAAAGCGCCCCGACCATGCGATACATGGTGTCGCGCCAGGTCCAGAAGCTGTCGTCGCCATGGCCCGATACTTCGGCCAGTCCGGCCATGGCGCGCTGGAAGGCGTGGGAATGAAGATTGGCCAGTGGCGGAAGCAGAGGCCCGGCCGCGATCACATCGCCGGCTTGCGCAGTGACGCCCGTTTCGATCGCGGCGATCGTGCCATCCGACCCTACCGATATCGCAACGTCGGTGGCCCACCCGCTGCTGAGCAGGGCCTTAGAAGCGAAAATGCGGAGAGCGGCGCGCCCGGCCATGACCCCTACCTGTCATTGGTTGTATAGGGAACCATAGATAATTAATGCTGGCGCGCAAGCGAAAAATATCAAAAACTGTGCAAGAGCGGATTCTGCGGAAAGTGGCGGCATGAATAAGACGGTGGATGGCGGAGCAGGGCAGGGCACATTCGGTGCCGAAGCATTGCAGGGCACCGATACCGGGCCGCTCTATGTCGCGGTCAAGCAACTGATCCATGAGCGCATCGACAGCGGCGTCTGGCCGCCGAACTTCCGTGTGCCGTCGGAAAACGAGCTGGTAAGTGAACTCGGCGTCAGCCGGATGACCGCCAACCGGGCCCTGCGCGAGCTTGCCAATGAGGGGGTGATCAAGCGCGTCCAGGGCGTGGGTTCGTTCGTAGCCGAGCGCAAGGGCGGTACGGCTCTGTTCGAAGTGCGCAACATCGCGGAGGAGATCCGAAAGCGCGGTCATACCCACACGGCCGAGATCATCCGCATGCAGCGAGACGCGGCAGCGCCTGAGATTTCCGATGCTTTGGGCATTGGTCTGGGCGAAGTGGTTTTCCATTCCATCATCGTGCATTTCGAGAATGGCGTGCCCGCGCAGGTCGAGGATCGCTACGTCAATCCCGGCGTAGCGCCTGACTATGCCGACCAGGATTTCACCCAGACCACGCCCTATGCCTATCTCACCGCCGTCGCCCCGCTGTCGCAGGCCGAGCACGTGGTCGAGGCTGTGCTGCCCCAGGCGTGGGAGGCCAAGTTGCTGGCCATCTCGCCGGCCGATCCGTGCCTGCTGATCCGCCGTCGCACCTGGTCGGCGGCGCGCTGCGTCACCGCCGTTAGGCTGCTTTATCCGGGTGCGCGCTACCGCATGGAAGGTTTCTTCAACACCCAGTCCCGCAGCTGATCCGATGAAAGTCCTGTCATTTTGACGGTTGCCAACGCCTCAGAGTTTGATAACTTACATATACAACTCTATACAGGTGGAGCCGCCATGCTGAGCAACAGCCGTTATCGGGACGTCGAAATCCGCGCGGCGCGCGGCACCACTCTCTCCGCCAAATCCTGGCTGACCGAGGCGCCGCTGCGCATGCTGATGAACAATCTCGATCCTGATGTGGCCGAGAATCCCAAGGAGCTGGTGGTCTATGGCGGCATTGGCCGCGCCGCCCGCGATTGGGATGCCTATGACCGCATCGTCTCGACGCTGCGGCGCCTCGAGGGCGACGAAACCCTGCTGGTCCAGTCCGGCAAGCCGGTTGGCGTGTTCAAGACCCATGCCGACGCGCCGCGCGTGCTGATCGCCAATTCCAACCTCGTGCCGCATTGGGCCACCTGGGAGCACTTCAACGAGCTCGATCGGCAGGGTCTGATGATGTACGGCCAGATGACCGCCGGCTCGTGGATCTATATCGGCTCGCAGGGCATCGTGCAGGGCACCTACGAAACCTTCGTCGAAGCTGGCCGCAAGCATTATGGCGGCGACCTCGGTGGTCGCTGGGTTCTCACCGCTGGCCTGGGCGGCATGGGCGGCGCCCAGCCACTGGCTGCGACGATGGCCGGAGCAGCCTGCCTTGCGATCGAGTGCCAGCAGCAATCGATCGATTTTCGCCTGCGCACCCGCTATGTCGACGTGCAGGCCAAGGATCTTGACGAGGCCCTCGCCATGATCGCTGATGCCGTCGCCGCCAGGAAGGCGATCTCCATCGCCCTGCTCGGCAACGCTGCCGAAATCCTGCCTGAAATGGTCCGCCGTGGCGTGCGGCCCGACATGGTCACCGACCAGACTTCGGCGCATGACCCCCTCAATGGCTACCTCCCCATCGGCTGGAGCTGGCCCGAATACCGCGAACGCGCCGTCAGCGATCCAGCCGGCACCACCGCCGCCGCCAAGCAGTCGATGGCCGTGCATGTGCGGGCCATGCTGGATTTCCATGCAGCCGGCATCCCCACCTTCGACTATGGCAACAATATAAGGCAGATGGCCAAGGAAGAGGGCGTGGCCAATGCCTTCGATTTCCCCGGCTTCGTTCCCGCCTATATCCGCCCGCTGTTCTGCCGCGGCATCGGTCCCTTCCGCTGGGCGGCCCTGTCGGGCAACCCCGACGACATTGCCAAGACCGATGCCAAGGTCAAGGAATTGATCCCGGACGATCCGCACCTGCATAACTGGCTCGACATGGCGCGCGAGCGCATCGCCTTCCAGGGCCTGCCGGCGCGCATCTGCTGGGTTGGTTTGGGCGATCGCCACCGACTGGGCCTTGCCTTCAACGAAATGGTCGCTAATGGCGAACTCGAAGCGCCAGTTGTCATCGGTCGCGACCACCTTGATTCCGGTTCTGTTACCTCGCCCAATCGCGAAACCGAGGCGATGAAGGATGGCTCGGACGCCATTTCCGACTGGTCGCTGCTCAATGCTCTGCTCAACACCGCCAGTGGCGCCACCTGGGTGTCGCTGCATCATGGCGGTGGCGTCGGGATGGGCTTTTCCCAGCATGCCGGCATGGTGATCTGCGCCGACGGCACACCGGAAGCCGCCAAGCGCATCGCCCGCGTGCTGTGGAACGACCCGGCCACCGGCGTGATGCGCCACGCCGATGCCGGCTACGAAACCGCCCAGGACTGGGCCCGCCAGAAAGGCCTCGACCTGCCGTCGCTGGCGCGCTGATGCGCATTCAACTGCTAGGTCCCGATGATTTCCGCTCCATGCCCTGGCGCAATGGCCTGGGCACGACCGTGGAAATGGCGCGCGAGGACGACCCGGACGGGGAGATGCTCTGGCGCGTCTCTGCGGCAGATGTCGTCGAGGCCGGTGCCTTTTCGCTCTTCCCCGGCATCGATCGCATCCTGACCCTGATCGAAGGGCCCGGCTTCGATCTCGACTTTGCTGGCCACGGCCGCGTTGCGCCGGTCGAGCCGCTGCAACCGGTGCGGTTTTCCGGCGATTGGACCACCCGCGCCGAAGCCGTTCGCGGCCCGTCTCGTGACCTCAACGTGATGACAGCGCGCGGCAAAGCCCACGCGACCGTAGAAGTGCACCACGGCGCGACATCCACCGCCCCTCTCGCCGATCGCAGCTTGTTCTTCTGTCTCAGCGGGCATCTCACCCTGACCATAGCAGACGCAGCATGCCCGCTTGATCCCGGCCACCTTGCGATGATTCACGACGCCACCGAAAACGCCGTCTCGCTGTCGGCGGGTGGCACGGTCGTCCAAATCAACATCACATTCCCGGCGGCGCAGATAAGGCCCACCAGTCGGACTCAGTTCCTTTAGTTTCAAGAGCACAAAAAACAGTTTATTTTGGTACTCATTCCCCTCGACTTGAGTTGGAACTTTTCTTGTACCAAGAAGCGCAAAGTACTCGACCCGTCACGCCGGAGGTCGCGGGTTCGAGCTCCGACGCTCAGGCGGCTGTGTGTTCTCCCGTCCGTTGACCGACTGAAACGATCACGACGACGCTGCCCATGGTCTCGTGCCGAAGCGACCGCGCCTGACAATCGTGATTGTCTAGGAGTTGACCGTGCCGTTTGCCCTAGTTCTGGGCCCAGCGCCGTCAACGGCTGGAAGTCTTGGTTGGGTTGGGTGCTTTCCCCGATCGCCGCACAGCCGAAAGCCTCGTCGACAGGATTGTCGCGCACAATGCGGGCATGGTGGTGTTGAAGGTCGATCGAGCGGCAATTTTCGAGCTCGAAGGCGTTATGTGAAAATTCGGTCATATCTGGGGCTTCGTTCGAATCTCGATTGACGGCGTGCCTCGGCATCTGCTTGTTTCCGTTCACATTTTGAGGGACTCAGCGCTGGGGGGCGGTGTTTTATGGGTGCTTTTGAGCGCGCGGGATGGCTTTGTCTGTTCGGACGCGGCGCTCGAGTCCTCCTGGCGGGATTGGTCAGTTCCAGCCTGCTAGTCACGACCATTGCCCCGACCTATGCCGAGGCGTCGGTCTCCTCGAGTGTTGCGGCTCCGGCCCTGGCCGGGTTGGACGCGGCGCCCTCGCCGGTGAGCGAAAACGCGGGTCTTGATGCCGCGGCGCTGGTGACGCCGGAGGCCAAGAGCGCCGCTGCCGCGGCCCCGATGGGCATGATGAGTATGAACCCCGAGGCCGGCGCGGGGCAGGGCACTGAGAGCGCCAAGTTTACCCCGCCCGAGACGCCGTTCAACGGCTCCTTCTCGCGGTCGATTGCCATCGAAGTGC
>CBIHQV010000026.1:0-57378 GCA_966212275.1 uncultured Devosia sp.
GGAGGCCTGACCGTCGTCAACGACCAGGGCCGCGCCCTGCAGGTAGCAACCGGCGACCTCGTCATGCTGCCCCGCGGCCTCGGCCACGGCTTGAGCGATGGCCAGTGTCCAACCGAAGCCGACCTGACCGCCCTCATGGCCACGCAGTTCACCGCCGAAAAACTCCAGGTGGCCCATGGCGGCGGCGGCGAGCGCACCAGGCTCATCGCCGGCGCCTTCCGCTTCGAGAGCGCCTCCGTGCCCTGGCTCGTCTCTGCCCTGCCCTCGGTCATCCACATTCCCAAGGCCAGCGGCGAGACCACCGGATGGGCCGAGGGCTTGGGCTACTTCATGATGAAGGAAGCCCAGGACGTCCATCCCGGCGCATCCATCATGATTTCACGGCTGATCGACGTGCTGGTCATCAGCATCCTGCGCAGTTGGGTGCGGCTCGAACAGGGCAGCAATGTCGGCTGGCTGGGCGCACTGGCGGACGCCCGCATCAGCCGCGCGCTCAAGGCGATCCACGACGAACCGTTCAGGCGCTGGACCGTCCTCGAGCTGGCCCGGGTTGCCGGCATGTCCCGCTCCGGCTTTGCCGCCCGGTTCACCGCATTGGTGAAGGAAGCCCCGCTGTCCTATCACAGCCGCTGGCGGCTGACCCTCGCCCTCAACCTGATGCGCCAACCCGACGCCAAGGTCGGCTCGGTCGCCCGCCAGGTCGGCTACGACTCCGAAGCCGCCTTCAGCCGAGCCTTCAAGGCGCAATTCGGTTTCGCACCGGTCAATGCCAAAGCTGCGCAGGATAGAGCACCAGCTTGACGGCCGCTGGGCAGCATTGAGCGGTTACTGCAGCCGCTTCGAGGCTACGCCACCTCGAAAGCAAATGGTGAGGGCTGCCAGAGATGCTCGACCTTGTGCACCTTGACCGCGGCCGCCTCCCACGCTTGTAGCAGTGCTGCGATCGCAGGGGTATCGCCAGCAGCCAAGAGATCGCAGATCGTTCTGAGGCCCTGTTGTGCCTCAAGATGGCGCCCAAGCGTGTACGCATCAAGCCGCGCCTGCCGGCTATCGGGCGAACGGTGTTTTCTCACAGCGGCCGCCCGCTGTTCCACGGCAGCGTCGACGCGGGCCAGTGTCTGGGCAAAGTATGGCTCGGCCTCGGCGAAAGCACCTTTCGCGAGCAGCGGCATGCCAAAGGTCATCGGTCCGGGGCCAAAGAAGGGCTCCGCCTTCCAACTCAACGCCGGCAGGCCGTCCATGTCCGCATTGCGCAATATCTCGGACGCAATAAGCTCCATCTCCTCAAGCAGACGGACCTGCGTTTGCGGATCATCGACATATCCTACGCCACGAACCAACCTCGCTCCCGCGCCGGCAAGGTACTTTGGGGGCGGACCAAACATGGTCACAACAAACCAACTCGGTTGGACATAGCCTTTGGCTGATGTCCGGTCGAGAAAGAAGCGCCGCAGGAGGTGGCCAACCGGCTTCATGACCACGCTGCGCCCCACCAGCACAAAGTCGGCATGCCGCTCCAGAAATGGCTGAACGATCTGAGCAACCTGTGCGGCAGTGCTCATTCCGACCACACAGGCAGACCCTGCCGCATCTCGATGATGACCACAGGTACTCCGGGGAAGCGATGGTTCCAGGCCTCGACTATCTTGAGAACTCTCGCTGTCGTCAGGCCAGCCCTGCCCGTCTTGTAGTCGTAAACACACCCCATTTGCGGACTCACGAGCTCCAGGACATCCAGTCGAGTAGAGTTTGCCGTTCCATACGTTACACCGATAACATCGAGATCTTCCACAGGCTCCAGGTCAAGGGAGACTTCTGCGAGCAGATTTGCCAATGCCGGGTTCACAAGTTTCGCCGCCTCCAGAAGTAACTTGGCCGAAATGTGGATGTTGGTGCCCCGCACCGCCGGATTCATTGTCGCGGCGAGGGGCGCCCATTCTAGCGCTGCCAGGTCGATGAAGCTCTGCACCTCCGCGGCATGAGGGCACCACTGGGCCACTTGTTCCTGAGTAAGTGCTTCCGTGACCAGAACCGGTGCAGCCCCCGCCTCGCTCTGCCAAAGCCGGTACACGAGAACCGGCACATCAGCCGGACCTGCGCCAACGCTCGCCGGCTCTTGCCGAAACATGTCGAAGAGTGCGCGCGCCGCGTAAAAGGTCAGAGCGCCCGGCGAAGTCGGCAGCGGCAGAAACGACGCCTCTCGCGAGGCGGGTACAGCAGGCTGAACGACAGGAGGCGGCGGGAAGAGTATCCGTGCCAGTCCCGCTACTTGCAGTGGCTCCCCATCCGGGCCGATGACCGTTACGCCGCGGCCTCCCCGTTCTTTTCGATAAGGACCGACGTTCCGTCGGGCAGCGTCACCGCGTGTCCGACACCCGATCCTGTGAACGTCGAGTCGATCGCCGTCCCATCGTTCATCACCACCGAGGACGCTGCCAGGCTCCCGTCCGGTCGTGTCAGCGTCTCGATGCTCGCCCAAAGCACGCCGGGATCCCTGTTCACCCGGCGCTCGGGCACCATCTCCAGCATGGCATCCGATACCGCCGGATCGCCATAGTATGGCTCGGGCCAGCAGCGGCAGTTGGGCTCGACGCCGGGGTGGCCGTGCTCGGGCGCGTTGGCCCAGGAGAAAATGCGGCCATTGAGCGCCGCATGGGCGTTGCGAACCTTATAATCGCCGGCCGTGCGCCAAGGTGTAGTGGTTGGTGGGTCGCCCGATCGGCAACCCCGACACGGACGGTGTCGGCACCGCGACGCCGTCGCCCAGGTTCTTCGCCTCGCGCACCAATTTCGCGATGCGCACATAGGTCTCCGGCACGCGCCCGTGCCTGATGTAACTATCGAAGGCGCCCCGTTGCGCCGCGCGCGCCAGCCGCTGCCGTTTTGCTTCAAGCTCGCGTGGAAGCCGCCCCATGTCTCGCTCCAGAATGATCCCGAGCAAGGGTCTCATGCCCGCGAGAAGCGGGGATAACTCTGCCGGCGGCACCCATGAGGCGCCCAGCCTGTTCCAATTGCAGGCCGCGCTTGGCGGCCCCTGCAGCACACTTGGCGTAATCTGCAACCAACTTGGCGCGATCCGGCAATGTTGCGGGCCGGGCGCTGCGCTACCTCTTGCCCATCAACAAGTGAGGCAGACATGTTCGTCCCATCAAAGAAAACCGCCCTTGTTACCGGCGCCTCGTCGGGCATGGGCAAGTCGATCGCCAAGCGCCTGATCCAGGATGGTTTCCAGGTCTATGCAGCGGCGCGCAGCGTCGACAAGATGCAGGACCTCGCCCGGCTCGGCGCCCAGACGCTGCGCATGGACGTGTCCAGGGACGAGGACATCGTCGCCGGCGTCCAAACCATCCTCGCCCAGACCGGCGGCGTCGACGTGCTGGTCAACAATGCCGGCTTCGGGCTCTATGGTCCCGTCGAGGAGATCGGCATCGACGAAGCCCGCTACCAGTTCGAGGTCAACGTGTTCGGAGCCGCCCGCCTGACGCAGTTGCTGTTGCCATCCATGCGCGCCAAGAAGTCGGGCACCATCGTCAACGTCGCCTCGATGGGCGGCAAGATCTACAGCGTCCTTGGCGCCTGGTACCACGCCACCAAGCATGCGCTGGAAGGCTGGTCCGATTGCCTGCGCATCGAGGTCGCCGAGTTCGGTATCAAGGTGGTCATTGTGGAACCGGGCGTCATCGAAACCGGCTTCGGCGACGCCGCCACCGACAGCATCGTCAAGCGCTCGGCCAATGGCCCCTATGGTCGCCTGGTGCAGATGGTCGCCAAGTCGCTCAAGAACACCTACGGCCAGGGCACGGGCACCAGCCCCGATGTTATCGCCGACGTCGTCTCCCGGGCCGTGGCCAGCAGCAACCCGCGCACCCGCTACGCGGCCGGCAAGTTCGCCAAGATGCTGATCGGAATGCGCATCTGGCTGGGCGATCGCCTGTTCGATCGCATAATCCTGAGCCAGACACGCTAAGGTCCGGAGCCAAAGGAGAGCTCGTCATGCCCAACGGCGCAACCAACCGCTGCAAGGTGCCCGCCGCTTTCTGGCGGGCCATCGAGCGGCATGGCCTGTCCCCGTCGGCCGTGTTGCGCCAGGCGCGGCTGCCAGCCACCCTCCATGTCTCCGATCAGGGTCTCGTGACGACCGAACAGTTCTTCGCCCTGTGGCGTGCCGTCGAAGAGCTGTCAGGGGACACCGCCATCGGCCTTACCCTGGCCGAAGGCACCGATACCGCGCTCAACCCGCCGTCCCTGCTGACGGCATTCTACGCACGGGACTATCGCGATGGGCTGCTGCGCGTCGCACGCTTCAAGCAGCTCTGCACGCCCGAAAAGCTGCATCTGCATGAAGCGGATGGCGTCGGCATCATCATGACGGAATGGCTTTACGCCACTGGACCTGAGCCCGACGTATCGGTCGACGTGGCCCTCGGTGCACTCCTTGAACTCGGCCGGCGGGCCACCGGTCACCACATCGTCCCGGTGCATGTCGACCTCACAAGGCCCGCCCCCGGAAACCGCCGCCACCGCGACTATTTCGGCTGCGAACTGCGCTTCGGCGCGCCGCGCAACGCCATGCACATCCGCTCGTCCGACCTCGATCGCCCATTTCCGGGACACAATCCCGAGCTCATCGAAATGCTGACCCCATCATTGGCCGCGGCCCTGCAGGAGATCACCGCCAACAGCACGACGAGCGAGCAGGTCAAGGTCGTCCTCAAGCGGCGGATGGCCAGCGGTCGCCCCGACCTCGCCGACATTGCCCGCGAACTCGGCACGAGCGAGCGGACCCTACAGCGGCGCATCACCGATGACGGCACCACCTATCGGCAGTTGCTCGAAGAAGCGCGCCGCGAACTCGGCCGCCAGATGCTGGGCAATCCAGGCTCGGAAATCGACGAAATCGCCTACCTGCTCGGCTACCAGGATACGAGCTCCTTCTACCGCGCCTTCCGCGAATGGGAGGGCGTGACGCCCAGTCAATGGCGCGAGGAGCAGACGGGGCAAGACAGGCTACACTGATGGAGCCGGGTGGCGGCGCCGGACGATCCTCAGACCGGCACGTCATCCGGGCTCATGATCGGCGCCGACAGGATGACTTTGAGGCCGGGCTGGTTGTCCTGTTGGTCGAGACTGCCATTGAGGCTCTGAACGATTGTGGCCAGCATCTTGGAGCCAAACCCGGTGCCCTGCACCGTCCCCGCATAGCCCCTGCCACGATCGGCAACGATCAGTCGCAAAGTGTCGCGGTGCTGCTCCAGCCGGATATGCAATGGGCCCGGACGACCGTCATAGGCATATTTGGAAGCATTGGTGATGAGTTCGTTGACAACCAGCCCCAGGCGCACGGCGCGGTCGGCACTGACCAGAACGGGAGCAAGGTCGATCACCAGATGCTGCTCCCAATCGTCATCCATCGCCGCCTTTAGCTCGACCACCAGCTCACCCAGGTAGCGCGACAGATCGATCACCCGGACACTATCGTCCTGATAGAGCCGACGATGCGCCAGGCTGACAGCCATCAGCCGGCGTTCGGCCTGTTCAAGTTGCTCCCGCACGTCCGCACTGGCATTCCGGCTTTGCATACGAAGAAACGCCGCGACAAGCGACAGGCTGTTCTGGACCCGGTGGTTGACCTCCTTGAGCAGATAATCCTTCTGCTCAATGAGGATCTCGTTTTCGCGCAGCGTTGTCGTCAGCTCCTGGTTGAGCTGCCGCATGCGCCGATTGTTCCGGGCCTCCAGCATGAGTTTCACAACGCGCAGGGCCGATTCCGCCTCGGCATGCGTCCATTCGCGCGAACGGCCTTTGACACTCTCCGACCACGCCTCGAAGGAAGACCGCGGCACCAGCTTGGCGTCGGGCGAATGGTCGATATCCTTGTGCGGGTTGCCCGCCCACTTGACGGTCTGCAGGTGCTCGGCCCGAAACCACATCAAAATGGTGGGAACCTCGGTGGACATCGTGACCGCCAGCAAACCGCTCGCCAGATCCGCAAAGGCGGCTGCCGTGGGCATTTGCCTAGACAGCGAACTCGTCACGATCGGCTTGATCGCCGCCGGTCGCCTAATATGCTCGGCAATGGCCCGCACATCGATATCGTCCGGACACGAGCCCGAAGCAAAGAGTTCGTTCCCCTGCACGGCCGCAAAGCCGTCCGCCGTGAGCAGTGCGGCGAGGTCCGCGCCGGACCGCTCGAAAAACTGGGACAACTTTTCATCCGAGCCGAGCCGCCCGATAATCGAGTCCTCCTGCGCGCGCAGCCTGATGCGTTCGCGGAAAAGGTCGTGTTCGTCCCTTGCCTTGACCTGTCGAGCCAGCGCCGTCGCGGCCGCTTGGCAGGCCAGTCTGGTCGTCAGCGACAGCGTCCGAGGCTCGTGGTGATGGCATGCAACCAGTCCCCACAGCATGCCGTCATTCACGATCGACATGGACGCCGAGGCCGCAACGCCCATGTTCTTGAGATACTGGATGTGGACCGGCGACACGCTTCGCAGCGTGGAGTCGCTCATGTCTATCGCGGTGAGGTCAGTGCTCGCGCTGACCACTGGCGCCGGGGTGTAGTGTACGTCGGCAATGACGCGGACTTTGTTGCGAACGTAGAGCGCCCTCGCCTGCTTGGGAATGTCCGACGCGGGGAAATGATGGTTCATGAAGCTGGGCGAGTCGCCGGCAATGCTCTCCCCCAGGACCACACCGGCATCGTCGTCCACGAACCGATAGATCATCACCCGGCTGTAGCCCGTCAGGTCTTGAAACACGCCCGCGGCCTGCTTGCTCAGATCGGCAACCGAGCCCGATTGCTCAAAATTGGTGCCGATCCCCTCGAGCCGGGCAAGAAAGGCAGCATCCAGCGCTTCGCCCTTGCGGTGTGGCGTGATCTCGACCACCAGGTGCTCACCACTCCTGTAGGCGACGGCATCCGACATAGTCCCGTCGAAGTCGACCTGGTCGAGAGTAACGATCCCCGCTGCCGGCAGGCCCGGCCAGATCGCCCGCGCTCGCAAGCCAATCAGATCTTCCAGCGAACGGTTCAGCACATCGATCGGACTATTGGCATGTCCGACAACAACGCCATCGCTGGTTGCAATCAGCATGACGCCGTAAGGCTGTATGGCGCCCGGGATATGGATCGGCTCGCGGTCACAACTGGTCAATGCGTCGGAAAAATCGTTCATGTACCGCCGTTCCTGGATCTTTCCGGACGATGGCCGCCCTGAAAGCTCAGGTCAACGCGCCTAGACTTCACAACTGCACGCTCAGTCCAGCGTCAGGACTTCCGGCGAGGGTTCCGGGCGAGAAACGGCAAATATGCCACAGCCGATCAGGATGCCGGCCACCAGCAGCGCGAGCCAGAGCTCAGGCTTGGCAGCGATGTAGAACATGACATAGCCCAGGCTCATGCCGGCTACCGACAGTACCTTGTAGCGCCTGGCGATGGCCCCTTCCCGCCGCCAGGCGACAATGGGCGGACCGAACACCGGATGCGACAGCAGCCAGGTTTCGGCGCGCTTGGAGGAGCGGGCAAAGCACCAGGCCGCCAGGATCAGGAAGGTCGTTGTCGGCATCAAGGGAACGAAAGCACCAATGATCCCCAGGATCACCAGCACGACACCGAGAGCAAAATATACGGGCCGCAGAATTTGCTTTAGTCCGTCCCGCCACTGATCGGCGCCACATACGCCACGTCCAGATCCCACGGGAAGAAAATCCACGTGTCCTGGCTCACTTCGGTGATGAACGTATCCACCAGGTCGCGCCCCTTGGGCTTTGCGTAGACCGTGGCAAAATGCGCGCCGGGCAGCATTTCGCGGACGACGCGGGCGGTGGAGCCGGTATCGACCAGGTCGTCGACGATCAGGATCTTGCCGCCCTTCTTGGCTATGTCGAGCACGAGCTGGCTGATGGGCTTGAGCACCTGGATGCCGCCCTGGTTCTGGTGGTCGTAGCTTTTGACGGCCACGGTCTCGACCGTGCGGATATTGAGCTCACGCGCCACGATCGCCGCCGGCACGAGGCCGCCACGGGCAATGGCGACCACGGCGTCGAACGTGCCCATGCCGGCCAGGCGCCAGGCCAGCGCGCGGCTGTCGCGGTGGAACTGGTCCCAGGTCACGGGGAACGACTTCTGGTTCTGGTTGCTCAAGATCAGCACTCCTGCGCCGGCGCTGCCCGCGCCGGGGAAATTCGGAAGGCTCGTGCTTAGCAAACCCGCGTGCCCGCGCCAATGCCTCGGCCCGATTATGCCCAGCCCTAGTAAGGCTCGTCGTCCGGCAGGGCGATGCCGGCGCGCACATGCGCCTCGATAACCATGTCGCGCACCTTGCCGGCAGCTTCATCGAGACGCGCAGCATCTGACGAGCGCAGCACCAGCTCGGTCATGATCCGATCCTTGCCCATCTGCGGATAGCTGCCCATCTTCACGTCGGGATATTGCTCCTGCAACGCGCCCAGCGGCCCACCGATGGTCCCCTCGCCCACCGCAGCTTTGACGGTGACAGACATCACCTTCTTGCCGGCCTTGAGCGTCGGCAGGATCGCCTCGAGCATCGCCCGCATGATGATCGGCACGCCCGCCATCACATGCACATTGCCGATGCGGAAGCCCGGCGCCGCACTGACCGAATTGACGATCAGCGACGCCCCCTCGGGAATGCGCGCCATGCGCAGGCGTGCCTCATTGACCTCGGTGCCGGTCTGCTTCCAGCGCGATTCCAGCATGGCCCGCGCTTCGGCATTGATCGGCAGCGCCACGCCGAACGCCTTGGCGATGGCATCGGCGGTGATGTCGTCATGCGTCGGCCCGATGCCGCCGGTGGTGAACACATAGGTGTAGCGCGCCCGCAGGGCGTTGACCGCATCGACGATGTCGTCGGTCTCGTCGCTCACCACCCGCACTTCCTTGAGGTCAATGCCCAGCTCGGTGCAAAATTCGGCCGTGGCGCCAATATTGACGTCCTTGGTGCGGCCCGAGAGAATTTCGTCGCCGATGACCAGAAGACCGGCGGTAACAGTATCTGCAGACATGAAAGGATTCCGTGGCTCGCTGTCCGTCAGACATGCCCCTGCGCGATATCGGCGTCAAGCAAGGCCGGTGGTCTTCCAATCGGACCACCAAGGGACTAATTTGACGAAACTGCCCCGGAGTCCTGCATGATCACCTTCGTCGATGCCCCCGCCAAAGCCCGCCGCACGCCCGGCGTCATTCCGCTGCATGGCAGCGAGGGCTTCGAGGGTATGCGCAAGGCTGGCGCATTGACGGCGCAGGCGCTCGATATTCTCACCGAATTCGTCGAGCCCGGCGTACCCACCGCCACTATCGACAAGATCGCCTACGAGTTTGCCCGCGACAACGGCGCCGTGCCAGCGACCATCTTCTACAAGGGCTACCGGCACTCGCTCTGCACCTCGATCAACCACGTCGTCTGCCACGGCATTCCCGACGAGCGCCCTCTGCGCGACGGCGACATCGTCAATATCGACCTGACGCTGGTGGTGGATGGCTGGCACGGCGATTCAAGCCGCATGTATCCGGTGGGCGAGATTTCGCGGAAGGCCGAGCGGCTGATCGAAATCACCTATGCCGGCCTAGAAGCCGGCATTGCCGCGGCCAAACCCGGCAACACCACCGGCGACATCGGCGCCGCCATCCAGGCCGTCGCCGAGAACGAGCGCATGAGCGTGGTGCGCGACTTCGTCGGCCACGGGCTGGGCAAGCTCTTCCACGACGAGCCCAACATCATGCATTTCGGCACGCCCGGGACCGGCGTCCCGCTCAAGCCCGGCATGATCTTCACCATTGAGCCCATGATCAATCTGGGCCGCCCGCATGTCAAAATCCTCTCCGACGGCTGGACCGCGGTAACACGCGATCGCACCCTGTCGGCGCAGTGCGAACACTCCATCGGCATCACCGAGAGCGGCTGCGAGATCTTCACGCTCTCGCCCGCAGGCCTCTTCAACCCCATGGCGCCGCAGGCGAATTGATGAGCGACCGGCCCGACGAACTCGCCGAGGCCCCGTTCCCGGCACCCTCACCCGAGGCGGACGACCATGCCGGCCACCGCCAGCGCGTCCGCGAGCGCTTCCTCAGGGTCGGCGGCGATGCGCTCGAGGATTACGAGCTGCTCGAACTGGCTCTGCAACTGGTCATCCCGCGCAAGGACACCAAGGGCCTCGCCAAGACCCTGCTGCGCGAATTCGGCTCATTTTCCGGCGTGTTCAATGCCAGCGAGGCGCGCCTGGGCAAGATCAAGGGTCTGGGCGAAACCACCGTCGCCCATATCAAGGTCATCCAGGCCGTGGCGGCCCGTTTCGGGCGCGATCGCATCGATGCCGAGCAGCCGATCCTGTCATCGTGGTCGCAACTGATCGATTATTGCCGCAGCCAGATGGCGTTCCAGTCCATCGAGCAGTTCCGTATCCTGTTCCTCGACAAGAAAAACCGGCTCATCGCCGACGAAGTGCAGCAGACGGGCACCGTCGATCACACGCCGGTCTATCCGCGCGAAGTCATCAAGCGCTCGCTCGAACTCTCCGCCACCGCGCTGATCCTGGTGCACAACCACCCATCGGGCGACCCGTCCCCGTCATCGGCCGACGTGCGGATGACGCGCGAAATTTCCGACATAGCCAAGCCGCTGGGCATAACGCTCCACGACCACATCATCATCGGGAAATCGGGCCACGCCTCGTTGCGCGGCCTCAAGCTACTCTGACTTTTCCGCCGGTGCCGGGGCGCCCGCACCGGTCGCCCGGTCGAAAACCTGCCGCACGCTGCGCACCGCCGCCTTGAGCTGCGGATTGGCCTTGATGGCCGCGCGGGTCTTCTGGAACATCCGGTGCGCCTTGATCACCAGCGCGCCTTGCGGCGTCAGGCCGATATAGTGCTGGCGCAGCGGCGCCTGCACATTGCACCAGTGCCGCTTTTCGTCGGTAAAGCCGCTGCCCATGTCGAAGCTGCCGATGCCCGCATCGAACACGCTCTGCATGACCCGAAGCAGGCACTGCTTGCCCGGCGATCCATTCTGGATCTCCGGATCGTCGCTCATCGAGGAGATGAGGCAGAACATGCGGTCATTGTGGACGATATTGTAGCGCACCGCGACGATGGCGCCGTTGAGCCGCAACACATGCAGCCTCACATCGACGCCAGACCCGGCCTTGGCCAGGTCGTGATAAAAGCCGATCAACCGGTCATGCACGAACGTGTCGCGAATGCCCATGGCCTTGAAGCGGGCCGAGCGCTGCTTGAACATGGTGTCGATGGCATCGGTCGTGTCGGCGCCATTGCGCACCTCCTCGAACCCGACTTCGCCCATGGCCGCCAGCCGATCGCCCTGCTGGCGATCATGCTTGCGGCGCGATTTGCTGCGCTGCAGGCGGTCGCACTCTTCCCAGCTCGAATATTCAGACCGATAGAGCGTTTCCACCGCCAGGGTCGCGCCCAGCTCGTCGAACAGCCCGGCATGCCCACCCACGTCGATCGGAATGGACCGCAGATAGACAACGTCGGCGCCCGTAAGCTCCTTAGTCATCGCCGACCACAGCCGGCAACGACCGTCGACGCCCAGCGCCGCCAGCCGATCATAGTTGGCAATCGGCGCATAGCAGCCGGCATTGGCGCCAGGGAACCAGGTGAACACCGGCAGGCCATGCACCCGCTTGCGATGCAGCGGCAGCAGCGCTACCGCGACGCCGTCGACCCGGCCGACGACGTAGCGCTGATGCGATTGCGGCACCTTGCGGTCGGCGACCCACAGACGAATGAAATCGTAGCTCTGTCCGGGCGACTCGATGCTGCCGGCCGTCAGCTCACGCCAGACAGCCTCCACGGCCTCGATCCGGTCGGCGACCTCTACCGCGATCTCGCTGCGCGCCGCCACCGGCGCCGTATCGCTGCGGAGGCCTGGATCAAGAGCTGCGTCGGCTGTGTTTAGTGTCAGCATGGTCCCCACTCATGTCGGGCTGCACTCTGCCCTTATGGGGTAAACCAGTGCTGAACTTTGCCGCTGCAAAACCGTGCCGGACCGGAAACTTGGCAGAGGGTTAAGCCCGGCTTACCGCTACGACGTCCTAGCCGAACGAGGCCAATACCGGGAAGGTCTCGAGGAACCAGTAGGACAGCCGGGTGAAATTGCCGGTGAGGAACAGCACACCGGTCAGCACCAGCAACCCGCCCATGACGCGTTCGACGGTATGGAGATGCCTCTTGAACCCCTGGAAAAACGCCAGGAACGGCCCAATCGCGATGCCCGCAAGAAAGAAAGGCACGCCCAGCCCCAGCGAATAGAGCCCCAGCAGCCCGGCGCCCTCCCAGGCCGTCTCGCGGCTGGCGGCGACTGACAAAACCGCGGCCAGCACCGGCCCGATGCAGGGCGTCCAGCCAATGGCAAAGGCGAGACCGAGCAGAAACCCGCCCAGCGGCCCGCTCGCGGCGCCCGGACCATTGTGGCGCAACTGCCGATCCAGAATCCCGATGCGATAGACGCCGAGAAAGTGCAGTCCCATGGCGATGATCAGCACACCCGCCACAGGCGTGAGGATAGGCAGCGCCTGCCGAAACGCCTGGCCGAAGGCGGTAGCCGTCGCGCCCAGCGTCACGAAAACCACCGCAAAGCCGAGGATGAAGAACAGTGACGTGCCGGCGACTCGCCGCTGCAGCGCCGCCGCGCCGACGTCATCGGCGCGCAACTGCTCGAAGCTGGCCCCGCTCATATAGGTGAGATAGGGCGGCACCAGCGGCAGCACGCAGGGACTGAGGAAGCTCAGCACCCCGGCGCCGAACACCAATGGCAGAGAAAATTCCAAGAAGATGACGCTCCAATTGTGCGGCAGTTCTACCGCGTGGTCGCCGCAATGCAATGACCCGGGTGTCGCATCGCCGGTTTGTGAAGGGTGAAGGCCCCCGAGCGAGCTGTCACCCGCTCACCCCACCCTGCCCTTGCCCATGCCCGCTTCAAACTATATGGCAAAGACGCGCTTCTCCTGTGGCAAGGCAGCCTTCATGACCACGCGACCCATCCGCATCGCCCCCTCCATCCTGTCGGCCGATTTCGCGCGGCTGGGCGATGAGGTGAAGGCCATCGTCGATGCCGGCGCCGACTACATCCATGTCGATGTCATGGACGGGCACTTCGTCCCCAATATCAGCTTTGGCGCTGTGGTCATGAAGGCCATCCGCGCCGTGACCGACAAGCCCTTCGACGTCCACCTGATGATTTCCCCGGCCGACGCCTATCTCGCCGATTTCGCCAAGGGCGGCGCCGATATCATCACCGTCCATGCCGAAGCCGGCCCACACCTCCATCGCTCGCTGCAGGCCATCCGCGCCCTCGGCAAGAAGGCCGGCGTAGCGCTGAACCCGGCAACGCCGGTATCGGCCATCCAGCATGTCATCGACGATGTCGATCTGGTCCTGGTGATGTCAGTCAATCCCGGCTTTGGCGGCCAGAGCTTCATTCCGGAATCGCTCAACAAGCTGCGCCAGGCCAGCGCGCTCATCGGCGGCCGGCCGATCGACCTCGAAGTCGATGGCGGCGTCAGCGCCGACAACGCCCGCGCCATCGCCGATGCCGGCGCCAATGTGCTCGTCGCCGGCTCGTCGATCTTCGTCGGCAACGACAGCGCCACCTATGCCGGTCGCATCGCGGCCATCCGCGACGCAGCGACCGGCCGTACAGCCTGACTCAATTTCTGAACCTGAAAGACCTAAGCCCATGATTCCGCGCTATTCCCGCCCCGAAATGGTCAGCATCTGGTCGGCAGAGACCCGCTTCGCCATCTGGTTCGAGATCGAGGCGCATGCCACCACCAAGCTGGGCGAGCTGGGCGTCGTGCCCAAGGAAGCGGCGCAGAACATCTGGGACGTCATGAACGCCCGCAAGGCCGCCACTGGCGACTACGGCTTCGATGTCGCGCGCATCGACGAAATCGAGCGCACCACCAAGCACGACGTCATCGCCTTCCTGACCCACCTCAGCGAAATCGTCGGCCCCGACGCGCGCTTCGTGCACCAGGGCATGACGAGCTCCGACATCCTCGACACCACCCTCTCGGTGCAGATGGCCCGCGCCGCCGATCTGCTCATTGCCGATGTCGATGCCCTGCTCGCCGCCCTCAAGCGCCGCGCCTATGAGCACAAGGACACCATCACCATCGGCCGCAGCCACGGCATCCATGCCGAGCCGACCACCTTTGGCGTCAAGCTCGCCGAGGCCTATGCCGAATTCGCCCGCAATCGCGCCCGCCTGGTCGCCGCCCGCGCCGAGATCGCCACCGCCGCCATCTCCGGCGCCATTGGCTCCTTCGCCAATATCGATCCGCAGGTCGAAGAATATGTCGCCGAAAAGCTCGGCCTCGCCATCGAGCCGGTCTCGACCCAGGTCATCCCACGCGATCGCCACGCGATGTTCTTCGCCACGCTCGGCGTCGTCGCCAGCTCCATCGAGCGCGTCGCCACCGAAATCCGCCACCTGCAGCGCACCGAAGTGCTCGAGGCCGAGGAGTTCTTCTCTCCCGGCCAGAAGGGCTCGTCGGCCATGCCGCACAAGCGCAATCCGGTGCTGACCGAAAACCTCACCGGCCTCGCCCGCCTCGTGCGCGGCATGGTCACCCCGGCGCTGGAAAACGTCGCCCTCTGGCATGAGCGCGACATCTCGCACTCCTCGGTCGAGCGCATGATCGGCCCCGACGCCACGGTCACTCTCGACTTCGCTTTGGCCCGCCTCACCGGCGTCATCGACAAGCTGGTCGTCTATCCCGAAAATATGCGCAAAAACCTCGATCTGCTCGGCGGCCTTCACAACAGCCAGCGCGTGCTGCTGGCGCTGACCCAGGCCGGTTACAGCCGCGAGGACAGCTATGCCGCCGTGCAGCGCAACGCCATGAAGGTCTGGGAAATGCGCGGCGATCGCGCCGGCCAGTTCGCCCGCAACCTCAAGGACGACCCGCAAGTGACTCTCAGTGATGCGCAAATCGACGCCATGTTCGATGACGCCTATCACCTCAAGCATGTCGGCACGATCTTCAAGCGGGTCTTCGGATGAGCATTATCTGCGCCCAGGAGACTGGCCTCACCGCCGAAGAATACATCGCCTGCGTCGGCCAGTCCGCCCTGGGCCCGACCCGTCCGCTCGGCAATACCGAGCGGGTGCAGGCCTATCTCGACAGCTCCAACCTCGTCGTCACCGCGCGCGATGACGGCGGCCGGCTGGTGGGCCTGTTTCGCGCCATGACCGACTGGAACTGGGTCTGCTACTGCGCCGATATGGCCGTGGCAGAGGCCAATCAGGGCCAGGGCATCGGCCGGCTCATGATGGACAAGGCCGCCGAAATTCTCGGCCCCGGCGTCAGCATCATCCTGCTGGCGCTGCCCGGCGCCGAAGGCTTCTACAAGGCCATTGGCCTGACCCAGACCGATGCCGGATTTTATCGCGACAGGACGCATCGCACGTGAAGATCTCTGAATGTGACATCCTGATCCTGCCCGGCCTCGGCGGCTCCAGCCCCGGCCACTGGCAGTTGCGCTGGGCCGAACGGATGAGCAGCGCCGCAATCGTCGAGCAGGCCGATTGGGACGAGCCCGATCTCGATGACTGGATCGAGACCATCGACCAGGCTTGCCGCCTCACCACGCGCCCGGTTGTGCTGGTGGCCCATTCGCTCGCCACCATTGCCGTGTCGCACGTCGCCCCGCGACTGCCCGACAATGTCCGCGGCGCCTTTCTCGTTTCGGTGCCCGATATCGAGCTCAGCCCCGACGCGCCCGAGGAAACCTTCGTTTTCCGCCCAATTCCGCGCGATCCCCTGCCCTTTCCCTCTATGGTGGTAGCTTCGAGCAACGACCCGCTATGCACCATCGACCGCGCCGTCGAATTCGCCACCTGCTGGGGTTCGGACTTCCACCAGGCGGGCGAAGCCGGCCACATCAACCTCGCCTCGGGCCACGGCCCCTGGCCCGAGGGCCTGTTGATGTTCACCCGGCTGATGCAGAGGCTCAAGTGAGCTACGCGCTGATACCGGGCACGCCCTCGGTCGACGACTATCGCCGGCTGCGCCGAGTTGCCGGCCTCAGCGAAAAGAGCCAGGCCGCCGCCGAAGCCGGCCTGCCCAACACCTGGTACGCCGTCACCATCCAGCATGCCGGCCGCACCATCGGCATGGGCCGCATCATCGGCGACGGCGGCACCGCCTTCCAGATCGTCGATATCGCCGTGGAGCCCGAGCATCAGGGCCAGGGCCTCGGCAAGCGCATCATGGCGGCGCTGGTCGACCACCTCAAGGCCAACGCCCCCGCCAGCGCCTATGTCAGCCTGATCGCCGACGGCGATGCAAAGCACCTCTACGCCAAGTTCGGCTTCGAACCCGTAATGCCGGCTTCGATCGGCATGGCGCTGTGGTTGGAGCCCGGCGCGCCACGCCTTGCCGCCAAAACCGAGTGAGGCGGAAGCACTTTCCGCCTTTCGTCTACTAATTTAGTAGATAAAGCCTCGATCCCGCGCCGCTCGCCTCCTAGGCTTCCGTTGCGAGTTGCTAACGGGCCGGAGGCCACCATGACTGTAAATTCCAAGCATCCCGAAACCCAGGGCCTGCATGCCGGCTGGCGCGCCGACCCGACTACCGGCTCGGTCGCCGTGCCGATCTACCAGACCACCTCGTTCCAGTTCGAGAGCAGCGAGCACGCGGCGGACCTCTTCGCCCTGCGCCAGCTCGGCAACATCTATACCCGCCTCGGCAATCCCACGACCGACGTCCTCGAAAAGCGCGTCGCGGCAATCGAAGGCGGCGCCGCCGCCCTTGCCGTGGCATCGGGCCAGGCCGCCTCGGCCTATGCCGTACAGAACCTGGCCGTGGTGGGCGACAATATCGTCGCCTCGACCGACCTCTATGGCGGCACCTATAACCTCTTCAAGAACACGTTCCGCGAGGCTGGCATCGAGGTGCGCTTCGTCGATCCGTCGGATCCGGAAAACTTCCGTCGCGCCACCGACGACAAGACCCGCGCCTACTACGCCGAAACCCTGCCCAACCCCAAGCTGGCGGTCCTGCCGATCGCCGAAGTCGCCGCCATCGGCCGCGAACTGGGCATTCCGCTGATCGTCGACAATACCGCCGCCCCGCTCACCGCCCGCCCATTCGAGCACGGCGCGGCCGTTGTGGTCTATTCGTCCACCAAATATCTGGGCGGCCACGGCACCTCGATCGGCGGCCTCATCGTCGATGGCGGCAATTTCGATTGGGCGGCACATCCCCAGCGCCAGCCGCTGCTGAACCAGCCCGACCAGGCCTATCATGGCGCCATCTGGGTCGAGGCCGCCAAGCCGCTCGGGCCCATCGCCTACATCCTCAAGGCCCGTACCACCCTGCTCCGCACCCACGGCGCAGCGCTCTCACCGTTCAACGCCTTCCTCACCATCCAGGGCCTCGAAACCCTGGCCTTGCGCGTCGACCGGCACTTCGAAAATGCCGCCAAGGTGGCCGAGTGGCTGAGCAAGCGCCCGGAGATTACCTCGGTCAATCACCCGACCCTGCAGTCTGGCCAGCAGCGCGCCAATGCCGACAAGTATCTCACCCGCGGCAAGGGCGCACTGATCGGCTTCGAGCTGGCCAATGGCCGCGAAGCCGGCGCCCGCTTCGTGGATTCGCTCAAGCTGCTCTACCACGCCGCCAATATCGGCGACGCCCGGTCGCTGGCCATCCACCCGGCGACCACGACGCATTCCCAGCTATCACCGGCCGAACAACTCTCCGCTGGCGTAACACCGGGCTACGTGCGTCTCTCGATCGGCATCGAGCATATCGACGACATCCTGGCCGACCTCGACCAGGCCCTCAATGCCGCCGGCACGCAGGCCCAGGCAGCCGAATAAGCCGGCTACGGGCGGGCCCGGCCCGCCCTAGTTCGTCCGCCGGGCGGTGAACCGCGTCGGCGCCGCCGTGCCCGGCACGGGCGCATAGTTGCAGGTCAGGCTCGACAGGAACGGTCGGTCTGGACTGATGATGAGTCCGAGCAGGCCCAGCAGCAGGTTTGGCCGGCAGTTCATGGTGTCGGCGCTCCACGCAACACCGTTGCCGCACGACGTGCGCCGCAGTTGCACGCTGACCTGGGCGCCCTGCCCGGTCCAGTCCAACTGACCGTTGCAGCGCACCCCGCCGCCGGTGACTGTATAGGTTCCGCGCTGCTGCAGGCAGAAGTCGAGGGTGTAGTTGCCATAGATGCGCCCGGCGGCGCGGTAGCACCCCGAAACGATGGCGCCGCCCGGTAGGTCCGGCACGATCACCCGCGTCTCGTTGCCCTGCCCAAAGGCTGCGCCACCCGCCATCAGGCCAGCGAGCACCACGACGAACAGCCCGAAATACCGAACAAGCCCACGCATTTGCGCCTCTCCAAGTGCCGGAACTATGAACCTGGCTCATGACAAAGCAAAGAGGAGCCGGTCGATCGACCAGCTCCCCTCAAAACTTGATAGACCTCATGGCGCGCTCGTCGGCACGGCAAGAGTCTTGAGCCGATCAGCCCTCAGCAGCGATCTGCTCGTTGGCGACATGCACCAACTGGCTCATCTTCTGGCGAATCACGTCGTCGCCGATGCTGAGGCCTTTGGCCCGCAGGTCGGTCGAAACCTTACGGAACACGTCCTCGTCGCCGGCTTCCTCGAAATCGGCGGCCACCACTTCGGCGGCATAGGCCTTGGCCTCGTCGCCCGTGAGGCTCATCAGCTCGGCAGCCCAGATGCCCACCAGCTTGTTGCGGCGCGCTTCCGCCTTGAACTTCTTCTCGGCGTCGAAAGCGAACTTGGCTTCCTGGCCCTTCTGCCGATCCTCGAACTGGCTCATGCAACTCTCCCGCTGGACTGTAACAATGCCGCCTCTCCGGCGCTTGCCAATCGACATAGGCGGTTCAGCCAGCCAAATCAACGCCCGCCCTTGCGCTGCGACCTTATGCACGGCGCGAGGGATCGCCATCCGGCCTGCTCATGCGAAAGAGCTTGCCTTTTCGCTCACTTCTGGCGCATGAAGCGGCCAAATTCTCCCTCTCCAACGGTCCGGATTCCCAATGAACCGTCGTCGCAAAATCTACGAGGGCAAGGCCAAGATCCTGTTCGAGGGTCCCGAGCCCGGCACTCTGGTTCAGTACTTCAAGGACGACACCACCGCCGGCGACGGCGCACGCCATGAAGTCATCGACGGCAAGGGCGTGCTGAACAACCGGATTTCTGAGTTCGTCTTCACCAAGCTCAATGGCCTGGGCATCCCGACTCACTTCCTGCGCCGCATCAACATGCGCGAGCAGTTGATCAAGGAAGTCGAGATCATCCCGCTCGAGATCATCGTGCGCAACTATGCCGCCGGTTCGCTGGTCAAGCGCCTGGGCCTCGAGCCCGGCACCCAGCTCCCCCGCTCGATCATCGAGTTCTGCTACAAGGATGATGCCTTGCATGACCCCATGGTCAGCGAAGAGCACATCACCGCCTTCGGCTGGGCCACCCCGGCCGAGCTCGATGACATCATGAGCCTGGCCATCCGCGTCAACGATTTCCTGACCGGCCTGTTCATGGGCGTTGGCATCCAGCTCGTCGACTTCAAGATCGAATGCGGCCGCCTCTATGAGGGCGACCTGATGCGTATCGTACTGGCAGACGAGATCAGCCCCGATAGCTGCCGCCTGTGGGACATCAAGACCCGCAACAAGATGGACAAGGATCGCTTCCGCGAAAACCTTGGCGGCCTCATCGAGAACTACCGCGAAGTCGCCCAGCGGCTTGGCATCCTCGTGGAAACCGACAACGCGCTGACCACTGGTCCGCGTCTGGTTCAGTAATCCGCGGCAGATGGCCGCTAGAGTAGAATTTGCGAAGGGTCTCCAATGAAGGCGCGCGTTACCGTCACCCTCAAGGCTGGCGTCCTCGATCCGCAGGGTCAGGCCATCGAAGGCTCGCTCAAGAGCCTCGGTTTTTCGGGTGTTGCATCCGTGCGACAGGGCAAGGTCTTTGACCTTGTCCTCGACGGAACTGACGAGGTGGCCGCACGTTCAGCCCTCACCAGCATGTGTGAGAAGTTGCTGGCCAACACCGTGATCGAAAACTACGCGGTAGAAATCTCAAATTAACGCCTTTGGGCGACAATCACTGTCGCGCCGTGCCCTGGCGCAGGACCAATTTGCCATGCTCAAAACGATCTCTCTTTCGGTCATGTTTTTCGCCACCCTCGGCCTGCTCTTCGCCGCTTACGCTTCGGTTCCCGTCTGAGGAATTGACGGGACGATCCGCGGTCGCTCACCCCGCTCGTCCGATTGTCGAAAATGACTATTTGTTAAGCCGTTACGGACTAGATTCTTGGGAAGAACAATTCTTTCCCGAATCTCCCGGCGGTTCACTTGGTTTCATTTGCGCGATACCTGCTGACGGCCGGCGCGGCGACCTGCCTTGATGTCGCTGTCGTGCAGGGTCTGCTCTTCCTCGATCTGCTGCACAATCCGCTGTTTCTGGCCTTGGCCATCACCTTGGGCGGCTTTGCCGGGGTCACCGTCAATTTCCTGCTGTCGCGCCGCTTCGTGTTCACGCCGGACAGCCGGCCCGTGCTGCAGCAGTTCGCCACCTTCGCCGTCGTGGCCTTCAGCGGTCTCGGCCTGCGCCTGGTCCTGGCCTACGCCCTGATCGGCCTCTTCGCCCTCGCCTGGATCGGCGCCCTGCCCATCCCGGCCGCCGCGGAGCGTCTCGCTCACCTCATCGCGGTGGCGCTGGTGACTGTCTATTCCTTCTTCGCCCACAAGCACGTTTCGTTCACGGGCGGACTTCTGAGCCGGCTTGGCGGCCGCAATACGGTGGTGCCCTGATGCATGTCGAGACCCTGATCATCGGCGCCGGCCCCGCGGGCCTCACCACCGCCTACGAGCTCAGCAAGGCCGGTCGCAGCGTCGCCATTGTCGAGCGCGACCCCGTCTATGTCGGCGGCATATCGCGCACCGTGAACTACAAGGGCTACCGCTTCGACATTGGCGGGCACCGCTTCTTTTCCAAGAGCGCCGAGATCGAGGCCTGGTGGACCGAGATCATGGGCGACGAGATGCTGCAGCGCCCGCGCTCGAGCCGCATCTATTACAATGGCAAACTGTTCGATTATCCGCTGCGGGCCGGCGATGCCCTGAGCAAGCTGGGCCCGATCGAGGCCCTGCGCTGCGTCGTGTCCTTCGCCTGGGCCCAGGCGCGCCCCTATCGCAACGTCGCCACCTTCGAGCAGTGGGTCGTCAACAATTTCGGCCGCCGGCTGTTTGAAATCTTCTTCAAGACCTACACCGAAAAGGTGTGGGGCATGGATTGCTCCGATATTTCAGCCGATTGGGCCGCCCAGCGCATCAAGGGCCTCAATCTCTACCAGGCCATCATTTCGAGCTTCGGCATTGGCGGCAAACCCAAGGATGGTGGCGTCATCAAGACGCTGATCAATTCCTTCCGCTATCCCCGCCTCGGCCCCGGCCAGATGTGGGAGCGCGCCCGCGACCGCATCATCGACAACGGCGGCAAGATGATGATGGGCTCGACCATCACCTCCATCAGCCAGCATGCCGGCACCAATAAATGGGTTGCCATCGTCACCGACGCGGCCGGCCGGGAGACCAAGGTCACCGCCGATCACCTGGTCTCGACGGCCGCAATCAACGAGCTCGTGCGCATGCTGGGGGCCGACAGGGACCCGGCCGTCGCCGCCGCCTCCTCCAACCTGCGCTACCGTGATTTCATCATCATCGGCCTCATCACCCGCGGCCAGGAAAGCTTCGACGACAACTGGATCTATATCCATGATCCGAGCGTCAAGGTCGGCCGCATCCAGAACTTCAAGTCATGGTCGCCCGACATGGTGCCGGACCCCGACACCGCCTGCTACGGCATGGAATATTTCTGTAATGCCGGCGACGACACCTGGGACATGGCCGATGCCGACCTCATCGCCCGCGCCAAGTTCGAAATCGGCAAGCTCGGCCTCGCGCGGCCGGAAGACATCATCGACGGCTCGGTCGTGCGTCAGCCCAAGGCTTACCCGGTCTACGACGACACCTACAAGTTCAACGTCGACACCATCAACGAGGGCCTTGCAGCCCAGTTCGACAACCTGCACCTGGCCGGCCGCAACGGCATGCACAAGTACAACAACCAGGACCACGCCATGATGACCGGGCTCCTGACCGCCCGCAACATCATCGCCGGTGTCGAGCTCCACGACGTGTGGGACGTCAACGAGGACGCTGCCTATCACGAGGGTGGCGAGGCCGGCGTCGACAAGATCGAGGAGCGCCTTGTTCCCCGCCGCGTCGCCTGAATCTGCGGGCGAAGTCTCGGCCGCAGCCAAGCCCGGTGCGCCGGTCGATACCCTCATCGCGCTCTTCGTCGTTGCCGCCTATGCCGTCGTGCAGATCATCCTCTTCGTGGCCCACGATCCCTGGATCGACGAGGCGCAGGCCTGGCTCTGGGCCACCAGCATCTCCCGCCCCATCGATTTGCTCATCGTACCCACCGAGGGCCACCCCCCGCTCTGGTATTGGATATTGCGCGGCCTCTCCCTGGTGTTCGATTTCAATCAGGCGCGCTACCTCAGCCTGCTGATCGCCATCGCTAACGCCTTCCTGCTCTGGCGGCTGCTCGGGCGCGAAGTCCTGGTCCTGTTGGCCATGCTGGGCAGCTTCGCCCTGCTGCAATTCTGGGGCTACCACTTCCGCCCCTACAACATCGTCTTCTCCTGCATGCTGGGCGCGCTGCTGCTGGATCGCAGCGGGCGGGGTGTCGCCGCCACTTGGCTCATGGCCATCGCCTGCGGCTTCCACTTCTTTTCCGGCCTGCTCTTCGCCTTCTGGCTGGCCTATCAGGCCAACAAGGGCACCAGGCTCCTGTCCCTGCTGGCACCTGCGCTACTGGCCCTCGTCTTTGGCGCCCTCGCCATCCTGTCGGGCATGGGCAACGACGCCATCGAGCCCCTGCCGCCCAACCTGCTGGCCGCCACACTGAGCAACCTGGCCTGGGTCGGCATGATCGAGACCCTGCGCACCCCCTGGCTCGCGCTGCCCACCCTCGCCGGCCTCGTCCTCGCGCTCCATCGGCGCCCCATCATCCTCGCCACGGTGCTCACTTTGCTGATCGCCTTCGCCTTGGGCACCGCGGCCGTCTACGGCAAGTTCCCCTGGCACCTGGCCTTCATGAACATGCTCTGCTTCATGGCCAACATGGTCGTTGGGCTGGATGGCATCCGTCGCTGGGTCTTGCTGGCGCTGCTGCTGCCGCAAGTCGCCTTCGGCGCCGCCGCCGTGGCGCACCGGCTGTCCATCCCCGTCTGGGGTGAGCCCGACCTCTACCAAATCATCAGCACCGATGCCGGCCCCGGCTTCGATCCGCTGCATCAATTGGTGGCCTGGCCCGATCTCGCCGGCGTCGCAATCGCCGCCGTCGAAGACGTCACCCTGGTCAGCGGCAATAACGGCGCCCTGTTGGGCCCGATCAACTGGCGCCATCACAGCCTCCGGGCCATCGACCCGGCTCTGGCCGAACGGCCGACGCCCTATTGGCTGATCTGCAGCAATGCCTGCGAACTTGTACTGCATTACCTCGACGAACACGGCCGCAAGACCAGCTTTCTCGCCACCAAGGCCAATGCCGACAATGGCGACTTCTGGGCCTATCGAGTCGACACAGTTCGTTAGCCAAATACTTACCGATTCAGCACTTTTCCTTGGCCCGCCGGGTCCTCGTTAGCCCCCCGTCCGCCAGGGCCATAGTATGCTCCACGCAAATTGCGGGAGTGCGTAACATGGCTGGATCAGGCAGACTCGAATGGGTGGACATGGCCAAGGGCCTTTCCATCTTTCTGGTCGTCATGATGTATGCGGCGTCGAGCGTCGGCGAGGATACCGGCGGCGTCGGCGTGCTGCATTGGGCCATCGCCTTCGCCACCCCGTTCCGCATGCCCGAATTCTTCCTGATCTCGGGCCTCTTCCTCTCGCAGGTCATCGACCGCCCGTGGCGCGCTTATGCCGATCGCCGCGTCGTGCACTACCTCTATTTCTACGTGCTCTGGGCGCTGATCCACATCATCTTCAAGGTGGGCCTGCTCGCCACCGATCCCGTCGGCGCGCTTGAGCAGATCGCCTGGGCGGTGGTCCAGCCCTACGGCGTGCTCTGGTTCATCTACATGCTGGCCGTGGTCGGCACCGTCACCAAGCTGCTGCACGATCTGCGGGTGTCGCAATGGGCAGTCTTCGCCGTGGCTGCCATCCTGCAGATGGCGACCATCCACACCGGCAGCTATCTCGTCGACCAGTTCGCCGAATACTTCGTCTTCTTCTATGCCGGTTACGCGCTGGCGCCCCACCTGTTCCGCTTGGCCGGCTGGGCCGCCGATCATGCGGCGCTCGCCGGCATCGGCCTCGTCATCTGGGCCATAATCAACGCCGCCTTGGTCTTCTCGCCCGGCTTTGAAATGCACCCCATCCACCCGGTGATGGGCCTCGCCGGCCTGCCGGGCGTGCACCTGCTGCTGGCGCTGGTCGGCACGGCCGCACTCTGCGTCGCCGCCGCGCTCCTCACTCGCCTGCCCTTCATGGATTGGCTGCGCTGGATGGGCTCTAAATCCCTGATCATCTACGTCGCCTTCGTCCTGCCCATGGGCATTTCGCGCACCCTGCTGATCAAGCTGGGCGTCGACGAGCCAACGGTGCTGAGCCTTGCCATCATGACCATCTCCATCATCTCGCCGCTGCTGCTCTATTGGCTGGTCCTGCGCACCGGCTTCGGTCTCTTCCTCTTCGAACGCCCCGCCTGGGCCCACCTGCCGGGCACCACCCGCCGCACCCCGGTCGCCACGCCGGCCGAATAGTCGCCGTCTATTCCTCTCCCCATCGGGGAGAGGTGCCCGAAGGGCGGTGAGGGGGAGCCATCCGTCTGACCCAGACGGCGAGTTCTGCACGCCGTCACCCGCCATTCGGGCACAGCGCTCATGGCCTTCGCACCTCAAATCGCTCCACAGGAGCGATTTGCCCCTTTGGGGACGTTTTGAAGCCCTTGCCTTTTTCGCCAAGACTCATCACAAGGGCCTCGCACCCCCCCATAGCGAGGACCAGCCGATGAAATCCGCAGTCATCGTCTTCCCCGGTCTCAATCGCGACCGCGACATGATCGCGGCGCTGACCAAGGTTTCCGGCACCGCCCCAGCGACGGTCTGGCATCAGGATGCCGATCTGCCCGATGTCGATCTCGTGGTCATTCCGGGCGGCTTTTCCTATGGCGATTATCTCCGCTGCGGCGCCATCGCCGCGCGCTCGCCGATCATGGACAAGGTCCGCGCCCATGCCGCACGCGGCGGCAAGGTGCTGGGCGTCTGCAACGGCTTCCAGATCCTCATCGAGGCCGGCCTGCTGCCCGGCGCGCTGATGCGCAACATGAGCCTCAAATTCGTCTGCCGCGAGGTCAAGCTCGAAGTCGTCAACGCCTCGACCGACTTCACCCGCGGCTACACGCAGGGCCAGGTCTTCCGCTGTCCCGTTGCCCATCACGACGGCAACTACTTCACCGATAGTGCCACGCTCGATCGCATGGAAGGCGAAGGCCAGATCGCTTTCCGCTACGCCGAGGGCACCAATCCCAACGGCTCGATCAACGACATTGCCGGCATCTTCAACCAGCAGAAAAACGTGCTCGGCCTGATGCCCCACCCGGAAAACCTGATTGAGGCTGCCCATGGCGGCGACGACGGCCGGGCGCTGTTCTCCGGCCTTCTCGGCAACGCCGCCTGATGAGTGTCCGCGCGCCAGTCAACCCGCGCAAGCTCCTCACCTGGCTCGGGCTGCTCTTCGGCGCCGCCGGTCTCGTCCTGCAGTTCTGGCTCTCGATGCAACTGGCTTTCGCCAGTGGTCGCGACGTGCCGGGCTTTCTCGGCCACTTCTTCGCCTTCTACACCATCCTCACCAACATCATCCTGGTGCTGATCTACCTCTCCGAGGTGCTATCGAGCCCACGGCTGGCACTGTTCCGCCGCCCGCTGGTGCGCGGCCTGATGGCCGCCAACATCGCTCTGGTCGCGCTCTACGTCTATTTCGTGCTGCGCCATCTCAGCACGCTCGAAGGCCTCAACCAGTTGGCCGACACTATCCTGCACTATCTGTGCCCCACGCTTTACCTGCTGTGGTGGACGGTGGCGCAGCCGCATGGCGCCCTGCGTTGGAGCAACCTGCCCGCCATGCTGCTGCCGACGCTGGTCTATTTCATCTACGTCATGGCCCGCGGCGTCTGGGTGCAGCAATACCCCTACCCCATTCTCAATGCCGTCGAGCTGGGCTACGCGCAGGTGCTGCTCAATGCAGTTTACATGACTGTGGCCCTGGCCGTGCTGTGCTCGGCCGTTATCGGGCTCGACCACTTGCTCGGTCGCGGCCAGCCGCCAATCGACGCCTGATCTTTCCAGAGCCTCCCACCGGAAACGCTGCTTGATGACCTATCAGAACAACATCACCATCACCCCGCAGCTCGTCGCTGACCATGGCCTCAAGCCCGACGAGTTCGACAAGATCGTTGCCCTGATCGGTCGCCAGCCCAACTATACCGAGCTCGGCATTTTCTCGGCGATGTGGAACGAGCACTGCTCCTACAAGTCGTCCAAGAAGTGGCTTAAGACCCTGCCAACCACGGGTCCGCGCGTCATCCAGGGCCCGGGCGAGAATGCCGGCGTCGTCGATATCGGCGACGGCCAGGCCATCGTTTTCAAGATGGAATCGCACAACCACCCGAGCTTCATCGAGCCCTATCAGGGCGCGGCGACCGGCGTCGGCGGCATCCTGCGCGACGTCTTCACCATGGGCGCCCGCCCGGTGGCGGCGATGAACGCGCTGCGCTTCGGTTCGCCCGACCATGAAAAGACCCGCCACCTCGTCTCCGGCGTCGTGGCCGGCGTCGGCGGCTACGGCAATGCCTTTGGCGTGCCCACCGTGGGCGGCGAAGTCGAATTCGACGAGCGCTACAACGGCAATATCCTGGTCAACGCCTTTGCCGCCGGCCTCGCCGATACCGACAAGATCTTCTACTCCAAGGCCGAAGGCGTCGGCCTGCCCGTCGTCTATCTCGGCGCCAAGACCGGCCGCGACGGCGTCGGCGGCGCCACCATGGCCTCGGCCGAATTCGGCGACGACATCGAGGAAAAGCGCCCCACCGTCCAGGTCGGCGACCCCTTCACCGAAAAGCGCCTGCTCGAGGCTTGCCTCGAGCTGATGCAGACCGGCGCCGTCATTGCGATCCAGGACATGGGTGCCGCCGGCCTCACCTGCTCGGCCGTCGAAATGGGCGCCAAGGGCGACCTCGGCATCGAGCTCGATCTCGACAAGGTGCCGGTTCGCGAAGAGCACATGACGCCCTATGAGATGATGCTCAGCGAAAGCCAGGAGCGCATGCTCATGGTGCTGCATCCCGAAAAGGAAGCCGCGGCCCGCGCCGTGTTCGAAAAGTGGGAACTCGATTTCGCCACCGTCGGCATCACCACCGATGACCTGCGCTTCCGCGTGAAGTGGCAGGGCGAGGAAGTCGCCAACCTGCCGATCAAGGAACTCGGCGACGAGGCCCCCGAATACGATCGCCCCTGGATCGAACCCAAGGTCCCCGCACCGCTCGCGGCTGGCGACATCCCGCAGATGGACGTGGCCGATGCCCTGCTCAAGCTCGTGGGCGGCCATCAGGTCGCGTCGCGCCGCTGGGTCTATGAGCAGTATGACACCCTGATCCAGGGCAATTCCCTGCAGCGCCCCGGCGGCGATGCCGGCGTGATCCGCGTTGAAGGCCACGCCACCAAGGGCCTCGCCTTCTCGTCCGACGTGACACCACGCTATTGCGAGGCCGATCCCTTCGAGGGCGGCAAGCAGGCCGTGGCCGAATGCTGGCGCAACCTGACGGCGACCGGCGCCGATCCCCTCGCCGCCACCGACAATCTCAATTTCGGCAATCCCGAACGCCCCGAAATCATGGGCCAGCTCGTCCACGCCATCAAGGGCATCGGCGAGGCCTGCAAGGCGCTGGATTTCCCCATCGTCTCGGGCAATGTGTCGCTCTACAACGAAACCAATGGCCGCGGCATCCTGCCGACCCCCACCATTGGCGGCGTGGGTCTCCTGCCCGATTGGAGCCAGATGGCCCGCATCGGCTTTGCCGCTGCCGATCAGGTCATCCTGCTCGTCGGCGCGCCGGCCAGCCGCGGCACCCACCTTGGCCAGTCGATCTACCTGCGCGACCTCTTCGGTCGCAAGGATGGTCCGGCGCCTCATGTCGACCTCGCCCACGAGCGGCGCACCGGCGATTTCGTCCGCAAGCTGATCCGCTCGGGCATCGCCACCGCCTGCCACGATCTCAGCGATGGCGGTCTGGGCGTCGGCCTGGCTGAAATGGCCGTGGCTTCGGGCATTGGCGCCAAGGTGACTGATCTCGTCGATCAGGATCCGATCCTGCAGTATTTCGGCGAAGATCAGGGACGCTACCTCGTTACCGTCAATCTCGACCCGCAGGGCGAAGCACTGGCAGCCCTGTGGCGCGAGGCCGAAGCGGCGGGCGTTTTCGCCCCCTGGATCGGCACCACCGGCGGCACCGATCTGGTGCTCGGCGCGGCGCGTCCGGTGCCGGTTTCGGCGCTCAAAGCGGCCCATGAAGGCTGGTTCCCCAGCTACATGGACGGCGAGGCTGCATAATCAATCCATCTGCCTTATGATCGCCGCTCTTTGGAGTGTTCTGGCTCATAAGGGCGGCGTCATTTTGTGGAGATTGTTATGAGATTTGAACCGGCTATCGGCGCCCTACTGGCCCTTTCAATCAGCCTGCTGCCTGCAACTGTGCGGGCTCAGGAAGCCGGCGTCAGCGGATCTCCACTGCCCGACCAGCCCTATACCCTGTTCTACCCCGATGTCATGGCAACCAGCGGTGAGCTCGGCGGACCGCTGACCATCAACCACCCCACCCTGCCGCTGCAATGCGTGCTGACCGTGGTGCCGGTGGAAGATAGCGACTGGACCGCCGAAGGCGCCCTGGCGGCGCTCGATACCGCGGCCGTCGCGGAAGGCTGGAGCCAGACCTTCCCAGGTTTTGCGGTCGGCGCCAGCCTCGTCACCAACTACCAGAGCAATCCGGCACTACAGTATGAAGGCGCGAGCACTGGCTCGGACCAGGGCGGGCCGATCACCCTCGTCCATACCGAGACCGTCGATACCGGCAACGGCTACACGCTCGATTGCTTCTACGCCACCGAGATGGCGGCCGAAGCCCGCCCGATCGTTGATTCCATCATCGCCAATTTCTCGACCAAGCAGGATGCCCAGGCGGTCGTGACGCCCTGATCGGCCGCCTGCGATATTGAAGGCTCCCCACCCCCATGCCATATCATGGCTATGGTCGGCAGTTCGCCGGCCCTAGCAAGGAGTCGCGTGATGCCCATGGATGCCAGCGAAATCGAGCGCCGGATCAAGGCGGCGCTCCCCGATGCCGATATCGAGATTCGCGACCTGGCCGGAGACGGCGACCACTGGGCCGCGACGGTGAAGTCCGAGCAGTTCCGCGGCAAGACGCGCGTGCAGCAGCACAAGCTGGTCTATGACGCCCTGCAGGGCGACATGGGCGGCGCCCTGCACGCACTGGCCCTGCAAACGGTCACCCCGGACTGATTGATGTCCCTGCGCGATTCGCTCGACCTGATCCGCACCGTCCGGCCTGACGCCGGAACGGCGGCTATCGAGCACGAAATCATGGCCGAGCGGGCGTCCTCGCTCGGCGCCGCCGAACAGCGTGTGGTCAAGGCCGTCGCTGCTCTGGCTTCGGCCGGCGATGACCGGGCCGACCATCTGGGCCATGCGCGCAAGGTCGTCTGGGAATACTTTGTGCAGCGCGAACTGGTCGGCTTCCGCCGGCACAATGACGTGATTCAGGAACTGAGCATTCCCCGCGAAGTGCTTGTCGGGCTTGGCGCAATGCCATCGAAGGGTCAGCGATGACCCGTGCCGTGTTCTTCGACGTCGACGGCGTGCTGGTGCATGGCTATCACGCCCGGCCCGAATTGACTCGCCGCTGGAATGAGAACCTGCTTGCCGATCTCGGCGTGGACCCTGACCGGTTCACCAACGAGTTCATCTTCGACATCTTCATCAAGAAGGTCGTTGTCGGCGAAATGGCGATCATCGACGCGCTCGAACGCCGCTTGCCCGGACTGGGGTACAAGGGCTCGCCCATGGCCTTCCTGCATTACTGGTTGAGCCACGACTCGAAGCTCAATACCGATCTCCTTGCCATTGTCCGCAGGCTCAAAGCCCGCAATGACCTGCGCCTATACATCGCCACCAATCAGGACCACACGCGCGCACAGTGGCTGTGGCACACTCTGGGCCTCAGCGAGCTGTTCGAGGACATCTTCTATTCGGCCCGCGCCGGCGTGCGAAAGCCCGAGCCGGGCTTCTTCGATTTCATCGAACACCGCATTGGCCCACAGTCCCAACCACCGCTCTTCTTCGACGACACGCCCAAGGTCATCGAGGGCGCGCGCAAGCATGGCTGGGAAGCGGTACAGTTCGACACCGACGCCGATTGCACCAGCCATCCCTGGATCGCCGAGCGTCTGGCATGACCTCCATCACCTTGCGCGACTTCCGCGATAGCGACGGCCCGGCTCTGCTGGCCATCCATACCGGCGCCATCCTCGCCACCGGCGACCAGTTCTACAGCGAGACCGAGCGGCTGAGCTGGGCGCATGGCCTCGCAGCCGAGGGCTATGCGCGGGCCCGCGACGGCGGCGAAACCTTCATTCTTGCCGTCGACCACGACGCCGTCATGGGCTTCTGCAGTTGGAATACCCAACGCATCCTGGGCCTCTATGTCGACCCCAACCAGCAGGGCCGCGGCATAGGCTCGCTGCTGCTCCGCCACGGCGAAGATGAACTCCGCCGCAATGGCGTGACCCTCTCCCACATCCATTCCAGCCTGCCCGCCGTGCACTTTTACCAGGCGCACGGTTACGTCGTCACCGGCCGGGCCATGTATCCCAGCCGCGGCGGCCTGCTCATGGCCGATGCTACGCTCGAAAAATCGCTGACGCAGGAATGATCGGCTATCGCCGATGGTGATCTCGACAGCGCCCAAGTCCTGTCCTATTTAAGGGCAACAGCAAGCGGCCCTTGACCCCGCCCTATCGAAAGGTTTTCGCCATGACCGACATCAACGCCTTCATCGACGACAAGGTGAAGAACAACGACGTGTTCCTCTTCATGAAGGGGTCGCCGGACTTTCCGCAATGCGGCTTTTCCGGCCAGGTCGTGCAGATCCTGAACTATCTCGGCCTGGAATATGGCAGCGCCAACGTGCTCGAAAGCGCCGAATTGCGTGATGGCATCAAGGCTTACACCAATTGGCCGACCATTCCGCAGCTCTATGTGAAGGGCGAATTCATCGGCGGCGCCGACATCGTGCGCGAGATGTTCCAGGCCGGTGAACTCCAGACCCACCTGCAGAATGCCGGCATCGCGGTCAAGCAGACCGCCTGATTTCCTGCCGATTTCTTGTGTTGCGCCGGGCCTCGTGCCCGGCGTTGCTGTTTGTGGCCCATCACCGGATTTGATGCCTGCCATTAGGCAATATTGCTTTGCGTGATGATGCCGCGGGCGTAGATAGAACGTCCACCTTCCGGATGCTTCCCATGAACACGTCCTCGCTTCGCCCCGCAGTTCCCCTGCTCGTGCTGATCATTGCCGGCTGCATCATCGCCGCCATCGGCAATGGCGTCCGCACCAGCTTCGGCCTGTTCACCCTGCCCATGACGGCCGATCTCGGCCTCACGCGGGAGCAATGGGGCATGGCCATGGCGATCCAGAACCTGGCCTGGGGCATCGCGCAGCCTTTCGCCGGCGCCTTTGCCGACCGCGTCGGCACCGGCCGTACCGTCGCTGCCGGCGCCGCGCTTTACGCGCTGGGCGTGCTGGGCATGGCCTTCTCGCCCGACGCAGGCGTCATGACGCTGACCGCCGGCATCGTCACCGGCGTCGGCGTTGCCGTCTGTTCCTTCTCGGTGGTGATGGCCGCCTTCGGCCGCTCGGTACCGATGGAGAAGCGCTCGCTGATCTTCGGCGTCGCCACCGCAGCCTCGTCCTTCGGCCAGTTCGCCTTCGCGCCGATCAGCCAGGGCTTCATCAATACCTTCGGCTGGCAGTCGGCCCTGATCTATCTTGCCACGGCGCTGCTGCTGATCATCCCGCTGAGCTACGCCCTGCGCGGCCGCACCGAGAACACCACTGGCCAGGCCGACCTGCCCTTCATGGAAGCCCTCGCCAAGGCTTGGGGCTATGGCTCCTATCGCCTGCTGGTCATCGGCTTCTTCGTCTGCGGCTTCCACCTCGCCTTCATCAACGTCCACATGCCGGCCTATCTCGTGCAATGCGGGCTGTCGCCGGAAGTGGGTAGCTGGACCATCGCCGTGATCGGCCTCTTCAACATCGTTGGCTCACTGCTCGCCGGCTATCTCGGCGGCCGCCTGCCCAAGCAGTTGCTGCTGGCCACCATTTATTTCTCCCGCGCCGTGGCGATCGGCCTCTTCCTGCTGATTCCCGTCAGCGAGCTCACCGCCTATGCCTTCGCCGCCGCCATGGGCCTGCTGTGGCTTTCCACCGTCCCGCTGACTGCCGGCCTCGTCAGCCTGTTCTTCGGCGCCCGCTACATGGGCATGCTCTATGGCGTAGCCTTCCTCAGCCACCAGATCGGCTCGTTCGTCGGTGTCTGGCTGGGCGGCTATGTCTATGACCAGACCGGCTCCTACAGCCTCGTCTGGTATATGGGCATCGCTCTCGGCCTCGCCTCGGCAGCCCTCCATATTCCCATCAACGAGCGCAGCGCCCCGAGCTTCGCGCTCAAGCCGGCCTGACCTTTTCAACCCGGCGGGAAGCATCGTTTCCTGCCGATCAAAGCTTGCCAAAGCCGGCTTCGGAGTTCATGGTCCGCGCCATACTCCGACGCCGGCATTTCTGGCGATTATTCCGAGATCATTTCCATGTCCGATCATTTCACGCGGGTTCTCTCGCGCCCTGAATTCATTGCATTGATGGCCGCGCTGATGGCCCTCAATGCCCTGGCCATCGACGTCATGCTGCCAGCCCTGCCCTATATGGGCGAGGCCCTGGGCGTCACCAGCGAGAACGAGCGCCAGTATGTCATTTCGACTTACATGCTGGGCATGGGCATCGCCGTGCTCGGCTTCGGTCCGCTGACCGACCGCTTCGGCCGCCGCGCGCCGCTGCTCGTGGGCATGGGCCTCTATATCGTCGCCGCCATCGCCGCCATTTTTGCGCCCAGCTTCACCATCCTTTTGGTGCTGCGCTTCATCCAGGGCATGGGCGCCGCCAGCGTGCGCGTCATCGCCACCGCCGTGGTGCGCGACCGGTACTCAGGCCGGGAAATGGCCGAAGTCATGTCGCTGACCTTCATGGTCTTCATGGCCATCCCGATTATTGCGCCCGGCATCGGCCAGGTGATCCTGCTGGTCGGCGAATGGCACAATATCTTCATCTTCATGGGGCTGCTGGCCGCCGTCTTCTGGGCGTGGACCTTCATCCGCCTGCCCGAGACCCTGCCGATCGCAGCGCGCCGCCCACTGAGCTTCAAGGCGGTCCTAGACGGCTTCGTCATCGTCTTCACCAACCGCGTCGCCTTTTCCTATGGCCTCGCCGGCATGTTCCTGTTCGGCGCGCTGTTCGGCTTCATCAGCTCCAGCCAGCAGATCTATGTCGATATCTATGGCCTGGGCGTCTACTTCCCCGTCGCCTTCGCGGCCATGGCGGGGCTGATGGCGGTGTCGTCCTTCACCAATTCGCAGATCGTGCGCCGCTTCGGCATGCGCCGGCTGTCGCATGGTGCGATATTGTCGTTTACCGGCTTCAGCGCCGTCTGGCTCGCCTTCGCGCTGACCGGCTTCCTGCCGCTCTGGCTGTTCTTCTCGCTGCTGGCCATCATCATGTTCAGCTTCGGCTGGGCTGCGTCCAACATGAACTCGCTGTCCATGGAGCCCCTCGGCGCCGTGGCCGGCACCGCCTCGGCAGTATTCGGTTTCATCCAGACCGTCGGCGGCGCGCTGATCGGCAGCTATACCGGCCAGCATTTCGACGGCACCACCGTGCCCTCGGCAACGGGCTACCTCACCATGGGTGTCCTGGCGCTGGTCTGCATCCTCGTCGCCGAAAAGGGCCGCCTGTTCGGCGTGGGCGAGCAATATGCCCATGCCGATGCGGTGCCCGTAGGCGAGCACTGAAAACTTTACCTCTCCCCAAAGGGAGAGGTAAAGCCGCGCCTCACTGAAGCAGCGGCGGCTCGCTGGCCTGGATCTGGCTGCGGTCGCTGTGGACGTGATCGACCAGGCCCCAGTCGCGGGCCTGCTCGGCGGTCATGTATTTGTCTCGCTCCAGCGCCGTTTCGACCTCCTCGTAGGTCCGCCCGCAATGGCGGACATAGATGTTGTTGATCAGGCGCTTGAGCCGCAGGCTTTCCTCGGCATGGATCAGGATATCGGTCACCTTGCCCTGATAACCGCCGCTGGGCTGATGCAGCATGATCGAGGCGCTGGGCAGGCAGATACGCTGCCCCGCTTCACCCGCTGCCAGTAATACCGTTGCGGCGGAAGCCGCCGATCCCATGCACAGCGTTCCAACCGGCGCCTTGATGAACTGCATCGTGTCATACATGGCGAGCGCCGCCGTCACGACGCCACCGGGCGAGTTTATGTAGAGATAGATTTCCTTGTTGGGGTTTTCCGACTCGAGGAACAGCAACTGCGCCGAGACCAGCGAGGCCATATTGTCCTCGATCTCGCCATTGACGAAGATGATCCGCTCCCGCAGCAGCCGGGAAAAAATATCAAAGCTCCGCTCACCGCGCGTCGATTGTTCGACGACCATAGGGACGAGCTGCATCATGTCGCGCATCGGCGATTCTCCTGTTGGTTGATTGGGTGGATTGGGCTCGTGCCCAAGCGCGCCCCATCGCCTCCCTCCCCATTGTGGGGAGGGAATGAGGGTGGGGGTATTTCCTGGCGTTTACCGAGTAGACCTCATGGTGAGCCTGTCGAACCACGAGGTCGTGGCACTCAGGCCTCCACTCGCCCGACCTCGTCCTTCGACAAGCTCAGGACGAGGTCTTGAGCTAAGCCGCCATCATCATCACACCGGCCACATTGCTGTTGGCCGCGGCCGGCATGGCCATCGGCGCGTGGGTCAGCTTGAACCAGGTGCCGCCATCGGTGGTGGGGGTCAGCTCGAAGGTGACGAGGCTGTCTTCCATGCCGATGATGGCGCCCTGCCCGGCTTCGCGCCAGCGATAGGTGAGGCTCTTGTTTTCTTCCGCCGTCACCACCGCCAGGTCGATCTCCTGCGTCGGCTTCAGCCAGCGTTCGAGATATTCGGGGATGGTCAGGGCGCGCCAGACCTTCTCGGGCGGCGCATCGAGCGCGCATTCGAACACCAATGCGTCCGTGTCGATCATTGATCCATCTCCTTGAGCAGGTCCTTGAGCCCGTCGATCCGGCTTGGCCAGAAAGCGCGGTAGCGCGCGAGCCATTCATGCAGTGGCGCCATGCCTTGCGGCTCGACGCGATAGTTGACATAGCGCCCCTCGCGGCGCTCGCTGATCAGCCCCGCCCCGCGCAGCACGGCAATGTGCTGGCTCATGGCCGGCTGCGAAATGGCAAAGCCCTCCCGCAGCTCTGTGGCAGTCATCTCGGCTGACGCCAGCCGTTCCAGCACCGCACGGCGGGTCGGATCGGCCAGCACTTTGAAGATATCGGCATCACTCATGCCTACACATAAGCACAGACTTATGAGTCGTGGCAAGGGGGTGCACCGGGCGCTGCATCGAACTCGCCGTCATCCCTCCCCCTTGAGTCGAGGGGTTGAGCCCATCACCGCTCTTGATGAGCCCCATAAGCCAAATGCGGTTGATCGGCATCGGCGAGTCCGGTCTGATACAGCTCGCCTGCCTCCCACTCCGAGCCCCCATGCCCATCACCACCGGCCGCACCTACCTCGCCATTCCCGGCCCCTCCGTTTCGCCCGAGCGCGTCCTCAACGCCATGCATCGCACGGCGCCAAATATCTATGAGGGCGAGCTGGTCGACATGGTGCGGACCCTCATTCCAGACCTGCGGCGCGTGGCCGAAACCCGCCAGCATGTGGCCATCTATCTCGCCAACGGCCACGGCGCCTGGGAGGCGGCCAACTGCAACATGTTCTCGCGCGGCGACCGGGCACTGCTGGCCGCCACGGGCCGCTTCGGTCATGGCTGGTCCGAGTGGTTGCAGCGACTTGGCGTCAAGGTCGACATCATCGATTTCGGCAAATCGAGTGCGGCCGATCCGCAACGCATCGCCGACGCCCTGCGGGCCGATACGGCCCACGAAATCCGCGCCGTGCTGGTGACACATGTAGACACCGCCTCAAGCGCACGAAACGACATCCCTGCCATCCGCGCCGCCATCGACAGCACCGGGCACCCGGCCCTCCTGGCGGTGGACGCCATCGCCTCGCTGGGCTGCGACGAGCTGCGCATGGACGATTGGGGCATCGATGTTCTGGTCGGCGCCAGCCAGAAGGGGCTGATGCTACCGCCAGGCCTCGGCTTCGTCTGGTTTTCCGACAAGGCGCTGGAAGCCTCGAAGGGTTCCGACCTCGTGACGCCCTATTGGGACTGGAAGTCGCGCGGCACCGGCAGCGAGTTCTGGCAATATTTCGGCGGCACGGCCCCTACCCACCACCTCTATGGCCTGCGCGAGGCGCTGACCATGATCCTTGACGAGGAAGGCCTGCCCCAGGTCTGGGCGCGCCACCAGCGCCTCGCCCGGGCCGTCTGGGCCGCATTCGACGCCTGGGCCCAAGGCTCGGGAATTGCCCTCAATGTGGCAGACCCCGCCGCACGCGGCTGGTCGGTGACGGCGGCGACCATCCCCAGTGGCGGCGCCGGCGCGCTACGCCGCTGGCTGGAAGCCGAAGCCGGCGTGACCCTGGGCATCGGCCTGGGCATGGCGCTGCCTTCAGAGCCTGCCTACCAGGATTTCCTGCGCGTCGGCCATATGGGGCACGTCAATGCCCATATGACGCTGGGCGTGCTGGCAACGATGGAAGCAGGGATGCAGGCGCTGGGGATCGGACACGGACCCGGTGCGGTGGAAGCGGCGGCTGGGGCGCTGGTGGGGTAAGCCCCGAGATCGGTACCCCTAAAACACAAACACTTCCCGCCGCAGCTCTTCCCAGCTCGCCCTGTCCACCGCCACCATCAATCCGCCATCGACATGGCTGGGCAGATACGGCCCACCATCGAGGCGCGCGGCATAGCCGCCGGCTTCCTGGCTGATCAGCGTGCCGGCCAGGTGGTCCCAGGGCATCAGCTTGTTGTAGCAGACGAACTGGCCATGGCCGGAGGCGAAGGTGCGGTATTCGTGGCCGGCGCAGCGGAAGTTGGAGAGCAGCCGCAGCTTGTCGGTATTCTGCAGCACCTGCGGCCGGGACTCGCGGGGCATGTAGGCGACGGACGCCATGCCGACCATCTCCGCCAGCGGCAGTGGCTGCGCGACCTCTAGGCGCACCGCCTCGCCATTGGGCCGGCGCAGCCAGGCCCCCGCGCCTTTCTCGGCCATCACCCAGTCGTCGCCCATCGGATCATAGATGATGCCCGCGACAGTCTCGCCGCCCGACACCACCGCGGCCATGCAGGCAAAGAGCGGCAGGCCGGCCGCATAATTGGCGGTGCCATCGATGGGGTCGACCACGATCGCCAGACCGGCCGTCGCCAGCCGCCCCAGCAAGGCCGGATCGGCCGCGACCGATTCCTCGCCGACGAACAGCGCCTCGGGCATCCACTGGGCGACGCGGGCCTTGATGACATTCTCGGTGGCGATATCGGCCTCGGTCACCAGGTCGATCGCTTCGGTCTTGATCTGGACCATGGAACTGTCGAGCCGGCGGAACCGCGGCAGGGCTTCCGAGCGGGCCGCCTCACGCAGGATGGCGGCCAGTTCCATGATGTCAAAATTCACTGTGAAGTCCTTTTGTCGAAAAGAGCGGCGAAGTCGAACAGCTTGGGGTCCAGCATGTGGCTGGCGTTGATATTGCCTAGCGCGCGGATCATGACGTCCTTGCGACCGGGCATGCGTTTCTCGATATCGTTGAGCATAGCCTTCATGGCATTGCGCTCCAGCCCATCCTGGCTGCCGCACAGGTCGCAGGGGATGATGGGAAAGGCCATGGCATCAGAGAAGCGCTGCAGGTCGTCCTCGGCGCAGTAGATCAGCGGGCGCAGCACTTCGAGGTCGCCCTCGTCATTGAGCAGGCGCGGCGGCATGGCGGCGAGCCGCCCGCCATGGAACATGTTCATGAAAAAGGTTTGGAGGCTGTCGTCGCGATGGTGGCCGAGCACCAGCGCCGTGCAGCCCTCCTCCCGCGCAATGCGGTAGAGATTGCCGCGCCGCAGCCGCGAACAGAGCGAGCAATAGGTCGCCCCGGCCGGCAGCTTGTCGGTGACGATCGAATAGGTGTCCTTGTATTCGATGCGATGCTCGATGCCGAGGCCGGTGAGGAATTCGGGCAGGATGTGCTTGGGGAAGTTCGGCTGCCCCTGGTCGAGATTGCAGGCCAGGAGCTCCACCGGCAGCATGCCGCGCCATTTGAGATCGAGCAGCAGCGCCAGAAGGCCATAGCTGTCCTTGCCGCCGCTAAGGGCGACGAGCCACTTCTCGCCCGGCCGCACCATGGCGAACTTGTCGAGCGCCTCACGCGTGTTGCGGATCAACCGCTTGCGCAGCTTGTTGAACTCGCCACTGCGCGGGGCACGGGCATAGATGGGGTGTCCGCCGGCCTCGGGCTCGTCAGTGACGGGCACGGCGTCCATGACCTCACTCATGGCGAAACTCTCTTTCTGTCAGTCCCGCAGCTGATAGCGCCCCATCGCCGGGAGGGGAAGGAAAACCGGACGTCGCAAACCTTACCGAAGATTAATTTCCGTTCCTTGCTTTACTCCAAAAGCGACAGTTAGATGACCCCATTCCCTCGGCACCCAGGAGTCGCGCGGTGTTTCGATCATTCTTCCCCGTCCCCAAGATTTTCTTCAGCTCCGCGGTCATCTGGATGCTGCTGACGACGCTGCTGTACCAGTTCGCCGGTGACCCGGTGCGCTCTGTCATCAGCATCGACAGGTTCCTGGCGCCAGCTATCTGCGCGCCTGCCGAAACCCCCGCCGATCAGGCCACCGTGGCCGACGACGCCGTGGCCGATCCGACTGCCGGCGCCGCGGTCACCAATCCCAACGCGCCGGCGAGCACGGAAAGTGCGGCACCGGCGGCACCCGCGTCGTCCGCAACGGCGGCTTGCGTCGCCGAGGACACCAATTTCCTCAATGGCGGCCGCATCTGGGAATACTGGTACATCTTCCTCTGCACCGTAGCCTTCTGCGCCTTCTGGTACGTCTACAAGCGCAACGAATGGTACTGGTGGTCGGTGGTGGGCAGCTCCGTCCTGTTCCTCTCGACCTACAGCCAGGTGCAGCTCAGCGCCTTTCTCAATGACTGGCAGGGCAGCTTCTTCAACGTCCTGCAACGCGCGCTGAGCGAGCCCGGCTCGGTTAGTCCCGAGGAATACTGGCCCTACGTCGTCACCCTGATGCTGGTCCTGTTGCCCAACATCATCTTCCTGGTGCTGCTGGCCTTCTTCAACTCGCACTACGTGTTCCGCTGGCGCAAGGCGATGACCTCCTACTACATGGCCTATTGGCCATCGCTCCGCAGCACCGAAGGCGCGGCACAGCGCGTGCAGGAAGACACGATGCGCTTCGCCTCCATCGTGGAAGATCTCGGATCGAGCTTCATGAGTTCGCTCCTGACCCTGGTGGTCTTCCTGCCGATCCTGTGGAACCTGTCCCAGAGCGTCACCGAAGTGCCGATCTTCGGCGATGTCCCCGGCAGCCTTGTCTGGATTGCTTTGGTCGTCTCCGCCTTTGGCACCGCCCTGCTCTGGATCGTCGGCATAAGACTGCCTGGCCTCAATTTCGAGAACCAGAAGGTGGAAGCGGCGCTGCGCAAGGAGCTCGTCTATGGCGAGGATGATCCGCAGCGGGCTGATCCGCCGACCTTCCGAATGCTCTTCGCCAATGTGCAGAAGAACTACTTCCGGCTCTACTTCCACTACACCTACTTCAACCTGGCGCGTTACGCTTACCTCCAGGTGGCCGGCTACGTGCCGCTGCTGACGCTGTCGCCGTCCATCCTGGCCGGCACGATCACGCTGGGTCTCTACCAGCAGGTGCAGAACGCCTTCGGCGAAGTAGCCTCCTCGTTCCAGTTCTTCGCGCGGGCCTGGACCACCATCGTGGAGCTGCAGTCGATCTACATGCGTCTCCATCGCTTCGAGAGCTACATCCCGCACGACCAGGAGCCGATCAAGGAAGACATCGGCGCGGCTGCGACCATCTAGGTCGCAGCGGTGCAACAGGTTGCAAGGGGCGCTTCGGCGCGCCCCTTTCTTTAGCGAGATGGAACACTCGCGATGTCATTCCGGCGCAGGCCGGAATCCACGCGGTGGACTATCCCGCGCCTGATGTCGCGACCAGCCGCTGACATGGATCCCGGCCTTCGCCGGTATGACCCGGTGGACTGACGGACCCCACAAACAAAAGGGCCGCCCTCTCGGGCGGCCCTTTCTAATTCTGAAATCCTGCTTCGCTTAGCGCGAGTAGAATTCGACGACCAGGTTCGGTTCCATCTGGACCGGGTACGGCACGTCGGAGAGGCCAGGGACGCGGGCGAAGGTGGCGACCATCTTGTTGTGGTCGGCTTCGACATAGTCCGGCACATCGCGCTCGGCGAGCTGGGTGGCTTCGATCAGCACGGTGAGCTGCTTGGAGCGCTCGCGCACTTCAACCTTGTCGCCAACCTTGACCTGGTAGGACGGGATGTTGACGCGCTTGCCGTTGACCAGGATGTGGCCATGCGACACGAACTGGCGGGCAGCGAACACGGTGGCAACGAACTTGGCGCGGTAGACGATCGCGTCCAGACGGCTCTCGAGCAGGCCGATCAGGTTCTCGCCGGTGTCGCCCTTGACGCGGGCGGCTTCGTTATAGAGCTTCTTGAAGCCCTTCTCGGTGATCGAGCCGTAGTAGCCCTTGAGCTTCTGCTTGGCGCGGAGCTGCAGACCGTAGTCCGACAGCTTGCCCTTGCGGCGCTGGCCATGCTGGCCGGGGCCATAGGCGCGGGCGTTGAGCGGGGACTTCGGACGGCCCCAGATGTTTTCGCCAAGACGGCGATCGATCTTGTACTTGACTGAATGACGCTTCGACATCGCGTATCCTTCTTAACAGTTGAATGGATCGCGCCCTCCTCTGCCGCCCTTGCGGGTGGCCGACAGATCCCAAATATTCAGGAGATCCCGGGTGCGCCTATGAGCCCGTGGGCTCCGATAGGTAGCGGCCTCATAAAGCCATAGCCGCGCGGCGTCAAGCGCCGGCGACATCGGCCCGTCACAAACCCCGCGCGCGAATGCTCGCCATCCACGGATGCAGGCGATACTGCATCAGCCCGGAACTGATCGCCGGGTCACTGGCGGCAAAGCCCTCGGCTTCAGCCACATCGCCCCTATTGAGGACGCAGACGCCGTAGACACCGTCGAGCGTGGGTCCACCCAGCATCAGCCGACCGCTGGCCGCCCCTGCCTCGAGGTAGGCGCGGTGCTGGCCCATGATAACCCGTTCCTCAGGACTGGCATCCATGAGGAAGGTCGGGCGCGGCGGCGAACAGAAGATAGAGAAAATTGGTGGGCTGCATGGCAAGGGTCCGGTGGCTGCCGGCGGACTATGCCGACTAGGCCATCTTCTTGTCGAGCGTGCGCTGATCGCGCAGGCCGGGGAAGATGATGCTCCAGATGACCGCAATCGCGATGGCGCCAACGCCACCAACCGCCACCGCCGCTACGGGGCCGATGAAATGGGCCACCGTCCCGGCGCGGAACTCGCCCAGTTCATTGGACGCGCCGATGAACACCGAATTGACCGCATTGACCCGGCCGCGCACCTCTTCGGGCGTCCAGAGCTGCATGATGGTTTCGCGAATGGTGACGCTGACCATGTCCGCGGCGCCGACCAGCGCCAGCGCGGGAATCGAAATCCACACCGTGGTCGAGAGACCGAAGATCAGCGTGAAGAGGCCGAAGAACCCGACAAACAGGAACAGCAGCCTGCCGGCATGATCGCGGATCGGGAACCGGGTCAGCAGCAGCGCCATGACGATGGCGCCAATGCCCGGAGCGGCGCGCAGCAGGCCCAGTTCCTGCGGGCCGGCATGAAGAATGTCCTTGGTATAGACCGGCAGCAGCGCGACGGCGCCGCCCATCAGCACGGCGAACATGTCCAGCGAGATGGCGCCGAGCACCACCTTGTTGGAGAAAATGTAGCGGAAGCCGCCGAAGATGGTTTCGAGGGTCGTCGCCTGGTGGGATTCCCGCTGCTGCGGCTTGGGGATCAGCAGCACGCTGATGCCGGCGAGCACGAGCAGCACCGCGCCGGTGGCGAAGGCAACGGTCGGCGCTATGCCATAGAGCAGGCCACCGGCCGCCGGCGCCATGATCGAGGCAAACTGCCAGGCCGAGGCGTTTACGGTGATGGCGTTGCTGAGCGCTTCCGGCGGAACCAGGTTCGGTGCCAGCGACTGCGCCGCGGGGCCCGAAAAAGCGCGGGCAGTGCCGAGCACGATGAGGATGCCGAAGATCGGCCAGACTTCATGCGCCTCGGCATTGACGAAAGCGAGAAAGCCCAGCGCGCAGAGCAGTTCGACGCCAAGGCAGACCGCCATGATCATGCGGCGATTGAAGCGATCGGCGGTGAGCCCCGTAACCAGGATGAGCAACAAAGCCGGCAGGAACAGGCACAGCCCAACCAGCCCGAGCAGGAACACATTGCCAGTGACGTCGTAGATCTGCCAGGCGATGGACACCGACATGATCTGCACGGCAAAGCTGACCAGCAGGGTGGTCAGCCAGAAAAAGCGAAAGCCCGTATAGCTGAAGGCAAGACGGGACGGCTCGGTGGGGGCGGCGGTGCTCATCGCTTCGGGCTGCCATGGCGGGTGGTCATAGTCAAAGGCTTCTTACCTCTCCCTTTGGGGGAGAGGTGAGGCGCACTCAATCGTCCTTCGCCGCTGCCGGCTTCTGGCGGTTAGGGTTCGGCCGCTCATGCCGGCGGTCGATCGATGAGATCACCCCGCGCAGCGTGCGGATTTCCTGGCTGGTGAACTTGCCGCGTTCCAGCATCGTGCGCAGGTTGTTGATCACCGTCGGCCGCTTGTCTGGCGCGGTGAAGAAGCCCGAGCCGTCCAGCGTCGATTCGAGGTGCCCGAACAGTCCCAGCAGCTCTTCCCTTGGCGCAACGTCAGCCATTGCCGCGGAAAACGGCAGCTTGTCGCCCAATGCGCTATGCCTGCGCCACTCATAGGCCATCAGCAGCACAGCCTGGGCGATGTTGAGCGAAGCAAAAGCCGGCTCGACCGGCAGGGTGACGATGGTATCGGCGAGGGCCACTTCCTCGTTGAGGAGCCCCCATTTCTCTCGCCCGAACAGCAGCCCTACGCCCCGGCCCGCACTCACCTGCGCGGCCATCCGCTGCGCCGCTTCGTCCGGCCCGATAACTTCCTTCTGCAGGTCGCGCGACCGGGCCGTGGTGGCCAGTACCAGGGTCAGGTCGGCAATTGCCTCTTCCAGCGTCTCGAACACGCGCACCCGCTCGATGACATGATCGGCTCGCGACGCGGCGGCGACTGCCTTCTCGTTGGGCCAGCCATCGCGCGGGCGGACCAGGCGCAGGTCCCACAGGCCAAAATTGGCCATGGCGCGGGCGGCCGTGCCGATATTCTCGCCCAGTTGCGGCTCGCACAGGATCACTGCCGGCGACGGCAGCAGCTCGATTTTGATGGAAGTGTCGGTTCCGGCCATGGCGCCCAATCTCTAGATCAGGCGCTCATACCCGGTTTTGCGCCCAAAGGGCAATTCAGGCGACGCGATGCCGTGGCGGCAGGTCGCTGACCTTGGCGGAACGCTGCCACTCGCGATCGAGAATGGCGAAATGCAGTTCCTCGTCCCATTCGCCTTGGAACAGGGCATGTTCGCGGTAATGGGCCTCGAGCCGCATGCCCAGTTGCTGCATCAGCTTGATGGAATGGTGGTTGCGCCCATCGCTGCGCACGAAGACGCGATGAATGCGGAAATGGTCGAAGGCCAGATCGAACACGGCACTGACCGCTTCCCGGCAATAGCCCTGCCCCGCGTGAGCCGGATTGATGCAGAACCGCACCTCGCTCTGCCCGGCCGTCGCGTCCGACCAATGCAGGGAAACCTGCCCGAGCAGCCTCTTGTCGCCCTTGCGGATGATGGCCAGTGTCAGGGTATCGCCGGGGCGCTGCAGGCTCACATGGCTGCGCATGATATTGAGGGCGCCCGCCACCTCCGCCACGTCCCGCGTTCGGCTGAACACATAGCGCTGCACTGAAGGCAGTGTGTGATAGGCGGCAAGCGAATCCAGATCGCCGCGCTCGAACGTCCGCAGGACAAGCCGATCTGTCTCAATCGGCAGTGACAGTGATGACATGAATTGCGCTCCCTAACCATAACTGGCCACGCTCACAACGTCAGCGTATTTCGGGAGGTTCCTGCCGCACTTTGAAATATCCTTCCTTTTGAAGCGGCGATTTTTCGTCGATTTATCCGGACCGCAGAGCCCGCCATTCCTGCCACAAAAGGGCGTAGATAAACTCCTCATCCCATTGGGATTTGAACAGCGCGTGCTCGCGAAAATGCGCCTCCCGGCGCATGCCCAGGCGCTCCATGAGCCGCCACGACGCCTCGTTGCGCACATCGCAGCGCGCCGCCACCCGGTGGATGTCGCCTGGCCCGAATGCCAGGTCCAGCATGGCGTTGGCTGCCTCGGTGGCATAGCCGTGCCCGTGATACTGCGGATCGAAGATCCAGCCGACCTCGCCCTGCCGCGCATCGACACTGCGCCAGATCAGCGAAACCTCGCCGATCAGCGCGTTGTTCTGCGCCAGTTCGACCGCCAGGATGATCTTGTCGCCCTCCGCCTCAAGCGCGACCTGGCTGATCCTCTGCTGCACCGCCAGGGCGCATTCTTCCCGGCTCAGGGGCACGTCGAACAGGTAACGCGCCACGTCTTCCCGGCGCCGATAGGCATAGACGGCATCGACGTCCCCCCGGCTGAAGGGACGCAGCACCAGCCTTTCGCTGCGAAGCGGGTAGTCGGGGTTGAGCGTCATGCCTCCTCCAAGAGCCGCTCCACTGTCACCAGTGCGGCGCGCAAAGGCAAGGTCACCCTTGCGGGGGTGGCAAGCCCGTGCCAGCCTCCGCCGATGAGCAATGCCAATCGCCCCAATATCGATGTCACTGCCCGCTGCGCCTGCGGCAGCGTCGAAATGTCGGTCCGCGGCCCGGTCGTCTCAATGCTGATGTGCTCGTGCCTCGATTGCCAGCGCGCCACGGGCTCCGGCCATGCCAGCGTGGCACTGGTGCCCGCCGAGGCGTTGACCCTGACAGGAACCAGCAAAACCTTCGATAGACCAAGTGATTCGGGGGCCACCTTCACGCGGCACTTCTGCCCCGATTGCGGCACGCCGCTCTATGGCCGCTCCTCGCGCGCGCCTGACATCAGGATGATCCCGGTCGGCTTTTTCGCCGGCCAGAATGCGTGGTACGATCCCAATCAACTGATCTTTGCGCGCAGTCAGCAGGCCTGGGACCTGGTCGCCGATCACCTGCCCCGGCACGAGACCTATCGGCAGGGCAGCACCAGATGAGCCTCGCTTCCGAAGAGCTATCCGACCGCATCCGCAGCCATCTGGGGCTTCGCCCCGATATCACCGAGCAGAAGATGTTCGGCGGCCGCTGCTTCATGCTCAACGGCAATATGCTGGTGGGGCCCATGAAGGATGGCGGCCTGCTGGTCCGCACCGGCAAGGACGGCTATGAAGCCGCCCTCGCTCTGCCCGGTACGCGCCCGATGACTATGGGCACCAAGACCATGTCGGGTTTCGTCGAGGTCACCGGCGACGTGCTGGAAGACGACGAAGTCCTGCTCGACTGGATCGAGCTGGCCCGCAGCTTCGTCGAGACCCTGCCGGAGAAATAGCGCCTAGGCCGGCGCCTTGCCGAACACCAGGGCCGCATTGACCCCGCCGAAGCCGAACGAGTTCGACAGCACATAGTCCACAGCCTTGGCCTTGGGCTCATTGGCCACCAGGTCGAATGCCGCGGCCTCGTCCATCGGATCGACGATGTTGATCGATGCCGGCAACAGCCCCTCCCGAAGCGCCAGGACCGAGATCACGGCCTCCATGGCCCCCGCCGCACCCAGCATGTGGCCGGTGGCCGACTTGGTCGACGAAATGGCGAGGTCCTTGCCCCGGCCGGGGAATACCGCGCCGATGCCGGCGAGTTCAGCCGCATCGCCGACGGCAGTCGAGGTGGCGTGGGCGTTGACGTAGCCGATCTGGGTCTGCTCGATACCGGCCATCTTGATGGCGTTGCGCATGGCGACCTGCGCACCCGCCCCGTCCGGCGAGCCGGCCGTCAGGTGATACGCATCCGCCGACGTGCCATAGCCGGCCAGCACGGCCAGTGGCGTCGCGCCGCGGGCCTTGGCATGGCTCAGCTTTTCAATGACCAGCACGGCGGCGCCCTCCGACAGTACGAAGCCGTCATGGCCCTTGTCGAACGGGCGGGAGGCCTGGTCCGGCCTGTCATTGAAGGTCGTGGCCAGGGCGCGCGACGCGCCAAAACCACCCAGCGAAATCGGATCGACCGAACCCTCGGCGCCGCCGACCACCGCGACCTCGGCTTCGCCGGTCATGATCAGACGCATGCCGTCGCCGATCGCCTGGGCCGACGCCGCGCAGGCGGTGACTGGCGTACCGATCGGACCGCGGAAGCCATGCAGGATGGAAAGCCACCCGGCCGCCAGATTGGCGAGGAAACTCGGCACGGTGAACGGCGACAGCCGCCGCGGCCCCTTGGTCTGGATGATTTCGACCGCTCGCGCCATCACAGGCGAACCGCCCACGCCCGAACCGATGATCGTGGCCGTCGCCGCCTGGTCTTCGGCCGACTCGGGATGCCAGTCCGCCTGTTCCAGCGCTTCATGCGCAGCGCCGATGGCGTACTGGATGAAGAGGTCCATCTTCTTGACCTCCTTGGCGTCGATGAAGTCGGCGGGATCGAAGCCCTGCGGATCTGCAGGCTTGAACGGAACCAGCCCGGCAATCGTGGCGCCAAAGCCCTCGGTGTCGAAGCGATCGTTCTGCACGATGCCGCTCTTGCCCGATGTCAGCCGGCTCCACATCGTGGGCACGCCCACGCCGAGCGGGCTGACAACGCCCATGCCGGTGACAACGATGGGATCGGCGGGGTCTGGCTTCAACATGGCAAGGTCCTGTGTATATGCACGGTGTGAATTGAGGAGAATTGCGGCGAGGTCATGTCGCTAGAGCCCCGACAGATGTCGCAGGCCGGCGATGACCGTCTGAAAATCCGGATCGGCCAGCGCTTCGCGCAGTTCTGCCTGCGAGCGCCGCCATTCGGGCACGATGGCATTGAAGGTCTTGCGCCCGTCTTCGGTCAGGGCGCCAAGCCGGCCGTTGCCCCGCCCCGCCGGCGCACTGCTGACCAGCCCCTTGCGCTCGAGCAACGCCAGGTTGCGCGACAGCGTCGTGCGGTCCATGGCCAGCGCATTGGCCGTCTCGGTAATCGAGCGCCCGGGATGGGCCGACAAGGCCCCCAATATGTTGAACTGCGCCGCCGTGACGCCGAAACCGCGCAGCCTCTGATCGGCGCGACGAGTCACCGCACGGGCCGCCATGCGGGTGTTCAGCACCAGGCAAAGGTCGAAATCGTCCTTCATGCCCCTCAGGTAGTCGTGCATATGCACTATGTCAACCGGCATGCCCCCTTGCCCTTTGCCCGCTTTGCGCTGCCGCCTGCCGATGCTATAGGGCAGGCCGAAGGCCAGATGGGCCAATATGCGGATTTCAGGGAGATATTTCCGATGAGCAAGATCAAAGTCGCCAATCCGGTTGTCGATCTCGACGGCGACGAGATGACCCGGATCATCTGGCAGGCGATCAAGGACAAGCTCATCCACCCCTATCTCGATCTGCCGATTGAATATTACGACCTGAGCGTCGAAAGCCGCGACGCCACCAACGACCAGATCACCGTCGATGCCGCCAAGGCCATCCAGAAGCATGGCGTCGGCATCAAATGCGCCACCATCACCCCCGACGAGCAGCGCGTCGAAGAGTTCAAGCTCAAGAAGATGTGGAAGTCGCCCAACGGCACCATCCGCAACATTCTGGGCGGCGTGATCTTCCGCGAGCCCATCATCTGCAAGAACGTGCCGCGCCTGGTCCCCGGCTGGACCCAGCCGATCATCGTCGGCCGCCATGCCTTTGGCGATCAGTACCGCGCCACCGACTTCCTGTTCCCCGGCAAGGGCACGCTGACCATCAAGTTCACCGGCGAAGACGGCAAGGTCATCGAGCACGAAGTCTACCAGGCGCCCGGTGCCGGCGTGGCCATGGCCATGTACAACCTCGATGATTCCATTCGTGATTTTGCTTATTCGAGCTTCAACTACGGCCTCGCCCGCGGCGTGCCGGTGTACCTGTCGACCAAGAACACCATCCTCAAGGCCTATGACGGCCGCTTCAAGGACATCTTCCAGGAGATCTACGAGGCCGAGTTCAAGGAGCAGTTTGAAGCCAAGAAGATCTGGTACGAGCACCGCCTGATCGACGACATGGTCGCCTCGGCCCTCAAGTGGTCCGGCGGTTACGTCTGGGCGTGCAAGAACTATGACGGCGACGTGCAGTCAGACATCGTGGCGCAGGGCTTCGGCTCGCTGGGCCTGATGACCTCGGTTCTGGCCACGCCCGATGGCAAGATCGTCGAAGCCGAAGCCGCCCACGGCACCGTGACCCGTCACTACCGCCAGCACCAGGCCGGCAAGGAAACCTCGACCAATTCGACCGCCTCAATCTTCGCCTGGACCCGCGGCCTCGCCCACCGCGCCAAGCTCGACGACAACGAAGCGCTCAAGAAGTTCGCCCTGACCCTCGAAAAGGTCACGGTCGACACGATCGAAGAAGGCAAGATGACCAAGGACCTCAGCCTGCTCGTCGGTCCCGACCAGCCGTGGCTGTCGACCATCGGCTTCCTCGACGCCATCGACCAGAACCTGCAGAAGGCCATGGCGTAGGCCACCTGCTGCCTATGAATTGACAGGCCGGGTCCAGGTGACCCGGCCTTTTTGTTGCCTAGAGCGGCGCGCCCGGCCGGTATCGGTTTACGACAATGCCGCAATCATAGGCCTGCGAGCCCAGCAGGGTCAGTTGGCGGGGCCCCTCCCGGTGAAAGATCGACTCGCCCTCGCCCAGCGCCGCGGGATTGAGATAGAGTTGCAACTCATCCACGAGGCCTGCCGCCAGCAGCGCCGATACGATGCCGACCCCGCCAAAGGTGATGATATCGCCACCCGGCGCCTGCTTCAGCGCCGTCACGCTCGCGGCGAGCGGACCGCGCACCACGCGCGTGCGTTCAGCCGATGTCGAGAAGGCGGCGGTGGTCAACACCACTTTCTCCGCATCGACGATGTGCCGGGCGAAAGCGAAATCCGGATTAACCGGATAGAGCGCAGACGTCCATGTCCAGTGCGCCACATAGTCGTCGACCATCAAGCGACTGAGCAGGATCGTGTCGGCGCCCCGCAATGTGGCATTGAACGTCTGCCGCAAGGCCGCGTCCCATGGCCACTCCTCCCCATAGTTCCACAACTGCCAGGGCACGCCGGCGCCCCCGACAAACCCATCGGCCGACGCCTGCATCAATACGATCAACTTCCTCACGACACACCCCAGAGTGCTTGCATAATGCGAGCACTCATAGAACAGACCGGTTGCATTTCGCAAGCAGATTTGACGCCGCCGTCTATTTCCTTTTCGTGGCCACAGGGCCAGACTGCCCCGACAACGAGGGAAGGCGCGATGACCCAAGGCAGCGGCACAAGGGAAGACCCGTGGCAGCTCAAGACGCCGCCCGGCACGTCCGACATCACCATGTATCGCGACGAGGCGGCCGGCGCCCTTGTCTGCAATGCCGGCGGCACCGAACTGCGCTACCAGCTCCGCTGCATCGAAGACCTCCATGCCATGCTGAAAGCCCATGGCGACTGGATGGAGCTGGGCAATGCCGATGAGCAGAAGCCGGCCAAGGAGGGCACAGTGGAAGCCTGGGCCCGCTCGCCGGACAATCCGGTCGGCGGCTGGTATGGCATCAGGAAGGGCTTCCGCGGCCGCTTCGGCAATTATGTGCCGCCAGTGCTGGAAGCGCTTGGCCTCGTCGAACTCGAGCACAATCCGCGCAACAACCGGGTCCGCGCCAAGTAGCCCATAGGCACATCCATGTGCCTTGCAAGTCCTGACGGACTATATTTTCACGATCTCTTGAGCCGATGCTTCGGGCACCCATATGCGGACAACGCAAAGAGGGAGCATGATCATGCGCACTGCCGTATCACTGGCGCTGGGAACCGCACTGAGCCTGTCATTGGCTGGAACCGCCATGGCCGAAAGCCGCGCGTTCGAGCTGACCGGCTTCGACAAGATCGACATCGCCACCGGGCTCGACGCCGTGGTGACATTGGGCGATAGCTTTTCGGTCAAGGCCACGTCGGACAGCGCAGACGCGCTGGATAACCTTCAACTGACCGTCAACGACGGCGTGCTGGCCGCTCGGTTCGACCAGAGCTTCCTCGATTTCATCGTCAGCGGCGGGCTTCTCGGCATGCTGCTCAGCAGCGGCAATGCCCTGACCATCGAGGTCACGCTGCCGGCCCTCTCGGGCATCGATGCCAGCTCGGGTGCCGACGTGCGGGCGAACGCTCTCACCAGCACCGAGCTCGATCTCAGCGCCTCCAGCGGCGCCAATATCGAGGTGACCGAAGCCACGCTTGGGCTGGTGCGGGTGGAATCCTCGAGCGGCGCCGATGTCGACATCTCCGGCACCGCCGACAGCATCGAGGCCGAAGCATCCAGTGGCGCCGATATCGATGCGGAAAATCTGGTCGCCAGCAGCGCGACGGCCAACGTATCGAGCGGCGCGGATGCGTCGGTCCATGCCACCGAAAGCATCAAGGCCGAAGCATCGAGCGGCGGCAGCATCTCCGTCCACGGCAACCCGGCCGAGCGTGACGTGGACTCGTCCAGCGGCGGCGACGTCCACTTTGATGACTGAATGAAAAAGGGCGCCCGAGGGCGCCCTTCCTATTTCCTGGTAGTGGCGGCTACTTCTTCTTGCCGCCTGCCGGAGCGGCCTCGACCGTCAGTTCGAACCGCTCGCCACCCTTGATGGTGACCGGCGTCTCGGTGACGCTGTCGCCGATCGTGGCAGCGACGATGTAGTCGCCGGCCGCCAGCGTGGTCTGGAAGCCAGGGCCATAGCCGTAATCGAACGACTGGCGGTTGCCTTCGAGGTTCTTCGAAGCGCTCAGGATTTCGACATAGTTGTCGCCCGGCGTAGTGACGGCGAGGATGCCGGCATCCATGACGATTGGGACCTCGACGCGTTCACCGGTCTTAACCGAGAACGGCACTTCACCCTTGGCGCCGCCCAGCTTGTAGGTGGCGACATAGTCGCCCTCGGCCAGATCGAAGCTGATGTCGCCGCCATAGGTATAGGCAACCGATTTACGCTCGCCTTCCAGGTTCGCCTTGGCCTCGACCACCTCGATGAAGATGTCGGCCTCAACCGCAGTCCCGGCGACATATTCGGAGACGATATGGGCCGTGCCCGAACCGACGATCACGTCCTCGTCGATCGTGTCGCCCGCCTTGGCGTCGTAGCTGCGGGTCACCTTGGCCTCGCCGATCGACACGTCGACTTCGAGCGCGCCCGCGGGCACGACCAGATCGACCGCGCCATAGCTGGTGGTGACATAGTCGCCGCCATTGCGGATCTCGACAGCGGCATCGTCATCGACGTCAGCGCCCTCAGCCGGCAGCGGACGCAGCTTGAGATAGACGCCGTTGAGTACGAAATGCGGCGCTGCCACCTTGCCGGCCTCGATCGTGACTGGCTGCTCCGAGCTGGCATAGCCCATCGTGGCGGTCATGATGTAGTCGCCGGGTTCGAGCGAACCCTCGAAATCCGAATTGTAGTCGGTGCCGACATACTCGCCCTTGCTGCCATCGGCAGCCACGGTGTGCCATTCCCAGACCAGGTCGGCATTTTCGTTGGCGAGATCGGGGCCGCCTTCGGACAGCGAGGCCGTGGGCTTGTAGTTGTATGCGGCGACAGGCTCGGGTTCCGGCTCAGGCGCCGGTTCCGGCTCGGCCTGCACAACCTGCGCCACCGTGGTGGTCAGCGCCTCGACCAGCGCATCGCCATCATTGGCCGACAGATACTTGCCGCCGGTATTCTCGGCCAGGCAGGCCACCTGCTGGCCCTCTTCGTCCGAAAGGCCGAAGCCAAGGACATGGGTGGTGAAATCGATGCCCTGGGCTTCAAGATCGGACGCTAGCGCGCAAGGATCGACCTCGCAGGTCTCAAGGCCATCGGTGATCAGGATCACGGTGGCCTTCTGCTCGGTGAAGCGCAGGTCTTCCGCGGCAAGGCGCACTGCGTCGGAAATCGGCGTCATGCCCTTGGGATTGATCTCGTCGGCCGCCGCCGCAATGGCGGCGCCGGTGTTGAGCGCCGGCTCGATCAGCATTTCGATGTCGTCGCAATTGCCCTTCTCGCGATGACCATAGGTCATGAAGCCGAGCTCGAGATCGCCAGGCAGGGTTGCCAGCACTTCGTGCAGCGTCTCGCGGGCGATGGTGATGCGCGCCTTGCCATCGATCTGGGCCCACATGGACCCCGACCCGTCCAGCACGATGATGGCACGCTCGGCGGCAACAGCCGGCAGCGCCAGGCCGAGCGCCGCTATGGCTCCCAGCAAGAAGTTTCGAACAATCCGCATGGTAGCCCTCCGGCAATTTGCAGCCTCGGTTATCGAGGACGGCACAAAAGCGCGCAATTCAAATCATGACCCGGATGACGCCGAGATGAACACTTCATTCAGCGGAAGAAGCACTTTGGCTCCGAACTATTCAGCGCCGACCTTTCGCCATCGCATGAGACCCACGAAGAACAGGCCACCGATGATACCGGTCAGGACGCCGATCGGCATGTCCTGCGGCGGCATGAGGATGCGCGCGGCGATATCGGCCAGGACGAGGAATATCGCCCCGACCAGCGCCGAAAGCGGCAGGACGCGGCGATAGTCGCCGCCCACCATCAGCCGGACAATATGGGGGATCATGAGGCCGACAAAGGCAATGACCCCGGAAAAGGCCACCGCCGACCCGGTGAGCAGGGCGCAGATAACGAACACCGTGAGCCGAAAACGACGCGCGGGAATGCCCAAAGTCGTAGCGCTCTCATCGCCCAACGTCATCGCATTGAGCGCCCTTGCCCTCACGATGAGGTATCCGCCGCATAGCACCAGCGCCGCGAGCGGGAACGGCAATTGCTGCCACTGCGCGAGGCCGAGCCCGCCCAGCATCCAGAACACCACTGTATGGGCAGCGCGTGGGTCGCCCAGGAAAATGAACAGGTTGCCGGCGGCACTGATGATGAAGCTGACTGCGACACCAGCCAGGATCAGCCGGCCAGCCGACTGCGACCGCGTAAGGTTGGAGACCGCCAGCACCAGCGCCGTCGCCCCCAGCGCACCGGCAAAGGCAAAAATGGGCACGGTAACGAGACCGAGGAACATGCCGGTATGAAGCAGCGCCAGGATCGCGCCGAACGCCGCGCCCGAGGAAATGCCGAGCAGGTGCGGATCGGCAAGCGGATTGCGGGTGACCGACTGCAGCGCCGCCCCGACCAGGGACAGGCTGGCCCCGACAATCGCCCCCAGGATGATGCGGGGCAGCCGCACCTCCCAGACGATGGCTTCGCGACCAGCCGACCAGTCGGCGACGACGCTGCCCGGCGCGAGCTTGGAGGCGATGATGCGCCAGACCGTGTCGACGGGAATGGGCACCGCCCCTGCCCCCACCGCCACCGACATGGTGACGACGAGAAGGACCGCCAGCCCGATGATAAGGGCCGGCATCCAGTGGATCGCCGCATGACGGCGTCCGGTGACGAGGTGGCGGTGCGACAAGCGCCTTACTCCCGGAAGGCTGCAGCGAGTCGCTTCACCGCCTCGATATTGCGCGGCCCGGGCGTGGCCTCGACATATTCGAGCACCACGAAGCGGTCATTGGCCACGGCCGGGATCGAGGCGAAGGCCGGATTGGACTTCATGAACGCGATCTTCTGCTCGGCGGTGACGTCGCCATAATTGACGATGACGATGACCTCGGGGTTGCGCTCGATCACCGGCTCCCAGCCGATCTCGACCCAGCTTGAAGCGACATCGTCCATGATGTTGACGCCGCCGGCGGCCTCGATCAGCGCGGTCGGCATGCCATAGGCGCCCGAGGTGAACGGCTTGTCCTCGCCCGAGTCATAGACGAACACCGAAACCGGGGCCTCGAGTGTCGGCAAACTCGCCTGGAAATCGGCCAGCTCGGCCTTGTAGCCATCCACCAGCGCCGTGGCGCGATCGGCGACGCCGAAGATGGCGCCCAAGTTGAGCAGGTCGTTGTAGAGATCGTCCATGGCAGCCTTGGGCTTGTCCATGATGTGGATGCAGCTCTCGGTGAGCTCGTAGACGGCGATGTCAAATTCCCCGAGCGTCTCGGGCGTCACGTCGCCGCCGACGCGCATGCCATAGTTCCAGCCGGCAAAATAGAAATCGGCATCGGCCCCGAGCAGCACTTCCTTGCTCGGATATTCCGGCGACAGCTCGGGCAGCTCGGCAACGCCTTCGCGCAGCTTTTCGTCCAGCGTCTTCCAGCCCGAAACACCGGCATAGCCGACCATGCGGTCGGTGAGCCCGAGCGCCAGCATCATCTCGGTGAGATTGACGTCGTTGGAAACGGCCCGCAACGGCGCCGCCTCGAAGGTGACGTCGCGGTTGCAGGACTGGACGGTCACCGGGTAGCCGGCGGCAAAGGCCGCCGACGTGCCTGCGGCCAATGCCGCGAGTGCCAAGACAAAGCGCATGAGATCACTCCTGGATCTGGTTGGGGAGATAGAAGCTGAGACGCGGACGGCCGGTGGCCGGGTGGGCGTCGAGCAGGGTTTCGACGGCAAAGGCCGCGCGAATGGTCGAATGGGTGAGCACCTGCGCCGGGGCGCCCGTCGCCGCCAGCCGCCCACCATCGAGCAGCAGCACCCGGTCGGCATGGGCCGATGCCAAAGCCAGATCATGCAGCGAGACGATGACGGTGCAGGCGAGCCTGCCCAGCAGGTCGAGCACTTCGAGCTGGTGGCGGATATCGAGGTGGTTGGTCGGCTCGTCCAGAATCAGAAGATCAGGCTTTTGCAGCAAGGCCCGGGCAATCATCACTCTTTGCCGCTCGCCGCCCGAGAGCGTGGCGAGGTCGCGCGGCGCCAGATGGGTCAATTCCATCAGCGTCAGGACGGCCTCGACTGCCTCATAGTCGGCGCGATCGGTGCCCCAGCCACCGCGATGCGGCGCGAGGCCGAGTTCGACCACCTCAGCCACCGTCAGACCGAAATCGGACACCTGCTCCTGCAGCACCGTCGCAACGCGCCGCGCCACGGCCTTGCCCGGCAGCGACCAGATATCGTCGCCATCGAGCCGCACATGGCCGCTGGACGGGCGGTGATAGCGATAGAGGCACCGCAGCAGGCTCGATTTGCCGGCTCCATTGGGGCCAACCAGCGCCAGCATCTGCCCCGGTTCGACGATGAGCGACAGCGGCCCGACAATTGGCACGCCCCGCGTGACGCCCCAGCTCACATCATCGAGCACCAGTCGCGCGGGCCTGTGGCCGGTGAAACGATCAGTCCGATTGTCGCCGGATGCCATGGGCAACCTCCGCCAATAGGCAGGAGGGCACGGGCGATCCGAGCAGTGGCAAAGCAGCGATGTCGCGGCAACTGGTCATCATCGTCTCCCGCGGCACACCCCGGCCGGGTTGAATTGGAATGATGACGGCAGGTCTCCTGGCTCGCGGGTCTCGGCGACTCCGGGCCTTCCCAGCCTTGCGGCCAGTGGCATGTTCCGGTGTCGCTATCCGCTCACAGTTGCGGGGGCAGCCACGGTCTTGCGCCCTGATGGGTACGTCGCACCGTGTTCCCTTTTAATCCCGCCGCCCAAGGAGAGCGGCAGGAACCATCGAGCGCAGTGATGCGAGATTCTTGGCGGCGGGGCAAGCGCCGCATCGGCGCGCTCATCTGTGATGGGACGGCCAAGACTTCGGGCTTTACCAGCACGCGCGAATGCTGTCCCCTGCCAACAGGGGGAAACGCTTGTGATTCAGGGCTATCGCGCCGGTTTGACCGCGGCGCTCATCGGTGTCCTGATCGCCATCGCGGCCATTGGCGGCTTCGCGTCGCAGGACCGGCTGCTGCAGGACGCCCGCTTCGGACTGTCCGGCCTTTCCCCGACCGGGCAAACCGTACTTGTCGAGATCGATAGCCGCAGCCTCGCCGAGATCGGCGTCTGGCCCTGGCCGCGCCGGCTTCATGCCCAGGCGCTGGACCGGCTCATCGATGCCGGCGTGGCGGATGTGGCATTCGACATCGACTTTTCGAGCGCAAGCAACCCCGAGGACGACGCCCTGTTCGCCGCGGCGCTGCAGCGGGCTGGCGGCTATGCCTGGCTCGGCGCCTTCGAACAGCGCACCGCCACTGCCGCTGCGCAGCTCACGCTGCCCCTGCCGCTATTTCTCGCCCAGGCCGCACCAGCCACCGTGAACGTCCTGCTCGATGCACAGGGGCTCGCCCGCGACTTCGTCGCCGGACTGGCCCACGAAGGCACCACCATCCCTTCCCTCGCCTCCGCGCTCTCGGGTCGGGCAGTACCGGGCGCACCGGCTGTGGGCATCGACTATGGCATCGACGCCAACGCCATTGCCCGCTTCTCCTTCGCCGATGTGCTGAACGGTCGTGTCGACCCTGTGGCCCTGCGCGGCCGCGACATCATCATCGGCGCCACCGCCGTAGAATTGCGTGACCTCTTCCAGACGCCACGCTTCGGGGTGATGCCTGGCCCGATGGTGCAGTTGATGGCCACCGAAACGCTGACCCAGGATCGCGCCCTCAAGGACTATGGCCTTGTGCCCTCGGCCGTCGGCCTGGTGGTGCTAGCCCTGCTCATGCAGGCGCTGCGCCGGCACGTATCGATCTGGCCGCTGGGC
>CBIHQV010000027.1:0-57022 GCA_966212275.1 uncultured Devosia sp.
TGGCCAAGGCCGGCGCGGACGTGTTCCGCATCAACATGAGCCATGCCAGCCACGACGTGCTCCGCCAGACGGTCGAACGCATTCGCAATGTCGAGAAGCGCCTCAACCATCCGCTCGGCATCCTGGTCGACCTGCAGGGTCCCAAGCTCCGCGTCTGGAAGTTTGCCGAGGGCTCGGTCAACCTGGTCGCCGGGCAGAAGTTCACGCTCGACAGCCAGAAGGACGACAACGGCAATGCCGAGCGCGTCTACCTGCCCCATCCGGAGATCATCGAAAGCGTTTCGGTGGGTGATCGCCTGCTGCTCGACGACGGCAAGCTGGCGCTCAAGGCCACCAAGGTCGGTGGCGGTGTCATCGAGACCGAAGTGATCTATGGCGGCAAGCTAAGCGACAAGAAGGGCGTATCCCTGCCCGATACGCTGCTGCCAACCGGCGCACTGACCGAGAAGGATCATGCCGATCTCCTGGCTGGCCTCGCCGCCGATGCCGACTGGATCGCGCTCTCCTTCGTGCAGCGCCCCGAGGACATCATCGATGTCCGCAAGATCGTCCAGGGGCGCGCCGGCGTCATGGCCAAGATCGAAAAGCCCCAGGCCATCGATCGCCTCGAAGAGATCATCAAGCTGTGCGACGCCATCATGGTGGCGCGCGGTGACCTCGGCGTGGAACTGCCGCTCGAAACCGTGCCGGGCCTGCAGAAGCGCATGATCCGCATGGCCCGCCGCTACGGCAAGCCGGTGGTCGTCGCCACCCAGATGCTGGAATCGATGATCACCGCCCCGGTGCCGACCCGCGCCGAAGTTTCGGACGTGTCGATCGCCGTGTTCGAAGGCGCCGATGCCATCATGCTTTCGGCCGAATCCGCCTCGGGCGCCTACCCGATCGAAGCCGTGGCCACCATGAACAAGGTCGCCGTGGCCGTCGAAAGCGACGCCAATTATCGCGGCATCATTCGCGCCGCCCAGACCGAGCCGGAAGCCACCGCCGCCGACGCCATCTCGGCGGCGACGCGCCAGGTTGCCGAAACGCTCGACCTGGCCGCCATCGTCACCTACACCGCCTCCGGCTCCACCGGCATCCGCGCCGCCCGCGAGCGTCCAAGCAAGCCCATCATCGTGCTCTCGCCCAATCAGCGCACCATCCGCCGCATGTCGGTGGTCTGGGGCGTCCATTGCGTGCAGACCGAAGATGCGGTCTCGCTCGAGGACATGGTCGATCGCGCCTGCGTCATTGCCTACCAGGAGGGCTTTGCCCGCCCCGGCGACCGCATCGCCATCACCGCTGGTATTCCGCTGGGTACGCCCGGCGCCACCAACATGCTGCGCATCGCCTTCGTCCGCCAGGACGGCGCCGGCTCAAGCTGAGCATAATCGTATCGCCAGAATGCCAAAGGCCCGCGCAAGCGGGCCTTTTGTTTGGGCACCAGGGCGCCCGTCGATTCCCTTTAGCTCAGGCGCTGGATTCCATCAGTGTCTTGAGCACCAGCAAGTCGGACATCATCCACTCTTCCTCCGAGGCGAACATGGCATCGGAAACCAGCGGCTGCTGCACTGAAGTGTGGGTCAGCACCGAGCCTGCGCCGTTTCGGATGACGCGGACATGCGCCATGTGGGTCGTCTGTGGCCCCACCTGCAGGCGGTAATCCAACACGAGGAAAGGGTTAGGTGCGGTGAAATGCACCACTACAGTGCCGCGCGGACCATCATAGGCCCAGCTGTTTGGGCCAGCGGACGGATCGGGGCGACCATTCTGCACCATGGTCCAGCCGGCCAGGTTGGCGGGATCGACCAGGAATCTATAAACATCTTCTGCCGGCCGGGCGATCTCGACCGTCAGCGTACGCGCCTTGAGCACAGATGCACCTCTCACTCAACGGCCGGCACAATTGCGCAATTACCCTGTGCTATCAAGTACTTCCATGAGCATCGCTAACGGCGTCGCGCCTCTAGCAGCGTCTTGAGCGTCAGGAAGTCCGTGGTGATCCACTCGATGGCTGAGGCGAACTCTTCCGCGCTCATGCCCGGCCGCTGGTAGAAGGTGAAGCTGAGTTCGGTGCCCTCTTCGTTGGGCGTCACCCGCATCGGCGTCCAGAGCGGCGTTTCGCCCGGCACGAAGACCGCATGGTCGAGCACGCCGAAGCCATTGGTGGGCGTGAACCGGAAATGCCGCAGCCCGCCGAAAATGGTCACGCCTTCCCAGTCGCCGTCGGCCAGCGGCCGATAGCTATCCTTGTCCACCGCGGCCCATTCGCCGTAATTGGCGGGGTCGGCGAGGAACCGGTACGCAGCTTCATAGGGAAGGTCGATATACAGAGAAATCGTATGCGAGCGCCGCATCTGATCCTGTCTTTCCGCACTGCTCGAGTGGCAGAAAAGCAAAAGCCCGCTTTCGCGGGCTTAAGTCAACAGCTTGGGGGTAAAACGTCTCAGCCCTGGCGGGCCTTGAAGCGCTTGTCCACCTTGTTGATGATGTAGACCCGGCCGCGACGGCGGACGAGCTTGTTCGCGCGGTGGCGAGTCATCAGCGCCTTCAGCGAGTTACGGACTTTCATCGGTCTATCCTCAGTCAAACAAAATGGGCGCCTGCGCGCCCGGAAACTTGGGGGCATACATAGGGAAGTTGACCCGGCCTGTCAACGCAGGAGAACCAGGCTTTTTGCCTCGGCGCCGCGCTTTCCCCCAGCGGCATTGCCGGCCAACCGTTAACGGCTCATATGCAAAAGCGGACTATTGTGAAAGGCCCCAAACAGTCAACGCGGCGGCATCGTCATGGCCATCGAGGAAATCACCAAGCGCGGCGTGCTGATCGCCGACTCCTCCGCCCATATGGCGTCGCTGGTTACCGTGATGCTGCGCAGCCTGGGCCGCAAGGATATCCGCGAGGCCTATGACGCCAGCCGAGCCATGCTCGAACTGCGCCGCCGCGCCTTCGATGTCATCATCATCGACGATGCCCTCGACGGCATGGATGGCGTGGCTTTCACCAAAAAGCTCCGCGCCATGACCGACTGCCAGAACCGCCTGGCCCCCGTCATCATGATGAGCGCTGCTCCCGACGCCAAGCGCATCGCCGAGGCGCGCGACGCCGGCGTCACCGAATTCCTGCGCAAGCCCTTCGCCGCCAACCACCTGCAGACCCGTCTCACCAGTATCGAGGCCAATCCGCGCGGCTTCATCGAAGCCGCCGAATATACCGGCCCCGACCGCCGCCGCAAAACAGTGGATGTGGGCGAGAATGACCGCCGGGAAGGCGAGCCGAAGGCGGGGTAAGGCAGTATCCCCTAAGCAACAAAAAGGCCCGCCAAAGCGGGCCTTTCCATTTCATATTAGGCGCCCCTAGCTCCCCAGCACCGCCTCTTGCGGCACTTCGATCTCGCGCCAGCGGTGGCAGGCGACCAGCCTGTCGTCCTCGATCCGCTCCAGCGGCGGCCGCGCCTCGGCGCAGTAGGGCTTGGCAAAGCGGCAGCGCGTCCGGAAAGTGCAGCCCGATGGCGGATTGATCGGCGAGGGAATTTCGCCCCTGAGCGCATCGATATTGCGTTGTCGCGCCAGCCGCGGATCGGGGATCGGCACCGCCGTCAGCAGCGCCCGCGTATAGGGATGCTTGGGATCCTCATAGATCTCGTCGCCGGTCGCCAATTCGACGATGCGCCCCAGATAGAGCACCAGGATACGATCCGACACATGCCGCACCACCGAGAGGTTGTGCGAGATGAAGATCAGCGTCAGCCCGAACTCGTCCTTGAGTTCGGCGAGCAGATTGAGGATCTGCGCCTGGATCGAGACGTCGAGCGCCGAAACCGGCTCGTCGCAGACGATCAGCTTGGGCTCGGTGATCAGGGCCCGGGCAATGCCGATGCGCTGCGCCTGGCCGCCCGAAAATTCGTGCGGATAGCGGTTGATCATCTCGGGCAAGAGTCCCACCGCCTCCATGGTCTTGAGCACGCGGGCGCGGCGCTCTTCCTTGTTGAGCTCGGGCCGCAGCGTGCGCAGCGGGTCGGCGATGATCTCGCCCACCGTCATGCGCGGATTGAGCGAGGCCAGCGGGTCCTGGAAGATGATCTGCAGGTCCGCGCGGCGCTGGCGCATTTCCTCGGCCGGCAGGCGCGTCAGGTCCTGCCCCAGCCACAGCACCTGCCCCTCGTCGGGCGATAGCAATTGCAGGATGCAGCGGCCGAGCGTGGACTTCCCACAGCCGCTTTCCCCCACAATGCCCAGCGTCTCGCCCTGGCGAATGCTGAAGTTGATGTTTTCCAGCGCCGTCAGCGTCAGGCGCCGGCTGAGGAGGCCGCCCGAAATCGAGAAGGTCTTCTTGAGGTCGCGGATCTCGAGCAGGTTGATCGGGGTCTGGTCCATCAGGCGACCTTTCCATAGGCCATGGGGCCTTCATAGTGGCAGGCCTTTTCGCGGCCATTGCCGGTCTCGGCCAGCGGTGGCCGTTCGACGAGGCAGCGATCGAAGGCAAAGGCGCAGCGCGGATTGAACGAGCAGCCCTTGGGCAGGTGTTCCAGGCTCGGCGGCAGACCCTGGATCGGGTCGAGCCGCGCCGCCCGCTTGGCGATGTGCGGCGTCGAATGCAGCAGGCCCAGCGTATAGGGGTGTCGAGGATCGTAGAACAGGTCGTCGACCGTGCCCTTTTCCACCGCTCGGCCGCCATACATCACCATCATGCGATCGGCCACGCCGGCCACCACGCCCAGATCGTGGGTGATGAGCACCAGCGACGTGCCGAAATCATCGGTCAGGGTCTTGAACAGCTCCAGCATCTGCGCCTGCACCGTCACGTCGAGCGCCGTGGTCGGCTCATCGGCGATCAGGATCTTGGGCTGGCACAGTAGCGCCATGGCGATCATCACGCGTTGCCGCATGCCGCCCGAAAGCTCGTGCGGATAGGCATTGGCACGCTTGACCGGCTCGGGAATACCCACCCGCTCCAGCATCTCGATCGAGGTCTTGACCGCCTTGGCCTTGTCGAAGCCGCGATGCTTGACCAGCACTTCGCTGAGCTGCGTCTTGACCTTGAGCGTCGGGTTCAGCGACGTCATCGGGTCCTGGAAAATCATCGCGATATCCTTGCCGCGATGCCCGTCCAACTGCCCCGCCGGCATGCCGATGAGGTTGATGTCACCCATCATGGCCCGGCCTTCGGCCCGGCCATTCTTGGCCAACAGGCCCATGATGGCGAGGAAGGCCTGACTCTTGCCCGAACCCGATTCCCCGACCACGGCCAGAGTCTCGCCCTGGGCGAGGCTGAAATTCATGTCGCGGACGGCATGCACTTCGCTCTGGTGCAGCTCGAAGGTGACCGACATGTCTTCGACTTTGAGGACTTGTTTCATCTCAGCGATCCTTGGGGTCGAGAGCGTCGCGCAGGCCGTCGCCGATATAGGTGAGGCAGAGCAACAGGCTCACCAGCACCACGGCGGGCCCGATCAGCATCCAGGGCAGCGTCTCGGCCACGGGCGAACCGAACGAGATCAGCGTACCCAGCGATGTCTGCGGCTCCTGCACGCCAAGGCCCAGATAGGAAAGGAAGCTCTCGGTGAGGATGATTTCTGGAATGGTCAGCGTGGCATAGATCACCACGGGCCCAGTCAGGTTGGGCACGATATGGCGGAAGATGATGGTCCAGGGCTTGGCGCCGCCGGCCTTGGCCGCCTCGATGAATTCGCGCTCCTTGATCGACATGGTCTGGCCACGCACGATGCGCGCCATGGTGAGCCATTCGAGGCACCCGATGCCCACGAAAAGCAGCACCGGATTGCGCCCGAAGATCACCACGAGAATGATGACGAACAGGATGTAGGGCAGCGCATACATGATATCGACGAAGCGCATCATGACGGCGTCGACCTTGCCGCCGAAATAGCCGGCAATGGCGCCGTAGCAGACGCCGATGAACACCGAAACGAGCGTCGCCACGCCCGCTACGATCAGGCTCATCTGCGTGCCTTGCATGATGCGGGCCAGCATGTCGCGGCCATTCTGGTCGGTGCCGGCAAAGTGCCCGGCCTCGAAATTGGGTGGCTTGCGAATGCCGCTCCAGTCGATCTTGTCGTAGCTCCAGGGCAGGAAATACGGCCCGAAAAACGCGAACAGCACGATGGCGCCGACCACGAAGATCGACAGCACGGCCGCCTTGTTGCGGGCCAGGCGCCTGATGGCGTCCTGCGTCAGCGAACGGCCCTTGGGCGCATCGAGCCCCTCGAGCTTGCGCGCATACTCGGTGAGTACCGCGTCCTTGCCAGTAATGCCGGCCATCAGCGGTACCTCACCTTGGGATCGAGCCAGGCATAGAGAATGTCGACGATCAGGTTCACCGCCAGGATGATGAACATGTACAAAATGGTCGTACCCAGCACGAGACCGTAGTCGCGGTTGAGCGCGGCGCTGATGAAATACTTGCCGATCCCCGGCAGGGCGAACACCTGCTCCACCACCAGCGAACCGGTGAGGAGATACGAGAGTCCTGGCCCCAGATAGGAGACGACCGGCAGCAAAGCCGGCTTGATGGCATGGCGCGCCAGGATCAGCCGCGTGCCGAGGCCCTTGGACCTCGCGGTGCGCACATAGTTGGTGCCCAGCACTTCGATCATCGAGCCGCGCATCAGCCGCGCCGTGCGCCCGGCATGGGGCAGCACCAGCACCGTGATGGGCAGCACGAGATGAGGGATCGAGCCCGCCTGCCAGCCACCGGCCGGGAACCAGTCGAGATACACGCCGAACACCAGTTGCATGATGGCGGCCATCAGGAAATTGGGGACCACCAGGCCCACCATGACCAGCAGCACCAGCACATAATCCGGCCACTTGTTCTGGTTGACGGCGCTGAGCGCTCCGGCCACGAGCCCGACAATGGTGCCGATGACAAAGGCGGAAAAGCCCAGCATCAGGGTGAAGGGCAGGCCGATCCACAGCATCTCGGCCACGGTGAAGTCGTTGTAGACCATCGAGGGGCCGAAATCGCCCTGCAGCAGCCGGCCGACATAGATGAAATATTGCTGGATGAGCGGCAGGTCGAGATTGTAGTGCGCCCGCAGGTTGGCCAGCGTGGTCGGCGGCAGCGCGCGTTCACCGTCAAAGGGACCGCCGGGCGCCAGCCGCAGAATGAAGAAACAGGCAGTAACGGCAATCAGCGCTATCGGAACCGCCGACAGCACGCGCCGCGTCACATATCCAAACATGGATTCGGACCTTTCACATCCACCCCGTCACGGGCTCACCCGCGGTTCGGTGGATAAAATAACGGCGCCGCCCCTCCCAAGGGGCGACGCCGCAGGTTTCTAGGCGATTACTCGGACTTGCTCAGCCAGCGCGTGCGGTGAATGTCCGCGGCGTTGCTGACGAAGCCGGTAACCTTGGGCGACACCACGTTCTGGGCGATGTACCAGTAGATCGGGATAGCGGCGGTCTGATCCATCGCGATCTTTTCGGCATCGCCGAGCAGCTTGGCGCGAGCGGCCAGGTCCTGTTCGGTGGTGGCCTGGTTCATCAGGGCCTCGAACTCGTCGTTCGAATAGCGGCCGTAATTGTTGCCCCAGTTGATGTCGCCGCCCTGCGCAATGCCTTGGCGGAGCAGGTCGAGCGTGTTGGACGGGTCGGAATAGTCGAGCAGCCAGCCGGCACGACCAACGTCATAGTCGCCAGCGCGCAGGCTGTCGTAGTGCACGGCGGTTTCCGAGTTGAACAGCTCTGCCTTGACGCCGATCTGTTCCCACATCGACGCAATGGCCACGGCGATACGCTGGTGGTTGTCGTTGGTGTTGTACTTGAGCTGGATGGTCAGCGGGGTCGCGGCGGTATAGCCGAGGCCTTCCATGATCGTCTTGGCTTCCGCCACGCGCTCTTCATAGGAGAGCCCGATCCATTCCGGCTGGTAGGGCTCGACGCCCTCGTAGTTTGCCGTGCCCGGGGGGACCCAGCCATAGGCCGGCACTTCGCCGGTGCCCAGCACGTCCGGACCGATCACGTCGCGGTTGACGGCCATCGAGAGCGCCTTGCGTACGTCGGCATTATCCAGCGGCGGCTTTTCTTCGTTCAGCACGTAGTAGTAGACGCCCAGGAACGGAGCGAAATAGTCCTGACCCGGCAGATTGGTCTTGATCCACTCGGCCTGGTCCGACGGAATGTCGGTCAGGATGTCATATTCACCGGCGCGGTAACGCGACAGGGCGGCGGCCAGGTCGTCCTGCACGAAGTAGTTCACTTCGTCGATCTGGACATTGGCGGCATCCCAGTAGGTCTCGGACTTGACCGACTTGATGTAGCTGCCCGGCACCCATTCCTTGGGGGTGTAGGGGCCGTTCGAGACGATGTTCTCGATATTGGTCCAGTCGTCGCCGACCTTGTCGATCACGTGCTTCGGAACGGGATAGGCGGTGTAGTGGGTCAGTGCCTGCAGGAAGAACGGCGTCGGCCCTTCGAGGGTGATCTCGACGGTCTTGTCGTCGATCGCCTTGACGCCCAGCTCGTTGAAATCGGTCACCGAACCGTCGGCGATTTCCGAGGCGTTCTTGATGGGGAACTGCAGATACGCATAGTCCGAAGCCGTTGCCGGGTTGAACAGGCGCTGGAAGGCGAAGACGAAGTCGCCAGCGGTCACCGGGGTGCCGTCGGACCACTGCACGCCGTCACGCAGCTTGAAGGTGTAGACCAGGCCATCGTCGGAAATGGTGTAGCTCTCGGCCTGGCCCGGAATGGCCTCGGCATTGGCGTCTTCGGCCATCAGGCCTTCGATATAGTCGCCGATGATGCGGTTTTCCCAGTCACCCGACGCCTGGTGCGGGTCGATCGAGCCGGGCTCGGAACCGTTCATCGTGTTCAGCGTCACGGCGTAAGCCGCGGTGCTCATCAGCAGCGCAATCGCGCCGGCGGACGTTACCGCCTTGAGGGTTTGAGTGATCTTCATGCTCGTCCCATCTCCTTATGGAATTCCTGAAATCGTTTTTCCCCACGGTCTTGCTGCCGCGGGGTTTAGTAGTCTTGTGGCCGGAATTTTTGCCTGTCCGGTCAAGATTGATGGACGGTATTACGCAATTCCGTCCACTGACAAGCAAAAGATTGACCTAAACGTCAAGCGCAGTCGAATTATCAACACACTGCGCCGCCCCCTTGGGGCGGAACAGCTTTGCCTGCCGATCACGATTGAGAGAATGGCGTGCTAGGCGCCCAGCAAACCGGCCTGCTGTGCCAGATAAATGGCGATGGCGACCGCAATCAGCCCCGCCCAGGGCGCCCAGTCGGGCAGGCCCGGCTTGCGCGGTGGCTTAGGCTCCGGTTTCTTTTCCGGACGGCGGAATTTGACGACATTCTCGGTCATGCGGCGCTTTCCACAAGGGCCGCGACACCCATGCCGCCAGCCGTACAGACGCTCAGCAAAGCGCGTTTCCCGGGCTCCGTCGAGAGCAACTTGGCGGTGAGGCCAAGAATGCGCGCGCCGGTCGCCGCAAAGGGGTGGCCATAGGCCAGGCTTGAGCCCTTGACGTTGATCTTGGCCGGGTCGACCGTTCCCAGCACGCTGTCGCGCCCGAGCACAGTCTTGCAATACTCGGCATCGTTCCAGGCCTTGAGCGTGCACAGGACCTGGGCTGCGAAGGCTTCGTGCAGCTCGAAATAGTCGATATCGGCAAAGCCCAGATTGCGCCGCGCCAGCATTTCGCTGACCGCAATGGTCGGCGCCATCAGGAGCCCCTCGCCGTGGGCAAAGTCGTTGCCGGCGACACGGCCGGTGGTGAGATAGGCGAGGATCGGCAGCCCCCGCGCCCTAGCCCAGTCCTCGCTCGCCAGCAGCACCGATGAGGCGCCGTCGGTCAGCGGCGTCGAATTGCCGGCCGTCAGCGTGCCATGACCTGAATTCTTGTCGAAGGCCGGCTTCAGCGTCGCCATTTTTTCGAGATTGGCATCGGCCCGCACGTTATTGTCACGGACGAGACCGGCGCATTGCACGAGCAGGTCATCGTGGAAGCCTTCGTCATAGGCCTTGGCCGCATTGCGGTGGCTGGCCACTGCCAGCTCATCCTGCGCCTCGCGGGTAATGCCCCATTCGCGTGCCATCAGCTCGCAATGCTGGCCCATCGACATGCCGGTGCGCGGCTCGTTGACCGAAGGGGCCACTGGCGTCAGCTCGCCAAACGAAAATCCCTTGAACGCCCTGAACTTCTCGCCGCCGCTCCGCGCCTTGTTCACGTCGAGCAGCCGGTGCTGGAACTTGTTGCCGAAGACGATCGGGCTATCGCTGACCGTGTCCGACCCTGCAGCGATCCCGCTGTCGATCTCGCCTGAAGCGATCTTGGCCGCCAGGGTCAGCGCCGCCTGGAGGCTCGTGCCACAGGCGATCTGCATGGTGGTGCCCGGCGTGCGCGGCGACAGCCCCGCATCGAGCGCCGCCTCACGCGCAATGTTGAAATCGCGCGAATGCCCGATGACGGCACCGGCCATCACCTCGTCGATCTTCTCGCCCTTGAGCCCATATTTATCCGCCAGCCCGCCCAGCACGGTGCCGAGCATGGAGAGGTTGGTTTCCTCGATATAGGCGGTATTGCCGCGGGCAAAGGGGATGCGCGCCGAGCCGACGATGGCGACTTTACGAAGTTCAGTCATATCAAGCTTTCCCGTCCTTGCGCGCCTTCATCGGACCACCGAGGAACGGCGCAAAGCCCGTTCCCATGATCACGCCAATATCGGCCAGCCCGTCATTGGCGACGACGCCCTCGGCCACCACCACCTCGGTCATGTCGACCAGCGGCTTCACCAGTTCGCGGCCAAGCCCGGCCAGATCGGCATGCGCGGGCGTCTCGCCCTTCTGCGCCTTGCCGTCGACCCACTTGTAGAAGCCCTCGCCGGTCTTGCGGCCGAGCTTGCCTTCGCTGACCAGCGTCGCGAACCTGCTCTCGATCGGCACCTGGTGACCGAGCTCGGTCGCCACCGACTTGCCGACATCGAGGCCGACCGTATCCATCAGCTCGATCGGGCCCATCGGCATGCCGAAGGCGACCGCAGCCGCGTCGAGCAATTCCTTGCTCTCGCCGGCTTCGACGCGCTGCACGGCGCCCAGCATGTAGGGCATCAGCACCCGGTTCACCAGGAACCCCGGCGCCGATTTCACCACCACCGGGCTCTTGCCGATGGCCAGCGCAAAGGCCGCGCCCTTGCCGATTTCGGCATCGGTATTGAACGTGGACCGGATCACCTCGACCAGCGGCAGCTGCGCCACCGGATTGAAGAAATGCAGCCCGATCAGGCGCGCCGGATCCTTGAGCGCTTCGGCAATGCGCTCCAGTTCGATCGAACTGGTATTGGTCGCCATGATGGCCCCGGGCTTGAGCTTGCCCTCGAGCCCACCAAAGATCGCCTGCTTGACCTCGAGCTTTTCCACCACCGCTTCGATGATCACGTCGGCCCGACCAACGCCCTTGCCCTGAGGATCGGCCTCGAGCCGCAGCACGGCCGCGTCGACTTCGTGCTTTTTCTTGAGCCGCTTCTTGAACAGCTTCTTACCGCGATCAAGCGCCGGCTTGATGCGCTCCATGTCGAGATCCTGCAGCGTCACGCTCATCCCCCGCAGGGCGCACCACGCGGCGATATCGCCGCCCATCACGCCCGCGCCGATCACATGTACCCGCGCGAATTTGGCGCCCTTGGTGCCCTGCTTCTTCAGCGCCTCGGAGGCGAAAAACACCCGGCGCAGATTGGTCGCGGTATCCGACCCCATCAGCGGCACGAAGGCATCGATCTCGCCGCGGATCATCGCCTTCCAGTCATTGCCGTGCTTTTCGAACAGGTCGATCAGCGCGAACGGCGCCGGGTAATGCTCCGGCCGGGCCTTCTTGCCCGCCTGTTCCTTCATCTTGCCGGCGACGTAACCGCGCAGCGGCCCCATCGCCATGACGCGCTTGGCAAAGCCGGCTTCGGTCGCCTTCTTCTTGCCCAGCACCGCCTTGCGCGCTTCCCAGCGCAGCATGTCGCGATGACGCACCAGCTTGTCGACCAGATTGAGTCCGCGCGCCGCACCGGCCTTGAGCATGCGCCCGGTCAGCATGATCTGCATCGCATCGACCGGCCCGGCCTGGCGGATGGACCGCCCCGTGCCGCCGAAGCCCGGGAAGATGCCCAGGTTCACCTCGGGAAAACCGATGCGCGTCTTGTCGTCATTGACCGCCACGCGATAGTGGCAGGCCAGCGCCAGTTCGAGCCCACCGCCCAAGCAAAAGCCATGGATACCGGCCACGACGGGGATCTTCAGATTCTCGATCCGCGCAAACAGTGCATGCGTGCGCTTGAGCGCCTCCGGCAGCACCGAGAAATCGCTCATCGCGTCGAATTCGCTGACATCGGCGCCGGCGATGAAGCCGCTATCTTTGCCTGACAGCAGGATCACGCCGACCAGTTCACCGGTCTGCGCCAGCTCCTCGAAGCGACCTACCAGTTGCTCGAGCTCCATGATCGCTTCGCGGCTCAGCGTATTGACCGGCGCGCCGGGCGTATTGATCGTGAGCCAGCCGAGATTTTCCACATCGCGGTGGAAGCTCCAGTTCTTGGTCTCAGGCATCTGCGGCTGGATCATGTTTGCTCCTCGATTTTCTTATCCCCCTCCCCTCGAGGGGAGGGGTTAGGGGTGGGGGTTCCGGCCTATCAACGGGCTCAACGCTCGCTCGACCTTCCGACCCCCACCCTTGATCCCTCCCCTCAAGGGGGAGGGAGACGCAGGCTGAGCCTGCAGTTTTCAAAAGTAGACCTCATGGTGAGCTTGTCGACCACGAGGCCGCAAAATTACTCCGCCGCCACCCGGTGCTTTCTCTCCGCCGCCAGTTCGTCCGGGGCAAAATCGTCCACCTTCACCACCCGGTCGGTCGCCTCATCGGCCGCCCGCATGATGCCGGCCTCGTTGCTGTTGAGCACGCCCGCGGCCACCGCATCGTCGATCGCGTCGCGATCCAGCCGCCGCTCGATCACGCCCTTGCGCGCCGCCTTGACGAACTTGGCCTCGATCTCCTCGGCCTCGGTCACCTTGAGGAACGCGTCTTCCAGCACGCCGGTCACGTCATTGGGGTCCATCGACACATAGGTGCCCGTGGTCAGGCGATCGCGGAATGCACCGGGCCGCAGCACGGCACGCACGAAGCGGTAGTTCACCCGGTCGCTGGCCGGCTTGGCATGCCGCCCCAGCGGGAAGCACAGCACGCGCATCGCCCAGGCGAAGATGGCATTGGGGAAGTTGGCGAAGACCTCGCCAAACGTCTGCTCGATCGCCGCAATCCGGTCGGCCATGATCGCATCGACCAGCGGCTTGTCCTCGGCAATGCGGCCCTCATCCTCGAAGCGACGCAGCGTCGCCGACATCAGGTAAAGGTCGCCCAGGATATCGGCCATACGGCCACTTATCTTCTGCTTGCGCTTGAGCTGGCCGCCCAGGAACACCGTGGTCCAGTCCGCCGTCAGCGCAAAAGCCTGCGAATAGCGATGCAGCTTGCGATACCAGCCGGCCATCGGCCCCTGGTTAGGCGTCGAGGCAAAGGCGCCGTTCGAAAGGCCATGCAGGAAACTCGCCGCGATATTGCGCAGCATGAACTTGGTGTGCCCGCCAAAGGCGCTATCGAACTGGTCGATGCCCGCCTTGCGATCCTTGTTCTGCGCCGCCTCGATTTCCTTGTAGAGGAACGGATGCGCCCGCAGCACGCCCTGGGCAAATGTCATCAGTGTGCGCGTCAGGATATTGGCGCCCTCCACCGTGATCGCCACCGGCGTCGCCATATAGCCGCCGAACAGGTAATTGCCCGGCCCGTCCTGGATGGCGCGGCCGCCATGGATATCGAAGCTCTCGTCGACGCTGTCGCGCATGGCCTCGGTGGTGCGATATTTGAGCAAAGCCGAAATCACCGCCGGCCGCTGCCCCTCATCGACCATCGACGCGGTGAGGCGACGGCTCGCCTCATAGGTATAGGCGCGCTTGACCATCTCGCCGAGCGGCTCGGCCACGCCTTCCATGATGCCGACAGGAATGCCGAACTGCCGCCGCACCCGCGCATAGGCCGAGGTGACGCGGAGCGCCTGCTTGATCGAAGTGGTGCCGATGGCCGGTAGCGAAATGGCACGCCCGGTCGAGAGGCACTCCATCAGCATGCGCCAGCCCTGCCCGGCATAGTCGATGCCGCCGATCAGGAACTCCATCGGCACGAACACGTCCTTGCCGCGTACCGGGCCGTTCATGAAGGCCTGCCGCGCCGGGAAATGCCGGCGGCCGATTTCGACGCCCGGGTGATCATGCGGCACCAGCGCCAGCGTAATGCCGATATTCTCGCCGCGCCCGAGCAGGTTTTCTGGGTCCTTGAGGATGAAGGCGAGGCCCACCAGCGTGGCGATCGGCGCCAGCGTGATGTAGCGCTTGTCAAAGCTCAGGCGGACGCCGAGCACTTCCTTGCCCTGGTGCATGCCCTTGCCGACTATGCCGATATCGCGCATGCCGCCGGCATCCGAACCCGAATGCACGCCGGTCAGCGCAAAGCACGGCACCTCGAGCCCCTTGGCGAGGCGCCCCAGATACTTTTCCTTCTGTTCATGCGTGCCGTATTTTTCCAGCAACTCGCCCGGCCCGAGCGAATTGGGCACCATGACCGTAATCCCCGCCGCCACCGAACGACTGGCGATCTTAGAAACGATCATCGACTGCGCCTGGGCGCGGAAACCGAGGCCGCCATGCTCCTTGGCGATCAGCATGCCCAGGAAGCCCTTGTCCTTGAGGAACTGCCAGACTTCCGGGCTGAGATCGGCGCGATTGTTGCGCGTATCCCAGTCGTCGATCATGGCGCAGACTTCGTTGGTCGGACCGTCGATGAAGGCCTGTTCCTCGGCGGTCAGCGTCAGCGGGCGGATGGCATTGAGCTTGCTCCAGTCCGGGCGACCCGAAAACAACTCCGCGTCCCAGCCCACCGTGCCGGCATCGAGCGCTTCCTGTTCGGTACGGCTCACCCTGGGCAGGATGGATTTGACGGCGCCATAGATGGGCGTGATCAGCAGCGGCTTTCTGATGGCCTCGACGCTAAGCACCAGCAGCACCACGCCGATCGCCAGCAGTACCCAACTGCCCGCGCCCAGCCCATAGTTGATGCCGCTGGCCGGAAAATCGAGCCCCGACAGGAGGCCAATGGCCAGCACGGCCACGCCCCACTGCCAGAGTGGGCTTTCCCGCAGGGCCAGCACGGCGAAGACGATGAGGCTGATCGCGATAAGCGCAAAGGTCACGGCATGCCCTCCATGGCGTCGCGCTCAAAAGCGCGACTGATCCCTGAACGTCAGACCGATCGCCGAATCGTTCGGCTTGGTAGTTGGGCCTGCCGCGCCGGGATCATAGCGCGGGCCACCCGTATTGTTGAGGCAGTCTAGCAAGGTTTACGTATACGTCAACTCAACGCCGTTTACGTCTATCTTTCAAACCACAAGTTGTTACCCTCGGGCCGGCCCGAGGGCTCTTCACTTGCCTCGCCTTCGAAACCGCAGGCTCCTCGGGTCAGGCCCGAGGATGACGATCGAGTGAATGTGCGCCCTACGCGCCAAGCTGTCCCCCACGTCAACGCCGAACCTCTCCCAAAGTTCGGGCAACTGTTTGACGCTAACGTAAAGCCATGAAATATTCGTCACCCTGATGGGCGCTAAGCCCACAAGCCGAAAACCGGCGCCCGGAGGAAACCATGGCCATAGCAGACACCGACACGCCGCTTCGTCCCTGGATCGCCAGCTATCCCGACGGCATCGTCTGGGACACCCCGATCGATACCCGCCCGGTGCATGAACAGGTGCTGGCCGCCTGCGCCCGCAATCCCTCCGCCGTCGCCCTCGATTTCCTCGGGCACACCACCAGTTTCGGCGACCTGGCCAAGAAGATCATCGCCTTTGCCGGCGCCCTGCAGCACCAGTTCGGCGTCAAGAAGGGCTCCAGGGTGGCGCTGATGCTGCCCAATACGCCCTTCTACCCCATCGCCTATTATGCCGTGCTCCGGGCCGGAGGCACTGTGGTCAATTGCAACCCGCTCTATACGGTGCACGAGCTCAGCCACATCACCAAGAATGCCGGCGCCGACGTCATGGTGACGCTCGATCTGCAGCAGATCTACGAAAAGGCCGAAAAGCTGGTTCAGGCCGGCCACGTCAAATCGCTGGTCGTCTGCCATTTCCCAGATGCGCTGCCGCTGGTGAAAAAGATCCTGTTCTCGGTCGCCAAGCGCAAGGACCTGGCCAAGCTCGGCAGCTCGCCCATCGCCGACCGCATCACCCATTTCCACGACATGATCGGCCGCAACGAAACGCCCGACGCCGTGGTCATCGACCCGCACCGCGATATCGCCGTCCAGCAATATACCGGCGGCACCACGGGCATTCCCAAGGGCGCCCTGCTCAGCCACGCCAATATCGCGGCCAATATGAGCCAGATCGACAAGTGGGGCTGTGGCCTCTTCTACCCGCCCTCCAAGGTCGTCGCCGTCCTCCCGTTCTTTCACATCTTCGCCATGACGGTCTGCATGAACGTGCCGCTCTGCAACGGCACCCAGGTCGTCATGCTTCCGCGCTTCGAGCTCAAGGCGCTGCTCAATATCTTCGCCCGCACCCGCGCCAATGTGCTGCCGGCCGTGCCGACCCTGCTCAACGCCATCGCGCGCGCCGATCACGTCACTGCCGAACAGTTGGCTAGTCTCGAAGTCGCCATTTCTGGCGGCGCCGCCCTGCCCGATGAAGTCCGCGCGGCCTTCGGCAAAAAGAGCAAGGCGATCCTGGCCGAAGGCTATGGCCTCACCGAAGCCTCGCCCGTGGTCTGCTGCGCTGCCTTGCGCGTGCCGAGCAAGCCCATGTCCATCGGCCTGCCTTTGCCCGGCACCGATATCCGTTTCGTCGATATCGACACCGGCAAGCAGGTCGGTATCGGCGAAAATGGCGAGCTGCAGGTCAAGGGCCCCCAGGTCATGATCGGCTATTTCGACAACGAGGAAGCCAGCCGCGAAGCCTTCATGAATGGCTGGCTGCGCACCGGCGATGTCGGCCACATGGACGAAGACGGCTATGTCTTCCTCGTCGACCGCATCAAGGACCTCATCATCTGCTCGGGCTTCAACGTCTATCCGCGCACCATCGAGGAAGCGCTGATGGCCCATGAAGCGGTCGAGGAAACCAATGTCATCGGCGTGTCCGACGAATATCGCGGCGAAGCCCCCGTCGCCTTCGTCAAACTCAAGCCCGGCCACACCATCGGCGAGGAGGCGTTGAAGAAATACCTCGCCGAGCGCCTCAACAAGATCGAAATGCCCAAGGAGATCATCTTCAAGGATGCCCTCCCCAAAACCCTCATCGGCAAGCTCTCCAAGAAAGAGCTGCGTGAGGAATACGCCCAGACGAGATCCCGAAAGTGAACCGCTCCGTCACCGAAAACCGCGACCTGTTCGCCATTGCCGACCTCGCCAAGGAGTTCGGCATCTCCACCCGCGCCATCCGCTTCTACGAAGCCAAGGGCCTGCTCTCGCCCGAGCGCGTCGGCGCCACCCGCATCTTCCGCCGCCGCGACCGCGCCCGGCTGATCCTGATCCTGCGCGGCAAGCGCCTCGGCTTCTCGCTGCGCGACATCTCCGACTACCTGAGCCTCTACGACGCCAACCGAAGCCAGCAGGTCCAGTTGCTCACCGCCAAGATCGACGAACGCCTGGCATCGCTGGAAGCACAGCTCGAGGACTTGCAGACCACCATCGCCGAGCTCAAGGAAATCAAGAAACTGGCGGACGAGCGGTTGGTGAAGGCGGGGTAGGCAGGTTGATTTTATGTACGCAATAGCGTACATGATGGCGCAACGGAGACCTACCATGCGCGCCAAATCCATCTCTGAGTTCCGCAAGAACATAGCCGCAGATATCGACGCGGCGGTGGACGATCATGTTCCTCTCATCATCACGCGCACGGGCGGCAAGCAGGCGGCGGTCGTGATGTCGCTCGACGATTTCACATCCTGGCAGGAAACTGCTTATCTTCTGAGCAGCCCGAAGAATGCTCAGCGCTTGAGAGAAGCCATCAAGGAGGCAAACGAGGGCAAGGCGGTCGATCGCAAGCTCATCGAAGAATGAACACGGCCTTCACGACCAGGGCTTGGGAAGACTATCTATACTGGCAGACCAACGACCGGCAAATGCTGAAGCGGATCAACAGCTTGATCAAGGAGTGCCAGCGGACGCCGTTCGATGGCATAGGCAACCCGGAACCACTGAAGCACGAGTTCGCCGGTTGGTGGTCGAGGCGGATCGACAAGGAACACCGCCTAGTCTACCGCGCCAACGGTGACTCTCTCGAAATAGCGCAGTGCCGCTTCCACTACTGAGTTCGCTTACCGCCCGCCTCGCGGCTTCACATTCTTCGTCATCAAGTCCGGCTTCTTCGGCTTCACCCAGCCCTTGGGTGGCTGCCGCACCGGCACCTGTGTACCCAGCCCCATCGCCCCTGGCGGCGGCTGGCCGACGGTCACCGTATCGGGATCACCCTCCTGTATCGGCGCCTCTCCTTTGATCCGCGCGATCTCGTTGCGAAGCCGCGTCGCCTCTTCGAAATCCATCGCCGCCGCAGCCGCTTCCATCTGCCTGCCCAGCGCCACAAGCTTCTCGTTGATCGATCGCGATGACATTGCTTCTCCTTTTGGGCAGGAAGGATGCGTTGAGATTCAGGTCAGGCCGAGTCGAAAACGGTGGGCTTCGAGAAGTTCAAAGCGTCAAGAAAAAGGTCCGGTGGACCTTTTTCAGCGAAGAACGCCCGTAGAGCTACGCTCGCAGGGCTATGGCGCAGCGTACTCCAGTACGTGAGCACCGGAAGCGCAGAAGACTGCCGTTTGCAGGCCGGCATCACCTGAATATCAATGCATCCTAAGTAGCGCCCACAAACACCATCATATCCTCCAGCGTCCCAGCCTCGCTCGCCGGCTTGTCCCACCGGATCCGGCTGATGCGCGGGAACCGCAGCGCCACGCCCGACTTGTGCCGCGTACTCTCCTGCGCGCTGTCGAACGCCACCTCGAACACCAGTTCCTTACGCACCTCGCGCACCGGCCCGAAGGCCTGCAGCGTATTGGCGCGTATCCACTTGTCGAGCAGCTTCAACTCCTCATCGGTAAAACCGAAATACGCCTTGCCGATCGGCACGATCTCGTTCCCCTTCCACACGCCGAACGTGTAGTCCGAATAAAACGAACTCCGCTTGCCATGCCCGCGCTGCGCATACATCAGCACGGCATCCACCACGTTCGGATCGCGCTTCCACTTGAACCAGTAGCCCTTGGGCCGCCCCGGCACATAGGGCGAAGTCCGCAGCTTGATCATCACCCCTTCATGACCGTGCTCGTCGGCACCCTGCCGCCGCTGCGCCGCCAGGTCGTCCCAATCGGCAAACGGCAGCACTTCGGACAAATCCAGCCGCGTCTGCGGATTGGCCGCAAACCACGCCTCAAGCCGTTGCCGCCGCTCGGTCCATTCAAGCGTCCTGATATCCTCGCGCCCATCGAACAGCATGTCATAGACCCGGATGAAGGCCGGGCTGTCCTTGAGGTGCTTGGCGCTCGCCACCTTCTTGTTCAGCCGCTGCTGCAGATCGTTGAAGCTGCCCGCCTCGAAGTCCTTGCCGACCAGCAATTCGCCATCCAGCACCGCCCGCCCATGCACATTCTCGACAATGTCGGGGAAGGCGTTGGCGATGTCGTCGCCCGTGCGCGAAAACAGCGACACCGTCCCCCCGCCCAACACCAGTTGCACGCGAATGCCGTCCCACTTCCACTCGGCCGAAAAGTCCTTCGGTTCGAGCTTGGCGAGGTCCTTTTCCTCGTCGATGGGATTGCTGAGCATCAGCGGGTGAAACCGCGCCGACTGATCGATATCTGGCCGCGGCGCCTTGCCATCGAGCCAGGCAAAAAGATCGGTGTAGGGCACCTTCAGCCCATGCCACACCTCCTCGATCTCCTGCACATCGACGCCGCTCATCTCGCTCAGCGCCGTCTTGGCCAACCGCGCCGAGACGCCGATACGCAGCGCCCCCGTCGCCAGCTTCACCAACGCCCAGCGCTCATTGATCCCGGCCTGCGTCAGCAAGGCCGCGATCAATTTGGGCAACTCGCTCTTTGATGTCGTGTTGAACAGTTCGATGAGGTCGGTAAGCGATGGCAAGTCGCCCTCACCCCCATGATGCGGCCAGATCAGCGCGATGGTTTCGCCGAGGTCGCCGACATAGTCGTAGCTCATGGCGAACAGCGTCTCGTCCACCTCGCGCAGCACTGTCTCCTTGAGCAAAGCCGGCTTCACATTGCGAAAGGTCAGCGCCCCGGTCAGTACCGCCAGCGCGTAGCCGCGATCCGGGTCCGGCACCTCGCGAAAATACTGCGTCAGCGCCGTCAGCTTCCGCGTCCGCGACGGCGTCAGCGCCAGCAGTTCGAGCAATTGGGCAAAGCGCTTCATTCCTCAGCGCCCTCCCCGCCATCATCCTCAAACCCCTGGATGTTGAGCGGCTCGGCTTGTAGCCCCTGCGTCCGGCACCAGTAGACCAGCGCATCCTCCCGCCCATGCGTCACCCACACGGTCTCGGCCTTGGTCTCGTGGATGGTCTGCTGCAATTCGCCCCAGTCGCAATGGTCCGAAATCACCAGCGGCAATTCCACCAGCGCCTGTCGCGCCCGCTGCTTGACGCTCATCCAGCCCGAAGCCTGGCAGGTCACGGGATCAGGAAACCGCCGGCTCCAGCGATCGCGGATAGCGGCCGGTGGCGCGATGACGATCTGCCCCGCCATGGCAGCTTTGGGCATGCCCGTTGCAGGGATCAACGTGCCCAGCGGCACCCCCAGCTCCTCGTAAAGCTCGCACAGCCGGATCATCGCGCCATGCAGGTAAATCGGCGCGTCCCAGCCGGCATCGCGCAAGAGGCCAATCACCCTTTGCGCCTTGCCCAGCGCATAGCACCCCACCATGTGGCAACGCTCCGGCTGGTCAGCCACCGATTTCAGCAGCCGTGCAATCTCGGTCCTGGGATGGGGATGCTGAAACACCGGCAACCCGAATGTCGCCTCGGTCACCAGCAGATCGCATTCCACCAGCTCATAGGGCTGCGACGTCCGGTCCGGCAGGCGCTTGTAGTCGCCCATCACCACCACGCGCTGGCCCTTGTGCTCGACCAGCACCTGCGCCGAACCCAGCACGTGACCGGCCGGCACCAGCGTGATCGTCACATCGTCGATTTTGAGCGGTACGCCGAAATCCAGCGGCTCGAAGCGCCCGGCGCAATCTTCGCCATAGCGCACCTTCATGATGGCGATAGTGTCTGGAGTCGCCAGCACCGCACCATGCCCGCTGCGCGCATGGTCGGCATGGCCATGGGTGATGATCGCCCGCTCGCGCGGTACGCTCGGGTCGATATAGGCGTCGATCGCCCTGATATGGAGGTTTCGGTCGAGGATCTGGCTGGCCATGGCAATCCCTAACGTTCGCCGCCCGGCGCGGGTTCACCCGGCAGGTTCGAACCGGCACAATCTGCCTGGCAGCACTGTCAGGCCCTGTCAGCAGGCGGCAAAGCCCAGCAATTCCGGCATGCCGACATTGGCATAAAACTTGAATGATTTTCGCCATCGATCCTGTCGAGGCGTCAATGTCCCTTTCCGTATCCGCCAGCATGCGCTCCTTCCCGCTGAGCAACCTGCTCAGCGCCAAAGGCGGCGAACCCGTCCAGCCCAAGACCGCCGAGGAAGAGTTCCTCGAAGTCGCCAAGAAGTCGCCGCTCGAACGCCTGCGCGACAAGATTCTCGAAGACATGAAGCTGAGCGCCGACGACGTCGCCCAGATGGAACCCGAGGCTCGCCAGGCCGTCGAAGACGAAATCAAGCGCCGAATGCTGGAAGCCCTGCAAGGCGGCAGCGAGGCCGGCGCAGTCGTCGACAAGACGGCCTAGGCTAAAGCCCTTACGTCAGGATGGCCCGGGTGTGGGAGCTGCAGCCCCCCCTCATGCCGCCTCACGGCTTAACCCTGTCGCCAGACATTTGTCCTCCCCGCACCGCCGCGATGCTACCAAGCATTGCGGCGACGGGAAGCGCGACGATGAAACTGGTGTCCATACAATATCTGCGTGGCTTGGCCGCTTTGCTGGTCATCCTCGCCCACGCCGCCGATCATCCATTGCCCGAGACACCGTCGTTTCTGACGCAACTGGGCGAGTTGGGCGTGACGCTGTTCTTCGTCATCAGCGGCTTCATCATGGTGACCATATCGGGCCGCGCCGACTTCAACCCGGTCACCTTCCTTCGCCGCCGCGCCATCCGCATCGTGCCGCTCTACTGGTGCTTCACCGGTCTGGCCGCCGCGCTGGCCCTGGTCGCTCCAGGCCTCTTCAAGAGCACGATCTTCACCCTGCCCCACTTCCTGTTGTCGCTGCTCTTCGTGCCGCATGAGTCGCCCGGCGGCGGCTTCAGCCCGCTGCTCAGCCTGGGCTGGACGCTCAATTACGAGGTTTTCTTCTACCTCGCCTTCGCCGTGCTGGCCTTCCTCACGGCCAGGCGCCGCGTCGCATTGCTGACCCTGGCCTTTGCCGGCCTCGCCCTCTACGGACTGGTCGCCCAACCGCAGACCGCCGTGCTCGGCTTTTACGCCAACGTGTCGCTGCTGGCCTTCTGCGCCGGCACCTGGATCGGCCTGTTGCACCTCGACGGAAAGCTGGCCGATGCGACCCCGGCCCAGGTCACCGGTCTGGCCGTGGCCGCCGTACTCGCTATCGGCCTGGGCCTTGCCGGCACCGAAATCCCCGGCTACCTCGCCCTTCTGCTCGGCTGCGCCGCTCTGGTCATCCTCGGCCTGAGCACCGAACAAAGCCTGCCGCGCTGGCGCCTGCTCGAACACCTGGGCGATGCGTCCTACTCGCTCTACCTGACCCACATTTTCGTGGTCGGCGCCGTCGTCGCCATCGGCGGCAGGCTGCTGCCCATCGATGGCCCGGTCGGCTATCTGCTGCTGGTGGAATCAGCCACAGGCGCAGCCCTCGCCGCGGGCCTGCTAGTCCATCGCCTGCTGGAAAAGCCGCTGCTTGCGCTCTTTAGTCGACGCAAGTCGTCGGCCGGGCTGGCGCCAACGGCGCGCCCGGCCACCGCCTGATCGCTACATCACCTTGGTCACCGCAAGCAGCCCCGGCCGCTTGTCATTGGCCGCCGAGATCGCCGCCTCGCCGCCCAGCACGACGACGTGCCCATGCTTGGCCACCGCCTCCACCGCCTCGGCCATGCGCTTGAAATCGGCCACGGTGGTTCCAAGAATTTCGTCGCGCCGCTGCTGGCGGATTGCGTCGGTGGTCCCGGTCAACTGCCGCCACATCGACGAATAGCCCTTGGCGTCGGGGAATTCATACCCGTCCACATCGCCGATCACGCCGATGATCGAGCGCGTCAGGTCATTCTCGCCGATCTCCGCCCGCAGCGCCTTGCTGGCCCCGTCATAGGCGTCGATCGTCCCCAGCAGGTTCGGGTCGCGATAGCTGAGGAACGAGAAATTGCCCGAGGTCAGGTCAAACCGGCTCGACCCACCATAGGCACCACCCTGCACGCGCACCTTGTCCCAGAGATAAGTAGTGTTGAGGAATTTGAGCACGACGCTCGACGCCCCGCTCATCTCATAGCCCAACGCCCGCAGGTTTGCGCCCTTGCCGACATAATTGACTTGCGCCGGAATGATCAGTCCTTCCGACTTCGGCGTGTAGTCGATCGCCCAGTCCGCAAAGGCGAAGTCGCCATTGGGTAAGCGTCCGAGGAAGCTCTCGATCTCGCCCTTGGCCCTGTCCCACAGCGCGCCGTCGGCCGTCACATTGACCACCATGCGCCCGCGATTGAACAGCGTGTCGCGGATGCGCCGCAGCGCCGCCTCGACGCTGTCCCAGTCGCTCTCGACCCGCTTCACCAACTCGCGCAGGAAATCGAGGTAGCTGACCCCGCCCAACTGCTCGGCAATCCAGCTCGCTTCGGTCAGGCCCGATTTGAGCCGCGTATCGACAATGGCATTACCCGATGGCACCAGCCGCGCCTCGAAGCCGGCCTTTTCCTCCAGCGCCATCTGCTTGAAGCGCTCGCGGTTATCGAGCCGCGCATCGAGCAGCACATCGCCCATGATGGCGAGCATCTCTTCGATCTTGTCAGGCACCGCCTTGCCCGAAAGGAAGAACCAGGCCGCGCTGCCATCGCTGCCCTGCCGCGCCGAGAGGCCACGATGCTGCGCAATGCCGCCGGTCGAGCGGCCGATGCGCTGGGTCAGCGATACGAAATCTTCCTTGCTCGTCCCCGTCTGCAGCAGCGCCCGGCCGAACAGCGGCAGATAGGGCAAGAGGCCCTTGTCCAGCACATGCAGGTCAAAGCCGAGATCGAGGTAGATGATCCCCAGCGTCGGCAGGTCGTGGTAGAACAGCCGCGCCTCGCCCAGCTTGCCGACCTCGATCGGCACGGTCCGGCTTTCGCGCGGCAGATCCGCCAGCGTCAGCGTCGGAATCCTGGCCAGCAGCGCCGGATCGTCGACGCTCTCCTGCAAGGCCTTGAGCTTTTCCGTCTCGGCCACGACACCAGCCAACGCCTTGTCGTCGAGCCCGGCGCGCACATTGGCGAGGATTTCGGATTCCTTGGCCGCCTCGCGCGCGCCCTGCTCCGGATCGGCGCTCAGCGTCACCGTGGTCCGATGCATATTGTCGAGGAACAGGCGGCCGATTTCGCTGGCAAAGTGCCCCTTGGCCGCCTTGTCCTTGAGCGCGGCCAGCGCATCCTCGAAATGCAGTTGCGCCAGCGGATCGCCGTCATGCAGCCAGGTGCCCAGCGCATTGAACATATAGACCATGCCGCGCGGATAGGACCCGGTATTGTTCTCGCGCAGCGAGAACTCGAACGTATTGGCCGCCGCTTCGAGCTGGTCGGCGGCGAAACCCTTCTTGGCAATCTCGCCCAGCGTTTTGAGGATCAGCGCCTCGACCTTGCCGGCGTCGGCGGGGTCGATCCCCTTCATGCCAAAGCTCGCCATCGGCTGCCGCAGCCCGCCGCCGATGCCGCCTCCGGTCATGCCCTCGCCCAGCCCGCTTTCGGTCAGCGCCTTACGCAGCGGCGCCGCCGGATTGCCGGCCAAGAGATAACTCAGCATGCCATGCGACAGCGCCTCGGTCCGATCGGCCGGCGGATCGATCATCCAGTTGACCGAGACCATGCCGTCGCGTGCCTTGCCCGCTTCCTTGGTGCCGGCATAGGTCGCCACGATCGACCGTGGCGTATTGAACCGCGGCTGCAGCTTCACCTCGGCGTCGACAGGCGCCCGCTCGAACTGGCTGAAATAGGCATCGAGAATATCGAGCCGCTCGCCCGCATCGTCATCGCCCGAAAAGAACGCCCGCGTATTGGACGGGTGATAGTAGGTCTGGTGGAATTTCTTGAACTGCGCATAGGTCAGATCAGGGATGGCCTTGGGGTCGCCGCCCGAACTGATGCCATAGGTCGTGTCGGGATAGAGCGACCGCTGCGAAATATCGCGCATCACGGCGTCGGGCGATTGGAACACGCCCTTCATCTCGTTGAACACCACGCCCTTATAGACCAGCGGGCTCTCCGTATTTTCCAGCTCGTAGTGCCAGCCTTCCTGGCGGAACGTGTCCTCAGTGATCAGCGGAAAGAACACCGCGTCGAGATAGACATCGACCAGGTTGTAGAAGTCCTTGAGGTTCTGGCTCGCCACCGGATAGGCGGTCTTGTCAGGGAAAGTCATGGCGTTGAGGAAGGTGTTGAGCGACCCCTTGATCAGCTCCACGAACGGCTTCTTGACCGGATATTTCCGCGACCCGCACAGCACCGAATGCTCGAGAATATGGGCGATGCCGGTCGAATCCTCGGGCGGCGTCTTGAAGGTGATGCCAAACACCTTGTTCTCGTCGTCATTGACCAGGCTCAGCACTTCCGCCCCGGTCTTGATATGCCGGAACAACTGCGCCTGGCTGTTGACCTCCGCGATATGCTCGTCACGGATGAGTTCAAAGGCGGCATGATGGGACATGGGAATTCTCGACAGGAGGGTTTCTTGTTGTTGAAGACAACGTAGGCACCGCCGGTGCGATCCGCTAGGGGCGTCGCGAGGCCGTGAGCCGGTTCGTCGCCGTGCCATGCAGCCGGGCCATAAAATCGCCGATCAGCGGCGCCATCTGGGAAAGGCTGGTTTCAAGCGCCCAGTGGCCGGCATCGAGAAGGTGCAGTTCCGCCTCGGGCAGGTCGCGCAGATAGGCTCGCGCCGATTGCGCCGGCATGTAGCCGTCCTGCGGTCCCCAGACGATCAGGGTCGGCGGCCGGTGCTCGCGCAGATAGGCCTGGTAGTGCGGAAACTCGGCGATGTTCTGGTCGAGGCTGGTGATGAGACCCACCAGGATCGCCTTGCGCTGCGGCGTCACCAGCGACCAGTGATAGTGCCAGAGATCGGGAGAGATGGTCTCGGCCAGCTCGGGGCGCAGCTCGTTGAGGAACTCCTCCTTGAAGCCCTCGAGGCTCACCGCATCCTCGATCGCCTTGCGATTTTCCGCACTGCGATCGGCGAAGAACGCCTTGAGGCCCGCATATTTGGGCCCCATCGCATCCTCGTAGATGTCGCCGTTCTGGATGATGAGGCCGGTCACGCGTTCCGGCTGCCGCAGGGCCAGCCGCAGCCCGATCCAGGTGCCGAAATCATGCAGGTAAAGCGCGAAGGTCTTGACCTGCTTGGCGTCGGCAAAGGCTTCAAGAAAGTGCGAATAACCCTCGAAACTGTAGTCGAAATCCTCAGGCGTGGCGCTCAGCCCCTGCCCGGGAAAGTCAGGCGCCAGCAAATGATAGCGGTCGCCCAGTGCCGCCATCAGCCCGCGAAATTCCACCGACGAACTGGGATAGCCATGCGGCAGCAGCAAGACCGGAGCGCCGGGCGACCCGGCCTCGCGATAGAAGGTATCGACCCCGCCGACACTGATCCGCCGATGCTTGACCAGCCCGTCGAGCTTGCGCCGCTTCGCTTCGGTAAATTGAGCCATCTCGGTTCCCCTTTGCCGCGTCAACGACGCAGGGACCGAAGTGGTTCAGGACTGGAGGGCTGCCGGCTTGCCTATACGTTGCCGCGGATGGCCGGCTTCACTTCAGCCTCATACCATTCGCCCAGCCGGCCCATCAGCGCCGGGAACAGGCTCTTCTGCTCGGTCGCCGCGACATTGTCGGCCAGTTGCGCCGGCTTGCTCACCCCGGCAATCACCGTCGACACCTGCGGATGGTCGAGTATCCAGCGCAGCGCAAACTGGCTCATCGGCATGGCCTCGGGCGCCAGCCCGCGCAGCTCGCCCACGAGTTCAATGCCGCGCTCGAACGGCAGTCCCGCAAATGTCTCGCCGACCGAAAACGCCTGCCCATCGGCATTGTAGTTGCGGTGGTCGCTGGCATCGAACCGCGTCGCCTTGTCATACTTCCCGGTCAGCAACCCGCTAGCCAGCGGCAGCCGTACGATGATGCCGACATCGCGCTCCGCTGCCTTGGGCAGCAATTCCGCGGCCGCGTCCTGCCGGAACAGGTTGAAAATGATCTGCAGCGTCGCGCAGCCCGGCTGCTCGAGGCAGATCAACCCCTCTTCGATGGTCTCGACGCTGGCGCCCCAATGCCGCACCAGCCCCTCGTCCCGAAGCTCGTCCATCCAACCGAAAATCGCGCCATCGCGCAGCACCGGCGTGGGCACACAATGGAGCTGCGCCAGATCGAGCGTCGCCACGCCGAGCCGCTGCGCGGATCCGACGAGGCTCGCGCGGATACCGTCCTTGGAATAATTGTCGGGAAAGAGCCCGCTGCCGCGACCCAGCTTGGTCGCCACGTGCACGCCAGCGGCCTTGGCATGGGCACCAATCCGGCTCTCGCTGAGCCCGCCGCCATAGACGTCGGCAGTGTCCCAGAAACTCACGCCCGCATCATTGGCGGCGTCGAGAATGGCTTTGGCGGTATCGTCTCCCACCGGCCCGAAATCGCCGCCAAGCTGCCAGCAGCCCAGCCCGATTTCGCTGACCTGATAGCCCGTCTTGCCCAAACGCCGCGTCTTCATCGCTCATTCTCCCCGCGTGACGTCCGGAAAGGTCGGCGCGTCGCCCTGCCCTTTTAGGCAAGTCGATGCGCCGCGTCACCGGGATTGTCGCTGGATCAGGGCGTTGAGCCGGCTATTCGAAATAATCGGGGTAATCGGAAATCGTCTGGCTCAGCAGCAGCTCCGCCCGCGCCAGATGCGCCCGCATGGCCGCCTCGGCGCCGGCCACGTCGCCCTTTGCCACCGCAGCTGCGATGATCTTGTGCTCGCCGATCGCCACCTGCGACGACGATACGCCCAGCGTCAGGTAGCGCACCCGATCAAGCTGCATCTTGTGATCGTCGATCAACTGCCACGCATATTCCACCCCCGCCAGCCGGGCCAGGGTGCGGTGGAACAGCTCGTCCAGCGTATGGAAGCGCCGGCTGTCATCGGCGCTCGATGCGGTTTCCTGCTCGGCAATCAGCGTCTGCAACACACTGGCCGCATCGTCGCCGGGCCGCGCCGCCACCCGGCGGATGATTTCGACCTCGATGCTCTCGCGGATGAAGCGCGATTGCCGCACGCCCTCGGGCGAGATTTTCTTGACCACGGTGGCCCGTTTCGGCCGGATCAGCAGCAGCCCCTGCTGCGCCAGGCGAATAAAGGCCTCGCGCACCGGCTGCCGCGACACGCCATAGCGGCCGGCAATATCGCTCTCGGAAATCACGTCGCCGGGCTTGAGCGCCATGGTCACAATGTCGTCGCGCAGCGCGCCGACGACGCGCAGCGCCATGGTCTCTTCTCTCGCCTCGAGCACGCTCGCCGCCACCTGGTTGATTCCCTCCCCGACCATGAGCCGGATACTTCGCCGAACGCTTCCCCTGATTGCCGGGCTTCCACAGAAATCTGGCGCCCTCCCATTCCTCTCCCCGATGGGGAAAAGAATAGTCTCTCCCTAAAGCTCTATCCCCGCCTCCCGCAGCATCGCATCCACGAACACCCGCTCCCCGTTCCGGGCGATCGACTGGTTCGCCGCAATCCCTGTCAGGATCGACCACGCCCCCGCCACCTGGTCGGAAGCCCGGCCATACTTGTCCTCGGGCATGTTGTTGGGATCGAACAGATAACCCAGCATGATCGGGTCGGCGCCGCCATGGCTGCCCTTGCCGGTCCACACGTCGAGCTTTTGCGGCAAGCCACCCGCCAGGTGCAGTTCGGTGGACATGGCCTCGACCTCCTGGTCGCCGCCACGCTCGCGATGCCCCCCGGCAAACACGCCATGCACTTCGATATGGCGATGGGTCAACTCGCCCTTGGTGCCGTGGAACTTCACCTCGAGCCCTTCCCAGGGCGAATAGGCCACCAGCGTATAGTTCAGCGACGCACCCGACGCATATTGCGCCTGCACCTGCATCGTATCCTCGATGGTGATGTCGGCGGCGAACACGCACTTGTCGCGCCAGTAGCCGTCGTCGTCCTCGGCATCGAGATAGAGCGCCTTGAGCGCATCATCGGCTTCGAGGTCCATGCGGAACGCGCATTTATGCGCCACTGGGCAGGTGTGGCAGCGCTCGCCATGCCCTTCCAGCCCCAGCTTGATCGCCATTTCCGGCGTATAGAAATCCCGTTTGCCGGTCGCCGACACGCTCTTGGGCGTCGAGCCGGCCCACCAGTTGAGCAGGTCGAAATGGTGCGTCGACTTGTGCACCAGCAGACCACCCGATTTGTCCTTGTAGCGGTGCCAGCGGCGGAAATAGTCGGCGCCATGCACCCGGTCGAGATACCAGCGGAAGTCGATGGCGGTGATATCGCCGATCGTCCCGTTCATCAGGATTTCTTTGAGCTGCGTGCGCGCCGGCGAATAGCGGTAGTTGAACGTCACCGTCACCGATTTGCCGGTTTCCCGCTGCGCGTCGAGAATGCGCTTGAGCTTGCCGATATCGATCGTCATCGGCTTTTCGGTCATTACGTTCCGCCCGGCCCGCAGCGAACGCACGATATATTCGTCATGCAGATAATCGGGCGTCGTGACGATGACCGTGTCCGGATCCTGCTCGTCGAGCATCTTGTCGAAATCTTCGGCGAGGTAGGTGGCAATGCCGTTGCCGCCTTTATTGGGCACCTTGTTGGCCGATAGCGCCAACCGGCTTTGGTTGACGTCGCACAAGGCCACCAGTTCGGCGCTGCCGGCATGCGTCTCGGCCACGGCCTCGCGGAACATCTGGTGACGCCCGCCGGTCCCGACAATGGCGAATTTCTTGGTCATAGGGAGTGAAATCTTGCTGCTGGAAGTGGGCCGAACCGGCCGGTTACATCTTCCATACAAGATTGATCATATCAGTCCCCCTGTCAATCGCCGCGCCCCACACAATGAGGAAACCTTTCCGCCCGCTTCCACGTATCTTGCCGGTACGGCAACAGGAGAACGACACGTGGCGCGTGAGAATTTCAACGGGACGGCATGGATCACCGGCGCAGGCACAGGCATCGGGCGCGGCCTGGCCCTGGCTCTGGCCGCCCGCGGCATGACTGTTGCCGCCAGCGCCCGCACCGAGGCAGACCTCGTCTCCCTCGCTGCCGAGGCGCGCCCGGGTTCCATCCTGCCCGTCCCGCTCGATGTCACCGATGAGGCCGCCGTCCAGGCCGCTGTCGCGCGCATCGAGGCCGAAGCCGGTCCAATTACCCTGGCCATCCTCAATGCCGGCACCAATAGCGAAGTCAGCGCCCAGAAGTTCGATACGAAGAGCGTCGCCCATGTGGTCGACACCAATCTGATGGGTGCGGTCCATTGCCTGGGCGCCCTGCTGCCGCTGCTGCGGCAACGCCGCGCCGGCCGGGTGGCGGTGGTCGCCTCGGTCGCCGGCTATCGCGGCCTGCCCACCTCCAGCGCCTATGCCGCCAGCAAGGCGGGCCTCATCGCCATGACGGAATCGCTCAAGCCCGAGCTCGAATCCGACAATGTCGAACTTACCCTGATCAATCCGGGCTTCGTCGATACGCCGCTCACCCGCAAGAACAAGTTCCCCATGCCCTTCCTCATCGATACCGACGAGGCCGTGCGCGCGGTCATTGGTGGCCTCGAGCGCGGGCGCTTCGAGATCGTCTTCCCCTGGCAGATGACAGTGGCGATGAAGCTTCTCGGCAGCCTGCCCTATGGCCCGTTCTTCGCCATCACCCGCCGCATGGTGCGCCGCCTATGAAGCCCGACGCGGCTTGTGCGGATAGACCCGCAAGCCCTTGAGCAGCAGCTTGATCGCCTCCCAGTGGATGGCGGCGGTCACCTTGAGCGTCATCAGCGGATGGGCGAACACCGCCTTGAGCAGCCCCGCATCGGTCAGCGGCTCATGCTGGCCGCTGAAGGTCGCGGTCAACAGCGTGCCCTCGCCATCCTGCTCGACAATGCCGACGCTGACGCTCTCCCCAGGCGGGGTGATGGTGAAGTGATAGACGCAGTCCATCGGCATGAAGGGCGAGACGAAGAACGCCTTGGCGCAACTCTGGCGCACCACGCCCTCGCCCGCTGGCAGCACATAGGCATGCCGTTCGCCATGCGTGTTGTGCACCTCGTAGATGACCGCGGCGAGGCCCCCATCGCCCCGGTGGCAGAAATAGACCGTCAGCGGATTGAACACGTAGCCCAGCATGCGCGGATAGCAGAGCAGGCGCACCGGCCCATCCGCGACAATGCCGGCACCCGCCAGCCGCGCCGCCACCCAGGCCCGCAATGGCCCGCCATCGCCATGGTCGGCCTCGCGGAAGCTCAGTAGCCCCGGCCGGTTCACCGCCAGCCAGCGCAGCGATAGCGTGGGCAATTCATCAAGGTCGAGCAACAGCGAAAACACCCGGTAGCTGAGCCTGTGCCGTTTCGGGCGCAGCCGCTTGTGCACCACCATGCCGGTATAGATGCCGCTGGCGCTCACTCAGCCGCCTCCAGCAATGCTGGCGCCTCGGCGATACGGTTGACCGGCCTCGCCCAGGGCCGCGCCACACCAAACTGCTCGGCCACCGCCAGGCCAGATTGCAGCCCATCCTCGTGAAAGCCATAGCCAAAATAGCTGCCGCAGAACCAAGTGCCGTGCCGCCCCTGCAACTGCCAGAGCTGCTTTTGCGCCGAAAGCGCCGCCTGGTTGAACAGCGGATGGGCATAGTCATAGCTGCGCAGCATGGCGCTGGGCCGCGGCTCGCGCGGCGGGTTGAGCGTCAGGAAGATGGGATGCTTGCGATCGAGATTCTGCAGCCGGTTCATCCAGTAGCTGACGCAAAGCGCATCTGCGCCGGCATCGTCATCGCCGCCAATATAGTTCCAGCTCGCCCAGACATGGCGGCGGCGCGGCATCAGGCTCACATCGTCATGCAGCACGGCGCGATTGTTCGTATAGCTGAAAGCGCCCAGCACTTCCCGCTCCAGCCCATCGGCATCGTCGAGCAGTTCAAGCGTCTGGTCGGCGTGGCTGGCCATGACCACGTCGGTGAACACGTCGCGGGTGCCGCGCACATCCTCCACCGTCACCAGCCCGCCCTGCCGGCTGATCGCCCGCGCCGCCGGCGCCCGCCGTACCGGGCTGGCGAAATCGTCGACCAGTGCCGCGACATAGCTGCGGCTACCGCCCTTGACCGTCCGCCAAAGCGCGCGCCGGCCCAGCTTGAACAGCTCGTGGCTGGAAAAGAACCGGATGAACGACCGCATGGGAAAGCCGCGGATCGCGCTGGCCGAACTCGACCAGATCGCCGCGCACATCGGCAGGATATGCAGTTCCACCAGATGCTCGGAATAGCCGTGGCGGGTCAGGAACTCGCCCAGCGTCATCCCCTCGATTTCGGGGCTGTCGATAAGGCTTTCGGCATGGGCGTAAAAGCGCACGATATCGGTCAGCATCTGCCAATAGCCCGGCCGCGCCAGGTTGCGCTTCTGCCCGATCAGGCCCCGGAAATCGCTGGAATATTCGAACCGCCCGTTCCCCACCGAGGCGGCAAACGACATATGCGTCTCGACGCTGGGCACCTGAAGATGCTGCAGCAGCGCCGTGAAATTGGGGTAATTGTCCTGGTTATAGACGATGAAACCGGTATCGACCGCCAGCCGCCCACCCGGCGTCTCGACATCCACCGTGTGGGCGTGCCCGCCCAGCCAGTCTTCCTTTTCGTAGAGCGTCACCTCATGCTTTCGGCTCAATAGCCAGGCTGCGGAGAGCCCCGCGACACCGCCGCCGACAACGGCGATACGGCGATGATGGGTGAGGTCGGGATGGTGGTGATGCTGCATAGACGGGCAAATCCATTGAAGGGTTTGCCGCAGCTACGAAATCCGGGCGCTTCGAGTTTCGCCCTCTGGGCGCCTATTTCAGCCGTTTTGCCACAAAGTTCGGTTGGCCCGCTTTCCCCGCCATGCCAGCATCGGGCTGATACAGCCCGGAGCCAGCCATGCCCGCCCCCGTTCTTGCCTACATAGCCACGGCCGTCGCCTTCTTCGCCCTCGATTTCGTCTGGCTGAGCCTCGCCGTACCGCGCCTCTACAAGCCGCTTCTCGGCACACTGCTGCGCGACAGCCCCAACCTGCCGGTCGCGGCCGCCTTCTACCTAGTCTATGTGGTGGGTCTGGTCGTCTTCGCCGTCCTGCCGGCGGCGTCGGCGGGTTCATGGCTCACGGCACTGGGCCTCGGCGCCCTCCTGGGCCTCGTCGCCTACGGCACCTACGACTTCACGAACCTCTCGACCATGCGCGACTGGCCGCTGATGGTGTCAGTTGTCGATCTGGCCTGGGGCATCACCGTCAGCGCCATCGCGGCACTCGCCGGCTACGCCGCGCTGTCATTCTTCCGCTAACGACTGGCGGCCGAGGCCGCCAGCCCAGCGCCGTCCTACTGGCTGAATGGCACGGAGGCGGTCAGCACCTCGCCCGAATTGTTGAACTCCACCTCGAAATCGACGGTGATGTTGCCGTTGACCAAAAGGATCCGCGAACCGATGCGCACGTCACTGCCGGCGCGGTCCTTCTGCTGTTCCTTGAGATCGAAGCTGATCTGGCCCTGCCGCTGCTGGCCGATGGCGAGGCCCGTGAACCCCGCATTGGAGCTCATGGCCGCCTCGTAGCGCTTCTCATCGTCATTATAGGCGATGGTGCCGCTGATCGAGAGCGTGGCATTCACCAGCGCACAGCGCCCGGTATAGTTCACCTTGCCGGCATTGCCCTTGGCGATGGCCAGCCGGCAGCGGAACGGCTCGGGCTCGTCGCCACCGACCAGCGCGCCTTCGCCCTGCCAGTTTCCGACATAGGATTCGAGCAGCGCCAGCTCGGCCTGCGCCGCCTGTGCCTGTATCGATGCAAGGCTCGCAAACGGCATCAACGCAAGCGCGACGCCAATTCCTACCCATTTGTTCATCCGGAAAGCCCCCTTACCCCTCCGAGACATCAGATTCTGGTTATGTCTGCCAGTGCGGAGATACCGAAGCCAATAAAAATCTGACACACCTGACGGCGTTGTTACGAATTCTCTACTGAGTGACAGATAGAAAACACCTACCGCAGCCGTCGGGACCACATCGACGCCGGTAATGGGGGAATGGTTCTGGTGACCAAAGCTGACGCGCCGATCATCGATGCACGCGATGTGGACTACAGTCTCGACGTGGCCGGCAAGCCGCTCCACATTCTCAAGCGCGTCTCCCTGCGCGTCGCTCCATCGGAAGTCGTCGCTATCGTCGGCCCCTCGGGCAGCGGCAAGACTTCGCTGCTTATGCTGCTGGCCGGGCTCGAACGCGCCACTTCAGGCCAGGTTCACGTCAACGGCGCCGAGCTCGGCGCCCTCGATGAAGACGCCCTCGCCCGCTTCCGTCGCAAAACGCTGGGCATCGTGTTCCAGAGCTTCCACCTCATTCCGTCGCTGACGGCGCACGACAATGTCGGCCTCGCCCTCGAAATTGCCGCCCCCGATCTGCCCCTGTCACAAATTCGCGAGCAGGCCGCCGCCGCCCTCGCCGCCGTCGGCCTGGGCAACCGGCTCGATCATCGCCCTTCGGCTCTCTCGGGCGGCGAACAGCAGCGCGTCGGCCTCGCCCGCGCCATGGTCGCCAATCCACCCTTGCTGCTGGCCGATGAGCCCACCGGCAATCTCGACCAGAAGACCGGCGCCGTCGTGGTGGATCTGATGTTCGATCTCGCCCGCGAAAAGGGCACCTCGGTGGTCCTCATCACCCACGACCCCCATCTCGCCGCCCGCGCCGACCGCGTCTTCACCATGACATCAGGCGAACTCACCGAAACCACGGGGACCCGTTGATGGGGTCCGTCTGGGGCGCCATCCGCATTGGCCTGCTCGACATGCGCGGCGATCTCCGCCGCTTCCTGCTGCTGGTGGTCTGCCTCGCCGTCGGCACGGCGCTGATTTCGGGCGTCAATTCTGTCGGCTCGAGCATCACCCGCGCCATCGATGACGGTGCCGCCGAACTGATGGGCGGCGATGTCGAACTCTCCCGCGCCGATCGCCTCGCCACCGATGAGGAACGCGCCATCATGGCCGGCTTCGGCGCCGTCTCCACAATCGTCGATACCAACCTGCGCGCCGAATCCGCCACCGGCGATGCCTTCGTCGATCTCACCGCCATCGGCCCCACCTATCCCCTGCTCGGCCAGGTCGTGAGCCCGCAATTACCCGCTGGCCAGTCGGTCCACCAATTCCTAGCCCCCGTCGCCGATATCCACGGCGCCCTAATCGATCCCCTGCTGCTCGATCAGCTCGGCCTCGCCATCGGCGATAGCTTCGGTCTGGGCGGCACCGAGTTCCAGGTGCGCGGCACGCTGACCAAGCTGCCCGATGGCCCGGTGCGCGGCTTCCGCCTCGGCCTCACCGCCGTCGTCACCGATGCCGGCTTTGCCAGCGTCTCAGACCGCACCTCGCCCTTGCCGGGCCTCGGCTCCTGGTTCCGCTACAAGCTGCTACTCAACGATCGCGACGCCGAAGCCGGCAAGGCCGCCCTCGAAGCCGCATTCGCCGATAGCGGCTGGACCGTACGCTCCGCCCGCGATGGCCTGGGCCAGATGGTGCGCTACTACGATCTCTTCATGCGCTTCCTCGTCATCGTCGGCCTCGGCTCGCTGCTCATCGGCGGCGTCAGCGTCTGGACCGGCATGCGGGCCTATATCGCCGAGCGCGCCAGCGTCATCGCCATCCTGCGCTCCATGGGCGCCACCCGCTCGCGCATCTTCATCCACTTCTTCGCCCAGGTCGCCGCCCTCGCCGCCGTCGGCGTCGGCATCGGCCTCCTCATCGGCGGCGGCGCTGCCTTCGCCGTCCTGCCCATTATCGGCCGCGCCGTCGGCATCGACCTGGCCGCGACCGTCCATGCCCAGCCCCTCCTGGTCGCTGCGGCCGCGGGCCTCGTCACCGCCTTTGCCTTCTCCTACCTGCCGCTGCAGCAGGCCCAGACCATTCGGCCGGTCTGGCTGTTCCGCGCCAAGGGCCTGGCTGCCCCGCCCGTCGAGTGGCGCGCTCTGCTGCTCTCCTGGCAGGTCCTGCCGCTGATCGCCGCCGCCATCGCCTTTTTCGCCCTCGCCTGGCTGATGACCGGGGACGCGGTGCTGGTCGCCGCCTTCGGCCTCGCCAGCGCCGCCTCGGCCGTGCTGTTCCAGTTGTTCATCCGCGCCATCCAGCTTGGCCTCGCCCGCCTGCCCGAACCCCGCTCCCGCATTCCGCGCCATGCTTTGCGCGCCATTTCCGGCTCCGGCCAGAATGCCGCCTCCGTCGTCGTCTCGGCCGGCATGGCGCTCGCCATGCTCATCGTCGTGCTCGTACTCCAGGCCAATCTGCGCCAGGAATTCCTGGGCGCCTCCGCCTTCGACGCACCGACCCTGGTCGCGTCCGACCTCTTCCCCGATGAGGTGGAATCCCTCGCCGCCATGGCCGGCGCGGGCACCGACATTCCCCGCTTCGTCGCCACCCCCATGCTGCGCGGCGCCCTGACCGAAATCGCCGGCCAGCCGGCGGCATCAGTCCGCACCCGCGGCCCGGAGGCCACCTTCCTCCTCGCCGGCGAAGTGCCCCTCACCTATCGCACGGCCCTGCCCGCCTCCTCGCGCATCACCTCGGGCGAATGGTGGCCCGCCGATCACACCAGCCCGGCCCTCGTCTCCCTCCACCAGAGCCTGCGCTCCGGCCTCGGCGTCGATCTGGGCGACACGCTCACCTTCACCATTTTCGGCGAACCCATCACCGCCACCATTGCCAGCTTCCGCGATTATTCCTGGCAGGGCGGCATCGACTTCCTCGCCACCTTCTCCCCCGGCGTCATCGACGCCTTCCCCACCACGCTCTTTGCCGCCGTGACCGCCCTGCCCGGCCGCGAGGAAGCCGTCGAACGCCAGCTCGCCACCGACTTCCCCGATATCCGCTTCATCGAGATCGGCGACACGCTGAAGCAAATCACCGACGCACTGAGCCAGCTCTCCTTCGCCGCCGTCCTCGTCGGCGGCCTCGCCGTCGGCAATGGCCTCCTGGTGCTGGTCGGCAGCCTCGCCACCGGCCGCCGCCAGCGCGAAGCCGATACCGTCATCACCAAGGTCCTCGGCGCCACCCGCCTCGAACTGATGGCCACCGCCTTCATGCAATATCTGATCCTCGCCACCCTCGCCGCCCTGCCCGCGATTCTGCTGGGCATTGGCCTGGGCTGGCTGGTCAGCATGCTCATGCTCAACGTCGATTTCACCCTCAACGCCGACGCACTCACCGTCGTGCTGCTGGTCGCCATCGCCATCACGGCGTGTCTTGGGGCGATGACGATCCTGCGGGCAGCTTCGGCGAGGCCAGCCCGCCTGTTGCGGGATTTGTAGCAGTCTGAAGGAAGAATACCCCCCACCCAACCTCCCCCTGAAAAGGGGGAGGAACAGATCGATTGCAGGGCACAATCTGCGACAACCACCGCACGGATTCCTCCCCCTATCAGGGGGAGGCTAGGAGGGGGTATCCGCCAAAGCCCCCCTTCGCCGCTAAGCCGCTTTCACCGCCACATAATGCGGATTATACATCACCCCCAGCACGTTCCCGAACGGGTCGACCACAGAGGCCGTCACGAACCCCGTCTCCCCCCGCTTGGTGATCGGGTCATATTCCTTGGCCCCGAGCGCGATCAGCCGCGCAAACGCCGCCTCGATGTCATCGACATGCCACAGCAGGATCGCGCCGCCCGGGCCGGCCTGCATCCCCGCCGGGGCATAGCGCCGGTCGATGATGCCGAATTCGTCTTCGCTGTCACCGATGCGGAATTCGATATAGGCCGGCGCCTCCTTGCTCGGCATCTGGAAATAGGCCTCGACGCCGAACAGCTCGGCATACCAGTCGCGGGCCGCGATCATGTCGTCGGCGAAGAAGTTCACCGTGGCCATGCCACGCAGGAAATGCTTGTTGTTGGTGCTCATTTGTTCGTTCCTTTCTCGTGTTGATGCACCCACCATGCCCGACGATCCGCAGGCCGTATTTCAAAAACCCGCAGAGCCCTACGATCCGCGCGGCAGGCTCGATCCGGCCGGTTTCGCCCGCCACGTTCAGTTCCGCACCATCCCGCCATCGCCGGCCCTCGCGCCCTTCATCGAGCATTTCTGGATCATCCGCTGGGACAGTGCTCACGGCCACTACGACTCGCCCGAGGTGATGCACCGCCCCTATGTCGACGTCTTCCTCTCGGCCCAGGAGTCCGGCATCCAGGGCACCTTCCGCGGCAAGCGCACCTATTCGGCCGCCGGATCCGGCCGCATCCTCGGCATCCGCTTCCTGCCCGGCGCCTTCCACGCTTTCTGGCCCGGCGAAATGGCCGACCTGCAGGACAAGGTCGTCCCGCTCGCCCAGGTCTTCCCTTGGGCCAATGCCCCAGGCATCCGCAGCATCCTGGCGCTCGCCGACGATGCCGCCATATCGGCCATGATGGCCCAGCTATCCCCGCCCTCGCCCGACGACACGATCGCGCTCATCAACGCCATCATCGCCGCCGTCGAAACCGACGAGGACCTCACCACCGTCACCGCGGTTGCCGACGCGTTCAACAAGAGCGACCGCTGGCTGCAGCAGACCTTCCGCGACTATCTCGGCATCGGCCTCAAATGGCTCCTGCAGCGCAAACGCCTCCTCGCCGCCGCGGCCCAGATCCGCGCCGATGCCGAACCGGACTGGGCCGGCATCGCCTACGATCTGGGCTATTCCAGCCAGCAACATTTCATCACCGACTTCACCACCGTCCTCGGCGCCACCCCGGTGCAGTACAAGAAGGGACTGACGGGCTAGGAGGGAGACGACTGCGAGTGCGGGTCACCCGTTCCTGTGAGTCCCCAATCACGATTTCAGCGAATCGCCCCTGCCGGTGCTAAGTCTCTCCGTCAGTTCTTGACCTCGCGTGATGCCCGATTGACCGGGATCGCCTCCCGGAGACCAGATGAAGGTAGCAATCGACATGGGCATGAGCGGCGGCACAACGCCCGCCACGCTCGACCTCGAGGAATTGCTGGCCACCCGTCTCCTCGTCCAGGGCAATTCCGGCTCCGGCAAGTCCCACCTGCTGCGCCGCCTGCTCGAACAGTCCGCTCCTTGGGTGCAGCAGTGCATCATCGATCCCGAGGGCGATTTCACCACCCTCAGCGAGCGCTATGGTCACACCGTGGTCGACGCGACCCGCACCGAGGCCGAGCTCACCCGCATTGCCGCCCGCGTGCGCCAACACCGCGTCTCGGTCGTGCTCAATCTCGAAGGCCTCGACGTCGAGCAGCAGATGCGCGCCGCCGCAGCCTTCCTCGGCGGCATGTTCGATGCCGAACGCGACCACTGGTACCCCGTTCTCGTCGTCGTCGACGAGGCCCAGCTCTTTGCCCCGGCCGTGGCCGGCGAAGTCAGTGACGAAGCCCGCAAGCTCTCGCTCGGCGCCATGACCAACCTCATGTGCCGCGGCCGCAAGCGTGGCCTCGCCGGCGTCATCGCCACCCAGCGCCTCGCCAAGCTCGCTAAAAACGTCGCCGCCGAAGCCAGCAACTTCCTCATGGGCCGCACCTTCCTCGATATCGACATGGCGCGCGCCGCCGATCTGCTCGGCATGGAAAAGCGCCAGGCCGAGCAGTTCCGCGACCTGGCCCGCGGCCACTTCGTCGCCCTCGGCCCCGCCATTTCCCGCCGGCCGCTGCCCGTCACCATCGGCCATGTCGAAACCTCGGCCCGCTCCACCAGCCCCAAGCTGACGCCCCTGCCCGAGGCTCCGGTCGATGCCGCCGATCTGATCTTCACCGCCTCGCCCGAGGAGCAGACGCGCCCGGTGGTCCGCCGCCCCGCGCCGCCCCCGCCGCCCTCGACCAATGAATTGCTGGCCCAGCTCTCCCGCGCCCGCCCGCAGGCTGAGGAAGCCCCGCAGACCCTGTTCCCCGAGATTGACCAGGCGGAGCGCGACCAGCAGATCGACGCCATCATGGCCGAACTGCTCGGCGACCCCGATGCCAGCTTCCGCACCGTCGCGGTGCTCTACCAGGATTTCCTTGTCCGCTGCCGCATCCGCCGCGTTCCCGGCGAGCCGCCGGCTCTTCCCGCCTTTAAGCGCAAGCTCGCCGTCGCCCGCGTCGCCCCTGATGTTGAAACCGCCGGCAGCGATGTCTGGCAGCAGGCGCTGACCATGTCCGAGGCGCTGACCGACGACGTGCAGGGCGTTTTCCTGGTTCTCGCCCAGGCGGCAGTCACTTCAGCCCCCTGCCCCTCCGACGCGACCCTGGCGCGCCTCTACGGCACCCACTCCGCCAGCCGCGCCCGACGCCTCCTCACCTGGTTCGAAGAACGCGGCCTCCTGGTCGTGCGCCTCGACTTCCGCAACAACCGCGTCGTCGCCTTCCCCGATCTCGGTGCGGAAACAGCACCGGGCGACCCCAATGGTCCCGATGCAATGGTGGATGTGCGAGGGGCTGCAGAGTAGCCACGCCTCGTCCTTCGACAAGCTCAGGATGAGGCTACTCTTTCAGTAGACCTCATGGTGAGCCTGTCGAACCATAAGGTCGTGGCACAATGTGCCCCGCCCACAATGTCATCCCCGCGAAGGCCGGGATCCATCCTGATGTCTTCCCGCACTGCACGTTCAGTCATCTCAAGATGGACCCCGGCCTTCGCCGGGGGACACCATGTCTGTGGAGGAACATCAATCCTCCTCCACAAACACCTCTTTGCGCTTCTTGCGAATGCTCGGCAGCACCGCGATGATCACCGCCAGCAAGGCCAGGCCCAGCAGCGTCGCCGAGATCGGCCGCGTCACGAACACCATCGGATCGCCGCGCGAGATGATCATCGCTCGCCGCAGATGCTCTTCCAGCAGTGGCCCCAGCACGAAGCCGAGCAGCAGCGGCGCCGGCTCGCAGCCGAACCGGATCAGGATATAGCCGACCACGCCGAAGAACCCGATCGCATAGACGTCGTAGATATTCTGGTTGATCGAGAAGCAGCCGATGCAGGCAAACAGTACAATGGCCGGGAACAGTGCCCGATAGGGGATCGAAAGCATCTTCACCCACAGCCCGATCAGCGGCAGGTTGAGCAGCACCAGCAGGATATTGCCGATCCACATCGAGGCGATGATGCCCCAGAACAGAGCCGGCTGGTCGTTGATCACGTTCGGTCCGGGCGTGATGCCTTGGAGGATGAACGCCCCCACCATCAGCGCCATCACAGGATGGGCCGGAATGCCCAGCGTCAGCAGCGGAATGAAGCTGGTCTGTGCCGCGGCATTATTGGCCGATTCCGGCCCCGCTACGCCCTCGATCGCCCCATGCCCGAACTCTTCGGGCGTCTTGCTCAGCCGCTTCTCGGCCGAATAGGAGGCAAACGACGAGAGGATATGCCCCCCACCCGGCAGGATGCCGAGCAGCGACCCCAAAGCCGTGCCGCGCAGCACCGGCCCGACAATGCGCTTGAAGTCGTCCTTGGTGAGCCACAGATTCTTGACAGCTTTCACCATCACGTCGCGGCCCTTCTCGTTTTCGAGATTGCGCAGGATTTCGGCCACGCCGAACACGCCCACCGCCACCGAGACGAAGTTGAGCCCCGAATAAAGCTCGCGGATGCCGAAGGTGAAGCGCGGCTGGCCGGTATAGATATCCTGCCCCACCATGCCCAGCAGCAGCCCCAGCACGATCATCGCCAGCGCCTTGAGGATCGAGCCATGCGCCAGCGCGATCGAGACCAAGAGACCCAGCACGATCAGCGCAAAGTATTCCGGGGCCCCGAAATTGAGCGCCGCTCGCGCCAAAGGCGGTGCGAAGAACGCCAGCAGCAACGTCGCCACCGTCCCGGCAAAGAACGACCCCAGAGCCGCCGTGGCAAGCGCCGGACCTGCTCGCCCGTTCTTGGCCATCTGATAGCCATCGATCGCTGTCACCGCCGACGAGCTTTCCCCTGGCAGGTTGATCAGGATGGCCGTGGTCGAGCCGCCATACTGCGCGCCGTAATAGATTCCGGCGAGCATGATCAGCGCCCCGGCCGGCGACAGCGAAAAGGTGATCGGCAGGAGCATGGCGATAGTCGCCGTCGGCCCGATGCCCGGCAACACGCCCACCAGCGTGCCGAGCAGCACGCCGATGAAGCAGTAGAGAATGTTCATGGGGTCGAGCGCGACCGAAAAACCCAGGCCAAGCGAAGCAATGATATCCATGGGTCTGCTCCTATTGCCCGAGCCACGGGCCGACCAGCGGCACGCTCATGCCGAGGCCAATCACGAAGATCAGGGTGCACATGACGGTCAGCGTGATGGCGACCAACGCGGCAAAGAGCGGCGAATTGAGCCGGCTCGCCATGGCCGCGGCAAAGGCGCCAATCAGCACCACCGGCACGAAGCCCAGCCCGCGAATGGTGGCGCCGAAAAACACGATCACCCCGATGATCAGCACGATGGCGCGCCATGACGGGGCCAGCGGCTTGTCCGCATCGGGCTTGTTCCAGCCGCTCGCGGCAATGCCCAGTCCGAGCGCCGCCAGCACGCTGCCCAGGAACAGCGGCATGAAGCCAGGCCCCATGCGGAACGCCGTACCCACTTCGTAGTTGAGCGCCTCAAGCGCGAAATAAGCCCCGGCGAGGACGAATATCCCTCCCGAAACCAGGTCCTTGGTCGAAAAATTCGAAACCGCCACGACGTCCTCCCCGTTCTGGAGCTACTTCCAGTAGCCCTCGTGGTGAGCCCGTCGAACCACGAGGGCGTGGCGGGATGGTGCCACGACCTCGCCCTTCGACAGGCTCAGGGTGAGGTCTGTTGAGACCTCACCCCGCTTGCATCAATCCGCGTAAACGCCCGCAGCTTCGATCACCGCGCGCCACAACTCGATCTGGCTGCCCAGCATCGCCGTCAGGGCGGCGGGCGTCGCTTCTGCAGCCGTCACCGGATGGGTGCCCAGTTCGCCAAAGCGGCTGATCACCGTCTCGTTGGCCAGCGCTGCCTGCAGCGCGGTCTCGAGGCGGCTGATGATCGCCGGATCGGTACCAACAGGGGCATAGAGCCCATGCCACACGCCGATTTCGAGCTCGAGGCCGCCTTCCTTGGTGGTCGGCAGATCAGGCAGAGCCTCGAGGCGGTTCTGCGAGGTCACCGCATAGGCCTTCACTTCGCCGGCCTTGATCTGGCTGGTCGTGTTGGTGGTCTGGTCGCAGATCATGTCGATCTGGCCGCCGATAATGTCGGTCATGGCCGGGCCAGCGCCCTGATAGGGCACTGTGGTCATCTGCGTATCGAGCGCATCCATCAGCAGCATGCCGCAGAGCTGGCTCGCCGAACCGATGCCGGCATGGGCATAGGTGACGTTCTCGCCATTGGTCTTGATATAGTCCATCAGCTCGGCCAACGTCGTCGGCTCGAAATCCTTGCGGGCCACCAGCGTCATCGGCACCGAGGTAATCAGTCCGATCGGCGCAAAGTCCTTGGTCGGATCATAGGGCAGGCTGCGATAGAGCGTCGGCGCGGTCGACATGCCGATATGGTGCAGCAGCAGCGTGTAGCCGTCGTTGGGCGCCGTGGCGACCTGGCCGGCACCCAGCGTACCGCCGGCGCCACCCACATTCTGCACCACGACCTGTTGGCCGAGATCGGTGCTCATCACTTCAGCGATCAGGCGGGCCACGGTGTCGGTCGGGCCACCGGCCGAGAACGGCACCACCACGGTGATCGGCTTGGTCGGGTAGTCCTGCGCCAGCGCGCTGCCGGCGAAAGTCAGGCCTGCTGCCAGCAGGCTCGCGGCAAGAGTGAGTGCAGTCTTCTTCATTGATTGTCCTCCCGATTGGATAGGCGCTGGCTCCCCGCCGCGCCCTGCCGACCTCATTGCAAACCGCGTGCCATCTCGAAAATGCAAGGCAGATATGCAGATGCGCCTGCCTGTGTTAGCACATCGGGCAAGAACTTGCCGATCGTTCCGGCCAGTTTCGGCAATTTCTTGCCCAAGGAGGATGTGTGGCGACCCGCTTCGGCTTTCGCGACCTGCTGCAACGCCGCCAGCTCATCCTGGCCGGCGCCGCGCTCGCCATTGTCCTGCTGACCGGTTGGGCCGCCTTCGAGCTCGCCTTGACCGGCGCCATCGCCAATGCCGGCCAGCAGGCCGATCGGAGACTATCCCTCTTCGATCGCACCCTCGAAGCCATCATCGAGCGCTTCCACTATCTGCCCTCGTCCATCGCCCTGGCCGCCGAGGCGCGCGCCGTGCTGGAAAACCCCGCCGATCCCGAACGGCGCGAAACCGCCAATGGCTTCCTCTCCCGCCTCAATGACACCGCCGGCGCCGGCGAACTCTTCGTCATGGATACAAAAGGCGCCGTCGTCGCCGCCTCCAACTGGTGGGCCTATGACAGCTTCGTCGGGGAAAACCTCGCCTATCGCCCCTATTTCGACGAGGCCATGCGCGATGGCGATGCCCGCTTTTATGCCGTGGGCACCGTCACCGGCGTCGCCGGCTACTTTCTCGCCCGCCGCATCGATGGCCCCGACGGGGCTCTCGGTGTCGCCGTCACCAAAATCAACCTGGGCGAGATCGAAGCCAATTGGTGGCGCTCGGGCGAGCTGATCGTCATCGTCGACACCAACGACGTCACCATCCTCTCCACCCGCCCCGACTGGCGCTACCGGCCCCTCAGCACCATCGATCCCGCCGACGCCCAGCGCATCGAGGACCAGCGCCGCTACGGCGCCTCGGACCTGCTCGCCACCCCTGTTGCATCCGATATCTGGCCCTCCCGCGGCACCCAGTTTGCCTGGCTGGCCGGGCAGGATGCCGATGTATCGGGCGTTTTCATCCTCGACGAATTGCGCCTCCCCACCCACCAGTGGCGCATCATCTCCTTCACCCCGGTCGGCCCGCTCTTCCGCGCCGCCTGGGTCGCCGCGGCCGCCGCGGCCCTCGCCGTCTCGGCCGCGCTGCTGATCGTGCTGCTGCTCGTGCAGCGCCGGCGCATCGTCGCCCAGCGCCTTGCCGAGCATGAACGCCTCGAACACCGCGTCGCCGAGCGCACCGAGGACCTGCATGTCACCAATGAAGCCCTGCGCGAGGAAATCGCCGAGCGCATCCGCGCCGAAAATGCCCAGCGCGAGGCCCAGCATGGCCTGGTCCAGGCGGCCAAGATGGCCAGCCTCGGTCAGGCCCTCGCCGGCGTCGCCCACGAGGTCAGTCAGCCCGTCGCGGCGCTGACCACCCACATCGCCAGCGCCAAGTTCATCGCCTCACAGCATGGCGATGCCGATATCGGCCAGATCCTCTCCACCATGGACAAGGTGGTCGACCGCCTCTCCGCCCTCACCGGGCACCTCAAGACCTTCGCCCGCAAGGAAACCCGCGTCGAGATGCAGGCCGATCCGGCCACGGTCATCGCCAATGCGCTCGATCTCGTCGATCACAAGCTCAAGGCATCAGGCATCGATGTCGAATATCGGCGCCATCGCGACGTGCTCCTGGTCGCCGGCAATCCCATCCATCTCGAACAGGTGCTGATCAACCTCATCGCCAACGCCGCCGACGCCATGGAACACAGCCCAATCCGTGTGCTGTCCATCGGCGTCAGGAAAACGGTCAAGAGCATCGAAATCGCGGTATCCGACACCGGCTCAGGCATCGAGGCGACCGAACTCTCCAACCTCTTCGACCCCTTCTACTCAACCAAGGAAGCCGGGCGCGGCCTCGGCCTCGGCCTCTCCATTTCCTACGGCCTTGTCCGAGACATCGGCGGCGCCATCACGGTGGAAAGCCGGCCGGGCAAGGGAAGTACGTTCACGGTGAGGCTACCGCTTGCCGCGAGCCCCATCACCCCACCCTCGGTCCCTCCCCATCAAGGGGAGGGAGGCGCAAGCACCGCCGTCTCGGCCCTATCGCCTCCCTCCCCCCTGTGGGGAGGGAATGAGGGTGGGGGTTCGGGCGATCACCGTGCCGCTCCGCCAAAAACACAAGCAGACCAGTAAATGACCCAAACCGTCCTCATCGTCGACGACGAAGAAATGGTGCGCACCGCGCTCGAGCAATGGCTGCGCCTCTCTGGCTTTGCCACCCATGTCGCCTCAAGCGCTGGCGAAGCTCTCGCCATGCTCGATGATATCAGGCCCGACGTCATCCTCACCGATGTGCGCATGCCGGGCCTGTCCGGCCTCGATCTGCTCCGCACCGTACGCGAGCGCGCCTTGGCCACTGAAGTTATCCTCATCACCGGCCACGGCGACGTGCCCATGGCGGTCGAAGCCATGCGCGCCGGCGCCTTCGATTTTCTGCAAAAGCCCTACATACCCGACCAACTGGTCAAGACCCTGCGCCGCGCCGCCGAACAGGCCGGCCTCAAGCGCGAAGTCGCCGAGCTGCGCCGCAAGCTCGATGGCGGCGAAACCGAACTCGCCACCCGCCTCGTCGGGTCGTCCCGAACAATGGAGGACCTGCGCAACGCCGTCCGCGAACTCGCCACCATCCCCACCGATGTCATCATTTTCGGGGAAACCGGCACCGGCAAGGAAGTCGTCGCCCGCTGCCTCCACGATTTCTCGTCGCGCGCCAAAGCCCCCTTCGTCGCCGTCAACTGCGCCGCCATTCCCGCCGAGCTGATCGAATCCGAATTGTTCGGCCACGAAGCCGGCGCCTTCACCTCGGCCCGCGACAAGCGCATCGGCAAGTTCGAATTCGCCAATGGCGGCACGCTGCTGCTCGACGAAATCGAGTCCATGCCCCTGCTCGCCCAAGCCAAGGTGCTGCGCGTTATTCAGGAGCGCATGGTCGAGCGCGTCGGCTCCAACAAGCAGATCCCCCTCGACGTGCGCATCATCGCCGCCTCAAAGGCCGATCTCGCCGCCGAAAGCGAGGCAGGCCGCTTCCGCGCCGATCTCTATTACCGGCTCAACATGGCCACCATCCACCTGGCGCCCCTGCGCGATCGCGGCGAAGACAGCGTGCTGCTGTTCCACCATTTCCTTGGCCAGGCCGCCCAGCGCTTCAACAAGCCCGCCCCGGCTCTCCACCCCGCCGACATCAATGCCCTGCTGGTTCACGCCTGGCCCGGCAATGTCCGCGAACTCAAGGCCGCCGCCGACCGCTTCGCCCTCGGCCTCGACGCCACCGGCCGCTCCCTCGACACCATCCTAGGGCCCAAATCCCCCAAGCCGATCTCCTCCTCCGCCAGCCTAGCCGACCGCCTGGCCGCCTACGAACGCCACGTCATCGAAGCCGAACTGGCCCGGCATGGGGATTCGATCGCCGCCGTCGTCGATGCGCTACAAGTACCGCGAAGGACGCTGAGCGAGAAAATGGCGCGGCTGGGCGTGCGGAGGTAGTGCCACGCACCGATGTCTTTAGCCCACCAACTCAACCCTGAAGGAGTACCTTCCCGTCGCCCCCGGCCCGAGCAACTCCGCATAGGGCCGCTCGCTGAGCTCATCGCTCCCGCCCACCTCCGCCGCCGTGCCATGCCATGGCTCGAGGCACACAAAGGGCGCCCCCGGCTTTGACCAGATCGCAAAATTCGGCAGGTTCTCCCAGGTGAACCGGATCGCCCGATCCCCCGCCGCATAGGTCACGCCCGCCCCCGCACCGTCAGGGAACAGCATCGCGTCCTCGGCAAACAACTCATGCTTGAGCACCAGCCGCCCCTCCGCGAACGGCGACGGCAGCGGCTCCGGCTTCACCAGCCCGCCCGAAAGCCGGATCAAGTCCGGCGCGCCGCCATTGTCCAGCGTCACGCTATGCGCCAGCCCGTCACAGCCAGGCAGCGGCCACACAAAGGCCGGATGAAACCCGATCCCGAACGGCATCGGCCGATGATCCCTGTTGGTCACCTCAGCCGTCACCACCACGGCCCGCCCCTCCACCCGATGCTCCAGCGCCAGCACGAAATCGAACGGATAAAGCGTCTTGCTCACCTCGCCGGCTACCAGTTCAAACCGGCAAAAATCCGCTCCGCTCTCCACCAGCGCGAATTCGCTGCGCCGCGCGAAGCCGTGCTGTCCCATCGAATAGCGCTGCCCCTCGATGCTCACCTGATCGTTGGGCGCCTTGCCCACCATCGGAAACAGCACCGGCGACCGCCCGCCCCAGAACGCCGCATCGCCATGCCACAGCCAGCTCCGCCCATCGTGCGTGACGATCGACTGCATCTCCGACCCCAGCGGAGAGACTTCGACGGTGAGGTGTTCATTGCCGATACGGATGTTGGTCATGGGTAGCCTCCGACTGGGTTCATCATACCCAAAACCCCCAACCGGTCACCCTCCCCCTGTAGGCAATGCCCACGTTCAACGCCTTCAGGCACGATGTCATCCCGGCGAAGGCCGGGATCCATCCCGATATTTTTCCTCGTCCGCAGCAGGTTGAAGCATCTCAAGATGGATTCAAGCCTTCGCCGGAACTAACCACGCCCTCTGCGGGAGCCGCTCCGGCGACTCGATCCCGCTTGCTCAACCATCCCAGTTCCGCCAAACACCTCCCATGTCCCTGCCGCCTCTGCCCATCGACGACGCCCTGCCGGCCCTGCGCGACGCGCTGGCCGCCGGCCCCTATGCCGTGCTCGTCGCCCCGCCCGGCGCCGGCAAGACCACCCGCGTGCCCCTGGCCTTGCTCGATGCCCCCTGGCGCGGCGACAATCGCATCATCATGCTCGAGCCCCGCCGCCTCGCCGCCCGCGCCGCCGCCGGCCAGATGGCCCGTCTCCTCGGCGAAGAGGTCGGCCAGACCATCGGCTATCGTGTCCGCATGGATAGCAAGGTCACCGCCCGCACCCGCGTCGAGATCGTCACCGAAGGCGTCTTCACCCGCATGCTGCTCGACGATCCCGAGCTGACAGGCGTCGCCGCTGTCCTCTTCGACGAATTCCACGAACGCAGCCTCGACGGCGATCTGGGCCTCGCCCTCACCCTCGATGCATCGGCGCTCCGCCCAGATCTCCGCGTCCTCGTCATGTCGGCAACCATCGACGGCGCCCGTGTCGCCCGCCTCTTGGGCGATGCCCCTGTCATCGAAAGCCTCGGCCGCGCCTTCCCGGTCGAAACCCTCTATCGCGAACCCGATCCGCTGAAGCGCCTCGAAGACCAGGTCACTGAGGCCGTCCTCGCCGCCCTCCGCACCCACGAAGGCTCCGCCCTCGTCTTCCTCCCCGGCCAGGGCGAAATTGTCAGGGTCGCCGAGCGGCTGACCGCCCGTGTCGCCGCCAATACCGACATCGCCCCCCTCTATGGCCAGCTCACGCCATCAGAGCAGGATCGCGCCATCCGCCCCGCCGAGCCCGGCCGCCGCAAGGTGGTCCTCGCCACCTCCATCGCCGAAACCTCGCTCACCATTGACGGCGTCCGCATCGTCATCGACAGCGGCTTCCGCCGCGTCCCGGTCTACGAGCCCGGCACCGGCCTCACCACGCTCGAGACCCGCCGCGTCTCCCGCGCCGGCGCCGACCAGCGTCGCGGTCGCGCCGGCCGCACCAGCCCAGGCGTGGCCATTCGTCTGTGGAACGAGGGCCAGACCGCCGCGCTCACCCCCTTCGACACCCCCGAAATCCTCGCCGCCGACCTCTCCGGCTTCGCGCTTGATCTCGCCAATTGGGGCGTCACCGACCCGGCCGCCCTGCCCTTCCTCGATCCCCCGCCCGCCCCCGCCTGGGCCGAAGCCACGAGCCTCCTCCGCTCGCTGGAAGCTCTCGATGCCGCCGGTCGCATCACACCTGGCGGCAAGGCCCTCGCCCGCCTGCCGCTCCATCCTCGTCTTGCCCATATGGTGGTCGCCGCTGCGGCCGAAGACGATGCCGCCACCGCCGCCGAACTGGCCGTCCTCATCGGCGAACGCGGCCTTGGCGGCGATGGCACCGACCTTGCCCATCGCCTCGACCGCTTCCGCACCGACCGCTCCAAGCGCGCCGACGATGCCCGCGCTCTGGCCCGCCGCTGGGCCACGCAGGCAGGCGGCAAGAAGTCCGCCAGCAATCTCGCGGCAGGCCACCACCTTGCCCGCGCCTATCCCGACCGCGTCGCCCAGGCCGCCGGCCCGCGCGGCAAGTTCCGCCTCGCCAATGGCCGCCAGGCGTCGCTCGACGAAACCGATGCCCTGGCCAGCCAATCCTTCCTCGTCGTGACCGACATCACGGGCGCTGCCGCCACGTCCCGCATCCGCGCCGCCGCCGCGCTCGACCGCGCCGACCTCGAAGCCCTCTTCGCCCATCGTATCACCGAAACCACTGCTCTCACCTTCGACGCGACCTCCTCCAGCGTCCGTGCTCGCCGCACCCGCCAGCTCGACGCCCTGAGACTCGCAGATGAACCGGTGCCGGTCGAAGATCCGGAAGCCGCCACGCTGCTCCTCGCCGAAGCCGCCGTCCGCCGCGGCCTCGATGCCCTGCCCTGGAGCCGCGAGCAGAAAGCCTGGCGCGCCCGCGCCAATTACCTGCGCTCCACCTTGGGCGACGAATGGCCCGATCTCTCCGCCGAAGCCCTCGCGCCCGACGTCGCTGCATGGCTCGCCCCGGCCCTGTTCGGCCTTACGAAACTGAGTGAAATATCAGGCGAACACCTGCGCACCGCGCTCGACCTGCTGCTGCCCTATCCGCGCCGGCAGGACATCGAGGCGCTGTTGCCCAGCCACTTCACCGCGCCAACAGGCAATGCCGTCCCCATCGACTATTCCGCGGAAGGCGGCCCGGCCATCGAGATTCGCGTGCAGGAATTGTTCGGTCTGACGCGCCACCCCACCATCGCCAATGGCCGCATCCGCCTGCTACTGGTTCTGTTGTCTCCAGCCCACCGCCCGATCCAGACCACCCGCGATCTCGTCGGCTTCTGGACCGGCTCCTGGGCCGATGTCGCCAAAGATCTCAAAGGCCGCTACCCCCGCCACCCCTGGCCCGACGACCCCGCCAAGGCAGCGCCGACGGCAAGGGCAAAACCCCGCGGCACCTGATCTTCCTGTTCCTCTCCCCAATGGGGAGAGGTGGCTCGGCCAAAGGCCGAGTCGGTGAGGGGACTTCTTCGTTCACACCCGAAATGCAGGGTCACGCCGGGACCTTCGTAAGGCAGGCACCTGACTGGCCGAGATTCTGGTCATACGAGTCGAAAATGCCCGCTTCCGAGAACCGGACCGCAGCGTACTTGCGTACGTGAGGACCGGAAGCACAGGAAACGGGCATTTGCAGGCCATGCGGGCCTGAAGATCGGCTAGTTAGGCGTGAAGTTCAGCGCCACGCCATTGATGCAATAGCGCAGCCCTGTTGGCGGCGGACCATCGGGGAACACATGGCCCAGATGGCTGCCGCAGGTGGCGCAATGGCACTCCGTCCGCACCATGCCATGGCTGCGATCGACGGTGTCTTCCACCGAGCCGGGCACCGGGTCGTTGAAGCTCGGCCAGCCGGTGCCGCTCTCGAATTTCAGCTTTGATTCGAATAGCGGGCTGTCGCAGCCGGCGCAGGAAAACGTCCCGGCGCGCTTTTCATAGAGCAGCGCGCACGATCCGGGCCGCTCCGTCCCGTGATTGCGCATCACCTGGTACTGTTCCGGCGTCAGCTTGGCGCGCCATTCGGCGTCGGTGTGCGTCACCTTGAAGGCATGGGTGTCCATCATTCACTCCTCTTCAGCGCTTCCAGCAAGAGTGGGAACCGGTTTTGCGGTTCGGAAGCGCGTTGCTAAAGACGTTTGTCGCACTGTCATTCGCGCAGAATATAGGATTGGTTACGTCCCGCCGATAGCGCCCGAACCGTCACTTCGGGCTGAATGCCTGCCCAGGGTTCATTATGTCCATTATCACCTCCGTAGAGCAGCTCGAAGCGCTCTATACCCCCGCTCCCGTCGCCGCCTCCACCGTCAAGGTCGCCCAGCGCATGACGCCGCAATATCGGCGGCTGATCGAGGCCAGCCCCTTCGCTGCCCTCGCCACTGTCGGCCGCGAAGGCATCGACTGCTCGCCGCGCGGCGATCAGCCCGGCTTCGTGCGCATCCACGATGACGAAACGCTGATGATGCCCGATCGGCGCGGCAATAACCGCATCGATTCGCTGCGCAACATTGTCCGCGATCCCCGCGTCGCCTTCCTCTTCCTGCTTCCCGGCTCGGGCACCACCTTCCGCGCCAATGGCCGCGCCCATCTCAGCATCGATCCCGATCTGCTTGAAAGCTTCGAAGTCGAAGGCAAGGCACCGCGCTCGGTCATCGTCATGCAAATCGACGAGCTCTATTTCCAGTGCGCCCGGGCCATCGTCCGCTCGGAACTCTGGAACCCTGAGCGCCATATCGACACCACCACCCTGCCCACGCCCGGCGAAATCCTCGCCGCCATGACCGAGAACCAGGTCGGTGGCGAAGCCTATGACAAGGCCTGGCCCGAGCGCGCCAAACAAACCATGTGGTGACGCGGCTGACACTGCATTGTCACCAGCAGGTCATCTGCCGCCACTAGACAGCATGGCGTTTTGCGAGGGGCGATGATGACACTGAAATTCGTGGTGATGAGCGATCTGCATGTGATGCCCGCTGGCGAGCTGTCCATGACGCTCGATACAGGCGCGCGGCTCGAACAGGCGGTCGATGCGGTGATCGCGCGCTATGGCGATGCCGATTTCTGCGTGCTGGCCGGCGACCTGACCGATCTGGGCCAGCCTGCCGCCTACGAGCACCTCAAATCCATCATCGCCCGCCTGCCCATCCCGGTGCATATCACCCTGGGCAATCACGACGACCGCCCGGCATTCCTTGCCACCTTCGGCGCCGATTTCGCTGCCGACACCGGCAAGGTCGACAAGGTCATCGACATCAAGGGCTACCGCATCATCCTGCTCGATTCCTCCGAGCCCGGCCGCGTCGATGGCGTGCTCGAAGAAGCCCAGATCGCCTGGCTGCGCACCCGCCTCGCCGAGGCCGCCGATCGCCCGGTCATCGTGATCCTCCATCACAATGCCAATGCGCTGCATATCAATTCGGACACCATCCGCATCCTGGATGCCGATCCCTTCATCGACGCCCTCAAGACCCATCCCGATATCCGCCAGGTCATCGCCGGCCACGTGCACCTGACCTCGACGGCCACCTGGCGTGGCCTGCCCTTCACCACCCTGGCCGGCGGGCACTACTCGGTCAGCGTCGATCAGGAACACGTCCCCATGCGCCGCCTCGCCGGCCCCGGCCAGATGGCCTTCGTCCTGGGAACAGCAGACAGCACCACCGTCCTCTTCGACGACTTCATCGACGGCAACGAAGAAATCTTCCTCGCCGTCGACTGACCCGCAAGCGCCTGGCCAAACCTGGCCAGGCCATCCCGCCTCTAGGCCGCGGCGCTTTGCGCCACTTCGTCCCGCCCGCTCTTGAGAATGCGGGCATACCAGGCCAGCTCGTCCAGCATGGTCACCACAGTCGGCGCCAGATGCGGGAAATCGGCAAAATCCTTGCCCTCGCGCATCAGCCCGATCATCGGCTCCATGCCGATATGCACGCCGCTCTTGGTCGCCACCATGCCCAGCTCGACCGCCATCAGCCGCAACTGCTCGACGGCCCTGGCCCCGCCCACCGCGCCATAGCCGGCAAAGGCGGCCGGCTTCCGCTCGGCTTCAAAGCCGATATAGTCGAGCGCATTCTTGAGCGCCCCGGTGATCGAGCGGTTATATTCGGCCGTGACGAACACATAGCCGTCAAAGCCGGCAATCCTTTTGGTCCAGGCCTGCGCATTGGCGCCCTCGACCGGCGCCCAGCGTGGCGACATCTCGGCATCGAAAAATTCCAGCGGATGGTCGCGCAGGTCGACGATTTCGAACGCGAGGTCTGGGCGCTGCTGCCCCAGCGCTGCCACCCATTGGGCAACGCGCTCGCCCAGGCGACCCCTGCGGGTGGTGGAAATGATGATGCCGATCTTGGGCTGGGTCATGGAAAATCTCGCGTCTTTGAGTGACAGGTACAAACAGGAAGCTGGTCACCTTCGGTAACTCACGCTATATTGGTGCCTGCCGCACATGCCCACAAGACGGCACTATTTCCTCACCGGAGTTACCCATTGGAAAGCCAGGTCACCCACGAGAAACCCGCTAGCTTCGCCGAATGTAACCGCGCGATCGTGCCGGTTGCCGACGTGCTGGGTCGCATCGGCACCAAGTGGACCATCTACATCATCATGGCGCTGTCCCACGGCCCAAAGCGCTTTTCCGAGATCAAGCGGCACGTCGAAGGCATCTCGCAGAAGATGCTGACCCAGACCCTGCGCGACCTCGAGGAAGACGGCCTCGTGACCCGCAAGGTCACGCCGATCATTCCGCCGCGCGTCGATTATGAATTGACCCAGATGGGTATGGAGCTACGCGAGCCCCTGGCCTCGATCTCGCAATGGACCGAACGCAACGGCCCCGCCATAGCCGCCTCCCGCACCCGCTACGCCGCCACCCGCAACGCCGCCTAGTCCAGCCGATGTTTGTGGCAGGCACCATTTGCCTTCGAACCGGTCAAGGCGAGACGAAAACGCCCGTTGCCGAGAACCGGCGCGCAGCGTGCACTCGGCACGTGAGCACCGGAAGCGGAGGGAATGGGTGTTTGCAGACCGCCTTCACCGGGATCGAAGGCAAATGGTGGGAGTAACAAGGATTGAACTTGTGACCCTTCGCGTGTGAAGCGAATGCTCTCCCGCTGAGCTATACTCCCGTCGCCATTGGCGAAAGTCTTAGAGAGATGGTGGGCGTAACAAGGATCGAACTTGTGACCCCCTCGATGTCAACGAGGTGCTCTCCCGCTGAGCTATACGCCCATCTCTCCGGGATGGAAGAGCCGCTTGGCCCGTCCAGTGGCGCGGATAGACCATAAAACCCGGTGGGGGGTCAAGAGGGCAATCGGCGCTTTGTGGATTGTCGTTCTTACGCCGCTAAAAGCCGCTCGACCTCGTTCACCAGATCCTTGAGATGGAACGGCTTGCTCAGCACCGATGCATCCTTGGGCGCGTCGCTGTCGGGGTTGAGTGCCACCGCGGCAAAGCCGGTGATGAACATCACCTTGAGATCAGGGTCGAGCTCGGTAGCGCGGCGCGCCAGCTCGATGCCGTCCATTTCCGGCATCACGATATCGCTCAGCAGCAGCGAGAAGGGTTCCTCGCGCAACCGTTCATAGGCCGAAAGCCCGTTATCGAACGACACCACCTCATAGCCCGCGTTCTTGAGCGCGCGGGTCAGGAAGGACCGCATGTCGTTATCGTCTTCTGCGAGCAGAATTCGCTTCATCTAGGGCTCCGGCCGTTCGACTTGCCCGGCTGGATGGCTCATCCGGCAGGGGGCGTGGCACAACTGACGACGCACCACGCGGCGCGCCATGAGTCGGACTATAGGGCATGATGTTTAAGCGAAGTTTGCCGTCCTGCAAACCTCGGCAAGACTGCCCGCAGCATTTGTGTTCGCCCTTTTGCGACAATCTGGACAAGCCGACCGCAAAGCGCGAAACTGATAGGCAAATCAGTGTGGCGTCGGCTCAAGACGCCTTGGGAGGCACCTTGCGGTCCGACTATTGGGATCAGCCTGCATTCGAAACCATCCGGCCACGCCGGCTGGTGGCTCCACTGGTGTTCAATTCCGCCCATTCCGGCCGCGTCTATCCCGAACGCTTCCTCGCCATGACCCGGCTCGATCACCTCTCGATCCGCCAGTCCGAGGATGCCTGGGTGGATGAGCTGTTCGGCCGCGCACCCCATCTCGGCGCCCTGATGCTCCGGGCGCATTTCCCGCGCGCCTATCTCGACGTCAACCGCGAGCCCTGGGAACTCGATCCCACCATGTTCGTCGAGCCGCTGTCGGACCGGTTCAACACCACTTCGCCGCGCGTCGCGGCGGGCCTGGGCACGCTGGCCCGCGTCGTGGCCGAGAACAAGCCCATCTATCGCGAGCGCCTGACCATCGAAGATGCCCGCATGCGCATCGAGGGCATCTACCACCCCTATCACGCGGCGCTGCAGAAACTGCTGAGCGAAGCCCTTGCCGCCTTCGGCGTGGCCCTGCTGATCGACTGCCATTCGATGCCGCGCATCACCCGCTCCAACGACAAGGCCGCGCCCGATATCGTGCTGGGTGACCGCTACGGCACCACCTGCGCGCCGGGCCTGGTCGATCTGGTCGAAACCGTCTTTACCGGCGCCGGTCTCAAGGTGGCGCGCAACCGCCCCTATGCCGGCGGCTTTGCCACCCGCACCTATGGCCGCCCCCAGCATGGCGTGCATGCTTTGCAGATCGAAATCAGCCGCCACCTCTATATGAACGAGGTGACCCTGGCCAAGAATGACGGCTTCGAAGCCATCCGCGCCCTCATCGAACGCCTGACCTTCGCCCTGATCGGCCTCGACCTGGTTTCCCTCGTCGGCAACCACCCCACGGTCGAAAAAGAAGCGGCTGAGTAACGCCAGGGTTCTTCCCAAACTCGGTCGTCACCCTCGGGCTTGACCCGAGGGCTCTTCACTTTGCCAGGGATGCAGCCAGTACAGACCCCTCGGGTCAAGCCCGAGGTTGACGATTGGTGGTGGCGGAACAATCGGCGCATGCGTAAGAA
>CBIHQV010000028.1:0-56766 GCA_966212275.1 uncultured Devosia sp.
CGCCCGTTTGGCTGGGCTGAAAGTCGGCAACCGGGCTTGCAACAATCGTCCCGCTTAGTCGTACCCCGTGCGGAAGCTCCAGATCCGTGATGGGCGGCCTTTGGTCCGTTCTATGTCGACAGTTCTTGGCCCAAAGGCCGCCCATCGCCGTGCCCTCGGGCGCGCTTGCGCTCCGACCCTGAAAACCGCGATCCAGGCGGCGTTTTCGCATGTCTTGCGATTGCCGCACGTTTCGGGCAAACCCTTGCCACTTCGTATGAGGACTTTGCCATGGCTGCCCACCCGGTTTCCCCGCTCGCTCCCAAATCCTATCCGGACCTGCCCGCGATATCAGGGGTGCGCTTTGCCACCGCCGAAGCCGGTATCAAGTACAAGAACCGCACCGACGTGCTGCTGATGGCCTTCGACGAAGGCACGACGGCGGCGGGTGTGCTGACGCGCTCGAAATGCTCGTCGGCCGCGGTGGACTGGTGCCGGGCCAACCTGCCCGGCGGCAAGGCACGCGGCCTCGTGGTCAATTCGGGCAATGCCAATGCCTTTACCGGCGCCAAGGGCAAGGAAAGCGTGGCGCTGACGGCCGATTATGCCGCCAAGGCACTCGGCTGCGCGACATCGGAGATCTTCCTCGCCTCGACCGGCGTCATCGGCGAGCCGCTGCCTGCCGCCAAGTTTGCCGGCGTGCTCGACGAGGCCGCAACCCGCATGGGTGACGCGCCATGGATCGAGCCGGCCAAGGCCATCATGACCACCGACACCTTCCCCAAGCTCAGCGGGGCCATCCTCGAGATCGACGGCGTGGAAGTGAAGATCAACGGCATCGCCAAGGGCTCGGGCATGATCGCGCCTGATATGGCGACGATGCTGAGCTTCGTGGTCACCGACATGCCCATCGCCGCCCCTGTGCTGCAGGCGCTGCTGGCCCGGCATGTCGCAACTAGCTTCAACGCCATTACCGTCGACAGCGATACCTCGACCTCGGATACGCTGCTCGCCTTTGCCACCGGCAAGGCGTCGGTCGAGCCGATCGAGAGCCTTGACGATCCACGGGCCGAAAGCTTCGGCGAGGCGCTCAAGGATGTGCTGCTCGATCTCGCCATCCAGGTGGTGCGCGATGGCGAAGGCGCGACCAAGCAGGTCTCGGTGCATGTCGAGGGCGCCACCAGCGACGCCAGCGCCTTCCGCATCGCCAAGGCCATTGCCGACTCGCCGCTGGTCAAGACCGCGATTGCCGGCGAGGACGCCAATTGGGGGCGCGTGGTGATGGCCGTGGGCAAGGCGGGCGAGCCGGCCGATCGCGACAGGCTGGCGATCCGCTTCGGGGACCTGCTCGTCGCCAAGGATGGCGAACGCGCCGCCGTCTATGACGAGGCAGCGACCTCGGCCTATATGAAGGGCGAGGACCTGGAGCTGACCGTGAGCCTGGGGCTCGGGGACGGTCGCGCCACGGTCTATACCTGCGATTTGACGCATGGCTACATCACCATCAACGGCGATTATCGGAGCTGACATGACGCTGCCCGATACGCTTGCCATCGAACGTGCCGGCCTGCGGGCCTGGCCGGGCATCGAGGTGGAATGGGACGGCGCCTGGGTGCGCCGCGCTGCCGGCGGCTATACCAAGCGCGCCAATTCGCTGCAGTGCTTTGACGCCGATGATGGCGACGATGCCGTCTCTCGCCTTGCCGCGGGCGTCGAGTGGTTCAAGGCGCGCGGCATTCCGCCGGTGGTCCGCAGCACCCCGCTGGCCAGCGCCAGCCTCAATGCCGCTCTTGACGCGGAGGGCTGGCAGACGATCGACCACAGCCACCTCTATGCCATGCCGCTGGGCGAATATGAGCCTGACGCGCAGGGGCGGGTCTTGGACCCGCTGGATCCCGCCTTCCTTGCGGCGCAGCAGCATCTGCAGGGCTACCAGGACGCTCAGGTGGCCCGCATGCGCGCCGTGCTCGCTGTCCTGGCGGTACCGGCGGCAGGTATCGTGATCGAGCGGGATGGCGTGCCTGTCGCCTCGGGGCTGATGGCGGTTGCCGATGGCATCGTCATCACCGGCAATGTCATTGCCGACAAGACGCGGCGGCGCCAGGGACTGGGCGCTGCCATGATGCGCACCGGCCTCGACTGTGCCAGGGCATTGGGCGCCAGGGTCGCCGCCCTCAATGTCCAGGCGGACAATGCGGCCGGCAAGGCGCTCTATGCCAGCCTCGGCTATACGTACCAATACGACTATACCTACCGCATTCCGGCCCAGGCATGAGCCAGTCGCTGCTGCTCGTGGTCGCCGTGGCGCTGGTCGATGCCGACCGGCGGGTGCTGATTGCCCAGCGCCCCGAGGGCAAAGCCATGGCGGGACTGTGGGAATTTCCCGGTGGCAAGGTCGAGGCGGGCGAGACGCCCGAGGCAGCGCTGATCCGGGAATTGCAGGAAGAGCTGGGCATTTCGACCCAGACAGCGTGCTTGGCACCGGTCTCGTTTGCCAGCCACTCTTACGATAATTTTCACCTGTTGATGCCACTTTACGCCTGCCGGAGATGGCAGGGGACGCCAGAGCCGCGGGAGCACGTTGCCCTCAAATGGGTGCGTCCGCAGCAATTGCGCGACTATCCCATGCCGCCGGCGGACGAACCGCTGATCGCAGCCCTCTGCGATCTGCTCTAGCGCCGGTCGAGGACGAGCATGTGGGCTGAAACGATCAAGGCGTTCGGAGACGACGAGACCGGCGCCACCGCCATCGAATATGGCCTCATCGCCGCGCTGATCGCCGTGGTGCTCATCGGCGGCTTCACGATCATGGGCAATTCGCTGGTGGGCCTGATGAACAGCGGGGCCGGCGGCGCCGCCAACGTCATCACGACGCAAGCGGGCAAGATCAACTAGCCGCCGGGGCTATTGCAGCACCACGACCTTGTACTTCTCGCCAGCGACCACCGGGTCGCCGGGATAGAGATCGTTGATGATGTAGAAGAGCTCGCTGCCGCGATGCAGGCCGGCCATCTGGCGGGCGAGCGAATCGGCGCTGTCGCCGGCCTTGGCCGTTACCACCCGCACCGCGACCTTGCGCACCAGGTTGAGATCGGCGCTTTCGGCGCGGCGGAAGCTCTTGAGGGTCAATTCGGCGCCCTGGGCGAAGCGGCTGCTATCGGCTTTGGCGGCAAAGATGAAGCGATAGACCTGCCCGTCGAGCCGCATCACCGACACGCGGAAGAACCACTGGTCGGTCTGGGCCAGACCCGAGGCCATTTCGATGCCGTTGATGGACTGCGTGGTGACGCTGTCGGCCTTGAGCCCGGCGATCCAGCCGGAGCGCAGATAATCGGCCAGCGGCACATTGGCCTGCACTTCGGCGCTGTCGAAACGCACGGCCTCGCCATCGCCGGCAACGCCCACAACCGCGCTCTGCGAATTCTGCAGCGTATAGCCGTCAGGCACGGTGAAGGTGAATTTGGACGCGGTGTGGATGAACCGCCGGCCGACGATCGAGCCCTGCGCCGGGCTGTCGCCGAAGGTGAGGCCGGCGATGGAGGCGAGGTAGCCGTCGCGATCGATCTCGCCCATGTCGCTCTGGCCGAACATGGTCCGGGCGGTGTTCATCGCCTCCTGGATGCGGGCAGGCGTCGAGGGATGGGACGAGAGGAAGCCGCCGCCATTACCTTCGCCGGCCGAGAAGCTGGCAAAGCGGCTCATCACGCCAAGGAAGCGTGCCGCGGCCTGCGGATCGTAGCCAGCCTTGCCGGCAAACTTGATGCCCTCGCGATCGGCTTCCAGCTCCTGATTCTGGCCGAAGGCGGCCATGGACTGGCGGGTGCGGTTGGCCGTGGCATCGGTCGAGGTATCGCCGCCGAAAACGCCGGTGATGACGCGATCGACGATCTCGGTGGTGCGGGTGCGGTCGGTTCGGGCGCGGGCATGGCGCAACGTCACGTGGGCGATTTCATGCGCCAGCACGGCGGCCAGTTCGCTGGTGTCGGAGGCGAGCGCCAGGATGCCGCGCGTCACATAGATATAGCCACCGGGCAGCGCGAACGCATTGACCTCGGAGCTGTCGAGAATGGTGACCTGGAACTGCGCATTGGGCTGGTTGGCAGCGGCGAGCAGGCGGCTGACGATGCGCGCCACCATGATCTCGGCGGGCCGATCGGAATAGACACCGCCATAGGCGGCGATAATGCGTGGATGCTCGCGGCGGCCGATCACGACGTCATCGGGATCGGTGCCTTCGGGCACCACCGTGGGCGCCGGGGTGTCGCCGGTCTGGGTGACGGCGACATTGGTGCCGGTCAGACTCGTGCAGGCGCTCAGCGTCAGCAGCAAAGCCGCCAGCAGCCCATTGCGCATTCCCGTCTGCAACCCCTTGCCGATATGCCCCAACCCCATCATCGCGTCGCCAGAACCTCGATCTGCTCGGGATGGGTCACTTCGATGCGTGGACCATCCCGGTCGTCCACCCATCCGCGGATACGCACCAGTGCATTTTCCAGCACCAGCGGATCAATTCCGGCCTCGGCAAACAGCCGCAAAGCCGGCGCCTCGATCACGGCGGTGAAGTCTTCCTTCCAGAACCGGCCGAAATTGAGATAGACCCGCCCGCCGCTCTGTTCGGCGAGAAGGACCCTGCCTTCGACAAGTTCATATTGGCCCGCCCGAGCGAGGAGGTCGCCGGGCGTGTTCGCCGCACGAGTGCTGTAATAGGGATCGGCCCAGATGCCAAGCCCGGCCAGCCGGGCGCGCCCTTCTGCCGCGAACAGCAGATCGAGGCAGGCGCGGTTATCGGGGAAGGAATAGACCCGCGCCAAGCCTTGGGCGACCATGGCCTGCTGGGCCCAGATCTCGCCCTCCGGCGTGGCCACGAAGACATGGGCCAGCACCCGGCCATAGCGATCGACGGTCTCGCCGCCAAAGCCGAGGCGCACAGGCTTGTTGAGCGCCAGCGCCACGAGGGCCGCCTTGGCCTCTGGGGCCAGCGGCCAGGTGGGGAAATCCGGGCGGTCCAGCGGCAGTTTGGGCGCCTGGGTGCCAATCATGCGCACCACGCGGCCATCATCGAGAATCACCGTATCGCCATCGGTCACCGCGGTGACGACGCCACCGGGCTCCATGCGCAACTGCTCGCAGGCAAGCGCTGCGACCGAGACGGAGCTGAGCGCCGCCAGCGTTGCGAGGTGGACGAGACTGGTTTTGAACAAGGGGTGCCCCGGAAAGATTTCGTTCACCATGCACCCAAATGCGGCAAAAAAAGATGAACGCTCGCGCAGGCGTGATGATGTCAGCTTGGATCGTCGTGTCGCTTGGTCCGCTTCCGCGACCCACTTATCCTCCATCCCTCAGTTACGCCGTATCATCCGGCCCGCTGCGGTGTCGGAGCGCCGCGACATTCTTTCCGCTGCGAGTCCAGCGCAACGATTGGCGGGTCTCGTGACTTTACCTGCAGGGACAGGAGAAGCCGATGAAACCCGATCTTGAGGCGCGACGGCGCCAGCTCGATATTCTGGTGGGGGTCTGGGACACCACGATCACGCCTGTCGCGGCCGATGGTTCGCCCGGCCAGTCGTCACAAGCGACCGATGCCTATGCGTGGAGCGCCAATGGTCTGTTCCTGCAGCATGACGTCGATGCCATGATGAATGGGCAGCGGATGAAGTCGATGGAAGTCCTGGCGGTCGATCCCGACAGCGGCCGCTATCTTACCCGCAGCTATGATGCCGATGGTTCGATGAACGACTTCGTTGCCGAGCTCGATGGGACCGAGTGGCGCCTGATCGGAGCGCAGCAGCGCTTTGCCGGAGCGTTCAGCGCCGACGGTCAGCGGCTGGAGGGTGCGTGGGAACAGCGCGGGGCTACGGGTTGGGCGCCGCTGATGCGGGTGGAGCTGCGCAAGCGCGTCTAGTGCAGGTGCCCCGGCCTTGGCCGGGGCTGCATGGCGGTTCAGGCTGCCGCCGCGATCTTCTTCTTGCCGGCGATGAAGGCGCCAAAACGCTTGGAGATGAAAGGCACGATCAGCATGACGATGGTGGTGGCCATAAAGGGCACGAGGACCATGCTGCGCTGCCACATTTCCCAGCCCGTGGTCAGCGGCATCAGGATGTAGAGATAGAGCGTCACGACCGGATAGACGAAGATGGTCATGACCAGCGCCATGCGCAGGCGAGCGGCGAGAGAGGGTTGCATTCGCAATCTCCTAATGAAACGGTACGTTTCGTTATATAACGGAACGACACGTTTCGTTCAAGTGCTTTGCCTGGGAATTTTTTTGAACCATATTGGCTGGCATGAGCGAGCTTGCAGACGACATCGACGATCGCCGCCGGTCCATCGGGGCGAAACGAAGCCCGGAAACCGAACGGGCAATCCTCGACGCCGCCGAGGCCATCATGGCCGAGGAGGGGATAGCGGGCTTTTCCATCGAGGCTGTGGCCAAGCGCGCCCGGGCGGGCAAGCCGACGATCTACAAATGGTGGCCGGGCAAGACAGCGCTGCTGCTCGATGTCTATCACCGGCAGAAGCCGGCTTCGGTGCACATGGATACCGGCAGCGTGGAAGGCGATGTCTTCGCCTTCCTCACTGGCGTCTTCGCCCATTGGGGTGATACCGGCGCGGGGCAGGTGTTCCGCTTCATCGTGGCCGAGGCGCAGCGCGACCAAGCGGCCGAGGCGTCACTGGCGGACTATGCGGCCGAGCGGCGCGTCCAGAGCGGGGAGATTTTCCAGCGTGGCATAGATCGAGGCGAGCTTGCGCCCGATATCGATATCGGAATCTGTGCCGACCTGCTGGCCGGCTTCATCTGGAAGCGACTGCTGACCGGACGAATCGAACGCGACCCCGAGGAGTTGCTGAAGGTGGCCCGGCAGTTGGTGCGGGGGTTGCTGGCTTAGCAGCACCGACTCGGCTGGGCCGAGCCACCTCTCCCCATTGGGGAGAGGAACAAGGTGTGAAAGGCCACTGACCCAATCCAAGAGGGTCGACCTCTCCCCAAAAGGGAGAGGTGAAGAACCTTACTGCGCCGGGGCTTCCGCGCCGGCTTCGGTTTCGGTCTGGGCGTCGACGGCGGCCTTGAGGGCGGCGTCGGGGATGTCGATAGCGACGCCATCCATCAGGCGGGCGACGGTGTCGTCGAAGGTCTTCATCAGCAATTGCTGCTGCAACTGGCCGGCGACCTGCTCGAAGGCGGGCGGGGCCGACTGGCGCTTTTCTTCGAGACGGATGATGTGCCAGCCGAACTGGGACTGCACCGGCGCCGACACCTGGCCGACATCGGTGAGCGCAAAGGCGGCGGCCTCGAAGGGCGCGACCATCATGCCCTTGCCGAAGAAGCCGAGATCGCCGCCATTGGCTGCGCCCGGATCGATCGACTTTTCCTTGGCGAGGGTGGCGAAATCGGCGCCGCCGTCGAGTTCGGCCTTGATGGCGTTGGCTTCGGCTTCGTCGGCCACCAGGATATGGCTGGCGCGGATTTCGTCAGCGGGCACGAATTCGGCGACGAACTTGTCGTATTCGGCACGCACGGCTTCCTCGGTCACCGCATTGGCGATGGTGTCGGCGAAGAAGGCGCGGCGCAAAGCGCGCTCCTCGAGATACTTGAGGCGCTGCTGGAACAGCGGGGTATCGGCCATGCCGGCATCCTTGCCGGCCTTGGCCATCACCTTCATGTCGATCAGCACGCGCAGCAGGAAGGGCTTGCGCTGTTCGGGAGGCATCTGGCTGAGTTCCTGGGTCAGGTCCTCGGCGGCAAAGCTCAGATCGGCTTCGGTGATCGGCTCACCCCCGACAGTGGCCACCACCGTCTCAGGCGAAACGGGCGTCGCTTCGGCGGCAGGGGCTTCGGCTGCGGGGGCGGCGGGGGCAGCATCCTGCGCCAGAGCAGGGGCAAGGGCGCCGGCGGCCAGCATGAGCGCCAGTACGCTCGCGGTGCGGGCGAGGCGTGAAGGGGAAAATGTCATCAGGTTGGTCTCCTTGCCGGCGCTTGTGGTCTTGCGTCCTGGCTCGTTGGTGTCGGCGATACGGGCCGCCGGGGTCTGCGGCCTGCCCCTCACACGCCAACGGGGCCAAAATGTGCCGCGCCGCGCCTTGTGAGCAACCCAATGCCGAAAAATCCCGTTTCTGCCGGGCCTTTTCCGGCAGGGGCAAGGAGGTGTCGCCCATTTCGGCAGCGTTGACAAGACAGGGGGCCGCTCTTACATCTCACCCGCTTTTCCGCCGCATGGCGGGATACCACAAATTCAAAGCCGGAAAGGCTTTCTCATCGCGTCGACGCGGCCGAACGGTCCAGTATTCCGCACCTCCCAAGCCCGCCCCGATGAGTCATAAAAGGACCTGACATATGGCACTTGCTGCGCTCGCCCGGCGGATCTTCGGGTCTCCGTCCGACAGGCACGTCAAGCGGTTCCAGGGCAAGGTGGCGCAAATCAATGCGCTCGAGGCCCAGTTCGAAAAGCTGAGCGATGATGAACTCCGCGCCAAGACCGCCGAGTTCAAGGCGCAGCTCGAAAACGGCACCGATCTCGACGATTTGATCGTGCCCGCCTTTGCCACGGTACGCGAGGCATCCAAGCGCGTGCTCGGCATGCGCCACTTCGATGTGCAGCTTATCGGCGGCATGGTGATGAACGAACGCGGCATCGCCGAAATGCGCACCGGCGAAGGCAAGACGCTGGTGGCGACGCTGCCGATGTACCTCAATGCCCTGACGGGCAAGGGCGCGCACCTGGTGACGGTCAACGACTACCTGGTCAAGCGCGACGCGGCCTGGATGGGCCAGATCTACAATTTCCTCGGGCTCACCTGGGGCGTGATCGTCCATGGCATGACCGATACCGAGCGCAAGGCCGCCTATGCTGCCGACATCACCTACGGCACCAACAACGAGCTGGGCTTCGACTACCTGCGCGACAACATGAAATATACGCGCGCCCAGATGGTGCAGCGCGGGCATACCTTCGCCATCGTCGACGAAGTGGACTCGATCCTGATCGACGAGGCGCGCACGCCGCTGATCATTTCCGGCCCCTCGGACGACCGCAGCGACCTTTATACCAAGATCGATGCGCTGATGCCCATGATCGAGGAGGACGATTTCGAGCTGGACGAGAAGCAGCGCGCCGCGACCTTCACCGACCAGGGCATTGAAAAGCTTGAAGCCAAGCTGGCCGAAGACGGGTTGCTCAAGACCGGTTCGCTCTATGACGTGGAAAACGTGGCGCTGGTGCACCATGCCAATTCGGCCCTGCGGGCACACAAGCTGTTCCGCAAGGACAAGGACTATATCGTCCGCAACGACGAAGTGGTGATCATCGACGAGTTCAGTGGCCGCATGATGCCGGGCCGCCGCTATTCGGAAGGCCTGCACCAGGCGCTGGAAGCCAAGGAACACGTCAAGATCCAGCCGGAAAACCAGACGCTGGCCTCGATCACCTTCCAGAACTATTTCCGCCTCTACAAGAAGCTGGCCGGCATGACCGGTACGGCGGCGACCGAGGCCGAGGAATTCGCCGACATCTACAAGCTCGACGTGGTGACCATCCCCACCAACGTGCCGGTCGCCCGTAAGGACGACGAAGACGCCATTTTCCGCACCGCGGCGGAGAAGTTCGACGCCATCGCCCAGCTGATCAAGGAATGCCAGGATCGCGGCCAGCCGGTGCTGGTCGGCACGACCTCGATCGAAAAATCGGAAATGCTGGCCGAGCTGCTGCGCAAGAAGAATGTCGGCGCCATGAACGTGCTGAATGCCCGTCACCACGAGCAGGAGGCCTTCATCGTCGCCGATGCCGGCCTGCCGGGCGCCATCACCATCGCCACCAATATGGCGGGCCGCGGTACCGACATTCAGCTCGGCGGCAACCTCGAAATGCGCATCCAGCGCGAGACCGAGGGCCTGGAAGGCGAGGCCCGCGAGGCCAAGATCGCCGATATCAAATCGACCATCGCGGCCGACAAGGCCAAGGCGCTGGCGGCGGGTGGCCTGATGGTCATCGGCACCGAGCGGCATGAAAGCCGCCGCATCGACAACCAGCTTCGTGGCCGTTCGGGCCGCCAGGGCGATCCGGGCCACTCGGCCTTCTTCCTCAGCCTTCAGGACGACCTGATGCGCATCTTCCCGGTCGACAGCATGGATTCCATGCTGGGCAAGCTGGGGCTGGAGCAGGGCGAGAGCATCACCCATCCGTGGGTGACCAAGGCCATCGAGCGCGCCCAGGGCAAGGTCGAAGCGCGCAACTTCGACATCCGCAAGAACATCCTCAAATACGACGACGTGATGAACGATCAGCGCAAGGTGATCTTCGAGCAGCGCATCGAGATGATGGATGCCGAGGATGTCAGCGAGACCGTCATCGAGATGCGGCATGACGTGGTCGACAATATCGTCGGCAAGGCCATTCCGCCGCGCTCGTATCCCGAGCAGTGGAATGTCGAGCAGCTCGAGGCTGCGGCCAAGACCTACCTCAATATCGACGTGCCGGTGAAGGCATGGGCGGCCGAGGAAGGTATCGATGCCGAGATCGTCACCGACCGGCTGATCGCGGCTGTCGATGCCGCCGCTGCGGCCAAGGAAGAGCGCACCATCGCCAATATGGCCGCTGCCGGCTCGCCCAACGCCACCGTCATGCGCCAGGTGGAAAAGTCCATCCTGCTGCAATCGATCGACGGGCTGTGGCGCGAGCACCTGGTGACGCTCGATCACCTGTCCAAGGTGGTGGGCTGGCGCGGTATCGCCCAGCGCGATCCGCTCAACGAATACAAGCAGGAAGCCTATGAGCTGTTCCAGGCGCTGCTGGCCAACCTGCGCGAGCTGGTGACCACCCAGCTCAGCCATGTCGAGCTGCAGCCGCGTCCGGTGGCGCCGCCGGTGCCTGATCTCAGCCAACTGCGCGAAACCCATATCGATCCGCTGACCGGCGAGAATGATGCCGAAGAGGATGGCGACACCATTGCCGGCGCGCTGGGCGCGACTGGTGGCGATCCCTCGCTCAAGCCGATTGATCCCAAGCTGCTCGAAGGCGTGTCGCGCAATGCGCCGTGCCCCTGCGGCTCGGGCAAGAAGTTCAAGCACTGCCACGGCGCATTCTAGCGCGGCGTTGGTTGGAATGATGAAGGCCCGGAGCGATCCGGGCCTTTTGTTTTGAGTGACGGCCGTTGCTGCGTGTGGCGGACCTTGTGCCCATATGGGGCAGGAAACTCAGCAGGTCACCTTGATCTCGGCATAGCCGCTGATGGCGGCGCCATCGGACGGCACGACGCCGATCATGCAGGCGCTGTTGGGCAGTGCAATGTTGCCGCCCTGGGCGATGACGGTGCCGTCGCCCAGCGAGATGAAGCCGTCGTCGACCGAGCCGATCTCCACCACCGCGCCAGTGCCGCAGACGGGATAGCGGTCGCCCGCGGCCACCATGAAGCGCGTGCCCGTGGGCAGGCAATCACCGCTGTCGGCGGTCGCAGCAGGTGTTGTTGCAGGGGTGGTGGGCAGAGCCGCGGGCGTGGCGGCGGTGGGGGCGTTGCGCCAGCTTTCCTCGATGATGGCGAGGCGGTTGGAAAGGTCGGTCAGGGCGGCGCTGTCATCGACGACCGGTGCCGTTTCCTCCTGGCCAACCAGGTCCATGCTGACGCGAAGCTGGGCGATCTCGGCCGAGAGCCGCAGCATTTCGCGCTGGGTGTCGCTATAGACCCAAGCGCTGGCGCCGAGCGCGGCAATGCCGACCAGGCCAACCACGAAGCTCAGGACTGTGCTCAGGGGCATGCGGCTGCGCACGATCTGCGGCTCAGGCCCGCGTTCACCCTGGACATCGACCGATAGCGTCTCTTCCACTGCCAATGTCTCCGTTGCGCTGCGCGTCCAGATCGGCGCAGATTGCGGCCCAGATATGGTGGCGGGTGACTAGCGCTGCAACCGGGGCAGGGGCTTGGGTGCCGGCTTGCCCGATATCACCGGCGTTATGTTCTCTTCGCCGCCGCCAAACATGGTGCCGATACCGTTGAAGAAGCCACCAATGGCTTCGCCACGGGCCTTGGCCGCCGCTTCCGCGGCCGCCGCCCGCTCGGCTTCAGCCGCTTCGCGGGCCGCCTTCTGGGCTTCGCTTTCCACCGCGGCGACGAAGGCGGTTTCATCGGCCTGCTGCTTGGCGGTCAGTGCCGCGTTCTGCACGACAACGGGGCAAGGACCCATGGGGTTGAGCGCACCACCACCTGACGCGTTGAAGATATATTGGCGCTCGCACACATCCCAGGCTGGCGGCGCCTTGGTCAGTTCGAACAGGTCGTAGCCTTCCTTGATGTCCTTCCAGAAATTGAGGTGCTGGTTGGAAGCCTGCTGCGCCAGCTTGGCGGCGGTCATGCGGAAGGGGAAGATCTGGAGCTGGAAGCTCTGGTTGCCACCCTTGAAGGTCTCGCGGGCCAGCGCATAGATTTCGGCGATGCCCTCGTCGGTCATGGCGTAGCAGCCGCGCGACGAGCAATCGCCATGCACCATCAGGTCGCTCCCGGTGCGGCCCCAGACGCGATCGAACTTGTTGGGGAAGCCGGTATTGAAGGCGAGGTAGTAGTTGGAGCGCGGGTTCATCAGGCCGGGCGTGATCGTGTAGAAGCCCTCAGGGCTCTGCCGGTCGCCTTCCTTGATCTTGGGGCCGAGATCGCCGGAAAAGGCGCAGATCTCGTAGGTCTTGAACATCTTGAACGCGCCGGCGCTAGTGCGCTTCCAGACCTCGAGGGTCTTTTCTTCCTTGAAGATGCGGATGACCATGGCCTCGCCGGGGGAAGAGCCCATGTTGCGCAGGCCGGCCTGGGTCATGCTCGACAGGGGCTGGTTGTGCCGGTTGTCGTTGGATTTGGGCAGGAAACCGCCACAGGCAACGAGCCCGAAGGCCACCCAAAGCAGGATCAGCGCCGAGGAAAACTTGCGAAGGAGAAGAGCGGTCAAGGTCGGCGGCCCGATGGACGAAAATGGAGCGGTGACCCATAGGGGCCGTTGGTTACCGCAGCATGAGTTTTGCTGGTGAACGAAGCGTTAGCACGCGGCAAATTTGCCGGGAAGCGGGCGAACATCACGCAAGCGTGTGGAACATTGCCACGAGGACCGCAGTCGTCTCCCTCCCCCTTGTGGGGAGGAAGGGTGGGGGTGAGTCACGGACACCGAGCTTGCGGCCCCACCCCACCCTCGGTCCCCCATCGAGGGGAGGGAGGCGCAGGTTGTGATGCTGGTGGTGGGAGTGCCTTAAAGCGCCGTACCGATCGCCAGGAACTTTTCGCGGCGGTGTTCGCGGGTTTCCAGGCGCCCACGGCCGGCGAAATCGCCGAGGAAGCCCGAGATGGCCGAGCGGGTCGAATCCATGATCGCTTCGTGGTGGCGATGGGCGCCGCCGGCCGGCTCTGGGATGATGCCGTCGATGACGCCGAAGCCGAACAGGTCCTGGGCGGTGATCTTCTGGGCGGTGGCCATGTCCTGCGCCTTGGCGGCGTCGCGGAACAGGATCGAGGCGCCGGCTTCGGGCGAGATCACCGAATAGATGGCGTTTTCCAGCATCAGCACGCGATTGGCCACGGCGATGGCGATGGCGCCACCCGAGCCGCCTTCGCCGATAACGATGGCGATATTGGGCACGCCCAGCTCAAGGCATTTCTCGGTCGAGCGGGCGATGGCCTCGGCCTGGCCGCGCTCCTCGGCGCCGATGCCGGGATAGGCGCCGGCGGTATCAACGAACGAGATCAGCGGAATGTTGAAGCGATCCGCCATTTCCATGATGCGCACGGCCTTGCGGTAGCCCTCGGGGCTGGCCATGCCGAAATTGTGCTTGAGGCGGGTTTCGGTGGAGCTGCCCTTTTCCTGGCCCAACACTGCGACGGACTGGCCGTTGAAGCGGCCGAAACCGGCCTGCAGGGCCGCGTCTTCGCGGTATTTGCGGTCGCCGGCCAGCGGCGTCCATTCGGTGATCAGCTTGCCGACATAGTCGGAAAAGTGCGGGCGCTGCGGGTGGCGGGCCACCTGCGTCTTCTGCCAGGGGGTGAGGCGGCGGTAGATTTCGACCAGAGCCTCATCGGCGCGGGCGCTGAGGCGGTTGACCTCTTCGTCGATGCTGACAGCCTGATCGGTCGCCGCCATCGCCTTGAGCTCGGCGATCTTGCCCTCGAGATCGGCAACTGGCTTTTCGAAATCGAGATAAGACTGCATTGACCTGCCCGTTAGGGGTCGTTGACGTGACCCGGATAAGGGCCGCTGCTCTTGCGCCCTAAAGTGGCCGGAAAGTGGCGATGACGCAATGCCAAGTCAAGGTTTGGTTGGGGCGAGGCACAGGAAAGAGCGCGCTATTCGGCCAGTGGGTGATGCGTCTCGACCAGGGTGCGGAGTTTTTCGTCGAGCACGTGGGTGTAGATCTGGGTGGTCGAGATGTCGGCATGACCGAGCAGCATCTGCACCACGCGCAGGTCGGCGCCACCTGCCAGCAGGTGGCTGGCAAAGGCATGGCGCAGCACATGGGGCGCCACGCGGGCAGAGCTGATGCCGGCACGAGCAGCGAGGCCCTTGAGGTCGCGGGCAAAGACCTGGCGGCTGAGGTAACCCTCTGCGCCGCTTGCCGGAAACAGGAAGGTCTCGCCCCGTTCCAGCGTGGCGACATAAGCCTTGATGGCGTCGCGCGCCCGGTCGTTGACCGGCACTACGCGCTCCTTGTTGCCCTTGCCAACGACGGTGAGGAAACTGGCATCGCGCATCACCGCCGCACGGCGCAGGCTCACCAGTTCGCTGACGCGGAGCCCGGTGGCATAGAGCAGTTCGAGCAGCACATAGAGGCGCAGGGCCGCGGCCTGCTTTTGTGGCGCGGCCGCGAGGTTGGCTTCGGCCTCGGCCGTCGACAGCAGGCGATCGACTTCGGCTATCGACAGTACTTTGGGCAGAGCGCGCCGGCTTTTGGGGCTGGCGACGATGCGCGTGGGGTCGTCGCCCCGCATGCCATCGGCGCAAAGGAATTTGTGGAACTGCCGGATGGCCGACAGCCGCCGGGCCGATGAGGAGGCCGAAAGGCCATCATGCTTGAGGCGGTCGAGATAGGCGTTGACGGTGTCGCGCTCGACGGTGAGCAGGCTCGACTGCCGGCCGGCGACATAGCCGGCATAGTCGCTGAGGTCGCGGCGATAGGCCTCAATGGTGTTTTTCGCCGCGCCGCGCTCGGCGCTCATCATCTCGAGGAAGGCGCCGATCAGGTGTGCTCCGCTCAATCTGTCAACGGCTCCGGCGGGGTCGAGGGCTCTGCAGTCGGCGCCGGAGCAGGCTCGGCTGCGGGTTCGGCGGCAGGCGCGTCAGACGGCTCGGTAGCGGGCGCCTGGGTGCCCGGCAAAGCGGGCTGGCCGCCCGACAGCAAGTCGCGTTGCGGGATGCGGATGGTCTGCTCCTTCTGCGTCGGCTCGACGAAAGCGACCAGAGCGAACATGCCAGCATAGACGAGGCCAGCCAGAAACAGCAGCGTGATGATGAGGCGGATCAGAGTGGGCATGGAGCAGTCCTGCGGGCGGTTTGCTTGCAGTTTTCCTGCAATTTGCCTGCAAAAGGTTTCGTTTCCGTAGGCATAGTGCTGTGTCGCGTCCTTCTCCGCAAGTTCTTGACAGAGGGGGTGCGGACGGCTTCATAGCGGCAGCATCAAATGTCGCGTTTCATTTCGTCTGGAAACGCTGAGGGAGCGCCTTTGAACCGACCGGACGCGGTATCGCGGCAGGCCCGCGCCGAACACCTTGCCGAACGGCTCGCGGGCCGGCCGCTGGTGCTGGTCGGCATGATGGGCGCGGGCAAGACCACGGTCGGCCGCCGCGTCGCCGCCCGCCTCAACCGCCAGTTTCTCGATAGCGACGAGGAGATCGAGAAGGCGGCGCAGATGACCATCCCCGAGATTTTCGAGCAGCGCGGCGAGCCCGAATTCCGCGCCGGGGAAACCCGCGTCATCGCCCGCGTGCTCAAGGAGCAGGGCGTCGTGCTGGCCACGGGCGGCGGCGCCTTCGTCAATGCGGAGACACGGGCGCTGGTCAAGGCCGAGGCCATTTCGGTCTGGCTCAAGGCCGAGGTCGATATCCTGTTCGAGCGCGTGTCCCGGCGCAGCAACCGTCCGCTGCTCAAGACCGCCAATCCACGCGCCACACTCGAAAAGCTGATCGAGGATCGCTACCCCATCTACGCCGAAGCCGATGTCACGGTGGTCAGCCGCGACGTGCCGCAGGATGTGGTGGCGGGCGATGTGGTGGATGCCATCCTCGCCTATCTCAAACGCCAGGGATGACCATGGCCGATATCGCCCACACCGTGCACGTCGCCCTGGGCGACCGTGCCTATGACATCCTGATCGGCGCCCGTCTGCTCGACGAAGCCGGCGCCATCCTGAGCGAACGGTTTCCCGGCCGGCGCTATGGCATCATCACCGACGACAACGTTGCCAAGGCGCAGTTGCCGCGGTTGATCGCATCGCTGGACGCAGCGGGCCTTGTTCATACCGAGATCGTGCTGCCGGCGGGCGAGGCGACAAAATCATGGGCCTATCTCGGCCAGGCGGTCGAGGGCATCCTGGCGGCGCGGCTCGAGCGCGGCGACCTGGTGATCGCGCTGGGTGGCGGGGTGATCGGCGATCTGGCAGGCTTTGCCGCCTCCATTGCCCGACGCGGCATGGATTTCGTGCAGATGCCGACGTCGCTGCTGGCCCAGGTCGATAGTTCGGTCGGCGGCAAGACTGGCATCAACTCGCCCCATGGCAAGAACCTGATCGGCGCCTTCCACCAGCCCAAGCTTGTGCTGGCGGACCTTTCGACCCTCGATACGCTCAGCCCGCGCCAGTTCGCTTCCGGCTATGCCGAGGTGGTCAAATACGGGCTCATCGACGACGAGGATTTCTTCTTCTGGCTCGAAGAGCATCAGGCCGAGATATTTGACGGCGGGCCGGCGCGAGGCGAGGCGATTGCGCGCTGCTGTGCCCACAAGGCGCGGGTGGTCATCGAGGACGAGAAGGAACTGGGCGTGCGCGCTTTGCTCAATCTGGGCCACACCTTCGGGCATGCCCTGGAAAAGGACACCGGCTATTCCGATCGGCTGCTGCATGGCGAGGGCGTTGCCATCGGCATGGTGCTGGCGCATGGATTTTCGGCGCGGCTGGGGCTGGCGCCGAGCCAGGATACCGGCCGCATCGCCGCGCACTTGCAGAAATCGGGTCTGCCCACCATTTTGGGTGATATCCCCGGAACGCTCGGCTCCACAGAAGCATTGATGGCTGCCATCGCGCAGGACAAGAAGGTCTCGCGCGGGGCGCTGACCTTCATCCTGACGCGGGGCATCGGCAAGGCATTCATCGAGAAGAATGTCGATGGCGCGGCGGTGGCAACGTTTATCGAGGATATGCGGAGGTAGGAGCACGGGGCGGGGCGTCCAGTCGTCTCCCTCCCCCTTGTGGGGAGGGATCAAGGGTGGGGGTGAGTCACTCGCACCGAGTTCGCGGCCCACCCCACCCTCATTCCCTCCCCATCGAGGGGAGGGAGGCAGATCGAGCTAGGCCAATTCCCACGGCCCACCAACGGGCAAAACTTCGATTGCCAAAGCATGCACGGGGTTGTCCATCAGCCCGGCGAGCACTTCATTGACGGCGCGGTGTTGCGCCACGCGGCTCATCCCGTCAAAATGACGGGTCGCGATTCTGACACGAAAATGGGTTTCACCACCCTCCCGCCATCCGGCATGGCCATGATGCTGCATCGATTCATCGATCACATCGAGGAAGACGGGGGCGAATTTCTCGGTGAGCTTGGCTTCTATGGTGTCTTTGGCACTCATGGCGGCGAGGCTTTCTATCTGGTTCAGGCACTTAACTAGGCGCAATGAAACTGCAATCCAAGCTCTTCGACACCATTCGCATCAAGCCACGCCGAGAAGAAAAACCGGCGCCGGTGGAGCATGCCTGTGACTGGGAAGGGTGCGATCTGGCCGGAGAATATCGCGCGCCCAAAGGGCATCGCAGCGAGGGCCAGTACCACCATTTCTGCCTCGAGCATGTCCGCCACTACAATACGGCCTTCAACTTCTTCGCCGGCATGGAGAAGGACGAACTCCAAGAGGCGCTGCATGCGCCACCCAAAGCGGAATCGCGATCGAGCTTTGCCACCGGCAATCCGGGGACGCGCACTTCGCGCCAGGCGCGAGCGGGCCTGCGCCCCGGCGACAAGTTCGGCGATCCGTTTGGGGTCTTTGCGCGCTTCCGCCACCGCCAGGCTCAGACGCCGGCGGCCGAGCGCGTCAAACCGCTGCATGAGCAGGACCGTCGCGCGCTCGAAACGCTGGGCATTACCGGCCACGCCAAATCCGACGAGATCAAGCGCGCCTACAAGACGCTGGTGAAGATCCACCATCCCGACGCCAATGGTGGCGACAAGAGTTCCGAAGAGCGCCTGCGCACCATTATCGCGGCCTATAGCCATTTGAAGAAGACGGGGTTCGTAGCGAAGTAGGCAAGCCTGCTTCTCCTCCAAGTGCCTACCGCCAGCGTCACAATGCTGCTATAGAGCCCGCGAATTCGCCGTCCCGCCCGCCTTGATCTTTTCCGCCAAGAGCATTGCCATGACTGAGTATACCAATCTGCCCGACACCGAATTTTCGGCCCGGGAGCTGTTCGGCATCGACACGGACATGAAGGTGATGGGCTACAAGGAAGCCAATAGCCACGTCCCTCCGGTCGATCCCGATTACCTGTTCGATCGCAACACCACGCTGGCCATTCTTGCGGGCTTTGCCTTCAACCGCCGCGTCATGGTGCAGGGCTATCACGGCACCGGCAAATCGACCCATATCGAGCAGGTTGCGGCCCGGCTGAACTGGCCGCTGGTTCGCGTCAACCTCGACAGCCACGTCTCCCGTATCGATCTCGTCGGCAAGGACGCGATCGTGCTCAAGGACGGCAAGCAGATCACCGAATTCCGCGACGGCATTTTGCCGTGGGCGGTGCAGAACAATGTCGCGCTGGTGTTCGACGAATATGACGCCGGCCGTCCGGACGTGATGTTCGTGATCCAGCGCGTGCTCGAAGTCGCGGGCCGCCTGACCCTGCTCGACCAGAACCGCGTGATCGTTCCGCACCCGGCATTCCGGCTGTTCTCGACCACCAATACGATCGGTCTGGGTGATACGTCGGGCCTCTATCACGGCACCCAGCAGATCAATCAGGGCCAGATGGACCGCTGGAGCCTGGTGACGACGCTCAACTACCTGCCGCACGAAAAAGAAGTCGGCATCGTGCTCGCCAAGAACAAGGCTTATGGCGAGACCGAAAAGGGCAAGAAGCTGATCGGCAACATGGTGCGCCTGGCGGACCTGACGCGCTCGGCCTTCATCAACGGCGACCTGTCGACCGTGATGAGCCCGCGTACCGTCATCACCTGGGCCGAGAACACCCAGATTTTCGGTGGCGATACCGGTTTTGCCTTCCGCCTGACCTTCCTCAACAAGTGCGACGAACTCGAGCGCCCCGTGGTTGCCGAATTCTACCAGCGCGTGTTTGGCGAAGACCTGCCGGAATCGTCTGCCAATCTGGCTGTGACGGCCTGATCAAGCCACGGCCTCGCCCTTCGACAGGCTCAGGGTGAGGCCTACTGTGCGTTCTGCGATTTCCAAGTAGACCTCATGGTGAGCCTGTCGAACCACGAGGTCGTGGCACGATGGGCCGTTGGCTCTTTGGAATATCATGGCACAACCACCGCGCAGCAAAGCCAATAAGCCCGACCAGACCCAGGTGTTCAAATCCGCCATGGGAGCGACGGTGCGCGCCATTGGGGCCAAGGCCGATCTCGAGGTAACCTTCACCTCTGACCGGCCGCTGCTGACCTCGGACAAGGCGCGCCTCGCCAACCTGCCGCGGCTGCCGACGCGCCGCGACATCGCCATTGCCCGCGGGCAGGGCGACGCCATGGCGATGCGGCTGGCCAGCCACGACCCTGACACGCATCGCAAGCGTTCGCCGATGGATCCCACGGCCCGTGCGGCTTTCGACGCGCTGGAGCAGGCGCGCGTCGAAGCGCTGGGCTGCGTGCGCATGCCCGGCATGGTCGGCAATATCGGCGAGATGCTGGAAGACCGGCTGTTCCGCGCCAATTTCGCCGAAGTGAGCGACAAGGGCGATGCGCCGATCGCCGAGGCTTTGGGCCTGCTGCTGCGCGAAAAGCTGGCCGGCGTCCCGGTGCCGCCATCGGGCCATGCGCTGGTCGATCTCTGGCGCAAGGAAATCGAGGACAAGGGCGGCCAGTCGCTCGATCGGCTGCTCGAGCGCTACGAAAACCAGGACGAGTTCAGCAAGGCAGCCAAGATGCTGCTGCGCGACCTCAACCTCGTGCCCGAAAGCGAGCTGGACGACCCCGATTCCTCCGAGGAAGAAGAGGGTGACGATCAGGAGCCCGAACAGGGCGATAGCTCGGACAAGTCGCCTGAACAGGGCGAGGGCGAGAACGACAGCCAGGACAGCGACCAGGACGAACAGGCAGGCGAGTCGGAAGAGACCGGCGACGTCGACGGCATCGAATCTGATATGGCCGATACCGACGAGGACGCGGCTGCCGAAGCGGGCGAAGACGCGCCCATGCCGCCTCCGGCCAAGGACGGCGGCGAGCGGCTGACCAACCAGTTCCAGTACAAGGTGTTCACCACCAAGTTCGACGAGATCGTCAAGGCGGCCGAACTCTGCCCGCCCGACGAGCTCGACCAGCTCCGGAGCCTCCTCGACAAGCAGCTCGAAAACCTGGCCGGTGCGGTGGCTCGGCTGGCCAACAAGCTGCAGCGCCGGCTGATGGCCAAGCAGAACCGAAGCTGGCAGTTCGACCTCGAAGAGGGTCTGCTCGATACGGCACGCCTCACCCGTGTGGTGACCGATCCGATGCAGGCTTTGTCCTTCAAGGTTGAGAACGACACCGATTTCCGCGACACGATCGTGACGCTGCTGATCGATAATTCCGGCTCGATGCGCGGGCGCCCGATCACCATCGCGGCGATCTGCGGCGATATCCTGGCGCGTACGCTGGAGCGTTGCGGCGTCAAGGTCGAGATCCTGGGTTTTACCACCCGCGCCTGGAAGGGCGGCAAGAGCCGCGAAGCCTGGCTCGAGGCCAATCGCCCGGCCAATCCGGGCCGCGTCAACGATGTGCGGCACATCATCTACAAGGCCGCCGACGAGCCGTGGCGCCATGCGCGGCGCAATCTCGGCCTGATGATGCGCGAAGGGCTGCTCAAGGAAAATATCGACGGCGAGGCCCTCGAATGGGCGCGCAAGCGGTTGATGGCGCGGCCGGAAGCCCGCCGCATCCTGATGGTGATCTCGGACGGCGCGCCGGTCGACGACTCGACGCAGTCGGTCAATGCCGGCAACTATCTCGAAGCCCATCTGCGGCAGGTGATCGAGGATATCGAAACCCGTTCACCCATCCAGTTGGTGGCGGTCGGTATCGGCCATGACGTGACGCGCTACTACAAGCGTGCCGTAACTCTCCTCGATGCCGAGGAACTGGCGGGGGCGCTCACCGACGAGCTGGCCGCTTTGTTCGACGAGGAAATGCCGGCGCAGACGCGGCGGCGGGGACGGGGATGAGCTGGGGCCGCGCGGCCATCATTGCCACGGCATTGGCGGGGAGCTTTCCCGCCGCCGCGGTCGAAGTGACTGTCAGCGCCAGCCCGGTCACCCAGTTTGGCGATAGTCAGGTCGATCAGCCCGCCGGCGGGCTGATTTTCCGCGGCGGCATCGCGCTGGTCAGCCAGGACGATACGTTTGGCGGGCTATCGAGCCTCACCATGACGGGGCCCGAGCAGCAGGCGCTGTTCGTCAGCGATCGCGGCAATTTCGTCAGCGGGCAACTGGCCTATGACGATGCCGGACGCCTGTTCGGCTTTATCGGCACGCGGGTCGAGCCGATGCGCAATTCGCGGGGCGATGTGCTGCCGCGCCAATATGCGCGCGACGCCGAAAGCGTCGATACGATCTATCGCGATGGCGTGCCGGTGGCGGTGCGCGTCGGCTTCGAGCACCTGACGCGGGTGGCCGATTTTACCCTTACCGACGCCATTCCGGGCGGGGCGGCGCGCGAAGTGACCATTCCCGATTGGCTCAGCGACCTCAGGACCAACGAGACGCTGGAGGCGCTGTGCATCGCGCCCGACGCCTCGCCGGTCGCCGGCTCGACGCTGCTGCTGGCCGAGGAAGCGCTCGATGCAGATGGCAATCATCGGGGCTGGCTGCTCGGCCAGAACGACAAGGGACCCATCAGCTACCAGGATAGCCCGGTGGTCAGCCCGACCGACTGCGCCTTCCTGCCCAATGGGGATCTATTGGTGCTCGAGCGTGGCGTCTCGATGCTGAACTTTGTGATGAACCTGCGGCTGGTGCCGGCGGCCGAGGTGCGGCCCGACAATGTCATGGCCGGCGAATTGCTGCTCTCGGCCGTGGGCGGCACGATCGACAATATGGAATCGCTGGCCGTGCATACGGCGCCCAATGGCGAACTGCGCATCCTCATCGGCAGCGACAATAACTTCAACGATTGGCAGCGCACGCTGCTGTTGGAGTTCGCTCTCCCGGAGACGCCGATATCGCAGTGATGCCGGCCTGACTGCGACCTCGGCACCTCAGGTGCCGACTGCAAGCTTGATCTTAGGCCCTAGCCCCAACCGCCGGCAGCGGCATGATGCGACCCATGAGGGCGCGATAGGGTGCGAGCAGCAGCAGGGCGGCGAGGAACTTGACCAGGAAATCGCCCGAGGCCAGCGAGGTCCAGAGCGGGACTTCGGGGCCAACGCCGAGCCAGGGCGCCGGGAAACCCAGCGAATTGTCGGCCATGCCGAAAAGGGCGTCGATGCCGGCCAGAGCCGGGGCGAAGGCGACGGTGAAGAAGATCGTGGTGTCGATGATCGAGCCGAACAGCGAGCCGACAAGCGGCGGCAGGAACCAGGCCTTGCTGGCGCGCAGGCGCGAGAAGACGGCGATATCGAGCAACTGACCGATAAGGAACGCCGCGGCCGAGGCCAGCGCGATGCGCTGCGTCGTGGCCGGGTTGCCGCCAGCGTTCCAAGGCAGAGGATTGTAGCTGAGATAGAACGAGAGCCCCAAGCCGACCAGGAAACCCACCAGCACGACGAGGCGGGCGCTGCGCGCGCCGTCATAGCGGTTGATGAGGTCGGTGACGAGGAAAGCGAAGGGGAAGGTGAAGGCGCCCCAGGTGAGGAGATCGGCCAGATTGACCGAGCCCAACTGCGCCTGCAGCGGGTAGAGCACGAGAATATTGGACGCGGCAACGACCACGACCATAGCGGCAATGGCCGCCAGGAGACGAGCAAGCATCAGAATGCACCTCTATGTAACCGCCTGCCGGCAACAGACCGGAGCGGAATTGCGCTACCATAGCGCAAAAACAAAACCGCGCGGAGCTTACTCCACGCGGTTCAATATCGAATTCGGCGGAAAATTACGCGGCCAGAACGGCGCGAATTTCCTTCTTGATGCCAGCGGCCAGCGGCGACAGATCGGCATCGTCCTGCTTGAGCAGGAAGGCATCGAGGCCACCGCGGTGCTCGACGGTACGCAGGGCTGCAGCACAGATGCGCAGCTTGACCGGGCGGTTCAGCGCGTCCGAGATCAGCGTGACGTTGAGCAGATTGGGGAGGAACCTGCGACGGGTACGGTTGAGGGCGTGCGAAACGTTGTTGCCAACCATTACGCCCTTGCCAGTCAGTTCACAGCGACGTGCCATTTAGAGATATCCTATTTGTGTAAAGGTCCTGCGTGGCGGAGAAGTCCGCGACGGGCCTCGATTGTTGTGAAATCTGGCGGTTCCTTAGAGAAAACGGGCCCTGCCGTCAAGGCAAAGCGCCCTCAAACGCCCGCGAGCGCCTTGCACGGGTCGAATCGCACAGGCAGTTTTGAGCAAAGCGATGATTCGCACCCTTCTAGAGAACCGACGTCTTGACCCAGTTCCGTCTTGCTCCCCTGGCCGCGCTGGCCCTGTTCCTGAGCCATCCGGCCGGCGCCGCCGAGGTGGATGCGTCGGCCAGCTATGTGCTGACGCTGGGCGGTATCAATGTCGCGGCGATGAAGGTCGATCTCGACGATACGGGTAGCCGCTATACGCTTGACCTCTCGGCCAACGTGGCCGGGCTCGGCACGCTGGTCGCCAGCGGTACGGCCAAGGCGACCTCGGTTGGTCGCTCGTCGGGTTCGGCGCTGCAGGCCGAGGAATTTGACCTGCAAACCCGCGCTGGTGGCGAGACTTTCACGGTCGATGTGTCCTTTGCCGGGCGCGACGTTTCCGCCTTCAAGGTCGAGCCGCCGATCATCGATAACTACGATCGCGTGCCGCTGGAGCGCCGCCACCTGACTGGCGTCGGCGATTTCCTCTCGGCCTTCGTGCTCAAGGGTGATGGGCTCGACAAGAGCCTCTGCCAGCGCCAGGCCAAGGTCTTTACCGGGGTCGAGCGCTTCAATATCGCCATGAGCTATGCCGGCGACGACGAGGCGACCTCGGCGCGCACCGGCTATCAGGGCCCGGTGGTGCTGTGCACGGTGGATTATGACCCGGTCTCCGGCCACTTCACCAGTTCTGAGGTCACCAACTACCTGGCCGACAGCGATCGCATCGTCATCTGGTATGCGCCGCTGGGCGAGACGGGCTATTTCATCCCCTATCGCGTGCTGCTGGGCACCAATATGGGCGACCTGTCCATGGTGCTGACGAAGATGGAATTCTAGGCAGCAGCACGCCTCACTTCCGTCTCGGCGGGTTCAGCTCGCTGCCGGGGATCTGGGCCTTGTCGCGATGCAACAGGACAGCATCGAGCAGAGTCTTGGCGGCGTTGCGCACTTCGCCCTGCATGGCGAGATCCTTGTCCAGCGCGATGTGGTTGGTGGCATAGGGCTCCCAATAGCCGATATAGCGGTCGAGCTCGGCCAGGGGACCGGCGGGCGCCAGTTCCATGAATTTGAGCCAGTCCGAAATGGACCGGCGCACATCCTTGGTCCCTTCGACGTCGCCATGGACGATCACCGAAAACAACCGGCCCTTGAGGTGGCGCGGGTAATCCCAGCCGTCGAGCTCGATCTGCTTGGCGAGGGCGGCTTTCTTGCCCTGGGTCAGGGTCGGATCGGGGTTGCCGCCATCGGCGCAGACCAGCCGGTCCATCATGGCCTTGAGCGGGGAGGCGACCTGGTACCAGTTGACCGGGCTGATGATCATCACCGCGTCGGCGCGCACCCACATGGGATATATGTCGTTCATCCAGTCCTGCGTCTGGCCCAGCGAATAGTTGGGGTAGCAGGAGCACGGCCAGTGGCAGAGCGGGGCGGCGGTCGAGAAGCAGGATTTGCAGGGGTGGATGTTGCGGCCGTATTCGGAGGTCGTGCGGCTGAGGTCGAGGATTTCGGTATCGAGCCCGCCCTCAGCCAACACCTCGGCGGCCATCTGGATCAGGCGGTATGACTTGCTCATCTCGCCGGGGCAGGTGTGCTCGCTACGCGAGGAGCCGTTGACCAGGAGCACGCGCTGCGGCCGGTCGCCGCTTTCGTAGTCGACCTGAGCCCGGTCGATGGCGGCCTTGGCCGCGATCCAGTCCTCGGCCAGGTCATAATCGGGGTCGGCATAACCGGGGCCAGCCTTTTGCGTCAGCGGGGCCTTGCGCGAGTTGTCATAGGCGTCCCAGGCGACCTCGGCGATGCGATCGAGTTCGCTGGCAAGGCCGGCAAAGCCCGGGTCGACATATTGGCTGAGGAAGCGGGCCTTGAATTCGGTCTTGTCGAGGGTGGGGTCGGGCATTCCCTTGCGCGGCTCGGGGGCAGTCAGGACATTGGGTTGCTGCATGAGGTGTCTCCGTCGTCAGCAATGGCGGCGACGCGGGCACGGTTCCGGCACTGTGTCGTGATGGGACGGTCAAAGGGTTTTTTGACAATTTTGGCGGCAGGGTGCGGCGCGGGCCGGGCCTGCAGGTGTTAACGGGCGCGCGGCTGGCAAGGAATGTTGCGCAATGATCCGGTCAGATTCGGCTGGAATCGCGGGGTTTTTACGCTTTGGTCATCAACCTGAAGCGGTTTTCGCTCCGGGCGGCTGGTTTGGCGGGCCGGCGACAGTCGCTAGTGGCTCGGCCCGGGCGACACCACCACATGCAGCCGTGAACAAAGCTGCATTTGGTGCCCTCGCCCGATTCCTACCCTGTTCGTTCCTGATATGATCCATGTCTCAACTCCAACAGTGGCGCAGGCTGAAAGCTGTGTCAGTTTGGGAGAGCGCTTGGGATTTGAGCCCGGCGCAGACCTGGCCAAAAGGAAGATCAGCGGGCGCCCGGCCTTAGCCGTCGGCGACGGCTATCTCGGCATTTCAGGTGCGTTTCGGGCTGCCACGGTGACGGCCCGCAGCGTGGGCGCGAGTCCCGGGTTGGGACGGTCAAGGGGTGGGTTCGTCAAGTTGGGGACGGACCGGGCCGGATAGCGGCGCTCATCTTGTGAAGGGCCAAGAAATCTTCTGCGGGCCGGTGTTTACGATCGCTTCAGGATTGGGCGATTCTGGCGGGAATTTACCTGATGGCAACGTAGATGAACGGATTCCAACGGATTCTGAACGGACTGGCGTCGCTAAACTGTGTCGTGGTGGTGTGGCGCCGTCCGTACCACCAGATCATGTGGTGAACGAATCCGGACTCAGTGAGTCGCGCCGATTCGGTTCTGTTTCGTTCTGGCTGTGTTCTGCTGCTTAATGGGCATGACAAAAGCGTCGCAATAGCGTCCATTAGCGGGACAATGCGTTGCGGCACTCGCAACGGACGCTCTGACCTCCTACATTGCCGGCAATGACTTTCGCGCCCCCTCAGTCGGTCAAGGCGATTCTTGGCCCAACCAATACCGGCAAGACCTACTTTGCCATCGAGCGCATGCTGGCCCATCCCACCGGGATGATCGGCCTGCCGCTGCGGCTATTGGCGCGCGAAGTCTATCAGCGCTGCGTCGAGCGGGTGGGCGAAGGTGCGGTGGCGCTGGTGACCGGCGAGGAGCGCATCGTTCCACCCAAGCCGCGCTTCTGGGTCTGTACGGTGGAAGCCATGCCGATGGAGATTCGGGTCGACTGCGTGGCGATCGACGAAATCCAGGTCGCCACCGATTTCGACCGCGGGCATGTGTTTACCGACCGGATCCTCAATGCGCGCGGCAGCAGCGAGACGCTGCTACTGGGTTCGGCCACGATGGCGCCGGTGATCAAGCGGCTATTGCCGCATGCCGATATCGTCGACCGGCCGCGCTTTTCCCAGCTCACCTATTCGGGTTCGAAGAAAATTTCGCGCCAGCCGAGCCGCTCGGCCATCGTCGCCTTCTCGGCCCGGCAGGTCTATGCCATTGCCGAGCTGATCCGGCGCGAGCGCGGCGGCGCTGCCGTGGTGATGGGAGCGCTATCGCCCCGCACCCGCAACGCCCAAGTGGAACTTTATCAGAATGGCGACGTCGATTTCCTCGTCGCCACCGACGCGATCGGCATGGGGCTTAATCTCGATATCCACCACGTCGCCTTTGCCGATGACAGCAAGTTCGATGGCCATACCAGCCGGCCGCTGACCGCAGCCGAGCTCGGCCAGATTGCCGGCCGCGCGGGTCGGCATGCCCGCAATGGCACGTTTGGCGTTACTGGAGGCACCGAGGGATTCGACGAGGAAATGGTCGTGGCGCTCGAAACACACGACTTCGAGCCCGTCAAAGTGCTGCAATGGCGCAACAATCAGCTCGATTTCAGCTCGATCAACGCCTTGCGCGACAGCCTCGAAATGAGTCCGGAGCATCGCAGCCTCACGCGGGTGCCTGTGGCGACCGACCAGCATGCCCTCGAATTCGTGTCGCGCAACGAGGCCGGGCAACTGGCGCGCGGACTCGATGGGGCGCGGCTCTTGTGGGAATGTTGCCAGATCCCTGATTATCAAGGCATTTCGCCCGCCAATCACGGCGAAATCGTCACGCGGATTTACTCGGACTTAGTCAAGCGCGGCAGGGTCAGCGATGACTGGATTGCCGAGCAGGTGCGGTTTTGCGACAATGCGAGCGGCGATATCGACACGCTCAGCAACCGGATCAAGCAGATCAGGACCTGGACCTTTGTCGCCAATCGCAAAAACTGGCTTGCAGACCCTTCACATTGGCGCGAAAAGACCCGAGACATTGAGGACCGGCTGAGTGATGCGCTGCATGAGCGGCTCACCCAGCGGTTCGTCGACAGGCGCACCAGCGTCTTGCTGCGTCATCTGAAAGACAAACGTATGGCATCTCCCGAGATCAATGAACGTGGCGAAGTGCGGCTGGAAGGCCATCTCATCGGCACGCTCGAAGGCTTCCGCTTCACCCTGGCGCGCAATGATGGCGACGCCGACATCAAGGGGTTGCGCGCGGCAGCCGATCAGGTGGTGGCGCCCGAAATCCACAATCGCGCCGATCGCCTGGCAGGCGCACCGAACGAAGAGTTCGTGCTGGCCACCGACGGGCGGCTGCGCTGGAAGGGTGATATCGTCGCCGAGCTGATCGAGGGCGACGCGCTCTATCGGCCGCGCATCCTGATGCTGGCCGACGAGACCCTGACCGGGACCGATCTCGAACGCGTGCAGGACCGGCTCAATCTCTGGCTGCGCCACCATATCAATACCGTGCTCGAAAGCGTCATGTCGCTGGAGGCGCCGGCCGATCTGGAAGGCACCGCCCGCGGCATCGCCTACCAGCTCTTCGAGCATCTGGGGCTCATTCCGCGCGGCCAGGTTTCCGACGACGTCAAGAACCTGGACCAGGACGTGCGCGGCAAGATGCGCAAGCTGGGCATCAAGTTCGGCGCGTATCACATCTACCTGCCGCTTTCGCTCAAGCCCGCCCCGCGCGAGCTGGCGCTGATCCTGTTCGCGCTCAAGCATGGCGGCGTGCGCCAAGCCGGCGTGACAGACATTCCGCATATCGTGCTCAGCGGCCGCACCAGCTTCGTGGTCGACCCCGAGGTCGATACGCGGCTCTACGAGATTGCCGGCTTCAAGGTGGCTGGCCGTCGCGCCGTGCGCGTCGACATTCTCGAGCGCCTTGCCGATATCATCCGCCCGCTGATCGCGCTCGATGCCGGTCGCCCCTATGCCGGTGAATTGCCGGTCGGCGCCGCCGAGGGCAATGGCTTCCGCGTCACCGTGGAAATGACGTCGCTGTTGGGTTGCTCGGGCGAGGATTTTGCCTCGATCCTCAATTCGCTGGGCTATCGCGTCAAACGTACGCTCAAGGTAGCGGCGCCTGCCGTTGCCGCCGAGGCGACGGCCGAAGCGCCGGCGCTCGAAGAGGTACTGGCCGACAATCCTGTGAGCACCGACGCGGTCGACGAAGCGCCCGTCGAAGCTGTGCCGGCCGATGTGGCGCCTTCCGTCGAAGCCGAGATTCCGGCGACGACGGTGGTGGAAGCTGCTGCCGAGACGGCCGAAACGGCACCCGCCGCTCCGGCTGAACCCGAATATGACGAAGTCTGGTCGCCGGCGGGCAAGCGCCCCGACAACAAGCGGCATGAGAATCGCCGTCGCCCCGAAGGCGAAGGCCAGCAGGTTCGTGCGCCGCGCCCAGAGCGCAATCAGCGCCCGGCCGCGCCGCGTCGCCCCGAGGGCGAAGTGCAGGATCTGACCAAGGCGCGTCATCTCAATCCGCCCAAGCCCAAATTCGAGGGCAAGGGTCGCAATGACAATCGCCGCCCCGATGACCAGAAGGGCGAGCGGGCCAAGTTCGAGCGGCCCCGCGAGGAACCGCGCAAGGAAAAGGCGTTCGATCCGGATAGCCCCTTCGCCAAGCTGGCGGCCCTGCGCGACCGCAAGGCAGAGTAAAGATTGGCAGGAACAGTCGAACCCATCCGCAAGGAGCGGCTCGACAAGTTCCTGTTCTATTCGCGGGCGCTCAAATCGCGCACGCTGGCGCAGAAAGTCATCGAGACCGGCGCCGTCAGGGTCAATTCCGAACGCACTGACCGCTCCGACCTCAAGGTCGGCGCGGGCGATGTGCTGACCATGAGCCTCCATGGCCGGATCGTCGTCTGGCGCATTCTCGATTGCGGCTCGCGGCGGGGGCCGGCGGCGGAAGCCCAGGGTCTTTACGAAGATTTGTCGCCACCGGCTTTGCCCAAGGCGGAGCTATCGCCTTATGAGGCGGCCATCGCGCCGCGCGGCGAGGGGGCAGGGCGCCCGACCAAGAAGGAGCGGCGGGAAACGGACCGGTTGCGGGATGGGGATGATGAGTAGTGGTGCACCTTATCTCTCCCCAGAGGGGCGAGATAAATGACTACCATCCCCACCCTGATCACCGAGCGCCTCACCCTCCGCCCGCCCGTCGATGCCGATTACCCGGCCTATGCTGAGTTCCTCGCTTCGCCGCGCTCGATCTATATGGGCGGGCCGTATGCCGGCTGGGCGGCCTGGGGCATGTTTTGCCACGATATCGCGTGCTGGCACCTGTTCGGCCACGGGGCGCTGATGATCGAGCTCAAGGCGACCGGCGAGTGCATCGGCCAGGTCGGCATCAATCATGGGCCGCAGTTTCCGGAGAAGGAGCTGGGCTGGCTGCTCTATGAGGGTCATGAGGGCCACGGCTATGTGCTCGAGGCGGTGCGGGCGCTGCGCGACTGGGCCTTTGCCGAACGGGGTCTCACGACCCTGGTCAGCTATTGCGGCGCTGCCAATGCAAGGTCGATCGCGGTGGCCGGGCGGCTGGGCGCCGTGCGTGACGACCTGGCGCCGCGCCAGGACCCAGAAGACCTGGTGTTTCGCCATTCGCCCTGAGCGAGGGAACAGCGTTGCGCGGCAGGCGCCGCCTGCGCCAAAAGGTGCGACTCGCGAGCCTTGCAGCGCCGCCGAAAACGGTTTAGCACCGGACCCGTTGAGACCCCTGCCGGACTGCCGCCCGATATGACCTATATCGTCACCGACAATTGCATCGCCTGCAAATACACCGACTGCGTGGAAGTGTGCCCCGTGGATTGCTTCTACGAAGGCGAGAACATGCTGGTGATCCATCCGGATGAATGCATCGACTGCGGCGTGTGCGAGCCCGAATGCCCCGCCGAAGCCATCAAGCCCGATACCGAAAGCGGGCTCGATGAATGGCTGGTGCTCAACACCAAGTATGCCTCGATGTGGCCCAACCTGACCGAGCGCCGCGATCCGCTGCCCGAGGCCAAGGAAAAGGACGGCGAAGAAGGCAAGCTGGCCAAGTATTTTTCCGAGGCGCCCGGCGAAGGCGACTGAGTTTTTGTCGCTGAGGTTTCAGTCGACACCCTCCCCCTTGCGGGGAGGGATCAAGGGTGGGGGATGTTTAGCCCCGATATTCGGGCCAAACCACACCCCCTCCCAACCTCCCCCGTCGAGGGGGAGGTGCCGCGCAGCGTTCGTGGCGCGATATGCGGTAATGGCATGAGCCTCATCCTCGCCCCATTGCGGCGAGCGCGAATCCGCACCTGATTCGTAGTTTTTGATTTTGCTGATTTTTTGTGCTATGGTGCAAACCAATGCAGCTCAGCCCGTCACCCAGCCCGTGCCTTAAGGCACGATTTTTTTGACAACATCGTTGGATGCGTGTGCTCCGGGGAAAGCGGACCCGGAAGCCCATGGGGTATTTGTTGCGCGCGGCGTTCCGTTTGGACGCCAGTAACGAAGAGTAGGAATGGACGGTCCTTCCCGCAGGGAATTGTCCATTTGGGGCGTCAACAAGGAGTTCCATGAATATGGTAGCCAAGAAGGTACAGACACGGCTTGGGTTCAAGACCGGCGAGTATGTCGTCTATCCGGCGCATGGCGTCGGTGTGATCGTCTCGATCGAGGAACAAGAAGTCGCCGGCCTGACCCTTGAGTTGTTCGTCATCAGCTTCGAACAGGACAAGCTGACCCTTCGCGTGCCCGTGGCCAAGATCAAGTCGGTCGGCATGCGCAAGCTGGCCGAAGAAGACATGGTCACCCAGGCGCTGACCACAGTGACCGGCCGTGCCCGCGTCAAGCGCACCATGTGGTCGCGTCGCGCCCAGGAATACGAAGCCAAGATCAATTCGGGCGATCTGATCGCCATCTCGGAAGTCGTGCGCGATCTCTATCGCTCGGAAGAGCAGCCGGAGCAGTCCTATTCGGAACGCCAGTTGTTCGAGCAGGCAATGGACCGCATGAGCCGCGAAATCGGCGCCGTCAACAAGCTGACGCTGACCGAAGCCGTCCAGCTGATCGAAAAGAACCTGGCCAAGTCGCCCAAGCGCACCAAGGCCGACGCCGCCGAAAGCGACGAGGAAGCTGCTGCCTAAGCGGCGTGGTTTCAAACCTATTGGAAAGGCCGGTGGAGACACCGGCCTTTTTCTTTTACTTCAAACCCGGCCCATGCTTTCGGGCAGCAGCACCACGCTTTCCTGTTCGTTGGGGTCGGTGCGGGCGATCAAAGCCCGGGCCAGTTTGTCGGTGGGGTTGAAGGGCTGATGCGGCACGCCAGCGGGGATGTAGACGTAGTCGCCCTGCTCGACATGGTCGAGAAATTCGAGGTTGGGGCCGTGGTAGAACGAGGTCGAGCCTTCGAGCTGGAAGATCGCCGTCTCATGGCTCTCGTGATAATGGGGCTTCGCCTTGCCCCCGGGTGGCAGCACCAGCATGTGCAGGCAGAGGCCGCTGGAGCCGGCGCTTTCGGCTGATATGCCGGAGAAATAGTCCATGCCCTGCTTGCCGTGAAAACTCACGCCGCCGCGGATCACCTTGCACTGGTCCATTGTCTGTCGCTCCCCTGATGAGGCCACTCTAGCGTGCTCGGCACGTGGATGTAACGGGCCGCCACTGTCAGACGAGACGATAGTGGCCGGTCTTGAGCGCGTCGCAGACGGCGGCGAGCGTCTCCGCCCGGTCGAGGCCGCCCGTGTTGAGGACATGGCGGTCATACTGTCCCAATGAGGCGAACATGGCATGGATGTCCGCCACCACGACAGGATCGGTCAGCGAGTCGCCGCCGCGCGCCTGGCAGCGCGCCACCGCGTCCTCGACCGGCGGGCGGAGCAGCACGTAATGCACCGGTAAGGTCAGCGCCTGGTATGGCGCCAGCGACCACGGGCCGATGACGCCATCGAGGGCCACGACATAGCCGCCCTGGGCGTAACGCTGCGCCACGCCGGCGCTGATCTCCATGATCATCTGGTTCTGCCCGGCGGCTTCGGGCAGCCAGGGCTCGATATGGCCGGACTTGATGTAACCCCAGAAATCGTCGGTATGCAGATGCACCTTGGGGACGCCGGGCAGTCGCGCCAGCAGTTCGGCCGTCGTCGTCTTGCCCGATCCGGGCGAGCCGGAGATGATCAGCACATGGCCGGCAAACTGGTCCATCAGGCCTTCCCGAGGATATCGCCGAGGCGCGTGGTGGCGCTGCCGGGCTTGAGCGGCTGCTGCTGGCTTTCATGCGGCACCCAGCCGGAGAGCCAGACGATTTCGAGCGTGGCGCGGATGCGGCCGTCGGGATCGGCGTCCTGGGCCAGATAGGCATTGGCGGCGGCGGTCAGCAGGGCGGGGCTGGCTAGGCGGCGCGGGCGATCGACCAGCGGATTGGCGGCGCCCAGCGCCTTGAGTTCGGCCATCAGGGCAAAGGGGCTCGAATAGCGCACCGTGTGGGTTTCGACATCGGCCACCGGCAAAGCCAGCCCGGCGCGCTGCAGCAGGGCGCCGGCGTCGCGGACCTGGATCATGGGGGCGACGCGCGCCGAGACGCCGCCAAACACCAGCGCATCGGCCGAGAGGAAGGCTTCGCGCAGCTCGGTGAGCGTCTCGCCGCCGAGCGCGGCGATCATCAGCAAGCCATCGGGCGCGAGGCGCGCTCGCAGGCGGGCGAGATAGCCAGGGACGTCGTTGACGGCCTGTAGATGCAGGAGCGAGACGATGAGGTTGAACTTGTCGTCGCCTGCCAGCGCCGGGACTTCGTCGGGGCCGGCAAAGGCGGCGTGTCGCTCGAAGGGGAAGCTGGCGCTGGCGGTCTGGCCGAAGGCGGGGAGGCGCTCGATATCGGGGCCGATAATGGCGGCGCGGGGAAATTCGCGGATCAGTGCGCCGAGGCGGTCTTCGAGATCGGCCAGCACGAGATCGGTGACGAAATCGGTCGCCTGTGGCCGGCGCGCCAGGTGGCGGGCGATCAGCGCGGTGTCGAAAATGGCGGGTGGCTGGTTCATGATGGTCTTGCGGCCTGACGGCGACGTGGCACTATGGCCTTATGGAGAGTGCTGAGGGGCTTGTCAAAACCGCGTCATGGCGCCAGCGCATCGTGCGTGGCGCGCGGCTGGTGGGCGGCGCGGTGCTGGACCTGGCCTATCCGCCGGTCTGCCTCAACTGCGACGCGCCGACAGCAACATCCGATACGCTCTGTCCCAAATGTTTCAAGGCGTTGCGCCCGATCACCGCGCCGCTCTGCCCGGTGCTTGGGCTGCCCTTTGCGGCTTCGCTGGGGCCGGAGACACTGTCGGCCGAGGCGCTGGCCGATCCGCCGCCATTCGATAGGGCGCGGGCGGCGGTGGTTTACGGCGAGGTGGCGTCGACCATCGTCTCGCGCCTCAAGTATGGCGATCGGCCGGAGCTGGCGCGGTTCTGCGCGCGGTTGATGGCGGGGGCGGGTCACCAATTGTGGGCCGATGCGCCGCTGCTGGTGCCGGTGCCGCTGCATCGGGCGCGGCAGCGGGAGCGGCGATACAACCAATCGGCGGAGCTGGCGCAGCAGATCGGCCGGCTGACCGGGCTCGAAGTCGATACGGGCCTCGTGCAGCGCATCCGCAAGACGCGGCAGCAGGTGGGGCTCAGCGGCGATGGGCGGCAGCGCAACGTCGCGGGCGCCTTCGCGGTACATGCCGATGCGCTGATCCGGGTTAGCGGGCGGCGGGTGGTGTTGGTCGACGATGTCTATACCACCGGTGCCACGGTCAAGGCGGTGACGCGGAGCCTGCGCAAGGCGGGGACCGACGCTGTCGACGTCGTGACCTTCGCCCGCGTTGTCATTGGCGCGGACTTGCCCATATAAGAAACAAACCCCTTGTCTCCGTTGGAGAAAGCCTGATGGCGAAGATCGAAATCTACACCACTCCGACCTGCCCCTATTGTCATGCCGCCAAGGCATTGCTGGCCGACAAAGGCGCCGATTATACCGAGATTACCGTGCTGGACCCGAGCCTGCGCGAGGCCATGACCGAACGCGCCCATGGCCGCCGCACCGTGCCGCAGATTTTCATCGATGATGCCCATGTCGGCGGCTATGACGACATGGCGGCGCTCGACCGCCGCGGCGCGCTCGATCCGCTGCTGCAGGCTTAGCCTCTAACGGAACCCGCCACATGAAAATCGCTGCCATTCAGATGCGGTCGGGGCTCGACCCCGATGCCAACCTTGCCGCGCTCGAGCCCATGCTGGCCGAGGCAGCGGCGGCTGGGGCGCGCTATGTGCTGACCCCGGAAGTCACGATGATCTTTCCGGAGAATCGCGAGCAACTGGCCAGCGTCGCGGCGCCCTTCGAGGGGCATCCGCAACTGGCGCGGATCGGTGCGCTGGCAAAGCAGCATGGCCTGTTCATCCATATCGGCTCGCTGGCCGTGCCGCTGCCGGATGGGCGCTTTGCCAATCGCTCGGTGCTGTTCGGGCCTGATGGACGACAGGTCACGACCTATGACAAGATCCACCTGTTTGACGCCACCATTGCCGGGCTCAATGCCTACCGCGAAAGCGCTACCTATGCGGGGGGCGAGCAGGCGGTGACGGCGTCCTTGGGCGATGTCACGCTGGGCATGTCCATCTGCTACGACATGCGCTTTCCCAAGCTCTACAATGCTTTGGCCAATGCGGGCGCGACCCTGATCGCCGTGCCGGCGGCCTTTACCGTGCCGACGGGGCAGGCGCATTGGCATGTGCTGCTGCGGGCCCGTGCCATCGAAACCGGATCCTATGTGATCGCGGCGGCGCAGGGCGGGCAGCATGACAATGGGCGGGCGACCTATGGTCATTCGCTGGTCATCGACCCCTGGGGGCGGATTGTCGGCGAACTCGATCACGATACCCCGGGCGTGCTGGTGGTAGAGATTGCTCCCGAGCTGGTCCGGGACGCACGCGAACGCATCCCGGCGCTGGCCAATGCGCGAAACTTTGCCCTTCCCCAGGCGTTGCAGCCTTAGCCAGCCGGCCTATATCTTGAGGCAACCGAGCCACTTGGGCTCATGAGACTATCGCCGTGATCCAGTACTCCCTCCATTGCTCCAAAGGTCACCGCTACGACGCCTGGTTCAAGAGCGCCGCGGCGTTTGACGAACAGCAGGCGCGGGGCATCGTGACCTGCGCGGTCTGTGGGGACGGCGCCATCGAAAAGGCGCCGATGGCGCCGGCAGTGGCCCGCACCGACCAGGGCAAGGTATCGTTGAGTTCGGCGCATCCTGATGCCGTCAAGTTCCGCGAGATGCTGCGGGCTTATCGGCAGAAGGTCACCAGCGAAGCCGATTACGTCGGCGACCGGTTTGCCGACGAAGCCCGCAAGATCCACTTCGAGGAAGTGGAAGCCCGCGGCATCTACGGCGAAGCGACGCGCGATGAGGTCGCGGGACTGCTCGATGAGGGCATAGAATTCGTGCCGCTGCCGGACCTGCCCGAAGAACACAACTGAGACGCATCGTGAGCCTCTATGAGCGGAGCGAGTTTGATAGGCTGCTGAGCCAATTTCCGGGCGTCACGCTGGTCGACCAGTGGGATGCACGGATCGCCAAGGTGGGCGGCAAGGTCTTTTGTCTGCTGTCGGACCAGGAGCCGCTGCGGCTGGTCTTCAAGTGCGGCGAAGGCAGCTTCGATATTCTGACGGCGCTGGGTGGTGTGAGCCAGGCGGCTTACTTCGCCAAGCGACAATGGGTGGCGGTGCAGCAGGAGGCGCCGCTGAGCCACGATGATCTGAGTGCCTATATCGGTCGGTCCCATGGGCTGATCGCCGCGGGACTGACCCGGAAGCTGCGTGCTGAACTGGGCATAGCCTGAATTTCCGACTTTCCCGTCGCCATTCCGGCGCGGGTTTTCCAGCCGCAGGCGCACAAGCGAAAACCGTCTCCCCCGTTTTCGCTGCCTGCTCAATACGGAGACATCACGATGACTAAACTGGACGCAGCCCTTTCGGGCACGTTTGCCATTGGCGGCGACCTGAAGGTCAACCGCCTGGGCTTTGGCGCGATGCGCATTACCGGCAGGGGCATCTGGGGTCCGCCGGAGGACCCCGAAGAGGCCAAGGCGACGCTGCGCCGCCTGCCTGAGCTCAATGTCGATTTCGTCGACACGGCGGAAAGCTATGGCCCCTATATCAGCGAGGAGCTGATCGGCGAGGTGCTGGCGCCCTATGCCAAGGGCACCGTCATTGCCACCAAGAGCGGCCTCACCCGCACCGGACCCGACCAGTGGCATCAGCTCGGCCGGCCGGAATTCCTGCGCCAGGGCGCCATCCAGAGCCTGCGCCGGCTTAAGGTCGAGGTGATCGACCTGTGGCAGTTGCACCGCATCGAGAGCAACACGCCGCGTGCCGACCAGTTCGGGGCCATCGCGCAACTGCAGAAAGATGGCATTGTCCGCCATGTAGGCCTCAGCGAAGTCAGCGTTGCCGACATCAAGGAAGCCAGCAAGTACTTCAAGGTCACCACGGTCCAGAACATGTACAATCTGGTGAGCCGCAATGCCGAGGACGTGCTGGATTATTGCGAGGCCAACGGGATCGGCTTCATTCCGTGGCGGCCGATCGATGGGGGCAACCTGGCTGCGACCAGCGCCGAATTCCGCTCCATCGCCGAAAAGCATCAGGCATCGCCGAGCCAGTTGGCACTGGCCTGGATGCTGAAGCGCTCGCCGGTGATGCTGCCCATTCCCGGCACGGGCAAGGTGAAGCACCTGAAAGAGAACGTGGCCGCAGCCGCGATCACACTCAGCGACGAGGATTTCGCTACGCTGGATCGGATCGGTCGGAAGGGATGAACTCGTCAATTTGTGTGGCGTCGGACTCCGTTCGGCGCCACACAAAATGGACGACTACTCCAGCACCTCGGAAAAATTGAGCTCCAGCTTGGATTGCATAATCATATGCTGGATGAGGCAGATCAGGAGACGGACACCAAAATCGGACGCGACCATTAGCTTCTCGTACTGAGCGTCTATTCTCTTATCCAAGAACTCGTTCTTAACTGGGTGCACGACTTCAAGGCCGCCGTGAACAAACGCGCTACGCATGTCGTATAGCTTCCGTAGTTGTTCCTTCATTGCCTTGAGCTGCGTTTCGGTCGGTTTGAGAATCAAGGCGGCGCGCTTTAGTAAATAGGCGCGATTCTCGCCCGTCTTTGTATCAAGAAGTGATTCAAGGGCGTAGAATATCCAGACTATACTTTCTGGCGAAGTCGACATGCTTTGACACAGGTGGAGCATCGCAAATATGGCGCGTTCCGTCCTATTGGATGGAAGTAGCCTGTGGTGGTCTCTTACTTGAACGAACCAAGTCCATACCGTTTCAAACGGAATGTGGATCGGAGCTGGCCAGTTGCCCTCGTCCCCTTCAAGTAAGGCGGCCTCAAAATAGTAATTCGAGTATAGCACCTCAAATTCGGAGTCCTGTGTCGGTTCTGCCAAGAACCTTCCGTACCCCATGTCTACGCAGCCGGGAGATGCTAGGTTCATTGCGATAAAGAAGTCCGCCATGGCGGTTTCAGCGAGAGCGGCAGGTGGGAAGCCTTGGTCGCTTTCGTCTTTGATTTCTAGAGGAATGCTAACGGGGCCAGAGGGGAATTTGTCCAACAGGCTGGCCACCTCGGGTGTTTGCTTGGCGGCATCGAGGCGCGCCATCACGTCCAGTATTTGTTCGCCGTGTGCAATCGCATGATCGAAATTGGGGCGAATAGTTGTATTCAGCTCGGGATAGGCCCGCTCCCAGTTGCTTGATCGGGCGGATTTCCATGTTTCCAGATGGGCTGTATCGACCGATGCCATTCGCTGTCGCTGATACTGCGGCCAAAATGGCGCGTTTCAAAAAACAGGCGATGTACCGGCATCGTTCTACCCAACCTACTCGAGGATACTCATCCGTACCGGGCGATCCTAAGCTCGACAATCATCGAGCGTAGCAAAGCGGGCCCGCCTATCGAGAAACTGCGATCAGACGGTAGAGGGGGAGTTTGGGTCGGTTCGATAGGGAGGGTGGAATCCCCGCTATCGAACCTGACCAGACCAGCCCTCTTGGCAGAAAGCTGGACGGCTGGGCGGGCATGTAGCACCGGGCGCGGTGGTTGTCACGCGATTGTCGTGGAAGGGGTGCCCTGCCGGTGGCGCATGTGGGCCCTAACGAACTGGCGCTGGGGTTTGCCCTTCTCCCCTGGAGGGAGAAGGTGCCCGAAGGGCGGATGAGGGGGTTCCGCGCTATCCACTGGCGTCGAAGCATAGGCGTGCGCAGCACCCCTCACCCTGATCCTCCGCTGAACGCGTCGGATCCTCCCTCTCCCTCAAGGGGAGAGGGAGGGCGCCCTCAGTGCCAGAGCTTGTCGATCGCCTGCGTATCGCGCACTGCGCCGCGGGCGGCTGACGTCGCAAACGCCGCGTAGGCCTTGAGCGAGGTGGTGACGTTGCGCTTGCGCGGATGGGCCGGCTTCCAGCCGAGCTTGTCCTGATCGTGGCGGCGCTGGGTCAGTTCGTCATCGGTCACCAGCAGGGTGATGGTGCGGTTGGGGATGTCGATCTCGATGGTGTCGCCTTCGCGGACGAGGCCGATCGTGCCGCCCTCGGCCGCCTCGGGGGAGACGTGGCCGATGGAGAGGCCCGAAGTCCCGCCGGAGAAACGACCGTCGGTGAGCAAGGCACAAGCTTTGCCGAGGCCCTTGGATTTGAGATAGCTCGTCGGATAGAGCATTTCCTGCATGCCGGGGCCGCCGCGCGGGCCTTCGTAGCGGATGACGAGGACGTCGCCTTCCTTGATCTGGTTGGACAGGATCGCCTTGACGGTATCGTCCTGGCTTTCGAAGACGCGGGCCGGGCCGGTGAATTTGAGGATCGATTCATCGACGCCAGCCGTCTTCACGATGCAGCCATCGATGGCGATATTGCCCTTGAGCACGGCGAGGCCGCCATCCTTGGAGAAGGGGTTTTCGGCCGAGCGGATGACGCCGTTCTGGCGATCGAGATCGAGTTCGGCCCAGCGGTTGGACTGCGAAAAGGCCTGGGTGGTGCGCACGCCGCCGGGCGCGGCCATGAAGAAGTTGCGCACGCTTTCCGAATTGGTGCGCGAAATGTCCCACTTGTCGAGCGCGTCGCCCATGGTGGCGGCGTGGATGGTGGGTTCCTTGCGGTTGATCAGGCCGGCGCGATCGAGCTGGCCGAGGATGGCGAAGATGCCGCCGGCCCGGTGCACATCTTCCATATGGACGTCCGACTTGGCCGGCGCGACCTTGGAGAGCACAGGCACCTTGCGGCTGAGCTTGTCGATGTCGTCCATGGTGAAATCGACGCCGCCTTCATAGGCGGCCGCGAGGATGTGGAGCACCGTATTGGTCGAGCCGCCCATGGCGATATCGAGCGCCATGGCGTTTTCGAAGGCGGCCTTGGTGGCGATGGAGCGCGGCAGGACGGAAGCGTCCTCCTGCTCGTACCAGCGCTTGGCCAGATCCACGATCAGGTGGCCGGCTTCCTGGAACAGGCGCTTGCGGTCGGAATGGGTGGCAAGCGTCGAGCCGTTGCCGGGCAGGCTGAGGCCCAGGGCTTCGGTGAGGCAGTTCATCGAATTGGCGGTGAACATGCCCGAGCAGGAGCCGCAAGTTGGGCAGGCGGCTTCCTCGACGGCCTGCACTTCCTCATCGGTATAATGATCGTCGGCGGCCATCACCATGGCGTCGACCAGGTCGAGTGCCTGGAGCTTGCCCTTGAGCATGGCCTTGCCGGCTTCCATCGGGCCGCCGGAGACGAAGACCACCGGGATATTGATGCGCATGGCAGCGTTCAGCATGCCGGGGGTGATCTTGTCGCAATTGGAGATGCAGACCATGGCGTCGGCGCAGTGGGCGTTGACCATGTATTCGACCGAGTCGGCGATGAGGTCGCGCGAGGGCAGCGAATAGAGCATGCCGTCATGACCCATGGCGATGCCGTCATCGACCGCGATGGTGTTGAATTCCTTGGCGACGCCGCCGGCCGCCTCGATTTCGCGGGCGACGAGCTGGCCGAGATCCTTGAGATGGACGTGGCCAGGCACGAACTGGGTGAAGGAATTGACCACCGCGATGATGGGCTTGCCGAAATCGCCGTCCTTCATGCCGGTGGCACGCCAGAGGCCACGCGCGCCGGCCATGTTGCGGCCATGGGTGGTGGTGCGGGAACGATAGGCTGGCATGGCGAAATCCTCGGAAGTCGTTACGCTTTTAGCGATGCGCGGGTGATCTTTCTTAGACCCATTCCAGAACAGGATCAATCGAAATGCGTACCGTACCGTACGGTACGATTGCGGTTTTGTTGTCGGAGGCGAGGAAGCGGTTGGAGCGTGGTCGGAGGCAGGTGGCGGTGGCGGGGATGGCGGTAGGCTGGGATTGGCGCCGCCTTTCGGGGCCGGCGGGAATTTGTGGGGATTGATTCAACCAGCGTTAATGCCGAGGCGGCACCCTGTGGGCAGCCTCAAGACGATCTTTGCCAGGAAGGGGCGCTGAAACGTGCCTCGCACAACGGACATATTGCTGATTGCGGAGGCCGAGCGGCTGCTTGGCGGCCGGACGCGCGATATCAGGCTCAGTCCGGACCTGCGGCGGGCCTTTCGCGACCGCTCGTTCAAGCAGACGTCCAAGATCGTCCGCTCGTGGATGATCTGGGTGGTCGTGCTCGACATCGTCTCGATGGGGACCAATCTGTTGCTGCTGCCCTGGGAGGCGGCAATGGCCATGCTGCTGCCGGCAGCGTTCATCCCTCCCCCGGCGCTGCTGGTGCATCGGATCTGGCGCAAGCCCCGGCCAGACTGGGTGCTCGACTACGGCTTGCTGATGGGGCTCATCACCATTCTCGTCGCGGTGGGCCTGATGGGTCTTTCGGCTGGCGGCGAATTCCAGGAGCGCTATCTCAGCGTCATGCTGTTCGTGGCCGTCTCGGCGATCATCATCTTCAACACGCCGCTCAAGATATCGGTCATCGTCGCCGTGGCCGGGATGGCGCTTTATCTCGTGCTGCAAGTGGTCAATCCGGCGCTGACGATCTACAGCACTATTTCCGGCTTCCTGTTCTTTGCCAGCGGCATTGCCGCCATGGTGGTGGCGCGCCGCACCATCACGATCCTGGCGCAGCGGACGTTCCTCCTGGAGCTGCGCGATGCCGGTCGTGCACAGGAGCTCATCACCATCAATGCCCGGCTCGAGACGCTGTCCAAGACCGACGCGCTGACCGGGCTGCCCAATCGCCGCTATATGGACGAGACCCTGGCTGCGTTGGCCGCGGCGCCGGCGGCGCGCGACACGGCCATGGCTGTGCTGCTGTGCGATATCGATTATTTCAAGCGCCTCAACGACCACCTCGGGCATGCCGAGGGCGACCGGTGCCTGGTGAGCGTCGGTCGCGTCATCGCGGAAACCCTCAGACCGAACCAGGATCATCTGGCCCGTATTGGCGGCGAGGAGTTCATGGTGGTGCTGCTGGGCGTAACGCCGGTGCAGGCCATGGCCATGGCGGAGCAGTTGCGCCAACGGGTGGCGGCTTTGCGCCTGCCGAACCCCAAATCGCCGATCGGCGGCATAGCGACGATCAGCGTCGGGGTGGCGGTCAAGGGCGAGGGCGCCGTGCGCACCATGCAGCAATTGACCATCGAGGCCGACGAAGCGCTCTATGCGGCCAAGGCCAAAGGGCGGAACTGCGTGGAGCTCAGCCCGAAGGCCCGCCCGAGCAGCAAGGCCGTCGCCTGAGGCTGGCGGATTTCACAGCAAGATCGATCAAGCAGGGATAGCCTGGGGTGCTAGCAATGGGGCGATCCAAGGAGCTTTCCATGCGCATGCAATTGCCACCGATGTTTGTCGTTCTCTGCCTGCTGGGTACACCGGCGGCCGCGGCGGACCTGACCGGATGCGGCCATATCTATGCCGGCTACCCGACGCCCGAAGTCGGCGCGCTTGAGGTGAGCGGGCCGGAGATCGTCGGGCGGGGTCCGCTGCTGCTGGCGGGCGTAACCGCGCCGATAGCCGGGGACACGGCCGATATGGAGATCGGCGAGCTGTGGACGCGTTTCGAGCAGCACAACCAATGGATCACCAATGCCGAGACCGCTGCGCGCACGGGCGTCTGCCTCAATGGCGGGGAGCAGGGGAGCTTCGACTATTTTGCCGGCCAAGTGCTGAGCGGGCCGGCGGGCGCGGTGCCAGAGGGGTTTGCCACGCTGGACCTGCCCGATGCGCGCTATGCGGTTTTCGTGCTCACCGGATCGGCGGCCGACATTGCCGATGCCCAGGCGCTGGTGCATGGCTCGCTGCTGGGCAAGGCCGGGCTGACGCCCGCAAATGCGCCGGATCTGCTGGTGTTTCCGCCGGGTTTCCGGCCGTCCGCTCCCGATGAGCGGATCGAGCTCTGGGCGCCGATCGCGCCCTGACTTGACGGCATCGCATGATCTGCCCGAGCCTTGGCGCGGGGAGATCGCCATGACGGAACCGACCGCCGACGCCTTTATCGCCGCGCTCTGGGCCAACCAGTCCGATGCGGAGCTCGAAAAAATCGGCCGCTATTTCAAGAGCGGCGCGGGCGATTATGGGGCGGGGGACCGCTTCATCGGTGTGCGCATGGGGACGGTGTTCGGGCTGGCCAAGGACTTCGTCGCCATGCCGCTGGACCAGATCGAGCACCTGCTTGAGAGCGACATCCATGAGGCGCGGGCGGGCGCGGTGTCGCTCATGGCCAAGCAATATGAACGCAAGACAACCACGGATGAACGGCGTGGCGCGTTGGCAGCGCTTTACCTGCGCCGGCACGACCGCATCAACAATTGGGACCTGGTCGATCTCGGCGCCTGGCAGGTGCTGGGGCGCTGGTTGCGCGACCGGGACCGGGGCGTGCTTTACGACCTGGCGCGGTCGGACAATCTCTGGGAGCGGCGCACCGCGATGTTCGCCACCATGGCCTTCATCAAACCGCGGCAGTTCGACGATGTGATGGCTATTGCCGAGATGCTGGTGGGGGACAGCCAGGACCTGATCCATAAAGTGGTCGGCGGCATGCTGCGGACGGTGGCGATCCACGACAAGAGGCGCGTCGAGGAATTCCTCGAGCGACACGCGGCGACGATGCCGCGCGTCATGCTGCGCTATGCGATCGAGCACTTCCCGCCCGAGGAACGGGCGGGGTGGCTGGGGCGCAAGGGCTAGTTGTTGATGGAAATGATGGCCCAGGCGGTTTTGTTGCAGGCGTCGTCGTAGCAGATATTGCTCATCCACAGCGCGCCATTGGCGAAGCCGACGCCTTCGCTGGTGACGATCAGGTCGGCAAAGTCCTGGCTGGAGAGGCCATCGATGGTTTCCTGGGTGAGCAGGCTGTCGAAGTTGTCGACCAGGTCTTGCGGCTCGAGAATGTCATAGACCTCGCCATTGGCATTGACCGTCAGCGGATAGGCGCCGAGATCGGCAATGGTTGTCGGGTCGCCGAACAGGAATGCGTCCTGCATGCGGGCAAAGGCCTCGGAGAAGCCTTCGAAATCGCCGTGGATATTCTCGATCTGCGCGATCACGTCTTCTTCGCTCTGGGCGAAGGCGGGGACGGCGAGGGCGGCAATGGCGACAAGGGAAGCAGCAAGGGTGATCAGGCGCATGGTAGCTCCGGCGGGTTGGTGCCAAAGCTATAGCGCATGGCTGGAAAAGCGACAGGGCCAAACCGAATCGGCGTTAAGCGGCGGGGCGCTCGGCCATGATCATGTAGTTGATGGCCATGTCGCGTGACTTGCGCCACTCGTCAGCCAGTGGGTGGAAGACCACGCCGGTTTCCCCGGTTACCTTGAGGCCATTGCGGGTCAGCAGCGTCTTGATCTCGTCGGGGGTCAGGAACTTGTTCCAGTCATGCGTGCCCCGGGGCAGCCAGCGCAGGATGCGTTCGGCACCGACAATGGCGAAGGCATAGGCGCGGGCGGTGCGGTTGAGCGTGGCGGTCAGCGCCAGGCCGCCGGGCTTCACCAGATCGGCGCAGCTCTTCATGTAGAGCGGGACATTGTCGACATGCTCGACCACTTCCATGTTGAGCACCATGTCATAGGTCGCGCCCTCGGCGGCGAGCGCCTCGCTGGTGGTGGCCTGGTAGTCGATGCTGAGGCCCGATTTTTCGGCGTGGAGGCGGGCGATGGCGATGTTGCGCTCGGCGGCGTCGATGCCGGTGACTGACGCGCCGAGACGGGCCAGGGGTTCACAGAGGAGGCCCCCGCCGCAGCCGACATCGAGGATGGTCAGCCCCTCGAAGGGGCGCATGGCAGTGCCGTCGCGGCCGAAATGAGCGAGCAGGTGTTCGCGGATATAGCCCAGGCGTACCGGATTGAACTTGTGCAGCGGCTTGAACTTGCCGGTCGGGTCCCACCATTCCTCGGCCATCGCGGTGAACTTGGCGATTTCGGCGTCGTTGATGGTGGTGGCGGTCATGAGCGGGCTCCGGCTGCGATCGGACGATGGCGCAGCCCCTTCCTAGCATGCCTCGCCGACCGGGCGGTCGTGGCAAATTGACCGCTGCTAAGACGCGGCGGCGGCCGGCGGTCGATAGCGTACGGACCGGGCCTTGCCCAAAGCGGCGATGGTCTCTTCGACGGTGAGCAGCACCGTGGTCTCGCAGGTGCTGAGCGCGCCGCCCGAGCCGATGGCGAGGGCGACCGCCGCCATGGCGCCATTATCGGGCGCCTCCCACAAGGTGATGCCGTCGCGATCCCCGAAAGCGTACCAGAAGCCGTGCAGCTTGCCGCCCACGGCCTCGATGTAGGTGGTGGCGGCGGTGCGGCGGTCTTCCGGGTGTTCGATCATGCGCGCCCAGGTCTCGGGCGTGTAGCTGAAACGCGTAAGATACATGGCCATTGGATGCGTCCTCCCCTGGAGTGCTGCCCCCTAAGCCCGACCAGTAAACGCCCGGCGGGCCGCGAATGCCAGTCACATCCGGGGCGCTGGACGCCGAAAGCCGCCGGGGCTTTGCATGGTTGTCCTGCCGGCTGGGGTCGGTCCTGAGGTCTTTCCGCACCTACGGCGCGCCCAATCATCTCAGGATGGATTCCGGCCTTCGCCGGAATGACATCGCGCAAGTTATGCAATTAGGACCTATTTGCAAAAAAAAGGGGCGCGGTTGGTGGTGGTGCGGGTTGGGGGCCGGAGGGGCAGGAGGGGCCGGAGGTGGGGAGGGAGTGAGGGGCGGCATGGAGGGCATGCCGGAGCATGTTGCGCGGCTGGATGAGGTGTTGGCTATCATGGTCGCCGGTCGCGCGTGAGCGATGTCGGAGAACGCGCCGGTGATGGTCGTGGTTTGCTGCTGCGGTCGGATGGGGGCTTGCGAGCCCGTTCGGTCGTCCAGTCGGCATAGACGACCCCCGAAAACTGCGGATGCGGCTCGTTTCGCGGACGGGGACCGTCAGCCAGGGTCTTGGGCGCCCCTTGCCCAGGCTATCGAGAGCAGTGACGCCATGCCCAAGAAGAGCACGCCCCAGACCAGGGACCGCGGGGTGCCGTCGTAGCCCTGGCCGATCAGCGAGCCCAGAAACGTCGCCCCCAGGGCCTGGATCGCGCCAAAGGCCGATGCCGCGGTGCCGGCGACTTGCCCGAGATTGTTCATGGACAGGGCGCCGAGCGTGGCGTCGGCCCAGGTGAACATTGCCATCATTGCCGTGACCAAGATGAAGAACAGCCAGAATGGCAGCATGCTCAGGCTGAACATCACCACGAGCATGCCGGCAAACGCGACGTATGCTGACAAGGCAGATAGGCCGATGGCAGGCGCACCAAAGCGCCGAATGAGACGCGAACAGACAAAGGCCGAGCCAGACTGCACGATGGCGGTCGCGGCCATGGCAAAGGGAAATAAGCTGCCGAGCCCAAACGCTTCGCCATAGACGGGCTGCGTTGTGGCGATGAAGCCATAGAGAGCACCGAGCAGGAACATGGCCGCCAGGCCATAGCCGATCGCATTGCGATCACGCCCAATGACTTTCAGGCCAGCCCATATCGACGCAAATCCCAAGGGCCGACGATGCTGTGGGGCGAGCGTTTCGGGCAGCCTCCACCACGTCCACATCAACACGAGCACGCCCAAGGCAGCCATGGTGAAGAAGATGGCCTGCCACCCCACAGCCAGAAGGATTCCTTGGCCTATGAGTGGGGCGATCACCGGCAATATGAGGAAAGCCATCAGAGAAAGCGACATCGCCTCTGCCATCTCGCTCCCTGAATATCGATCGCGCAAAACGGCCTGAGACAGCCTTGTCGTCCCAACGCCCACTCCCTGCGCGAAGCGCAGAGCCAGCATCATCTCCATGTTCTGCACAAACGGCGCGAGCAAGGAGGACGCCACAAAAAGCGCCAAGCCCGCGAGGATTGGCATGCGTCGACCACAAGTGTCGGCGACCGGCCCGATCAGGAAAGCCGAGATGGCGGCTCCGGCGAGGAACGTGCCAACAGTCAATTGCGCCAGATTTGATGTCGTGGCGTTCATAGCTTGGCCTATCTCGGGGAGAGCGGCCAACATGATGTCCAAGGCGATCGAACTGAGGCCCATGAGGGCTGCAACGAGCAGGACGAGTTCGCGTCGTCCGAAACCAGCGATGTTAGATAATTCGTGCACCCACCGGCAGCGACAAGACCGTCCGGTATGTCCAGGATCGTGCGGTCGCTACGAAGCCAAGACTTTCATATGGGGCCATGATCCGCAATCCGGAAAGCGGACCGTCTGGAAGCGTCTATCCGACGAAGGGATACCGGGCTCCGAACCAGCAGGTCTCAACCGCTCGTTTGTGGCCGATGCTTCTCAAACCGCGCATCCCGGTTCTCGACATCTGGCATTCGCGTCCATCCCAGCCGTTCGTAGAAGCCGGCAGCGTGCGAAGAGCCGTCGGTGTGGAGCCAGATCGACGAGTGACGCTCGAAAAGGAATGCTTCCGCACGTTCCATGAGACGACGTCCGATGCCTTGCCCCGCCCATTCCGGGCGGACGAAGGCCGCGAACAGGCAGGCATCCGCTGCGTCCGCCATTGCGAAAGCGACAATATGGTCCCCGTCTACGGCGACCCAGATGCACGGCTCCTCGTGAAGAGCCTGGCGGATCGTCTCGTTCGTGATGCCCATTTCAGCCATCTGCTCGATCGATAGATGGTTCTCCCGCACGCTCGTTCGAACCGCGAAGATCGCGGGAATGTCCGCTTCGGCAGCATCGCGAATGGTGATCGTCATTGGAACCAGATAGTTGCGAGGAGACGGGCTGCGGATGCCAGCGGGATCGTCCGCCTACGGTCCTAACTATCCAAGAGCCAACAGGCAGTAAACCAACCCTAACAGCCGCGCCCCTTGCGCCGCGATCACGATCATCCCCGTTGATCCCGTCGCCCCTTTGTGGCATGTCCCCGCCAACAACTAGCGTACCGCCGGGTTCGGCGGGGTTTCGGGGAAGAAATTGGCCCGCATCGTCGTCAAGTTCGGTGGCACTTCGGTTGCCAGTGTCGAACGCATCCGCCAGGCAGCCCGCCATGTGAAGCGCGAGGTCGATGACGGCCATGAAGTGGCCGTCGTCGTTTCGGCCATGAGCGGCAAGACCAATGAGCTGGTCGGCTGGGTCAACGAAGCCAGCCCGTTCCACGACGCGCGCGAATATGACGCGGTGGTGGCTTCGGGCGAGCAGGTGACGGCCGGACTGATGGCCATTGTTCTTTCAGAGATGGGCATCCAGTCGCGGTCCTTCGCCGGCTGGCAGGTGCCGATCAAGACCGACGACGCCCATGGCGCCGCGCGCATCACCGATATCGACCCCACTGAACTCGACAAGCGGATGAAGGATGGCTGGGTGCCTGTCATCACCGGCTTCCAGGGTGTGTCGCCGCATGGACGGCTGACGACGCTGGGTCGGGGTGGCTCGGACACGTCGGCGGTGGCGGTGGCGGCGGCGGTCAAGGCCGATCGCTGCGACATCTATACCGACGTCGACGGCGTCTACACGACCGATCCGCGCATCGTGACCAAGGCGCAGCGGCTCACCAAGATTTCCTTTGAGGAAATGCTGGAAATGGCCTCGCTGGGGGCTAAGGTGCTGATGATCCGCTCGGTCGAGATGGCCATGGCGCACAAGGTGCGGCTGCTGGTGCGGTCCAGCTTCGATGACCCGGATGCGCCCCAGGTTGCGCCCGATGGTACGCCGGGCGTTCCCGGCACGCTCGTATGCGATGAGGATGAGATCATGGAAAAGCAGATCGTTTCGGGCGTGACGCTCGCCAAGGCGGAAGCCAAGATCACCCTGCGCGACGTCAAGGACAATCCGGGCGTGGCCGCTGCCATTTTCGGCACGCTGGCGGACCAGGGCATCATCGTCGACATGATCGTGCAGAATATCGCCGACGATGGCGCGACCACCGACATCACCTTCACGGTGCCCGACAGCGAATATGACAAGGCGATCAAGACGCTGCAGAATGCCGGCGACAAGATCGAATATGGCCGCCTTTCCGGCTCCAAGGGCGGGGCAAAGGTCTCGGTCGTGGGGGTGGGCATGCGTAGCCACGCGGGCGTTGCATCCTCGATGTTCAAGGCGCTGGCCGACAAGGGCATCAACATCCAGCTCATCACCACCTCGGAAATCAAGACCTCGGTTCTGATCGATGAGCAATATGCTGAGCTTGCGGTTCGCGCGCTCCATACTTATTACGGGTTGGACAAGAAGGACGCATAAGCTTCACCCATGAGAAGCGAGCCGCGTCCGCAAAGGGGGGCGGCTTTGCGGGCCGTCTAAAGGGGTTATGGTCACGACCATCGGCGGCCCACGGGTGCTGCTGCGGCAGTTGCGCGAGACGATGGCGGAGCCGCTGGCTTCGCAGGACCGGCTCGACAAGATCGTGGGCCTGATTGCCGACAATATGCGGGCCGATGTGTGCTCGTTCTACGTGCTGCGCGACGATGGTGCGCTCGAGCTCTTCGCCACCAAGGGCCTTGCCGCCGAATCGGTCCACCTGACGACGCTGCGGCTGGGCGAGGGCCTGGTCGGCCTCATCGCCGCCGAAGCCGAGCCGCTGTCGCTTGACGATGCCCCCAGCCATCCTGCTTTTGCCTATCGCCCCGAGACCGGCGAGGAGCGCTACAACGCCTTCCTTGGTGTGCCTGTGCTGCGGGCCGGCCAGACGCTGGGCGTGCTCGTGGTGCAGAATGCCGAGCGCCGCCGCTATGGCGAGGACGAAACCGAGGCGATGCTGACCACGGCGACCATCCTCGCCGAAATGATCGCCACCTCCGATTTCGACAATCTGATCAAGCCGGGCTCGGACATCGATCTGCGGCGGCCGCGCATGTATACCGGCGTCAGCTTCACCGACGGCATCGCGCTGGGCACGGTGGTGCTGCACGATCCGCGCGTGGTGGTGTCCAATTTCATCGCCGAGGATACCGACGCCGAAAAGGCGCGGCTGGAGACGGCGCTGGAAAAGATGCGCGTTTCCATCGACGCCATGCTCGACCATGGCGACATGGTGGGTGGCACCGATCACCGTGAAATCCTCGAAACCTATCGCATGTTCGCCAATGACCGGGGCTGGGTGCACCGGCTGACCGAGGCGATCGACAACGGGCTTTCGGCGGAAGCGGCGGTCGAACGGGTGCAGAACGATACGCGCGCCCGCATGCTGCGCCAGACCGATCCCTATATTCGCGACCGGCTGCATGATCTGGACGATCTCGCCAACCGGCTGCTGCGGGTGTTGACCGGCGACGGCCAGGCGTTGGGCCGCAAGGAATTGCCCGACAATGCGATCCTGGTCGCTCGCAATATGGGGCCTGCCGAACTGCTCGAATATGACCGCAAGAAGTTGCGCGGCATCGTGCTCGAAGAAGGCGGCGCGACGGCGCATGTGGCCATTGTCGCCCGTTCGCTTGGCATGGTGGCGGTGGGGCAGGCGCAGTCGATCGTCTCGATGTGCGAAAGCGGCGACGACATCATCCTCGATGGTGCGGCCGGCATCGTGCATCTGCGGCCGACGCCCGATATCGAGCAGGCCTATATCGACAAGGTGCGGGTGACGGCCAAGCGGCGGGCGCATTACGCGGCGCTCAAGGACAAGCCGTCCATCACCAAGGACGGTACGCAGATCACGCTGCTGCACAATTCGGGGCTGGTGGCCGACCTGCCCATGCTCGACGATACCGGGGCGGCGGGCGTGGGCCTGTTCCGCACCGAATTGCAGTTCATGATCGCGAGCAAGCTGCCGCGGCTGCATGAGCAGCAGGAGCTTTATGCCGAGGCCATGGCCATTGCCGGGGAACGGCCGGTGGTGTTCCGCCTGCTCGATATCGGTGGCGACAAGGTGTTGCCCTATCAGCGCTCGATGGCCGAGGAGAACCCGGCCATGGGCTTCCGCTCGATCCGGCTGGGGCTGGAGCGGCCGGGCCTGCTGCGCACGCAGATCCGCGCGCTGCTGCTGGCCGCCGATGGCCGGCCGCTGAAAATACTGGTGCCGATGGTCACCGAGACGTTCGAATTCACCCAGACCAAGCTGGTGGTGCAGAAGGAAGTCGACCGGCTCAAGCGCCAGGGCAAGACCATTCCGAGCCGGCTGGAGCTGGGCGTGATGGTGGAAGTGCCCTCGCTGCTGTTCGAGCTGGATCAGTTGCTGCCCGAGGCGGATTTCGTGTCGATCGGGTCCAACGACCTGGTGCAGTTCCTCACCGCCTCCGATCGCGCCAATCCGCGGGTCGCCAAGAACTACGACCCCATCGGCATGCCGAGACTGCGGGCCATCCGCATGGTGGTCGATGCCGCGCGGCGCTACAATATTCCGATCACCATGTGCGGCGAGCTGGCCGGCAAGCCGCTGGAAGCGCTGGCGCTGATGTCGGTCGGCATGACGCGGCTTTCGATGGGGCCGGCCTCGATCGGGCCGATCAAGGAGCTGGTGCTCAACCTCGATTTGCGACCGATACAGTTTTCGGTCGGCGCGGCGCTGAGCGATGGGGCGGATGGGGTGACGATCCGCAAACTCCTGCAGGAGTGGATCGAGAAGCAGAACCTGCCGGTCTAGCCTCTTCACCTCTCCCCCGAAGGGAGAGGTGAAGAGCGCCAACCCTTGATGTTGTGCGCCATGGCCTTTACACGCTCGGTGTCACCCCGGCGAAGGCCGGGGCCCATCCTGAGGTGCCGGTTTCGTGCACTGCACGTCGACCTTGCGGCCGCTTTGCAATCTCGAGATGGATCCCGGCCTTCGCCGGGATGACACAAGTGATTGTGACCACCGCGGTGCGAAAGAACGAATATGGCATCTCTTCCCCAGGACAAGCTCGACGCGCTCGAGACGCGGTTTCAGTATGTCGAGGCGGCGCTGTCGGGCGGGGCGGGGCCGGACGAGTTCGTCAAATTTTCCAAGGAACATGCCGAGCTGGCGCCGATCGTCGGCGAGATCCGCGCCTATAACAAGGCGCTGAGCGATCGCGCCGAGGCCGAAACGCTGCTCAAGAGCGGCGACAAGGAAATGGCCGAGATGGCGGCGGCCGAGATCGAGGAGCTCAACGAAAAGATCGAGACCCTGTTCCAGGCCGTGCGCATCCTGCTGCTGCCCAAGGACGAGGCGGACGAGAAATCGATCATCCTCGAAATCCGTGGCGGCACCGGTGGCGACGAGGCGGCTCTGTTCGCGGGCGACCTGTTCCGCATGTATGAGCGCTATGCCGCCGGCCGTGGCTGGAAGGTGACCGTGATGGAAGAAAGCCCCGGCGAAATGGGGGGCTTCAAGGAAATCATCGCCAATGTGGCGGGCAAGGGTGTCTATGCCCGCATGAAGTTCGAATCGGGCGTGCACCGCGTGCAGCGTGTGCCGGCAACGGAAGGCTCGGGGCGTATCCACACGTCGGCGGCGACGGTAGCAGTGCTGCCGGAGGTGGAAGACATCGACATCGAAATCCGCAACGAGGATATCCGTATCGATACGATGCGCGCTTCGGGCGCCGGCGGGCAGCACGTCAACACCACCGACTCGGCGGTGCGCATCACCCACCTACCGACGGGCCTGGTAGTGACATCGGCGATGAAATCGCAGCACCAGAACCGGGCGCAGGCTATGATCGTGCTGCGCTCGCGGCTTTACGAGATGCAGCGCGAGGAGCGCGACAGCGCGCGTTCAGCAGAACGAAAGGGTCAGGTGGGGTCGGGCGATCGCTCCGAGCGCATCCGCACCTATAATTTTCCCCAGGGCCGGGTGACCGATCACCGCATCAACCTGACGCTGTATAAGCTCGACAAGGTCATAACCGGCGAAGCGCTGGACGAATTGATCGAGGCGCTGATCACAACCAGCCAGGCCGAACAGCTTGCGGCCATGGAGACGGCCAACTGAGCGCAGCGCCCACGATCGGCGCGCTGTGGCGCGGCTGGCGCGATGTGCTCGGCCGGCTGGGGTTTGAAAGCGCGGCGCTCGACGCGAAGCTGCTCACCGGACATGCATTGGGGCTGGGCGCGCTGGAACTGGCGACGCGTGAGAACGAGCCGGTGGCTGACGACGCCGCGGCTTCAGTAGCGGGGCTGCTGCAGCGGCGCATGACCGGGGAATCGGTGGCGCGAATCATCGGCGAACGGGAGTTCTATGGTCTCGCCTTCACGCTGAATGCGACGACCCTGGAGCCGCGGCCGGAGACCGAATTGCTGGTCGACCTGGCGCTGGGGGCGCTGCCGGCGGCCGGGCGGTTGCTCGATCTGGGGACGGGCACGGGATGTATCCCTATAGCGGTGCTGGCCAATCAGCCTGATGCCCAGGCGGTGGCGGTGGATTTGAGCGGGCTGGCGCTGGAGGCGGCGCGGGGCAATGCTATCAGGCATGGGGTAAGTGGGCGGCTGGACTTGCGCCAGGGCAACTGGTTCGGGGCTCTCGGAGAACCCCCACCCTCGGTCCCTCCCCACAAGGGGGAGGGAGGCGAAGGAACCGAAAGCTCACAGCCAAACGCGCAGGCCTATGTGGCGGGCGTATTCGACCTCATCGTCTCCAACCCGCCCTATATCACCAGCGCAGTCGTCGAAACCCTCGCTCCGGAGGTAAAGGATTTCGATCCGCGGATGGCGCTGGATGGGGGGCCGGATGGGCTGGCGCCGTATCGGGTCATTGCTGCCGAAGCTGCAAATTGGCTCGCGGCCGGGGGCTGGGTGCTGGTCGAGATCGGGTATGACCAGGGCGCTGCTGTCAGTGCGCTGTTTCTCGAAGCCGGGTTCGAGGACGTGGCCGTGCATCGCGACCTCAACGGGCTTGATCGTGTGGTGGGGGCGCACCATATCGAGGGCGACCAAACAGCACGGCTGGGTGAGGCCAGCAATTAGTGCTGGCAAAGACGCGGCGAACGTTATAGTTTGACCATGCTGTCAACGGCGCATCATGAGCGCCACGGCGACTAGCCACCCGACAAATCCCTGGCTGCTGCGAAGCGCAGCGCGGTTCCGGCAGATACTGGAACGACGCGGGATGGGTTCGGAGCGCCGTCCGACGGTTTCGGTCTTCATGAAGCCAGATTAGAGCCGGATGTGGAAGCCATTGAGCTTCTTCCGGGTTGGCCAGACCAGGCACGAGGCCGGTCCGCCAGCAGTGTGACGCTTATTTTTCTAGAGTTAGATAAAGCGACCAGATGAGACCCAATAACCAGAATAACAAGAACCGGCAGCGTGGCCGGAACGGTGGACGCAAGCACGTCAATCCGCTGTCGCGCAATTTCGAGAGCAACGGCCCGGACGTGAAGGTGCGCGGCAACGCCGCCCATATCGCCGAGAAGTATCTCCAGCTCGCCCGCGATGCGCAGTCATCAGGCGACTCGGTGATGGCAGAGAATTATCTGCAGCATGCCGAACACTATTTCCGCATCGTCTCGAGCGCGCAGCAGGCCCAGAACGGCCAGCGGCCCGATGGCCAGAGCGATGACGACTACGATGACGATATGCCCGAGATGAACTCGCGCTTCTCCTCGCCGCAGCCGCAGCCCCAGCAGCAATATGTGCAGGCCGAGGGCGACGAGCAGGGCGAAGGCGAACAGTCGCGCCAGCAACAGGGCGAGCAGCGTCAGCCGCGCCAGGACGGGCAGCAGGATGGCGAGCGCCAGCCGCGCGGCGAACGTCGTGACCGCAACCGCAATCGCGACCGTTTCCGCCCCGAAGGCGAAGGCCAGCAGCAGCCCGTGGCGCCTGTCGAGCAGGCCCAGCCTGTTGCGGCGGAAGCCGTGGAAGCGGCCGGCGAACAGCCGGTCGAGGCTGAAGGTGAGGCCCGCAAGCCGCGCGAGCGCCGTCCGCGCCGCCGCCGTCCGGCGGGTGGCGATGACCTGGCAGGGGCCGAACAGCCCGATGTCGGCGAATTGCCGGCATTCCTCACGGCAGGCAGCAACGCCGCCGAGTAAGATCAAAAGGCCGGGCAGAGATGTCCGGCTTTTTTGTTTTGAGGGCATGATGGTGCCCTGGCTCCCTCTCCACCACGCTTCGCGTGGTCCACCTCTCCCGTAAACGGGAGAGGATGCCAACCTCAGCGCTTTCGGTCGCCCTCTTTTCCCTCGCCAAACCCTCCCCATATACTGCTCGTGATGGAGCAGTGCCGATATTGAAGCTGGTCGTTTGGCGAACCGCAAAAGTGGAACCACTTTTGCTGCCAAACTCCGGTCCGGGCGTTCCACCAGACGACGCTTCCGCCGTGTGTTCAGGTGCCTCAGGGGCCGGGCAGCGGGCGAGACAAGGAGAGTTGCTTTGAATATCGAGAAATATACCGAACGAGCCCGTGGCTTCATCCAGAGTGCGCAGACCATCGCGCTGGGCAAGGGTCACCAGCAGTTTGCGCCCATCCATCTTTTGAAAGTCCTGCTCGACGACGACCAGGGCATGGCCAATGGCCTGATCGAGCGCGCCGGGGGCGACCCCAAGGCTGCGCGGGCCGGTGTCGAGGCGGCGATTGCCAAGATTCCCACCGTGTCCGGCGATGCCGGTCAGCTCTATCTCGGGCGCGAATTGGCGCGGGTGTTCGACACCGCCGAAAGCGCGGCGCAGAAGGCCGGCGACTCGTTCGTCACCGTCGAGCGCCTGTTGCTGGCGCTGGTGGTCGAGAAGGATACCGATGCCGGCAAGATCCTTGTTTCGGCTGGCGTGACACCGCAGGCGCTGAACCAGGCCATCGAAGCCATTCGCAAGGGGCGCAGCGCCGATTCGGCGACGGCCGAGAACAGCTATGATGCGCTCAAGAAATATGCGCGTGACCTCACCGCCGCGGTGCGGGAGGGCAAGCTTGACCCTGTCATCGGTCGCGACGAGGAAATCCGCCGCACTATCCAGGTGCTGAGCCGCCGTACCAAGAACAATCCGGTGCTGATCGGCGAGCCCGGCGTTGGCAAGACCGCCATTGCCGAGGGCCTAGCCATCCGCATCGTCAATGGCGACGTGCCCGAGAGCCTCAAGAACAAGAGCCTGCTGTCGCTCGACATGGGCGCGCTGATTGCCGGCGCGAAATATCGCGGCGAGTTCGAGGAGCGGCTGAAATCTGTGCTGTCCGAGGTGACGTCGGCCGAAGGGCAGATCATCCTCTTCATCGACGAGATGCATACGCTGGTCGGCGCCGGCAAGGCCGATGGCGCCATGGA